>NZ_JBIBUW010000028.1:0-58161 GCF_043079785.1 Streptomyces sp. NPDC015139 | reverse complement strand
CCAGCAGGGCCAGTCGCCGCTTACGGGAGGTGCCGGGGGTGGTGGGGGCGGTGAGGGACATGAGGGGGACTCCTTCGTGGGGGAGCCGCTCTGTCCTGCGGCCCCGGTGCATCCAGTAGGCATGCCGCGTGCCTGCCCCGTCACGGCACTGCATTTCGGGGCTTGACAGATGCACGAGTCCCAGTCCCGGCCGGACACCGCAAGGACCTGGGATCCCCGGCGCAGGCGCGTCCCTACGCATCGTGTACGCGCACATTCGGCCCGCTACGACGTCACGGCGCCTCGCCGCCTGCGGTCGGGGCCCGTTCGGGCGGCTGACCTGGCCGCCCGGCGCGCGAGGAGGAGTGGGCGGTGCGAGCGTGGAGGCAAGGCGCGCAGCACCGGCCGTCGTGCCGGGAGTGGCCGGACGGCCGGGACGGAGCAGGGGTATGGCGCGGGCGATCTGGACCGGTGTGATCACGTTCGGGCTGGTCACGGTGCCGGTGGGGCTGTACACCGCGACCGAGGACCACACGGTGCACTTCCACCAGCTGCAGCGCGGCACCTCCGACCGGATCCGCAACCGACGGGTGAACGAGCGCACCGGTGACGAGGTCGGCACGGGCGACATCGTGAAGGGCTTCGAGGTGGGCGAGGGCCAGTACGTCGTGGTCGAGCCGGACGAGCTGGATGAGGTCGCGCCGGGGCGTTCGCAGAGCATCGAGATCTCCGGCTTCGTCGACCTGGACGCCATCGAGCCGGTGTACTTCGATCGCACCTACTACATCGCGCCCCGTGGCAAGGAGTACACCAAGGTCTACGAGCTGTTGCGCGCGGCCCTGCTGCGGACGAACAAGGTCGGGATCGCCACTTTCGTGATGCGCAACAAGCAGTACCTGACCGCCCTTCGCGCGGAGGACAGGGTGCTGGTGCTGCAGACCCTGCACTGGGCGGACGAGGTCCGCGATCCGAGCAAGGAATTGCCCGAACTGCCCTCCGGAAAGGCGGGTCAGGGCAAGCAGGTGGACATGGCGTTGCAGCTGGTCGACGCGCTGAGCACCGACTGGGATCCGAAGCGGTACCGCGACACCTACCAGGAGAAGGTGCGTGAGCTGGTCAAGGCCAAGGCAGAGGGCCAGGAGGTCGCCACGGCCGATGCGCCGCCCGAGGCGACCAACGTCATCGACCTGATGAAGGTCCTCGAGGGCAGCCTCAAGGCCGCCCGCTCCGGTCGTAGTGGGGGAGAGGAGCCGACCGCCGAGCGGACGTCCGCGCCGGGCAGGACCGCTCGCAAGGGTGCGGCCGGCAGGGCGGCGAAGACTCCGACGCGGAAGGCGCCGCCGAAGAAGACCGGAGCAACCTCGAACCGCTCCCGAAGCGCCGCGACCAGCGGGAAACGGGAGCTGCAGAAGCTGAGCAAGGCGGACCTGTACCAGCGGGCGACCGAGCTGGAGCTGCCGGGCCGGTCGAAGATGAGCCGCGAGGACCTCATCGACGCCCTTGCCCGCGCCGGCCGGCGTCATAAGAAGAGCGCCGCCTGACCAAGGCCGTCCCGCGAACCGGGGTGGCCGGCCACGCGGGCCCTCCCGAGCAGGCGCTGCCGCGGTACGGCGTGCATCCGGACCGCTAACTCGGACGGCTCTCCCAGCCCGTCGCTGTGGCGCCTGGACGCTGCCGGGGATTCTGTGGTCGCTCGTCGGATGGCGCGGCGCTGGGCGGCCGTCGTGGCGCCCCAGATGCCGTCGTCCTCACCGTGCTCGAGTGCCCAGGTGCGGCACGCGATGATCACGGGGCAGCGGCGGCATATCGCGCGGGCCAGGGTGGCTTCGGCATGCGGAGCCGCGAGGTCTGAGAGAGGGAAGAAGATCTCGGGATCTTCTCCGACGCAAGCCGCTTGATCACGCCAGTCGGAGCCTGCCGGGCCTTCGCTCGGAGTGCAGGTCATGAAGAAGCCCCTTCCGGGTGCCTGCGGGGAGGCGAACGGTGACCACGACGCGGGCAGCGTCGTAGTTCCGGCAGAGGTTCGGAGAATATTAAACGGTTATGACCCGCTTGCGGTAGTGGTGTGCGCCGCCCCGACGCTCGGGACCGGTGCCCGGTGCCGGTGCCCAGCGTCCTCGCGCGAACCACTGCGGACCTACGCGCGGCAGCGCGGCCGGGCGCATCCATACCCCGGCTGCCGGGAACCCGGTTGGTGTGGACTGGGGAGGTGGCTGTGGCCGGTGATGCGGGCTTGGGCCTGGACGAGGTGCTGCGGGCGGCGGAGGATGCCGCGCCGGTGGAGTCGGTGGACGTGGTCGCCCGGAACCTGGAGAAGCGGTTCTCGGCGGCGGAGGTGTCGTTTCTGTTCGTCGACATGCTCGGGCATGAAGCAGTACGGCTACCGAGGGCCGGCACAGCCGCCCAGGCGCGAGGCGAGGCGGAGCGGATCGCGCTGGCGGGCAGCGTCTACGACCGGGTGCTGCGGTCCCAGCGACTGCACCAGGAGGACGTCGAGGGCGGTTGCCGGCTGGTGGCGCCGGTGACGAACCGAGGTGACTGCATCGGCGTCCTGGAGCTGATCGTGCCGTACGCGGACGACGCGGTACATGAGGCGGTGGGCCGGGCGGCGCACGCGCTGGCCTACATAGTGGTGACCGACCGCCGCTTCACGGATCTCTACCACTGGGGCCGGCGCACCACCACGATGAGTCTGGCCGCGGAGATCCAGCACCAGCTGCTGCCGTCGGCGTCCTGCTGCGAGGCGGCCCACTTCACCCTGGCGGGCGGTCTGGCCCCGGCCGACGACATCGGCGGCGACACCTACGACTACGCCCTCGACCAGGACACCCTCCACCTGTCGATCACCGACGCGATGGGCCACGACACGGCCTCCGCGCTGCTGGCCACGCTGACCGTCAACGCCCTGCGCGGAGCCCGCCGCGCAGGGCACAGCATCCTCGATCAGGCCTACACCGCACACCGGGCGCTCTCCCGCCACGCCCGCGGCATGACCACCGGCCAGCTACTGCGAGTTCAGCTGGACACCGGAGCCTGCGAGCTGGTCAACGCCGGCCACCCCTGGCCCCTGCGGCTGCGCGAAGGCCGGGTGGAGGAACTGCCCCTCAAGGTCAACCTGCCATTCGGGGTGCCCGCCCCCGTCAGGTACGAGGTGCAGCGGCTGCGGCTGGAGCCGGACGACCGACTGGTGCTGCTCACCGACGGCATGCGGGAACGCCGCGCGGCCGCGGTCGACCTGCCGTCCCTGGTCCGCGACTCCCGCGACGAGCACCCACGCGAAGTGGTCAGAGCCCTGACCGCAGCGGTACTCGACGCGTGCGGGGGCTCCCTGGCGGACGACGCCACCACCCTGGTGCTGGACTGGCACGGCAGCCGCTCCGGACAACGCCACACCAGCGGCGGCTCCAACACCTGACCGTCGACTTCGAGATGGCCTGGCGACGCCCCCCTGAACTGAAAAGGCGACAGTAACTGGCTCTCGCCAAGCTGGTATTAACGGACCGTCTGTGAAGGAGGAACCTTCCCAGTCTGCTGGCCTCTATTTCAGGCCTTGCCGAAACTGCCGATCATTCACCTGGTCTGACGAATCGCCGGTTAGTTGCTGGAGGGCTGGGCAGAGAGCCCTGTGAAAGGCGGTGATTGTGGTGGACGAGAGGATTCGCAGGTACTTCATCCGTGCCTCGCTGGCGGGCTTGCTGACCGGAGCCGTGCTCGGCTTCGCCTCGGGAGGTGCCTTCGGTGCCTTGGTGGGCGCGGGAATCGGCTTTGCCCTGGCTGCCGGTAGCGTCCTGTACTGGGGTGAACATGGTGGTGCACGCCGCCGTCAGCCGGCGATCGAGGTACCGCCAGGTCGTTCGGACGGCCATCACCTCAGGACGGCGCGCGTCCCCCACCAGAGGGCGGGCAACTCGACCGGGTGGCCTCACCTGAATTACTGACTTCGCGGACGACTCGAGAGGACGTAGGGCGGCGTTCATGGGAACAACCGCCCTCACGTATCTCCCGGAGTAATCCCAGGACGACGCTTCTGACTGTCACGCGGGTGCTACATGTCGGGTCTGTCCGGCGGGCCCAGGGCCTCGCGGGTCGCTCGTGTGGGGTCCTGGACGGGAGCCTGTTCCTGGAGTGAACCGGGAGCGGCCCGTTCCGGGGCGGCGGGGCTGTGAGGGTCCTGCGGTGGGGGCGGCGGACTGTGGTCGTCGCGGGCGCCGGCTCCGGCCGGTGGGAGGCGCAGGGCCAGCAGGGCTGTGTCGTCGCCGTGAGGGGAGAGGCGCCGCAGGAGTTCATCGCAGAAGTCGTCGATGGTCCCGGCGTGCAGTCGCTTGGCCAGGAGGGAGGCGTGGTGGCGGAGTCTGGCCATGCCGGCGTCGATGGGTCGTTCCCGGCTCTCGACCAGACCGTCGGTGTAGAAGAGGACGGTGGCCTCCGCCGGTAGCTCCTCACGCGCGTCCGGCCAGGTCAGGCCCAGGTGCAAGGTGGTGTTCATGCCGATCAGCGGCCCGTGGCCGCCGCTGAGGAATCGTGTCCCTCCGTCGCGCGTGATCAGCAGCGGCGGAGGGTGACCGGCGTTGACCCAGTGCAGCCGCCAAGGCCCTCCTTCCGGGCCTTCGATCCGGGCGAAGATCAGCGTGGCCATGGGTGCGTCGCTGGTGTGGGTCACTGCCTCGTCCAGCCGCTGCATGATCATGCTGGGGGGTTCCACGTGGGTCCAGGCCAGAGCGCGCAGCATGTTCCGTACCTCGGCCATGTGGACCGCGGCCTGCAGATCGTGGCCCACCACGTCGCCGATCACCAGGGCCATGACGCCGTCGGAGAGCAGGAAGGCGTCGTACCAATCGCCGCCGATCTCCAGGGCGCGCTGCGCCGGCAGGTAGCGGGCGGCCATGCGCAGGTGGTCGACCTGCGGCAATGGGGCGAGCAGCTGGCGTTGCATGGTCTCTGCTACATTGCGCTGCTCGTCGTAGAGCTGATGGTTGTCCAGCACCAGCGCGAGACGGCGTCCGATGTCGGCGAGCAGCCGCATCTCGGCCTCGGCCGGCGGAGGGGATTCTTCGGCTCGTGCCACGGTCAGGACGCCGTAGTACCGCCGGCGGGACCGGACGGGTACGGCGGTGGCCCAATGGCCGCCGAGTCGTTCGAACAAGATCCGGTGGGTGGTCGCGAGCGGCACGTCCGCATCCAGCATGTCGGTCGCCTGCAACAGGACCGGACGGTCGCCGCGGATGATCTCCGGCTGATGCTGCGTCGCAGGCAGCGGAAGCGGGCCGGTCAGTTGCCCGGCGAGGCGTGGATCGGCCGGGCTGCGCACGGCGACGCGCTGCAAGGCGCCGGATCGCGCGTCGACGAGGTCGATAGCGGCCCAGTGACCGAGTACCGGTACCAGCAAGGGAAGCAGCTCGCGCACGGCGACGGTGGCGTCCATGTGGGACATGAGCACCGACGAAACCTCCGAGAGGAGATTCAGCCGGTCGGTGAGCGCTTCCAGAGCGGCGGTGTGGGCGGTCGCCCGGTCTTCGGCGTCCCGGTGCAGGCTGAAGTCGCTGAAGACGATCACCAGCCCGCTGGGCGCGCCACTGCGAAGCACCAGCGGCGTCGCCGACCAGATGATCGGCAGCAGGACCCCGTCCCCGCGCAGGAAGTACTCCTCGCTTCCTTCGACCGCGTCCGTGCCGCCCGCGAGCGGAGCCCGCAGCAGGCACCGCTCGGGCGGAACCCGACCGCCGTCCGGGCTGCGGTGGAGCAGATCATGCGCGTCACGCCCCAGCATCTGCGCCGCCGACCGGACCAGCAGACGCTCCGCCCATGGATTGACGTAGGTGATCAGCCCGGCCGCGTCGAGGGTGAAGACACCGGCACCCAGGTCACGCAGAACGGCGTCCCCGAAGCCAGGATTCAGCTCGCCGCACGAACCGGTCATGGGATACCACCCCTCGTCACCAGGTTCTCAGAAGCCGGCGGGGGCACGCACCCGACGCAGAAGCCCTAGCCCACCTGCCGCCTAGTCCGGGCGGACCTCCCGTACGGCCATGATCTCCACCCCGCCGGACAGCACGCAGACCATCGCCGTCAGCGGATACCGCTGCATCGACGAAAGGGAGAGCAGTGACCAGGTACAGACCACCTTCCGCTACCCGGACCGTCCGGCGGCGGTGCACCGATAGTGACCTGGAACTGCGGCGGGCGAGCGCGGACGACTCTGTCAGCCCTCGTAGTCGTCACGCCATTCACGTCATTCCGTTTCCCGGTCCGCAGCGCGCTCGCTCTGACGGGCTCTGCCCTCGTCGCGTGCCTGCTGGTAGGCGCCGAAGACGGTTTCGGCGGCGCCGGAGAGGGCTCCCTTGGTCTTGCCACGGGCGCCGGACTCGGTCAGCGTTTCCGTCAGTTCGGTGAGGCCGGCTGGTTTGCGGGGCCCGGATTCCAGGTCGAGGCGGTTGCATGCCTCGGCGAAGCGGAGGTAGGTGTCGATGCTGGCGACGACGATCCGTACGTCGATGGTGAGGATCTCGATGCCGATGACGGAGACGCGTATGAAAGCGTCGATGACGAGTCCGCGATCGAGGATGAGCTCCAGTACGTCGTACAGGCCGCTGGAGCCGCCCCCACTGCCCTGTTGCCGTGCCACGGTCATCGTGACCAACCCCTAGTCATCTGATTCGGCCTGGTCCCGTCCGCGGAACGTCGTGGGCAGCATGGTGCCGATACCCGCGTCGCCTCGATGCAGGCTGCGAATGCCCCCACCTCCCATGACAAAACACATGGAGGAGGTTGGCGAGGCGGGGAGCCTGTCAGGTGTCCGCTGCGAGGGGGTCGAATGCCATCGACGGAGAATGAGGGGGTTAGAGCACGGCGGCCGGCCCACACGGCGAAAGGTGAGCTGTCGGAGGCCGCACAGCCGATTGACCAGGTGTGCTGCCGGTGATCAGGAGGCTGCGGACACAAGCAGGTGACGGTATTCGGAGGGTCGGCTGTTCCGGAGCACACGAGAAAGAGGGGCCGCCCCAGTTCATCCCGGGACAGCCCCTCTCATGCGCTGAGGGCGGCTCAGTGCTTGAAGGCGTCCTTGGCCTTTTCCTTGGCTTCGCGGGCGTCACCCGTGTTCTTCTTGGCCTGCCCCTCGGCGGCCATGCGGTCGTTCCCCACGGCCTTTCCGACAGCCTGTTCGGCCTTTCCCTGAGCCTGCTCGGTCTTCGCCTTGGCCTTTTCGCCTGCGCTCATGAGGCACGCCTCCTCGTAGGGTCTTCGCCATTGTTGCGGTGAACAGCTCGTGCCCGCGTCCATCCATCACAAACGAGGGTCCTCGGCAAACGATGGTGGGGTCGAACAGGCCCTTGGGTGGCTTTCCGATCAGAGGCAAACGGATCAACAACTTCCGCATATGCAGGCCTACTTGGTGCGTGTGTGCGTAGGGCCCGGGTAGTCGGGAGACCCAGTCCGGCTGAGAGGAGTGACGTTTCGTGGAACCGCGCAAGAGGGCCGAGGTCACTGGACTCGGCACGTTGCAGTCCGGCACCCGTCAGCGCGCTCAACTACGCGTCCGGTTCGCCGACATCGCGTGGACCGCCCTCTGTTTCGTCCTGGCCGTGTGGGCGGTGGCGAGTTCGGTCGGTGCGGCAACGGGGACGACGGCTTGGGCGTACTGCGTGGTGGCCTGGATCCTCTTGGCCGTGGCGTGCGCCATGCGGCTCACGACCGTCCGGGCCAGGAAGCGGATCTAGGGAGGCCGGGCATGGAACGTATCAACGTGTTCCTCGCGAGGCACCTGTGGGCGCAGATCGCTCTGTCCGTCCTTGCTGCCAGTGTCCTGATCACGCTGCTGTACCCGGGGCGGTCGTTTCCCTCCGTGGTGGTGCGCACCGCGGTCATTTCCCTTGGCGGGATCTGCGTGGCGCTGGTCGCGCGCCGCAGGGAGAAGCGGGCCGCGGGCGGTACGACAAACGGCCTCGTGTCACTGGACCGGAAGCTGCGAACCGGTGAGGTGCCGTCGGATCCGCAAGAGCGGACCGCGATGCGCGACCTGGTCGGGCAGCGGCTGCACCGAAGCCGGCACCGCGTGGCGGCGCTGGTCTTCCTGGCGGTGCTCTTCAGTGCCATCACCATGCTGACCGCGCTCACCGCCGGACCACGGCAGACCATCGGCATGGCCGTGCTCACTGTGGTCTTCATCGGATGGATGATCTACAACGGCAACCTGCAGACCCGCCGGCTTCGCACGATGCGCGCGGCGCTGCAGAACGAGCCCCCGGGCGGCGCTACCGGCGATGAGTCCGAGGCGCGTCGTCCGTCGCGGTGACACCGTACGGCGGACCACCAGCGATGGCGGCAACGTCGGCCGCGCGTCAAAGCTGCACATGAGGCTCGACCGAGGGAATGGAAGGGTATGGCCGGCGGAGAGTGGGTCGTGACGGCGGTGGGCGGCCGGGCACCGGATTTCGTCCCTGCGTGGGTGGAGGTACTGATCGTCGTGCTGGGCTTCGTGTTGGCCGCGGTAGCGATTCGTCGGCGAAACAAGCCCTGACCGTCGTTGCGCGCATGAAAGACCGCACACGTCAAGGCGCGTATGTGACTGCACGTTTGCTGAGGAGACGTCAGAGGAGCGGGAAATCATGGAACACAGTGCGATAGTGCGTGTGGCCTCCGGCAGCGGCAGTTCCAGCCCCGCCTTCATCGTGTTCATGTGCCTGTTCCTGCTTCTGGGCCTGGTGCAGGTCATCCGTCCTCAGCTGTTGTGGCGGATGAACAGTCGAATGCAGCGGGGCTGGGTCAAGAATCCTGAGGGGACCGAACCCACGGGGAAGGGGTACGCCATGCAGCGGGTGACGGGGGTGGTCTTCCTGGTGTTCGCCACCTGGATGCTGATGCACAACATTTGACGGCAAGTCAGACTGCTCGGCCGGCCGGCCCCCGCCGGTGTGGACCGTGGCATCCCCGCCTGAGTCACTGCGCTACCAGGGTCGGCGAGCGGCCGTAGGCGGGAGACCAGGAAGCGTTGCAAAGGTCATCCGGGACGAGCTTCCCCTCGCGGTGGACCTCCTGATGTAATAATCACCTGAGGGGTGCACCTGTTACTGGCATGAGGGGGAAGCCTTGCCTTTCGCAAGCACGGACGAGGCTGTACGGGCATGGGTTCACGGTTGGTCAGCCTCGCGCGGTGCCGCCCAACCTGTGCCGTCGCCCTGGGGCTTCACCGTCGACGTGGGCCTACCCGGACATGTCATGCGCCACGTCCTGTCCTCCGCGGTCGAGGCGACCGTCCAAGAGATCACCCAGCGCACCACCACACCCGGCGTCTGGTTGAAGGCCTTCGTCCCACCCGAAACACTCGAACCCTGGCTGGCCCCGGGCTGGCAACTCGCCGGCGGATCCGGCTACCTGATGTCCGCCTCCCTACTCGTCGCCCCCACCCAGGTCCCCGGCCCCATCCCAGCCGGCTATCAGCTGACGACCTGGACACGTGCCGGCGTTACCCGCGCTCTGGTGCGGACGGCCGACGGCGCTTTCGCCGCGCGTGGACAGATCGCTGTCACCGGCCCCACCGCCGTCGTCGACCAGGTGGAGACAGATCCGGCCCACCAGCGCCGCGGCCTGGGCCGCGTGGTGATGCGCGGGCTCGCGGAAGCTGCCGCAGAGCAGGGGGCTACAGCAGGCGTGCTGGGCGCGACGCCAGATGGGCGGGCCCTGTACGAAACGATGGGATGGCGCGTACTGGCCCCACTCACCAGTGTCCTGCGCGTCCCAGGGCCAACAGGCCCATGAGCGAAGAGCAAATGCTTTCCCCAGTCGTACCGGTGGGGGCCCGCCCCGGGGCGGTGGCGTAGGCATGGAGCGGTGAGCTGCTGCACTCCTGTGCTGTCGGCGTTCATCACTGACCATCACGGCGATCCGCTCGACGCGGGATTCCGAGCGCGCCGCTGGTGTCCCAGACGATGCGCCGGACGATTCTGAACCGCAAACTGCATCGACCCAGGCCGCGGACACCTCAGGTGTGGGTCAAATCGCAGGCGTGGATCGCCGATCCAGGGCAAGAAAGCCAAGGGTGATACGCACTGTCTTCGTCGCTCTCACTCTGGCCGCCGGCATAGCGGCGGCCGTGGCCGCGGTCGGGTTCTCGCCCTGGTGGTGGGTGGCCGCTGTCCCACTCACGCTGCTGGGGCTGGTGGGTGGGGTCGACTTGCTGCAGCGCCGGCATTCGGTACTGCGCAACTATCCCGTGCTGGGGCATGCCCGGTTTCTTCTGGAGCGCATCCGCCCGGAACTGCAGCAGTACTTCATTGAGCGGAACTTCGATGGGCGCCCCTTCGACCGGGATGTCCGCACCCTCGTCTACGAGCGGGCAAAGGGTACCGACGCGGAGCAGCCGTACGGCACCGAACGGGACGTCTATCAGCCTGGCTACGAATTCCTCGTGCCGTCGATGGCTCCCTGCCCGGTGCCGGAGACGCCGCCGCGGGTGCGGGTCGGCGGGCCCGACTGCAAGCACCCCTACGACATGGCGCTGCTCAACGTGTCGGCGATGAGCTTCGGCTCGCTGTCGGCCAACGCCGTCCTGGCGCTCAACGGTGGGGCAGCTGCGGGGAATTTCGCGCAGGACACCGGTGAGGGCGGCCTGTCGGAGTACCACCTCAGGCCCGGCGGGGACCTGATCTGGGAGATAGGCACCGGGTACTTCGGATGCCGCACCGGCGACGGTGACTTCGATCCTGCCGAGTTCGCCGACAAGGCCGCGCACGATCACGTCAAGTGCGTCTCCCTGAAACTCTCTCAGGGGGCCAAGCCAGGCATTGGCGGCGTCCTGCCAGGTGCGAAGGTCAACGCCGAGATCGCGAAGGTACGGGACGTGCCCGAGGGTCGGACGGTCATCTCGCCGCCGTACCACAGAACGTTCTCCACCCCCAGGGAACTGGTCCGGTTCATCGCCAGGATGCGGGAGCTGTCCGGCGGCAAGCCGACAGGATTCAAACTGTGCGTGGGATCCCGCCGGCAGTTCCTCGCCGTGTGCAAGGCGATGCTGGCGGAAGGCACGACGCCCGACTTCATCGTCGTAGACGGAGGAGAGGGGGGCACCGGTGCCGCCCCCATGGAGTTCGCCGACCACGTGGGGGCACCGCTCACCGAGGGCCTGCTCACGGTGCACAACGCGCTTGTCGGTGCGGGCTTGCGCGACAGGATCAAAGTCGGGGCGAGTGGCAAGATCGCCACCGGTACTGATCTGGTCAAACGCTTGATACAGGGCGCTGACTACGGCAACGCGGCGCGGGCGATGATGTTCGCCGTCGGCTGCATCCAGGCCCAGCGGTGCCACACGAATACCTGCCCCACCGGTGTGACGACGCAGGATCCACGACGTGCCCGCGCTCTCGACGTCCGCGACAAGGCACCGCGTGTCCAGCGCTTCCAGGAAGCGACCGTATCCAGTGCGCTGCAGATCATGGCGTCCATGGGCGTCACCGATCCTGCCGAGTTGCGCCCGCACATGCTCCGCCGGCGTATAGCCCCCCACACCGAGCGCTCCTACGCAGATGTACACGAGTGGCTCGAGCCGGGACGGCTTCTCGCCGAGCCTCCGCAGTCCTGGGCGGCCGACTGGAAGGCCGCCGACCCCGACCGTTTCACTGTTTGATCTGGAGGACTCACGTGGCTCGTACTGTTGCGCACGTCATCGTGGACGCGCTCAGCGATCTTGGCGTACGCCAGGTCTTCGGCGTCGTGGGAGACGCGCTCAATCCTCTGACCGACGCCATCCGTACCACCGACGACGTGGAGTGGGTGGGATGTCGGCACGAGGAAGCTGCCGCATTCGCCGCGAGCGCCCAGTCGCAGCTCAGCGGCACCCTCGGAGTCTGCATGGGCACGGTCGGACCTGGTTCCGTCCACCTCCTCAACGGCCTGTACGACGCAGCCAAGAGCCATACCCCGGTCCTGGCGATCGCCGGCCAGGTGCCGCTTGCCGAGCTCGGCAGCGACTACTTCCAGGAAGTCGACAACGATGCCCTCTTCAGTGACGTGGCCGTTTTCCGGGCCACCATCACCTCTCCGGAACAACTCCCGCAGATGCTGGAGACCGCGGTTCGCACTGCTCTGGGCCGCAAGGGCGTAGCTGTTCTGACCGTGCCGGGTGACCTCGGGGAACAGGAACTGAGCGGGGACCATCCTGCCAGGTTCTCCTTGAACGCCCCACTCAGCCGACCGGACGAGTCGGCCGTGCGGCGAGCGGCCGAAACCCTCGACCGTGCCCAGCGCATCACGCTGCTTGTGGGAAGGGGCGCCCGGGCCGCTCGTGATGATGTGCTGACCCTGGCCGACCGCCTGGCCGCTCCCATGGTCCTCACCTTGAAGGCCAAGGAAGGCTTCGAGGGCGCAGCCAACCGGTTCCAGGTCGGCCAGACCGGTTTGATCGGCAACCCGGCTGCCGCAGCAGCCCTCGAAGACGCCGACACCCTCCTGCTCCTGGGCACCGACTTTCCTTACCGGGATTGGTATCCGCAGGGTAGGACCGTCATCCAAGTGGACAGCGAGGCAGCACACATCGGGCGGCGGGTACCTGTCGACATCGGCCTCGTCGGTGACACGGGCGCTACCGTTCGTGATCTCCTGCGCCACCTCTCCGCAGCGGCACCGGGGGCTCGGGGGGCACGGGACCGGTCGCACTTGGAAAAGGCGCGTGAGCGCTTCGACCGGTGGCACGAAGGTCAGCTCCGGCTCGCGGATCCCGCGTACGACAAGGGTCTGATCGGCCGTATTCGCTCCTCACTCGACAACCGCACTCAGGACATCCGTCCGGAGGCGCTGGCGGCCACCGTGAATCGGCTTGCGGCAGATGATGCCGTGTTCACGTCCGACACGGGCATGGCGACCGTATGGCTTTCCCGTTTCGTCGAAATGCGACACGAACGCCGCCTCATCGGCTCCTACAACCTCGGGTCGATGGCCAACGCCATGCCACAGGCACTGGGCGCCCAATGCCTGAACCGCGAACAGCAGGTCGTGGCCTTCTGCGGGGACGGTGGTCTGAGCATGCTCTTGGGCGACCTGATGACACTCAAGACCTATCAACTTCCTGTGAAGCTGATCGTCTTCAACAACCGTCGTCTGGGCATGGTGAAACTCGAACAGGAGCAGGCCGGCCTCCCGGAGTTCGGCACAGTACTGGACAACCCGGACTTCGCGGCGGTCGCCACCGCGATGGGGATCACCGGCATCCGGGTGAGTGACCCGGCCGAACTGGAGAAGGCCGTACGCCGCGCTTTCGACAGCCCCGGGCCGGTGCTGCTCGACGTGCTCACCAACCCTGACGAGATCGCCGTGCCCGCCAAGCCGACGGTCGAGCAAGGATGGGGATTCGCGGTCGCCAAAGTGAAGGAGATCGTCCGCAGCCACGGTGACACCAGCAGTCACTGAGACCCTCGGGGCCATCGGGAAGCGGGAATTAGGGGTCTACGGAGTAGCCGCCGCCTCCTCGGAGACGGTGGCTACTCTCGCGAGCCGTGGGTAGGGCATGGCCGGTCCAGCCCTGAGGCGACCTGCCGGCCGTGTCATGGACGGAAGCGGGCTACAGGGCGCGTTCCAGGCGGTCCGCCATCAGTTTGACGAACCGTGCAGGGTCCTTGGGCTGGCCGCCTTCGGCGAGGACCGCCAGGCCGTGCAGGACTTCGGCGGTCTCGCCGAGCTCAGCGTGGTCCTTGCGCTCGTTGTACGCCTGGTTGAGGGCCTGCACCAGCTGGTGATGGGGGTTGAGTTCCAGGATCCGCTTGGCGCGGGGTACTTCCTGCCCCATGGCGCGGTACATGTTCTCCAGGGCCGGGGTCAGAGCGTCGTTGTCGGAGACCATGCACGCGGGGGAGACGGTCAGACGCGAGGACAGACGTACCTCCTTGATGTCCTCGCCGAGCTCCTGCGTCATCCATCCGAGGAGCGCCGCGTACTCCTCGTCCCGCTTCTTCTGCTCCTCGTCGGAGGTGTCGGCGTCCCGGGTGTCGAGGTCGATCTGGCCCTTGGCGACGGAGCGCAGCTTCTTGCCCTCGTACTCGCCGACCGCGTCGGCCCATACCTCGTCGACCGGGTCGGTCAGCAGCAGGACCTCGATGCCGCGGTCCCTGAACGCCTCCATGTGCGGGGAGGCTTCGATGCTCTGACGGGACTCCCCGGTCAGGTAGTAGATGGCGTCCTGCCCGTCCTTCATCCGTTCCAGGTACTGCTTGAGGGTCGTCTGCTCGGTGTCGTGGTGCGTGCCGGCGAACGATGCGACGGCGAGGAGGGCGTCACGGTTCTCGGAGTCGGTGACGAGCCCTTCCTTGAGGACCGTGCCGAACTCCCGCCAGAGAGTGGCGTAGCGGTCGGGGTCCTTGGCCATCATGTCCTTGACCGTGGAGAGAACCTTTTTCGTCAGGCGACGGCGCATCATCTCGATGTGGCGGTCCTGCTGGAGGATCTCGCGGGAGACGTTGAGCGACAGATCTGCCGCGTCGACGACCCCCTTGACGAAGCGCAGGTACGGCGGCAGCAGTGCTTCGCAGTCCTCCATGATGAGGACCCGCCTGACGTAGAGCTGCAAGCCGCGCTTGTAGTCACGGGTGAACAGGTCGAAGGGGGCATGGGCCGGCAGGAACAGCAGGGCCTGGTACTCGAAGGTGCCCTCCGCCTGGAGCCGGATCGTCTCCAGCGGGTCACGCCAGTCGTGGCCGACGTGCTTGTACAGCTCGTGGTACTCCTCCTCGGACACCTCGTCGCGGGACCGCGCCCACAGCGCCTTCATGGAGTTCAACGTCTCGAGCGCCGGTGCGCCGTCTCCCTTGCCGTCGTCATCGCTGTCGGCGGCCGGAGCTTCGGGTGCCATGCGGATGGGCCAGGTGATGAAGTCCGAGTACCGCTTGATGATCTCCCGGACCTTGAACGCCGACGTGTAGTCGTGGAGTTGGTTGTCGGGGTCGGCCGGCTTGAGGTGCAAGGTGACCGAGGTGCCCTGCGGCGCGTCAGCGACCGTCTCCAGGGTGTAGGTGCCCTCACCGCGGGAGGTCCAGCGGGTGCCTTCGCCTTCCCCGGCGCGTCGTGTCAGCAGGGTCATCTCGTCGGCCACCATGAAGCCGGAGTAGAAGCCGACGCCGAACTGGCCGATGAGCCCTTCCTCTGCCCCTTCCTTGGCCTCGCGCAGCTCTTGGAGGAACTGGGCGGTTCCGGAGTGGGCGATGGTGCCGATCAGCTGCCCGACCTCGTCGTAGGACATGCCGATGCCGTTGTCCCGCACCGTGAGGGTGCGGGCGTCCTGGTCGATGTCGATCTCGATGTGCAGGTCGGAGATGTCGGCGTCGAGCGTGTCGTGACGCAGCTTCTCCAGGCGCAGTTTGTCGAGTGCGTCGGAGGCGTTGGAGACAAGTTCGCGGAGGAAGACGTCCTTGTTCGAGTAGACGGAGTGGATCATCAGCTGGAGCAGCTGACGGGCCTCGACCTGGAACTCGAAGGTCTCGGTCGGCATGGTCGCGGATACCTCACAATTCAGTCATCGGAGCAACGTGATCAATTGCAGGAAGAGGGGTCTGGGGCGCCGCTGAGCAGGCAGTTGAAGCGTGGTCGCGAGACGCCGACGGTGCCCATTCCGGGGTGGTGAACGCCTTACCTCGTGGATGCCTGGCCGAGGTCGTTCCGCCAGGCAGCCCACGGGGCGGGGCGCCGACGGCCGCGGGCTGGGGCATCAGTCGGGATTGTTCGCGGTCATGGCGGAGGTCGTGAGGGTGTCGAGTCGGGCGGCGAGGTCGGGGTGGGCCACGAGATGTGGCTGTGCGGCGATGAGGGGTCTCAGGAGAGCGGTGGGGTCGTCCTGGCCGAGGGCCTCGTCGAGCTGGCGCAGGGACCGGCGAGCGGCGACGGGGAGGTCGGTGAGGGCGGTGATCTGGCCGGCGATGCGACGCAGACCGGCTGCGTTGCGGCGGGCCCAGGCGCTGGTGCTGCGCTGGGCCGCGCGGTGGTCGCGGGTGGCCTGGACGCGTTGTTCGCCGGTGCTTCCGGCGGGGCCGGGCCGACCGCGCAGGTAGCGGCGTTCGGCGGCCTGGCGGCTGGCGACGCCGAGGGAAGGTGCAAGGTCGGCCCAGCTGGCCCCCGCCTCGCGGGCGGTCTCGATCAGGCCGGTCTCCCAGCCGGCGAGCTGCTCACGGACCTGCCGCAGCAGGTGCAGCGAGGCCAGGGCTTGCTCCGGGCCCACGTCGGACGCGGGGGTGGGTGTGGGTTGGTGCTGGGCGGCTTGCAGGGCGTCGTCTATGGCCTCCAGGGCTGCCGCGGCCGCGAGGAAGGACGCCGGGCTCGGGGCGCCGGCCCTTGCGGCGAGCGGCCTGTCCGGTTGATCGGCTGACTTCATGAGCACCTCCTTCTCTGGTCGTCGCCTGGATGACGTCGGAGTTGTCATCCATTGGATGACATGTTACAACGGTTTCCGTGAGGCGCATTGGCAGCAACTGCCTGAACCTGCTGGAGGTGTTTTCCGATGTTGATGCGCACTGACCCCTTCCGTGAGCTGGACCGCCTGGCTCAGCAGCTGGCGAGCCCGGGGACGTGGTCGCGGCCGTCGGCGATGGCGATGGACGCCTATCGCGAGGGCGACGCGTACGTCGTGGTCTTCGACCTTCCCGGCGTCAGCGCCGAGGCGATCGACATCGACGTCGAACGCAACATGCTGACCGTGAGGGCCGAGCGCCGGCCGGTGGCGAAGTCCGACGACGTGCAGATGGAACTGTCCGAGCGGCCGCTGGGCGTCTTCTCCCGCCAGATCGTGCTGGCGGACACGCTCGACACCGAGCGGATCAAGGCCGACTACGACGTCGGCGTACTCACCCTGCGTATCCCGATCGCCGAGCGCGCCAAGCCCCGCAAGATCGCCGTCGGCGGGGGATCCGACCGCAGGGAAATCTCCGGCTGAGCCATCGGCGACAGCAGGCCGAGCAGCAGCGGAGGACGGGCGCCGCGCTCTCTTCGCCCGTCCTCCGCGCCCCGGGCTGAGGAAAGGTGGCGGTCGACGTGACCTTGCGCATGGAAGCGTTCCTCGACCGCGTGACCGAACGCGGTGAGTACGCAAACCGGCAGGAAGCGGAGCGCGCAGCCCGTGTGGTGCTCGCGCTGCTGGGCGCGCACCTGGTGGGCGAGGTACGCGCCCAGCTGGCGGCTCGCCTGTCGGACGGCTTCGCCCTGATCCTCCTCAGTCCGCTGCAAGCCATGGAACCCCTTTCTTCGGAGAGGTTCGTCAGGGCGACGGCGGCCTGGATCGAAGGGGCCACCGAGCAGACCGCCGCCTGGGACGTCAGCGCCGTGCTCAGCACGGTTGCCGACGCCGCCGGCGACGACCTCATGTCGAAGATCCTGCTCCAGCTTCCCCCCGGCTATGACCTCCTCTTCGGCCGACCCCAACCTGACTGATCACACCCACCGGACGCCCGCGGACCCGCACGGGAGTGCCGCCGCCCTCGTGCCCTACCGGGCCCACGCGACAGCAACACGAAAGGCAGCCACTGCAGTGACGACCGACCTGCATGCACCGCTGCAGCACAACTCCACCCTTACCTATGAGCAGATGCTGGAGAAGGTCCGCTACGAAGGGGCCTATCCCACCCGCGAGAGAGCCGAAGAAGCCGTACGGCTCGTCCTCGCGGGCCTCGGACGCCAGCTGACGGGCGACGAACGCGTCGAGCTCGCTGCCCGCCTTCCCCTGGAGGCCGCACGCATCCTCTCCGCGCAGCTCCCCACCCTCCAGCCCCTGACCGGCTGGGCCTTCGTCAAGGACCTCGCCACACAAGCCGGCGCTTCCCTGGCCACTACCCGCTGGGACACCGGATCCGTGCTCACAACGGTGGCCGCCCTCGCCGGCCCCGACCTCCTCACCCGAATCCTGCGGCAGCTACCCACCGGCTATGCTCTGCTCTTCGGCCAGGCCCAACTCACCCCAGCCCTGTAGCGGCCGCGGAGTCCTGTACGCCTGGGACGTCGACCGGTTGCGGCATGGCCTGCTACCGGCGTAAGCGACGGAGCGGGGGAGTGGTAGTGGCCAGCGGGTGAGTTCCCTCTATTCGCTGACGCAGACCGTTGGACGGGACGGGACGATGGCTGATGAGATAAGGGATGTGCTGTGCTGGCGAGGTCTGATTATGTAGGCGAGTTCTAGCGACGTTTGTCGTTCAGCGCGGACAACACCGGGAGTTCGCGGGGAATGGTGTTGATGCGTTCCAGCAACACTCGGGCGCTTGCGGTAGGAGCATGGGGATGCTCCATGTCGCTGGGGACCGCCGATGACGCCGAAGTCGAGAGTCGACCTGTACGCGGCGATCCGCCGTGACCACCGTGCAGGGCTGGGGAAACGTGCTCTGATGCGCAAGTACGGGGTCGGTCATCCCACGGTGCGGAGGGCGTTGGAGTCCGCGTGGCCGCAGCCGCGGAAGAAGCTCCCGCCCCGGCCGACCTGTCGTGACCCGTTCAAGTCGCTGGTGGACGAGATGCTGCGGGCGGATCTGGTCGCGCCGCGCAAGCAGCGGCACACCGCCAAGCGTGTCTTCGACCGGTTGGTCGACGAGCATCACGCGGACCAGATTTCCTACGGCACGGTCCGTGCCTATGTCGCGGTGCGCCGGGGCCCCGTCCCGGGCAGGAGGCATTCTTGGAAGGGCACGTCCACGCCCTCAGCGTGCTGGGCGCTACGACAACTTGAAGGCCGCGGTCGCCAAGGTGATCGGGTTCGCCCGGGAACGGCAGGAGAACGCCCGGTGGCTCGCCTTCCGTGAGCACTATGGCGTCGACAGCTCCTACTGCCGCCCCGGCCTGACCGGCGCCCACGAGAAGGGTGGGGTGGAGGGCGACATCGGCCGTTTCCGCCGCAATCACTTCGTTCCCGTCCCGGAGTCGGCTCGCTGGCTGAGCTGAACATGCTGGTGGAACAGTGGGACGAAGAAGACGACGGGCGGCGGATCAGGATGCGTCCGCGCACCGTCGCGGAGTACTTCGCCGTCGAGCAGCCGCTGCCGGCCCCGCTGCCTGGCGAGGTGTTCGACGCCGGGCAGGTCGTCGAGACCCGGGTGGACCGGCACAGCCGTGCCTGGGCCCGTGCCGGCTTCTACTCGGTGCCTGTCCGCTACATCGAGCGCCGGGTCCGCCTCGTGCTGCACGCCAACGAGCTGGCCGTCTACGACGGCACCACCGAGATCGCCCGGCACGAGCGGCTGGTGGCCAAGGCCGGCGAGCGTCTCGAACTCGACCACTACCTGGAGACGCTGCTGCGCAAGCCGGGTGCCCTGCCCGGGGCGACCGCGCTGGAACAGGCCCGCCAGGCGGGCAGGTTCACCCGGATCCACGACGCGTGGAGCCCGCAAGGCCCGCAAGGCCCGCAAGGCCCGCGGGGACAAGGACGGCACGAAGGCCCTGATCGAGGTGCTGCTGTTGCACCGTCGTTTCCCGCACGAGCACCTGGTGGCAGGGCCGCGGCCTTACGGGTGGGCGCGCCCACCGCGGACGCGGTCGCCCTAGAGGCCCGCAGGGCTGCCGAGTCGGACGACGCGCCGCCGCAGGAGCCCGAAAGGCCGTCGTCCGTCGCATCCTTGACCGAGCGTCGGCTCGCCCATCTTCCGCCCGACCGGCGGCCGCTGCCATCGCCAGCCGCCCATGACCAGCTGCTGTACCGCCGCCCCGCCGCCGCCGAGAAGGAGTCGATGCCGCGAGTACTCCCAGCCGTCACCGGATGAGCGAGCAGGCGGCAGAGACCTACCGCCTCGCCCACACCCGGAGCAAAGCCGCGCACTCAGCAGCTACCTGACGGATGTCCTGCCTCTGCGATGTCCGGGCGCTCTCGGAGATTTCCGGGCAAGTGAGCTGCGCATCGAGCGATCCACAGAGGCTGCCTGGCTCAAGGCCGTCGCCCACCACCAGCGCGAGGCAAGTACGCCTTGACAATTCTAAATTGTCAAGGCGTACTTGCCTCATGGCTCTTCCAGACCTGGACGATCTCATCGCGGAAGTGGACCGGCGCTGCGACACCGCACACCACAGCCCCGGCACACAAGAACAGCCCGACTGGCTCGCTCTGCTCACCGTCGCCGCCCAACTCGCAGGCCAGATGCAGGCGCTGGCAGACGACCTGGTCGAGGACTACGTCGAGCACTGCCGGATGCACGGCTCCTCATGGACCGACATCGGCACCGCCCTGGGCGTGACCCGACAGGCGGTCCAGCAGCGCTTCCATGCGCCGCACAAGCGCTACAGCCCCGACACCATGACCGACGACCTCCGACAAGCGATGGTCCACGTCAAGCAAGCAGCGGTGCATCACCGCAACAGCTACATCGGCACCGAGCACCTGCTCTGGGGACTGACCGCGGAGGGCAACAGCGCCACCCGGCTCCTGCAGGCCGCCGGGCTCTCGCCGGAGACGGTCCACCAGTCCGTCGGCACCAGGCTGAGCATGGGCGCCTCCCAGGCGGCCGAGCGCATCGCCTGGACGCCCTACTCCCGCAAGGCCATCGCAATCGCCGAGGCGCGATCTGAACGGAACGGCTCCGACCACATCGACTGCGACGACCTGCTGATCGGCCTCGCCCAGGTCGGCCGAGGAGTCGCCGCCGACGTCCTGACCACGGCTGGCTTCGACCCGGCCGCTCTCGAAGCCTGAGCCCATCGCAGCCCCCGCAAGCGCAACCCGACGGACTGCGAGAACGCGGCTCTCTGCCCAGACTTGAGTGAGGCACACCGACGAATCCCGTCTCACTCAAGGCCGGGATGGTCCCTGACTCCTTCCTGTCTTTTCCCTCTGCTGGGGCAAACCGAAGGCCATCGAGCGACTCGGCTGCAGCGGTCCCGCAGCGGCCGGCTCTCACTCAGGACTCCAGGCTGCGGATCGCCTCGTCCAGCCACGCCCTCTCCTCGGCTCCGGTGGCACGCGCGATGCGCAGCATGCCCTGCCGGAACACGTCCGGTGCTTCCTCGGCTCGAACCGGCTCACCCTCGCGGTAGAAGAAGCTTGACGGGGTGTCGAGGAAGGACTGACGGCGTCGCAGAACGGCGGCCTGCTCGGCGCGGTCCGGCAGGTGACGCAAGAATGCCAGCAGTGTGAAGAAGCGTTGCCCGTCGGTGATTTCCGCGTCTTTGGGGTTCCTCAGACGAGCCAGCAGTTCGGTCCGGCCTGCCTCCGTGAGGGACAGGATCCGGCGATGTGCGGCACCGCTGCCGGGTTCGGTGCGTTGCTCGAGGAGCGCTGCCTTCACCAGCCGTGCGATGGCTGGATAGAGCGCGCCGTCGCTGACCGGGCGGATGTGGCCGCTGAGGGCTTGGATGCGTGCCTTCAACTCGTAGCCGTGCAGGGGCTCCTCGTAGAGGAAGCCGAGAATCGACAGCTCCAGCATGCACCGATCTCCTCGTTCGCTCGTCCGTGGGCTTGTTCGCTCCGCACCGGCATGTTATCTCTTTTCGCTGTACCTCGATTCGAGGTACAGCGAAAAGAGGGGGACCTGCCATGGGTGCAACGGAACACCGTCGGAAGCTGATCTCGCTTGCCTGTCCGGTCTACTTCGAGCTCCTCGCCGGGGTCACAGCCGGGATCATCAACATGCTCTGGGTCGCACGACTCGGCGGGGACGCGGTCGCCGCGGTGGCGGTCGCCACCAACGTCGAGAACCTCCTGCTGGGCGTCATCCTCGTCGCCGGCTCCGGCACGACCGTGCTGGTCGCGCGTGCCAGGGGTGCGCGAGATCCGGCGGCGATACGTTCGGCCGTACGCGGGGGCTGGGCGCTCTGGGCACTTGTCACACCCCCGATCGCCATCGGCGGATACCTGTTCCGCGAGCCGCTGGCCCGACTCGTGTTGGGTGGCGACGGCCCTTCTCTGTCCCTCGCCGGCGGCTACCTCTCGATCGCGTTTCCCGGCGTCGCGGTGTTCTTCGCCACCAACGTCGTCGACGGCATCCTCAAGGGCACCGGCGACACGCGTACCCCGATGAAACTGTCAGTGGTGGCGAACGCGCTGGTACTCGGACTGGATCCCGTCCTTGTTCTCGGTCTGGGACTCGGAGTGCGCGGGGCTGCGATCTCCACCGTGCTGGGGCGGGCAGCCGCACTCACCTGTGGTCTCCTCGTTCTGCACCGCAACGGCACACTGCGGCAGGCCGCGAGCGATGCCTCCCCCCGAGCCGGGAAGCTCATCACCGACCTGCGCAGAACCGCTGCGACCGGTCTGCCGATGTCTGCCGACTTCCTCATCAGGATGGCAGGGTCACTCGCGCTGGTCGCTGTCGTCGCCCACATCGGCGTGAGCGACGTCGCCGCCTACGGGATCGCGACCAAAGCGATGTACGTCGCGACCATGGCCTTCTACTCGGTACGCCAGGCTGCCGCGATCCACACGGCGCATCTGCTCGGTGCCGGGCGGGACGAGCGGCGCGGCATCGGACACCAGGCACTGGTCCTCGCCGGAGGGCTGGGACTCACGGCCGCCCTGGCACTGCTCGCCGCCGGACCGTGGATCATGCGGGCATTCGGTGCCGAGGGCCCGGTGGTCGAAGCCGGAGCGCTCTATCTGCGCGGCATCGGCCCCTACCTCCTCCTGCTGGCGTGCTTCATCGCCCTCGGCGGAGTCTTCGAGGGCAGCGGCAGTAGCCCGGCTCTCGCCCGCATCACGTCTTGCGGGGTGGCGCTGCAACTGGCGCTCGCCTACGGCATGTCGGGATCGGGTCTGGCAGGCATCTGCAGGGCCATGGCGCTGTCAATGGCGCTGCAGTGCACGGCCGTCCTCCGCCTGTACCGGCGCACGCCACCGCCTGGGACCGCAGGGAGCGAGGCAAGCCGACCGAAATCCCCGGTCATGGACAGCACCACGCCCGACACCCGACCCACCCGGTGAACTCCGTTCCGACCTCGGATTCTCAGGGGACGCCGGGACGCGATGCGCTCGCCACGTCTGCCAGTGGCAGAACCCTGGCCCTATCAGGGCCGTCGATCACTACAGTCGCAGCGCATGAGGACGATTACCACGCGCCCGGTCCCCTACCTGGCCGACGGCCTGACAATGATCGGACACCTCGCACTTCCGGCCGGTTCCGACCGTCGGCCCGCGGTCCTGGTCGGGCCCGAAGGGATGGGGCTCAGCGACGTCGAGCGCCGCCGGGCCGAAGCGCTCGCCGAGTTGGGATACGTGGCACTGGCCTTCGATCTCCACGGCGGTCGCTATCTGGAAGACCCCGAGGAGATGCTCGCCCGTTGCATGCCGTTGCTCGCCGACCCCGACCGCATGCGAGACATCGGCCACGCGGCGCTCGACGTGATCCGCGCCGAGCCGCGGACCGACCCCGACCAGATCGCCGCCGTAGGGTACGGCACCGGGGGCGCAATCGCGCTGGAACTCGGACGCGACGGCGTCAATCTGCGCGCGATCGGGACGGTCAATGCCTTGATGACGGGCCGGCCGGGCGAGACGGCGCGCATCCGCTGCCCCGTGTGGGCCGGTGTGGGTTCGGAAGACCCGATCATGCCACGCGCGCAACGGGAGGCATTCGCCGCGGAGATGCAGGCCGCAGCCGTCGACTGGCGCCTCGTCATCTACGGCGGTGCCTTGCACGCCTTCCACCACCCACCGGTCGACCACGCCGTGGTCCCCGGCGTCGGCTACCACCCACAGCACGCGCAGCGAGCCTGGCGTGACGTCCTCGACCTCCTCGCCGAGTGCCTGCCGCGTAATACAGGTTGTCGGGTGGGTACGGTGCGTGGTCCCATCTCGCCATGAGCAGAGCCGCAGACGTCATCGTGCTGGCCCCCTACAGTGACGACGTGATGGAACCGCTGACCCGCGAGGACCCCGGCCGCAGCTGGCGGGGGCGGTTCGAACCCGTGCAGGGCCAGGACGGCGGCTTCGGCTACGGCTGGGCGCTCGAGTTCGACAAAGCCCATGGACGGTCCGGGCTCCTCGCAGATCTGCAGGCGCTGCCCTGGCCGAATCCGCATGGCGTGCAGGTGCTGATCCGCGACCAGGACGACGACTGTTTCGGCCTGTGGATGTTCCACGACGGCAAGCTGGTGGAGGTGGCGTTGCCGCGCACGGAGCGTTTTCACGAGCCTGCACCGCCGACCGACGAGTTCGTGCCGAGCCCCGGAATTCTGCTGCGCACGGACACTCACCAGCGACTGCCCGAGCAGACACCGCCGGAGCTCCGGGACCCCCGCCCGGCCTGGTAAGGCTTGGCGCTTCCGCCCCCTGGTATCCGCCCCCGCAGGCCTACCCCTGGTAGACGCACGTGAAGGGTGATCAGGGACAGTTGTCATGATCCCCCTCACCGAGGTTGAGCTTCAGCCGCAGTATGCCCGGTCCACGGCGAACATCTTCGGGCTGCCCGCCTTCTGCCACTACGGAATCGGGGGACCGGGCTTCGGGGCCTGGCGCGAGTTGGCCGTGCAGACCATGACGACGAACTGGGTGCTCGCCAGCGAGTACGAGGGCTTCCCGATCATGTACCACTGGCGGGTGCTGCCGAACCCCCCACAGTCGCTTCCTGGAGAACTGGCCGACGGTGCCCAGCAGGAGAACCCTCTGCCCGGGGTCACGCTTCGTAGCGGGCGGCTAGGGTTCGTGCCGTCTCGGCGATGCGGCTGCGTAGTTCGGCCGGTGCAAGGACCTCGACATCGGCACCCAGCCGCAGGAAGGCTCGGTGGGCGTGGTCGATCGACTCGATGGGTACGCGGACCTCCGTCCATCCGTCACCCGTGGGTGTCACGCCGAGGCGGCGGGCGCCCTCCGGGGTGAGCCGCACCAAGGCGTCCGCGGCGTGCAGTCGCGCTCGGAAGTCGGCCAGATAGAGCTTCCAGTATCCGGCCAGGTCGAAACCGTCCGGGACGACGAACTCTTCTTCCAGCGACCGGATTTCGAGGATCTGGTCGACTCGGTAGGTGCGGATCCCGGACGGCCCACCGGCGACCAGGTACCAGCGGCCGGCCTTGAGGACGAGCCCGTACGGCTCCACCCGTCGCTCGATCTCCTCCGGCGCCCGCCAGCGCCGGTACCGCACTACCACCGCCCGCCACGCCCACACCGCGGCGGCGACCACGGCCAGGTGAGGCACTTGGTCGACGTCGCCGTACCAGCCGGGGGCGTCGAGCAGGAAGCGTTCCTGGATGCGCTCGGTGTGCTCGCGCAGCTCCGCCGGAAGGGCGGCCCGCAGCTTGAGCCGGGCGGTGACGAGCGCCTCGCCGAGGCCGAGTTCGGCGGCGGCGCCGGGGAGTGCGACGAGGAACGCGGCCCGCGCCTCGTCCACGGTCAGTCCGGTGAGCCGGGTCCGGTAGCCGTCGACCAGCCGGTAGCCGCCGGCGTGGCCGGCGGCGCCATACAGCGGGATACCGGCGGCACCGAGCGCCTCGACGTCCCGGTAGACCGTCCGGACGGAGACCTCCAGTTCGTCGGCTAGCTGCCGGGCCGTCATCCGGCCCCGGTTCTGAAGAAGCAGAAGCAGGGTGACCAGCCGGCTCGCACGCATGCGGCTCAGTATCCACTGACAGTGGATGTCAGCAGACCGGCCCTAACCTGCCGCGCATGGACGACAACTGGACCATGGACCTCACGCGCACCGGGCAGGCCACCGCATGAGCATCGTCGAACTCCGGCAGTACACCCTGCATCCCGGCGTCAGAGAGACGCTGATCGAGCTGTTCGAGCGCGAGTTCGTGACCGGTCAGCAGGCGGTCGGTATCACCGTCGGCGGCCGGTTCCGCGATCTGGACGACCCGGACCGCTTCGTCTGGCTGCGCGCGTTCCCCGACATGGCGCACCGCCGGCGCGCGCTGGAGGCGTTCTACACCGGCCCGGTCTGGCGGGAGCACCGCGACACCGCGAATGCCACCATGATCGACAGCGACGACGTCCTGCTGCTGCGCGGCCCGGGCTTCACGCCGGAGCCGGGGACGAGTGAGGTGCTCGCGACCGTCTGCCATCCCACCGACGCGGCCGACTTCGACACGTACGCCGCCCGGCACCTGGGCCCGGGGCATGCACTGCACCGCACCGAGCACGCCGAGAACGACTTTCCCCGCCTGCCCGTTCGCACCGGGGAGGATGTCCGGATCTGGTTCGGCCCGGCCGAACCGGCACCCTGGCCGACCCAGCGGCTGCGGCTGGAGCCCGTGCAGCCTTGGCCTCGGGCTTCACCTGGAGTCCGTCCAGATCATGGGCGTGAACCCGGAAGTGCCTCCTGAGCTGGGACGATGAACCTTGTCGAGGGATTCTGTCGGTCCAGGTGGAAGGCGCTTTCTGCGTGCGGGGTATCGGTTCGCGTCCCAATCTCCGTGTTACTTGACGGTGCGGGCGTGGTCGGTCACGCCGGTGCGCAGCTACTGGCGGATCTGGCTGATGCCACCGGGCTGACCAGCTCGTACTCCACCGCGCTGAGTCCACTTCGACCACGCGGTACCGGTCATGACCTGGGCCGGATCGCCACCGACCTCGCGGTCATGCTCGCCGACGGCGGCGAGGCGATTGCGGATCTGGCCGTGGTGCGGGGCCAGAGCGAAGTGTTCGGCCCTTCGCCTCTACAGCGACTGCCTGGCGGCTGCTGGCCGCCGTCGACGAACGTGTACGCCGAGCGGCGGGATCAGATGCTCGCCGAGCACGGACCTGCGGGGCTGTACGTGAGCAGCCTGCCGGTCAACGGGGTCGCCATCATGTGGGTGATGCGGGCTGAGCTCGGTATCGACCTGGCGAGTGCCATGGCAGTGGCCCGTCGGGTGGTGAGCCGTGAGTACGCGGGGACGCTTCCGGAGATGGAGCACTTGGCCCGCTAGCTGAGGAAGGCCGGCATCACCGCTGCGGCAACGCGCGAATGATCACGACTCGGACACCACCCGAGGGATTCACGCTTCGGTCACAGCGCGGTCGGGGCGCCTTCCAGGGGGAGGTGATCGCGGTAGTACTCCGACTCCAGCCAGTCCTCTTTCACGAACAGGGGGCGCGACATCCGCACGCCACCGACGTCCTGCGAGCGCAGAAGGACCCCGACATCGGTCAGGGCGAGGGAGCCGTCGGTGGTGTACAGCAAGCAACTGCCGTGCTCGGCGGCGTAGTCCAGGAGGAACCGGTGCGCCTGCTGGGGATCGCGGCCCGCCAGCGCATAGCCTGCCAGCCGGACCTGCGGACCCGTGACCGCGTCCAGCGCAATGCACGCCAGCGTGCCCGCGTCGTAGAAGACACTCACCCCGTCGGCGAAGTCTTCCTGCCCGTAGGGACCGCCCACCCGCTTCAGCGGCTCACCGACGCGTAGCGCGTCAGCGACCTCGGCTGGGCTCATCCCGAACCGCAGTGCCCCCGCCCCGGCTCCAGGCAGCAACTCCCAGTGATTCCGCATCTCGCTCGCGCTCACGTGATCCACCCCTCCAAGGACCATCCTGCCAACCGGCATCCGTACCTTCACGCATCACCTCGCTCGGCAACATCCCTCACGCACTGGACAGTTCCCAATCCCGGGTGAAGATGCCCCAACC
This sequence comes from Streptomyces sp. NPDC015139, assembly GCF_043079785.1. NCBI lineage: Bacteria > Bacillati > Actinomycetota > Actinomycetes > Kitasatosporales > Streptomycetaceae > Streptomyces > Streptomyces sp. NPDC015139. Next base: position 30,717 of record NZ_JBIBUW010000028.1, on the reverse strand, counting down.
GGACAACGGCGGCCTCCTTCCTGACCTCCCGCCGTTCCTCGGCCCCCTGATCCGCGTCCCTACGCTCGTACCGGCCGCTTACCGTCCCCTGCCTCCCAGCACGCCGCACATTCAGCCGGTCCCTCCGGCGACACCTCCCGACCGGCGGTTCCCGCAGCTCACGCCCAGTCAGGGCCAGAACTTCCAGACCTGGCTCGACTCTCTGCGCAAGGGGGATATCTCCGGCGGCAAGCCGGCCGAGCAGGCTTACCAGAGACGCGTGTCGGGCTTCCCGGAGTTCGAGGTACCAATCCCAGCAGGGATCAGTCCGTCCAACACGCTGATGGTGGACGGATTCCGCAACCTCGACGGGATGGCGGTCGAGGCGAAATACGTCAACAAGCCGAACCAACGGTGCTACCGCTCGCTGGAGGACCTCCGCAAGAACCACGCGACCGGGGACAGAGACTTCCTCTACAAGGGTGACCGCTTGGAACTCCGCAAGTACGCGGCAGCGCTCAACGACCCACGCAATTAGGAGATGCGCGGTGTCGAGACGGTCACCAACAATCAGGACGCCGTCCAGTACTGGCGCATCATGATGGCGGCCTACGGCGTCAAAGGCCATGCCCGCTACGTCCCCTGACCATCCCATCCCCAGGAAGTACCGCTATGGAACCGGTAGAGATCGCGGAACTGCGCACCATGTTCGTCTTCACCCCGCCGCGTGGACAGAGCTGGGGTCTGACCTTCGAGGGATTCGAAGCCCGGCTGCGTGAGCGGAATCCGGATACGTTCATCCGCCTCGATGACGAGGGAGACGGCCCGGTCCGCGGATCATCGAAGATCTTCGGAATCACTTTCGACGACGAGACCCTGGAAGGCTTTGCCAGCCTCCAACCCGAGGGCGTGGCCGTCCGGGAGTGCAACGCCCACATGGCGGCCCGGGTCGCCCTCTGGCTTCGGAACAACGTGGCACCGGCCGACGTGCCTGTCATGTTCAACACGGACTGGGGAATCGAGGAAGGTCTGGAACCCACCCTCGTCCCCGATGCCACTCGCCCACACATTGTGACGGCACTCGTGCAGCACGTCGAGGAGACCGGCGGCCTCGACTGATATTTCCCCCAAGGCGATTGCCGCAGCCTGCCCACCCCTGCCAACAGCGCCGGTGTACCGGACGCCGTCGACGGCTACCCCCACATCGGCACGTACATCCTCCAGTCCGGTACGACCTACCTGTCCTCACGCGCCTACACCGACGCCCTCGGCCGGACCCGGCAGACGCAGGTTCCCATCAGGGACGGCGTCACGTCCTCGGGCGAGGAGGTCCCCAACCGCCAGGTGGCGGTCACCCGCTACGACTCGGCCGGCCAGGTCACAGGAACCTCCGCGGTCTTCCGCAGCGAGGGCACCGTAGGGACGGGCGGACCGACCAGCCCCGAGCCTGCCGATCTGCCGTCCTACACGGACCTGGTCCTCGACTGGGCTGGCCGCACCGTGACCTCACAACTGCAGGTCAACGGAGTAGCCCAGGCGGCAGGGCGCATCGACACCGCCTACGACGGCGAGGCGCGGCTGGATTGGGCCGTAGGAGGAACCGGCGCCGGGAGCTCGGCGGCACGTTGCTGTGCCCGGCGCGAGGCCCTCGTGTGACGTCGTGCGGCGGGAGATCCGCGCCCTCGGCTACGCGCACCTGGAACGTCAGGGGGGTCTTGGGCCGCTGCCGAGGCGCCTACGAGCTCTGGGGAGCGCGCCGATGGCGGAGACGGGGCTGAAGCCGTTGCCGCCGGCGCTCTCGTGTCGGCAAGACTCGCACGGGAACGGGCTATTCAGGACTGATCGTCCGTGGCGCGAAGTCAGGTCAGTTGACCGCTGCGATCAGACAGGAGAGGAATCCTCCGAGACACAGAACTTCTGCAGGGCCGAAGACCGTGCGCGTACGGTGCGTACCCTGCACTGTTGCCGGTTTCTCTCTCGCTTCGGAGAGGAAAGCCAGGATTCTGCGTCGCTCTGTGCCGGGCACGACGAGGCCTTTGTAGGCGTCGGAGCGGACCGTGGTGCCTCTCGCCCGCACGCGAAGTACCTGCCCTGCGACGTCCCTTCCCCAGGCGATATCGCTCACCTCGGACCACGGGATCCGGTGCTCGATGAACTCGTTGCGCACCACCAGGGCGTCCGACCCGGTGCCCAGGCCGGGGCTGAGGCGAAACCGCCACACGATGTAGTAGAGGAAGAGGTACGGCGACAGTAGAGCAGCCGTCGAGTCGACCGATTTCAGGGCATCGAACCTGAGCAGCGCGTAGATCAACACAGCGCCGGCGCCCAGGAGCAGCAGCGCAGACGAAGCAACACGCGTCCTGCTCCGGTGCAGAGCAAGGAAGGTCCCCACCCGTCCCGGCTCCACCATCTCGTGCACCATGACGGCCTCCCGTAGGGTTTTTGCTGCTCTGTGCCAACCCGCTCCGCGTCTACCGTCTGGTGGCGCAGGGATTGAGGTACGAGGAAGACCCTTGGAAGACATTCTTGGTTGTACATGGGGACGCCTGATCACTGATCGTTACCGCTTCAGAGGGAAGCCGTGCCCGAACCGTTCTGTGAGCGGAGAGCCGTTCGGCGGGCCCGCACGCCCGAGGGCCACGGCTACCGCATCCCTGGCCCGGGCCGGCGGGGATGCTGCGCAGGGCCTGGCTGGACCGGGGCCGCGGGAGGGACCGGCGCCGGGAGCTCGGCGGAGCGTTGCTGTGCCCGGTGCGCGATGCCGGCGTGCAGGCGGGCCGGCATGGCGTGGATGTCCGCTTCTCGGCCCGTGAACGGCGATGTCGTCTCCTGCCCGGCGCGGGCCCTGCCCGGGCAGGAGGTCGCCGAGGTCACTGTGGCGGGTCCGGTAGGAGGCGCCGGCGTGCCGCTGGTACGCCGGTTTGATCGCGGCGTCCAGCGGCGGGCCGAAGACGGCGCGGTGCGTGTGCCACGGCTGCTGCCCGTGCCGCCAGGACATGCCCGCCGGCTGGACCTCGATGCCGGGGGAGTCGACGAAGGACACCCACGATGCCTTGACGTCGTGCAGCGGCAGCTCCGCGCCCTCGGAAACGCGTACCTGGAACGTCAGGTGAGTCTCGGGCGGCCCCGCGCCGAACTCGATGCCCTGCGGACCGCGTGGCGCGAACATCGAGGTGGCTGGGAAGCTCCCTCGAGACCATCGAACCCGTGAAGGTCCGTCAGCACCTCAGTGGGAGGAACGCTTCGATGGGCGCGCAAAGCTTTGTGGGGCCAGGATGAGCGTGTGACGACCTGGTTCCGTACCTACTACGAGGACGAAGACCTGTGGCTGTATTTCGAGGCCGATGACGAGGGCTGGGCCACACGTCACGTCGATGTCCGGGGAACAGACGCACGGCCGGTGACGGCGGCCTCCCTGGAAGAGGTGCTGCACTTGCGCAACTTGGCAACTCGCAGGTCAGCGGCTCAGCGCACCTTCGGTGCGCGCCGGGAGCGTGGTAAAGCCCGTGGCGCGCTGGAGGTGCCTCCGTCTGCCCTGACGGTCATCTGCAGGGGTGCAGCCTGTCGTCACCGTTCCGTCACAAGTAGTCGCCGCACGGAACCCTGTCGCTCTCCCGCCCCATCTGCACTCACGTACCACGACCACGCGTACCGCGGGGCAACAACCGACGACCGAAACCCGCGGACGAGACGACTCAGGGGGACCACAGCATGCGGCACAGCAACGGCATTCGCAGGGCGGCTCTGGCGACGACGGCGGTCACGGCCGTCGCGGCGGCGGTGACCGGCATCCTGCCCGGCACCGCCATGGCGGCGAGCACCACCACCTCCACCCCGCCGCCCGCCTGCCCGGCCTCCGCCCTCCAAGTCAGCGCCTGGCAGGCCGTCCACCGGCCCGTCGGGACCGGGACCGGGGCGGCGGTCGTGCAGTTCACCAACGTCTCCCGGAAGACGTGCGTCCTGAAGGGCCATCCGACGGTCGCGGGCGCCGGCAACGGCTCCCCCGCCCACAACACCCCGCTCAAGGTCACCCCCACCGGCAGGGCGGCCACCGTGACGGTCCGGCCGCACGGCAAGGCATGGGTGAAACTGACCTTCGTCCAGGTCCAAGGGGAGGCCGACGGCTACTGCGTGTCGGGCAAGGACCCGGTGACGTACCCGACGATGGTCATCGGGCTGCCGCACTCCGGGAAGCACCAGGTCGCCCTGAACGACGGGGTGTGGGCCGAGTGCGACAACAAGGTGACCGTCACCCCGGTCTCGGCGGTCAAGCCTTCCTGACCCACCGTCCCCATGAATCGAGCAGCCTGCACGACGATCGCAACGCTCTGGCCTGCTGTTATTTACGCGTCAGAGGCGGTTACGGTGATCATGCCGATCCGCCGGCGATGGCCCGCTATGAACGGCAGTACGGCGTTCTCGCCGAAGCCCCCTTGGACGGCTGGCAGACCCAGCCCCAGGCGGCAGAGATCTCCGCGGAAGAGTTCGAGCAGCTGTGGGCTGACGCACGGCGAGTCCTGGGCGGACCTGCCTGACCTGACGCGCTGAGGCCCGCCGGAGGTTCCGTCGCCTCGCACGACGCCGGCCCGGCGTCGTGCGAGGCAGAGCAGCGCATGGGTGTGATGGCTCGCGGCTACCGGATCCCTGGCCCGGGCCGACGGGGATGCTGCTGAGGGCCCGGCTGGATTGCGGCCGCGGATCGAACCCGCGCCGGGAGCTCGGCGGCACGTCGCTCCGCCCGGTGGGCGACGCCCTCGTGCAGGCGGGCCGCCATGGCCTGGATGTCCGCCTCCCGGCCCTCGAACGGCGACGCCGTCTCCGCACGGCGCGGGCCCTGCCCGGGCAGCAGGTCACCGAGGTCGCTGTAGCGGGCCCGGTAGGAGACGCCGGCATGAGACGGAAACCGAGACGGTCCGTGCCTGGGCGCCAGCTCTTCGGCGCAGGTCATGCGGTCACCTGGGCCGCTGCCCGTTCGTGCTGGGCCTGGCCGTCGGTGAGCTGGCGCACGGCCGGTAGGGTCCGAGGAGACCGAGCGGGAGGGGCCGTGTCCGTGGACCTGGGCATCGTCGGACAGGCGGCCGGCCTGTTCGCTGTCACCAACATCGACGACATCCTGATCTTGTCGTTGTTCTTCGCCCAGGGGGCGGGGCACCCCGGCGCCACACGCCGGATCGTGCTGGGGCAGTACCTCGGCTTCGCCGCCATCCTCGCCGTGGCCGTCGCCGCAGCGTTCGGCGCGACCTTCCTGCCCGAGTCGGCCGTCCCTTACCTCGGCCTGCTGCCGCTGGCGCTGGGACTCAAGGCGGCCTGGCAGGCCTGGAAGCATGGGGGCGACGAGGACGACGAGGAGGAGGCGAAGGAGGGCGGCCCGAAAGCGCTGGAGGTCGCCGCGGTCACCTTCGCCAACGGTGGGGACAACATCGGCGTCTACGTCCCCGTCTTCGCCACAGCCGGTGTGGGCGGCATGAGCGTGTACGCCGTCGTGTTCCTGATCCTCGTCGCCGTGTGGTGCTTCGCGGGTCGCTTCTTCGCCACGCGCCCCCTGGTCGCCAAGGCGCTCAGCCGGTGGGGTCACGTCCTGCTGCCGGCCGTCCTGATCGCCATCGGCTTGCTCATCCTCATCAAGGGAGGCGCCTTCGGCCTGTGACGCCAGAGCTGGGCCGTCACACGCATCGTCGGTCGCACCTGAGCTCCGTCGCTTCCTCACCCGGACCGTGCACGCCGGACGCTGCGCGCGTCTGCCCAGGTGATGCGCCCACATGCCCCCTGTGGCTGCCCGCCGCCGGCCATCCGCTCGCCCCCGCCCCCGCGAACGGAGCGCTACACGTGCGCAGACTGCGGTAGTTCCGTACGGTTTTCCTGCCCGGCTTCGACAGGACGATCGGGGCTTGGTGGTCCCGCGACCCGTTCGCACGTCGCGCTGGACCGCCCCCTTTTCCCGCCGGCCGCACGAGGCGGCCAGGGCACGGGGCCGTAGGCTGGAGGCGCCAATGCGCCAGGCCCGCCTGGCACCGTAAGGCTCAGGCCCCTAAAGCGGCCCGGGGCCCACAACCCTCCGCCCCCGGCCCGGCGATGCGCGCCCACGGCATGAAGGAGCCCCGCGCACAGGCCGCGTCCTCGGTAGGCTTCCGGGTGAAGACCTCGTCGGACTCCCCCTCTTGGGCCTCGCGGTGGCGGGGATGCAGCCCTTTTCCGACCGAGCCGATCGCGCGCGCCCGACTCCTCGGCCGCGCCCGTCCCAACGCTGATGAGGAGATCCGCCGACGCCCACCCCAACGCACGGCTTTGCTGCGCTCAGCGGAAGGGGCGGGGAGTTCGTCTGTGTCTCGATGTCACCGCGCCTTCCGGTCCCGGTGGTCCCGTGCTCTGTGCGTACGTCACACAGGACTGGGCCCGCTGCTGCCAGGCCTGCTCGCATCGGCGCACATCCGGAGTGCACTGAGGCCGGCGGCGATTGCGGGTTCGTTCGCTGTGCCGTGGCGGACGGCGGTCTCGATTGTGCGAGTGAGCGTGCGGTCCGTCACTGGTCGTGCTGTCAGCACGGACGGGAGATGGGCGGCGGCCATGTGTGGGATGAGGACGGTGTGGCCCCCGGTCGCGGCGAGAGCGATCATCGCGGAGAAGTCGGTACAGGTGTGGCGGACCTGTGGGCTGAAGCCGGCCGCCCGGCAGGCCTGGAGGATGGCGTCCCCGCACGCCGTTTGGGCCGGGGCGGTGATCCACGGAGCGTCTGCGAGTTCCCGCAGGTCGATCGCGGACCGCTCGGGGCGGGCAGCGGGATGGTCGTTTCGCAGGACGGCGACGAGTGGATCGGTGCGCAGGGTTCGGATCTCGACGCCGGGATGCGCGGGTGTGGCGAGGTTGGCGTAGCGGTAGAGCAGCGCGATGTCGACGCGTCGCTGAAGCAGGAGCCGCACGGCGGTTTCGGGCTCAGCCTCGGTGATGTGCAGCCGCAGGTTCCGGTGGGTGCTCTCCAGAACCTCTCCGAAGGGGGCGGCTATCGGTGCGAGCGCGCTGGGGAAGCAGGCGAGGTGAACGGGCCCGGTCGGCTCTCCGGTGCCGGTGCGGAGCCGGCTTTGGGCATGTTCGAGAGCGGCGAGCACGTTCTCGGTGTCGCCGACCAGTTGGTGGCCGGCGGCGGTGAGGTAGACGGAGCGGCCAGTGCGTTCCAGCAGGCGGGTTTCGGTCTCCTCCTCCAGCAGCCGTAGTTGCTGCGAGACGGCGGATGGTGTGACGCGGTGGAGCTCGGCCACAGCCGTCACCGTGCCGTGAACGGCCAGGTCGCGCAGGAGGATGAGTCGTCGAACATCGAGCATCAGTTCATCTTAAGCAAATGCTGTAGGGGATGTAGCTGGACAAGGCGATGTGTGTCCGGCGACTCTGACTGCTTCAGCCCATGCCCCGAGCAGTACCCAGGAGAGTTCCGTGCGTGCCACCGTGATTCACGGCCCCAACGACATCCGAATAGAGGAGGTGCCCGACCCGGCGGTTCGGAATCCGACCGATGCCGTGGTGCGGGTAGTGAACGCTTGTATCTGCGGGAGCGATCTGTGGGCGTACCGGGGCGTGGCGTCCCGGGTGGCCGGGCAGCGGATCGGCCACGAGTTCCTCGGCATCGTCGAGGAGGTCGGCTCCGAGGTGATCGGCTTTACGCGGGGCGACTTCGTCGTTGCCCCGTTCGTCTGGTCCGACGGTACTTGCGACTACTGCCGCGAGGGTCTGCACACGTCCTGCCCGCGGGGCGGCTTCTGGGGCGAGGTCGGCTCGGACGGCGGCCAGGGCGAAGCCGTCCGCGTCCCGTTCGCCGACGGCACCCTGGTCAAGCTGCCCAAGGAGGCCGCTGGCGAGGAGAAGCTGCTGCCGGGCCTGCTCGCTCTCTCCGACGTGATGAGCACCGGCCACCATGCCGCGGTCACCGCCGGCGTCCGGCCGGGTGTCACCGTCGCGGTGGTCGGCGACGGCGCGGTCGGTTTGTGCGGCGTCCTCGCCGCACGGCGCCTGGGAGCCGACCGGATCATCGCCCTTGGCCGGCACGAGCAGCGCACCGCGATCGCCCGGAGTTTCGGCGCCACCGATGTGGTCGCCGAGCGCGGTGAGGCCGCGATCGAGGCGGTCAAGGAACTGACCGGCGGTCTCGGCGCGCACGCCGTGCTGGAGGCTGTCGGGACCGAGGAGTCGATGCGCACCGCGATCTCCATCGCCCGGGACGGCGGCGCCGTCGGCTACGTCGGCGTGCCGCACGGCGGCAGCGCCGGTGTCGACATCACCCAGATGTTCGGCCGGAACGTGGCGCTTGCCGGCGGCGTCGCCCCCGCCCGCGCCTACATCCCCGAGCTGCTGCCGGACGTACTGTCCGGCGCGATCGATCCGGGCCTGGTCTTCGACCGCACCGTCGACCTGGATGGCGTGCCCGACGGCTACCGCGCCATGCACGACCGCGAGGCACTGAAAGTCCGCATCGCCTTCTGAGGGATGGTCCGCCGTGCCGGCCACCACGAGGTCCGCCGCAGCGCCGGTGGGGCCGCATCATCCTTTCCGTCCGAGGAGAGTTTCATGAAGATCGTGATCGCGGGCGGCCACGGCCAGATCGCCCGGCGCCTGGGCCGACTGCTCGCGGCTCGCGGCGACAGCGTCGTGGGGATCGTCCGTAACCCTGCCCACAGCAGCGACCTGCGAGCAGACGGAATGCACCCCGTCGTCTGTGACCTGGAGAAGGCATCGTGCGACGACGTTGCCGCGATCCTGTCCGAGACCGACGCGGTGGTCTTCGCCGCCGGCGCCGGACCGGGCAGCGGCACGGCCCGCAAACACACCGTCGACCACCAGGCCGCGGCCGTCCTCGCCGACGCTGCTCTGCAGGCAGGGGTCCGACGGTATGTGATGGTCTCCACCCGCGGCGCGGGCAGCCCGCCCCCGGCTCACGCCGACGAAGTCTGGGCGGCCTACGTGCATGCCAAGACCGCCGCGGACGAGTACCTCATGGCCCAGGACCTCAGATGGACGGTTTTGCGGCCGGCCGCCCTCACGAACGAGCCTGGCGCCGGCACCGTTCGCCTCACTGCCGAGCGAAGCGTCGGCGAAGTCACCCGCGACGATGTCGCTCAGGTTTTGGCGTCTCTGCTCGACACTCCCGCTACCGCCGGACTCGTCCTGGAGCTTGCCGAAGGACCCGATCCCATCCGCGCAGCGGTGGCACATGCCGCAGAGACCCGCACGGGACAGCCCGAGTTGCCCCGATAGAACAGACGCTGTGCCGGCGGACAACCGTCTGCCGGCCACCGTCCCCGGGCGGGTCGAGTCGTGGGGACCTCCCAGGGCGCTAACGCCTACGCCTTGGCCTGGGTCGGTGAGGACGACGATCCCCTTCGATGGATGGCCGCCCGGGCGCCCGCTGTCGGCAGGACGGGTGTTGACCAGCCCGGTGCCGACCCGTCCCGGCTGGTTGGTGGTGTGCTCGTGCCGGGTCCTGGCGGCTGCCGGGTGAAGGAGACGCGGAAGCAGGGCGCAGGCATGTCCCACCAGACCCCTCTCAGCTGCATCCGCCGGTGCCTCCGGCCACGGCGAGCTGCGAGTGCGTCGCAGAGTGGACCACGGGGCTCGGGGCTCGGCTGTGATCGTCAGCCGGGCCCCTGCGTCAGTCGGCCGGCATCGCGAGTGAGGGGCTTTGGACCTGCCCACAGCACAGTTTGTTCGATATATATCGGGAGCCGAGATATCTTGTCTTCATGACGTTGAGGAGCATGACCCAGGCTGCGTTCTTCGTCCTCACAGCCCTCGCCGATCAGCCGCGGCACGGTTACGGGATCCTGCACGAGGTCGAGGAGCTGTCCGAGGGACAGGTGCAGTTGCGTGTCGGCACCCTGTACGGGGTGCTTGACCGGCTCACCGCGGACGGATTGATCGTCCTCGACCGCGAGGAAGTGCAGCAGGGCCGACTCAGGCGCTACTACCGGATCACCAATGAAGGGGTGACGGCCCTGGACGCGGAGGCGGAGCAGATGGCGGCCGGTGCCAGGGCCGCGAAACGACGGATCGCCGAGGGCTCCCGCGCCGACGCCCCGACCGGTGCGGTCCGCCCTCCCACCGCACCCGGACTCGCGGGAGGCTACGCATGACCACCCTCCTCGAGGCGCGTTACCGCGCCGTCCTGCGGCTGCTCCCCGCCCACTACCGGCGCGAACGGGAGGAGGAGATGGTCGAGACGTACCTGTGGGATATCGATCGGGAAACCCAGGACCAGAGCCGACCTACGCTCGGTGAGGTGGCGAGCATCGCCGCCCTGGCGCTGCGCACCCGGTTCGGCGTGGCTGGAGCACCCAGGCCCTACGCCCTGCTCGGATCGTCCGCCCGCCTCTTCGCCCTGGTCGCGGTCCTGCTGCAGGCGGCTTCCGCGGTCGTCGACCACGTACTGGAACTGACCCAGGCGTTCAGCCGGGGAGCCACCCAAAGGCACCTGTTCCTGTCGGAGTTCACCGACCACGGACTCCTCGCCGGAGCGGCCGCAGCTGCTCAGTGGATCCTTCCGCTGCTGTGGACGGCCGCCTACTTCGCACTCCTGCACGATCGCCGCCGCCTCGCTCGGATCTGTGCGCTGCTGGCAGCACTGCCCACCCTCCAACCGCTGTTCGCCCCTCTGGTGAGCGAGACGGCAGTGCCGGACCCGGCGTTCGCCACCGCGTTCGCGCTCCTCGCCTGGCTGCCGGCCCTCGCACTCTGTGCCGCCCACCACCGCGACGCACCCCCGGCCCGGCTGCCTGCGGGATCACCCGGGCTGGCCTTCATGGCGAGCTGTGTAGTGATGGGTGCATCCCTCGTGCTGCTACCCGCCTTCCCCGACCCGGCCTGGGCGCCCGCCTCCTGCTTCGTTGTGGGCGCTGTCGGCTGGCTGCTGTGGCGCAGCCGGCGGACGGACCGTGGCATGCCCGGTGGCGCCCTCGCCCTCGCCGTGCTCGGCCTGCTGCTCCTGGCGGTCCGCGTCACCGCCCTGTACCTGTGGCTCGGGGTGCACCTGCCCGCCGAGTACGTCGGCGGCAGCCTCGGCCAGAGCCGAGTACGTCGGCGGCAGCCTCGGCCAGACGGCCGCGCTCGCCGTGCTGACCGCGACGCTGGCGGTCGTGGGGCGACGCGACCTTACCGTTCGCTGACGGGCCGAGCAGGGCCAGCGGGGAAAGGACCTCGGCCGACGCCGGCGTGGCCACTCGCCGCTGAGCTCCGGCGCCGCAGTCGGCCACGGGCGGCGCGCCCAGGGCGCCGCCCGTGGCCAGCTGCGGTTATCGAGAAAATTGTCTACGTTACGGTGTCACCTGCAGCCGCCTGTTTTCGTGCCACTATCGGGACGACCGGTGAGGATGCCGGCTTTAAGGGCACGCGCCCCGGGCGATGATTTGCCGTGGGTACCGCTTAAGACTGCGGGGTGTGGCTCCTGGCCGCCGATGTCATCAAGCGCTCGATACCAATGAGCAGACGCCCGATGTCGAGCACGTCGACTCAAGGCAGAGGGGGTGGGTCGCCGGAAGAGAAGGAATTTCTTCCTCAACGTGGTGACAGAGGCGCACGGTTGTGGTTGTCCCTGGCTGGCGTTGACCCGGCTTGTGGCGTCGCTGGCGATAGCGGCTGACTCGTCGGCCGCCTCGGGGCTGCGGAACGGGGACGGCAGGTGTTTCACTCCGCCCGCGCCAGTCTCCAGTCCCGTACGTCGACCGTCGCTCTCTGGTCCTCGACGAGGTGCGACGTCCGGGTTCGGCTGACCGCCGCCGTGCCTGGTGTCAGCGACGCGGGCGGCGGGCTGAGGCTTTGCCCGCCGCCGGCAGTCGCTCCCCTACACGGGGACCGTGACCATCCCGAGCACAGCTATCTGCAATCGGAGATTGATGTTCACGGGCACGTTGTCCACCCATGTACGCACGCGTACCGAGCCGTCCGCAGGAGTGATCTGCTGCACAGTGACGTGAGCGCCCCCGAAAAGCGGGCTGCTGAATGTACTGTCCATTTCGGTGGCCGAGGCCAGAACGACGGAGCCCTTCCTGATCCGGCCGTCGGGGATGAACCAGTCCACATGCCCCCTTCCGTTCTTGACGAAACCGGCAGTGAACACGATGCCCAGCATCGTTGGCGCATCGGTCCCCGGCTCCCCCTCTTCTTTTTGTGCCGGGATCATGTCGGTCACGTCGAGGCTTGCGTATTCGCTTTCCATAATGTTTTCCATGGGAAATCTCCTGTCGGGGGCGGGACTGCCGGACAGCGGTCCTGCGGATTCACGGAATGTGGATAAGCTGCTGCGGTTGGGTCGCTGCAGCTTTTCCGTCTGCGGGAGGGGTATCTGACCTCCGTCCCGTGCCACCAGTACGCCCCACGCGGAGTCCTCCGGTCACGCCCCGGAATGTCGTAGCTTGACAGCGGAGCCGCGCATGGTCGCCGCCGGACACTGAATCGCGGGCGCCGCACGCGAAGGCAACCCGGCCGGTCGCGGGGGCTGCCTGTGACCGGTGTCGGGACAGCCTGCCGGAGCCCGGACCAGCGAACCGACGCTGGGGTGGTTGGGGGCGTAGGTCAGTAGACGTCGCGTACGTAGCGTTTGTCGGCGGCCAGGCGTCGGATGTAGGCGGCGGCTTCGTCGGTGTCCATGTTGCCGTGGGTGGCGATGATCTCCGTGAGGGCTTGGTCGACGTCTTTGGCCATGCGTCCGGCGTCGCCGCAGACGTAGAAGTGGGCGCCGTCCTGGAGCCACTGCCACAGGCGGGGGGCGTGTTCGCGCATGCGGTCCTGGACGTAGATCTTGTTGCGCTGGTCGCGGGAGAAGGCGAGGTCGAGGCGGTCGAGGTGGCCGGATGCCTGGTGGGCCTCGAGGTCGTCGCGGTAGTAGAAGTCGGTTGCCTGGCGTTGTTCGCCGAAGAGGAGCCAGTTGGGGCCGGTGTGGCCGCGGGCCTGGCGGTCTTCGAGGAAGCCGATGAAGGGGGCCACACCGGTGCCGGGCCCGACCATGATCATGGGGGTGGTGGGGTCGGTGGGCGGGCGGAAGTGCGGTGAGCGCTGGACGAAGACCTGGACCGGGCCGTCGTCGGCGCGGTCGGCGAGGTAGGTGGAGCAGACGCCCTTGCGGTCGCGGCCGAGGTCGTTGCTGTAGCGGACGACGGAGACCGTCAGGCGGACCTCGCTCGGGTGTGCGAGTGGGCTGGAGGATATGGAGTACAGGCGGGGCTGGAGGCGTTTGAGTACGGCGGTCCAGTCCGCGGCCGAGGCGTGGACGGGGAACTCGGCGACGACGTCTGCGGCTTGGCGGCCCCAGCTCCACTTGGCGAGCGCATCCTTGTTGTCCGCGCGCAGCAGTCGTTTCAGGTCGTGACTGCCGGTGCGGTCCGTCACGAACTTGAGCAGGTCCGTGGTGATGCGGGAGGTGTCCAGCCGGGTGCGCAGTGCTTCTTCGAGGGGGAGGGGTGCGCTGTCGCCAAGGTCGACCGGCTCGTCGGGGTCGAGGCCGGTGAGGGCGAGCCATTCGGCGACGAGTCCCGCGCTGTTGACCGGCCAGACACCGAGGGCGTCACCGGCTTCGTAGGCGAGTTCGCCGTCGCGGGTGTCGAAGGCGAACTGCCGCACCTCCTTCTCGGAACCGGGCAGGCTCAGCAGTCTGTTTCCGACGAGCAGGGTGGCGAACGGTGACGTCTTGGTGTGACCCGCACCCGCTGGTGAGGGAGCGGACGCCGGGGTAGTGGCCAGCGGTGTGGCGGCGGGCTCGGGGGAGGCCGGCACCTCTCGGACCGTGGCGACGGCCTGACGGTCGTCAGCGGTGGCCAGGGCGGTGGTCACCTGCCCGAGCCACTGCCCGGCGGCTTCCTCGAAGTCGGGTTCGCAGTCGGTGCGAGGCATGAGGCGGGTGGCGCCGAGGGCCTCGAGGCGTTCGTCGAGGCGGCGGCCGTGGCCGCAGAAGTCGTCGTAGCTGGAGTCGCCGAAGGCGAGAACGGCGTAGCGGATGCCTTCCAGGCGTGGCGCATCGGGGGCGGCCAGGGCCTGCCAGAAGCCGGCGCCGTTGTCCGGAGCTTCGCCGTCGCCGAATGTGCTGGTGATGATCAGCACGTCGGTGTCTTCGCCGAGGTGGGCCGGGCTCGTATCGGCCATGGGCAGCAGCTCGGCGGTGCGGCCCGCCTGAGTGAGGTGTGCGGGCGGCGCCGGCGGCGAACTCTTCGGCGTTGCCGGTCTGTGAGGCCCACAAAGTGATCAGACGGCGGGCCGGTACGACCGTGCCAGTGTCCGGTGCGCCGGTCTGCACGGGTATGGGGGTGGCCGCCGCGGTGGCGGGGGTGGTGCGGGAGAACATGCCGGCGAGGACGCCGTCGACCCACAGGGCGTGGCCGGGGTCGAAGGGGGCGCCCGGCGGCAGGACGGGGACGCGGCTGTCGGGCGGGGTGGTGGCGAGTGCGGAGAGGTATCCGGAGAGGTAGTGGCGTTCCGGTTCGGTCAGGGGGGCGGGGGCGAGGTCGGTGACGCCGAACAGTGTGGCGAGGGCGTGGATGGGGGAGTCCGGCGCGGTGGCCGCTGCCGCGGCCGGTATAGGCGCCGGGGCTGGGGCCGGGGCCGCGGGCGCGGCTTCCGGCTGGTTGCTCGGGCGGGCTGCCGGGATGGGGGCGGCGGTCTTGGCGAGGGTGACGGCGCAGACCTTGAACTCGGGCTGGAAGGAGAGGGGGTCGACGGCGTCGTTGGTGACGGCGTTGATGCTGAGGTATTCGCCGAACAGGTCGTTCCAGTGGAACGGGGCGAAGCAGGTGCCGGGCCGGACGCGGTCGGTGACAACGGCGGGCAGAACGGCACGTCCGCGGCGTGAGGCGACTTCCAGGTGGTCGCCGTCGACGACGCCGAGGGCCTGGGCGTCGTCGGGGTGGATTTCCACGAACGGCCCGGGGTTGAGTTTGTTGAGCTTGGCGACCTTGCCGGTCTTGGTCATGGTGTGCCACTGGTGCTGCAGGCGGCCGGTGTTGAGGACGAACGGGTAGTCGTCGTCGGGGAGCTCAGCTGCCGGCAGATGGGGGCGGGCGAAGAACTGGGCGCGTCCGCTCGCGGTGGGGAAGACCAGGCGGGGGCGGCTGCCGTCCTCTCGTACGTGGAGGGTCTGGCTGACTCCGTCGTTGAGGTAGCGGATCGGGTTGCGGTCCGGGCCGTCGGCGGTGGGTGCCGGCCACTGGACCGGTGTGGAGCGCAGCCGGTCGTAGGTCACGCCCCGCAAGTCCCAGCCGGTCTTGGGGTTCCACGCCTGCTTGAGCTCCTCGAACACCTCTTCGGCGGAGGCGTACGTGAAGGCGTCGGCGTAGCCCATCGCGCACGCCACGCGGGCGATCAGCTGCCAGTCGGGCAGCGCCTGTCCGGGCGTATCGACGACCCCTTGGACGAGGGTGAGGTTCCGCTCGGAGTTGATCATGATGCCGTCGGACTCCGCCCACAGCGTCGCGGGCAGGACGACATCGGCGTACGCATTGGTCTCGGTCTCGGTGAACACGTCCTGCGTGATGACGAGTTCGGCGGCCTCCAGACCGGCGATGACGGTCTTGCGGTTGGCGACCGAGGCGACCGGGTTGGTGCAGATGATCCAGCACGCCTTGATGGCTCCCGCGGCCAGCTGCTCGAACATCTCGACCGTGCCGCGCCCCACCTCGGTGCGCAGGGAACCCTCGGAGATCTGCCACAGGTTCTCGATGAACGCGCGCTCACTCTCGACCAGGACGGAGCGCTGGCCGGGCAGGCCGGGACCCATGTAGCCCATCTCGCGGCCGCCCATGGCGTTGGGCTGGCCGGTCAGCGAGAACGGGCCGGAACCGGGTCGGCAGATGGCACCGGTCGCGAGGTGCAGGTTGACCAGGGCATTGGTGTTCCACGTGCCGTGGGTGGACTGGTTCAGGCCCATGGTCCAGCAGCTCATCCACTCACCCGCCTCGCCGATCCACTGGGCGGCCTGCCGGATGTCGGCCTCGGGGATGCCGGTGATCTCCGCGACCTTCTCCGGCGGGTAGTCCGCGAGGAAGGCGGGCATCTCCTCCCAGCCGTCGGTGAACTCGGCGATGAACTCCCCGTCCGTGTGGCCGTTCGCGACCAGCAGGTGCAGCAGGCCGTTCAGCAGAGCCAGGTCGGTGCCGGGCTTGATCTGGAGGAAGAGGTCGGCCTTGTCGGCGGTGGCGTTGCGCCGTGGGTCGACGACGATCAGCTTGGCGCCCGCCGACTTCATCCGGTCCATCATGCGCAGGAACAGGATGGGGTGGCAGTCGGCCATGTTGGCGCCGATGACGAAGAACGCGTCCGCGTGATCGAAGTCCTGGTAGGAACCGGGCGGGCCGTCCGCCCCCAGCGACAGCTTGTAACCCGTGCCGGCGCTCGCCATGCACAACCGCGAGTTCGACTCGATCTGATTCGTCCGCACGTAGCCCTTGGCCAGCTTGTTCGCCAGGTACTGCGCCTCCAGAGACATCTGCCCGGAGACGTAGAAAGACAGGGCGTCCGGGCCGTGCTCGTCCAGGATCGCCCGCAGCCGGACGGCGACGGCCGTGGCGGCCTCATCCACATCCGTCTCAGCTGGCTCCGCCCCCCGCTCGGCGCGCACCAGCGCTGTGCCCAGCCGGCCGGGCGCGGCCATCATGTCGGCGCTCGTCGCCCCCTTGGTGCACAGGCGACCGAAGTTGGTGGGGTGCGCCTTGTCCCCGGACGCCTTCGCCGCACGGCGACGGCCGTCAGCGGGGTCCCGCGTCAGGTCCAGCACGATCCCGCAGCCGACCCCGCAGTACGAGCAGACCGTACGGACACTGCCGTCCTTCGAGCCAGATGCCACCTAACCCCACCCCGTCGTGTCTACCTTCCCGATCCCAGGCCGCCCCGCCCACGGCGGGCAGCCCCACGACAGCACCGTAGGAAGATCGAATTTCCGGTCCGTCACGCGGCGTGAGCGTGTGCGGTTACACCAGTCGCACACCCCACCGCAGCGCTCTGTGAGGCGAAGACGTCAGTCGGCGGTCACGGTCACTCTGTCCGTGGCCGCGGAACTTCCAGCCGGTGTCGGTTCGGAGGACTTCGCCGAAGACCACGGCGCGCGCCCCTGGCGCGTTTTCGGCCAGGTCGTAGCGTGTGATTTCTCTGTCGTCGGCTTGGTCCACGAGGCGCATGAAACGAGTTCACCGGTCACCGCTTCGACATCGCCTCCGACGAATGCACCTCCGTCCAGATGGCGCAGAACCTCGCGACCGCCATCGGTCTCCCGGTCACCCACCGGGAAGTACCCCTCGACTACGTCCGGACGTCGGCCGACCTGGCAGCGATGCTCCCCATCGACACCGTTCTCACCGACGGCTGGGCAGACCGTCCCGCACCGGGACTGCTCACCCTCACACCTGGTGGCCGCCGGCGCCTGACCGACGTGGCTGCGCGCGTCGACGCGTTCCGCGAGCTGTCCATGGCCGGCATCTCCCTGGAGGAGTACCGCACAACCGTCCGCACCCTGGAACGCATGAGCCACAAGCTCGAAATGGCGACAAGCCCCAGCCATTGACCGCAACACCACGCAGTTCGGTGACGGCGTAGTGCAGCACGTCCTCCCCGCCGATGCGAGGGAGGTCCCGGTGTTCCCCTCTGAGTACAGGTCGTCCCCGCGCCCGGGGGTAGCTCGATTTGCCACGCGGCGAAGGCTTCCTCCCGGTCGTCCCCTCGCCCGCGACGGCGTCGAGGAAGTGGAGGCCGTTCCTCCTCATCGGGCATGGCAACCGGGGACGGTCAGCGCGGTCCACGGCGGTCGAGCGAGGCACGGACCAGGGCGAGTCCCTCCGCCCTCCAGTGGTCCCGGTCGGGCATCTGGTCCGTGCGGCGCCAGCGCCAGGCTGAGAACATGGCCCAGTCCACGGCGCGGCACCGGTGCAGGAGATCCGGGTTTGCCCCCGCGTAGTGCTCCGCCACACCGTCGGGAGCGTGTGCGAGGTCGAACTCGACCGGCCCGCGGCAGCACGTGGCGAGGTCCACGAAGAGCGGTCCCCGCTCCGTGGCGAGGAGGTTGCCCTCGTGTGGCTCGCCGTGCAGCAACTGGTCGCCGGACCGGTCCGCGCCGATCACGGCGCTCACCTCGCCCAGGGTGCGGGCGAGGAGTTCCCGGTCGGCGTCGGACAGGTCGGGCGTCTGCTCCCGGTCGGTCACCTCCCGCAGCGCGCGGGCGGCCCGTTCCGTGAAGTGGGGCGCGTCCAGCTCGATGCGGCGCAGGGCGGCGTGCTGCCGCATGAGCACGTTCGCGTACGCGGCCGGCGCGATCTCCGCCGCCACCGGTGCGTAATAGGTCCACAGTGAGACGGCGAAGCCGTCCCGCTCGTACAGGCGGGGCTCGACCCGGGGGTCCAGCCCGGCCACCGGGGCGTCGACGGCCGCGAGCCGGCGGGCCACCTCGACCTCGAACGCGGAGTCGGTCAGTTGCCCCGGCGGCGCGATCCGGGCCAGCACGTCGCACGGGAGCAGGCGCAGCGCGACGCGGTCCGAGTCGTGGACGACGACCACGTCATCCACTCGCAGGCCCAGCTGCGTGACGGTCGCCCGTGCCGCCTCGACCGCGCGACGCAGTTCCGCAGGCTCCACGTCATGCTCCTCATCGTCGGCTACCCATACACATCCGCGGACGGCGACGACACCCCGCACGTCGTCGGGGACATCATCCGGCACCCGAACCCCGGAAAGATCCACTTGCGGTCGGCCGAGGGCTCCGGCGGTTCAGCCGGCCGCATAGCTGCCTCCGCCTGGGGGTGCTCGTCAGCGCGGTGGGCCGGCGCCCAGGGTGTGCGGGGCCTCGGCCAGCCGCGCGGCGGTCTTGTCGCTCGCACACCACACGGGTCGCACGCCCGGTCCTCCCGAGATGGACACCGATGAGCCGCTGACCGGCAGCAACCGGATGCAGGCCCGGCAGAGCTCTTTCGGAGCCGCCTGCGGTTCGGCTTCCTTCGCGCCTCGTGCCAAGACCTCGATCACCCTCAGCCGCACCCGGTACTCGGACAGCCCGCCGTCCTGGCAGGGATGCTCGGAGCCAGAGGAAGGCATGCTCATGGACTTCCCCTCCTCGTGCGCGCCTCCCTGCCATGCTCCACCCGTATCTCCATTCACCAACCGGGCCAGACACCTGGGCGAGTTCCCTGACCCGCAGCAAGGCACGTCGGCCACTTGCGGTGCACCCGCGCGAGCACGACGGCGTCGGCCGCCCCTCGAGCCTCCCCCCTCCGCGGTCCGGCGGATCCGTCGGAGGGGACTGGTTCCCATCCGAGTTCCTTCCGGGGGAGCTATTGGGCGCTTGCGGCGGGGCGGACGACGATCTCGTTGACGTCGACCTGTGAAGGCTGGGAAATGGCGTAGGCAATGGCCTCCGCGATGGCGGAGGCGGGCAGCGCCACGGCGCGGTAGGTCTTCATGGCCTCCCGCGCCGCAGCGTCGGAGATGCTGTCGGCGAGTTCGGACTCGGTCACGCCCGGGGAGACGAGGGTGACCCGGATGCTCCCGGAGGACTCCTGCCGCAGTCCCTCGGAGATCGCCCGGACGGCGAATTTGGTGGCGCAGTAGACGGCGGCGGTGGGAGAGACCTCGTACGCCCCGACCGAGGCGACGTTCACGAAGTGCCCACCGCCCTGGGCGCGCATCGCGGGCAGGGCGGCGGCGATACCGTGCAGAACTCCCCGCACGTTGACGTCGATCATCCGGTCCCACTCGTCGGTCTTCAGCGCTTCCAGCGGCGAAAGCGGCATCACTCCGGCGTTGTTGACGATCACGTCCAATCGGCCGTAAGTCGCGCCGGCGGCGGACACGAAGGCCCGGAGATCGGCGGCATCTGTGACGTCCAGCCGCTGGAAGGCCGCAGTGCCCCCTGCGGTGATGATCTCCTTGGTCAGTGCTTCGAGACGATCGATGCGTCGCGCTCCTAGAAGCAGGCGGTGCCCGTCGGCGGCAAGCCGGCGGGCGGTCGCCTCTCCGATCCCGCTGCTCGCTCCGGTGACCGCCACGACCTTGGCCGAGTGTGTCATGCCTGCTCTTCCTCTCGGCGGAGCACGAGGTGCTCGTGGTAGAGCACTCCGTCGCGGATGTCGCCCGTCGCGGTGAACCCCGAGTCGTCGACGTAGTCGATGTGACTGCCGGTCACCGTGTAGCGGCCGGTGTAGGCGCTGCGCCGGCCACCGCGGGCCTCGTCGTACCGTCCGTCCGCCCGCAACTCCTGACGGATGTGACCATCTGCGGTCACCCACATACCGACCACGTCGGCATGGCCCTTCACCCTCTGCCCTGGCATGACGGATTCTCCTCGTCCATCGGTGCGGATCTGTCCTGTCCGGCCGAGTGTGGACCGGCCGCAGAGCGCCGACCAGGACGTGTGCTGCCTGGGTGCACCACACCCAGGCAGCACACCGCCTCTACGGCCTAGCCTGAGGACATGACCGACAACCACCTGGGAGAGTTCCTGCGCGCACGCAGGGCGGCCTTGCGGCCGCAGGACGTCGGCATGGTGAGCCACGGCATGCGCAGAGTCGCCGGACTGCGTCGTGAAGAAGTAGCCGTCCTGGCCGGGGTGAACGCGGACTACTACACCCGCCTGGAACAGGGGCGCGAACGCCACCCCTCGGCCCAGGTACTCGATGCGCTCGGCCGCTCCCTGCGACTGGACGTCGACGCCCACGCGCACCTGCACCAGCTTGCCGGGACAGCGCCGAGTAACCAGTTCACGCACACCACGGACCGGGTCAGTCCTGCCCTGCGCCAGCTGATGGACGGCAGTTCGGGCGCCGCGGCGTTCGTCATCAACCGGACCTTGGACCTCTTGGCCGCCAACACCCTGGCCGAGGCCCTCCATTCACCCTTCGAAAAGGCCGACAATCTGGCCCGCATGGTTTTCCTCGACCCGGTAGGCCGACAGTTCTACACCCGGTGGAGTCACACAGCGCAGGCCACCGTGAGCCACCTTCGTCAGGCGGCCGGCCTCGACCCGGACAACCCACGGCTGCGGGAACTCGTCCGCGCACTCACCGAGCACTGCACGGATTTCACCCGCCTGTGGAACACCCACACGGTGCGCGGCAAGACCCAGGACGCCAAGCACGTCCTCCACCCCGACGTGGGGGCCTTGACGCTCACTTACCAGACCTTCGACGTACGCGATGCCGCGGGCCAGCAACTTCTTGTCTACCAGGCCGAACCCGGCAGCCCCAGCGCCCAGGCCCTTGGGCTGCTCGGCTCTGTTCAAGTCACTTCACATCAGACCGTCATGTAGCCAAGTGGGATGGCCAGGGTGTGCCGCACAGTCTTACTCGGCCGGCAAGCAGCGCGTTCTTTGGCTTCTGCCCTCCCGCTCGAGTAGGAGGGGCTCGCAAGACGCCGTCCAGGTAGTGGCGGCCGTTGACGGCGACAGGGGGCTGGCGGAGTCGGGTGGGCCGGGCCGTATGAGGCCGGGATGCAGGGTGATCTGGTCGGACGGCGGATGGTTGGCACCCAGGGCGGTGTGCGTACTCCCACCCGAAGGAGGCTCTCGCGGACACGGACGAGAGCCAAGTGCGGGGCCTGCAGCAGCGCCGCGCGCATCGTCCCTCAGTGTGGACGATCGTTCCGTGGGCCGCCGAACCGTGACCGTGACCGGTAACCGCGGCCCCGGCGTCCGCCCGTTTTCCGAACCGTGATGACCGGAATTCTCAGCTCCCTCACCTGCACAGTTGTTCATCCCGCCACGACGTAGACACACCGTGTATACACACCAGGTATACACGGTGTGTAGAGTGGTCCTCATGTCCATCGGTCACACCCTTCTAGGGCTCCTGGAGTCCGGTCCGCGCCACGGCTACGACCTCAAGCGGGCCTTCGACGAGAAGTTCGGTCACGACCGGCCGCTGCACTACGGCCAGGTCTACTCCACGATGTCCCGGCTGCTGAAGCACGGGCTCGTCGAGGTCGACGGGATCGAGGCCGGCGGCGGCCCCGAGCGCAAGCGGTACGCCATCACCGACGCCGGCATCACCGACGTACAGCGGTGGCTGGCCACCCCGGAGAAGCCGGAGGAGTACCTCCAGTCGACCCTCTACACCAAGGTCGTCCTCGCCCTGCTCACCCACCGGGACGCGGCCGACATCCTCGACAGGCAGCGCTCCGAGCACCTGCGCAGCATGCGGCTCCTGACCGACCGCAAGCGCAAGGGCGACCTCGCGGACCAACTGATCTGCGACCACGCGCTGTTCCACCTGGAGGCCGACCTGCGCTGGCTGGAGCTGACCGCCGCGCGACTCGACAAACTCAGTGAGGCTGTGACCCGATGACGACTTCTCCCCCCGGTTCCCTGCTCACCGCGCGCGACCTGCGCAAGGCGTACGGCCCGACCCACGCGCTGGACGGCGCCGAGTTCTCCATCCACCCGGGCGAGGTCGTCGCCATCATGGGCCCCTCCGGGTCCGGCAAGTCCACGCTGCTGCACTGTCTCGCGGGGATCGTGCCGCCCGACTCCGGGTCGATCACCTACAACGGGCGTGAACTGACGAAGATGAGCGATGCCCAGCGCAGCGCGCTGCGCCGCTCCGAGTTCGGGTTCGTGTTCCAGTTCGGCCAGCTGGTGCCCGAGCTGACCTGTGTGGAGAACGTGGCCCTGCCACTGCGGCTGAACGGCCGTCCCCGCAAGGACGCCGAGCGGGCCGCGCTCGGCTGGATGGAGCGTCTGGAGGTCGACGACCTCAGGGCCAAGCGGCCCGGCGAGGTCTCCGGCGGCCAGGGCCAGCGCGTCGCCGTGGCCCGCGCGCTGGTCACCGGACCGCGCCTGCTGTTCGCCGACGAACCCACCGGCGCGCTCGACTCCTTCAACGGCGAGCGCGTGATGGAGCTGCTGACCGAAGCGGCCCGCTCCACCAACGCGGCCGTCGTGCTCGTCACCCACGAGGCACGCGTGGCCGCCTACTCCGACCGGGAGATCGTCGTACGCGACGGCAAGTCCCGCGACATGGAGCACGCCATATGAACACCAGACAGTGGGCCAGGGACCTGGCCATGGGGGCCCGCTTCGCCGTCACCGGCGGACGCGAGGGCTGGGTCCGGATGACGCTGACCGCCGTCGGCGTCGGCCTCGGCGTGGCACTGCTCCTGCTGTGCACCGCCCTGCCCAACGTGTTCGCCGCGCGCCACAAGGTGGAGGACGCCCGCTTCGACTACACGTACTCCGACAAAGCCCCGCCGAAGGCCGACAACACCTTCCTGATCGCCGCCACCGACACCGTCTGGCACGACGTCGACGTCCGCGGCCGGCTCGTCGAGCCCGAGGGCAAGCGGGCGCCGCTGCCCCCGGGGGTCGACAGCTTCCCGGGCAAGGGCGAGATGGTGGTCTCCCCCGCGCTGGGGGATCTGCTCGCCTCGGACGGCGCCAAGCTGCTGCGGGAGCGGCTGCCCTACAAGATCACCGGCACCATCGGCGAGAGCGGGCTCATCGGCTCCCACGAACTGGCCTACTACGCGGGCGCCTCGGGGCTGAAACTCACGGACCTCTCTTCGGTGCATCGGCTGACCCGGTACGGCAGGCCGGACGCGGCACCCGAGAAGACCGACCCGGTGCTGCTGCTCATGGTCCTGGTCGTGTTCGTGGTGCTGCTGACCCCGGTCGCCGTGTTCATCGCCGCCGCCGTCCGCTTCGGCGGCGAGCGCCGCGACCGCCGGCTGGCCGCGCTGCGCCTGGTCGGCTCGGACAGCCACATGACCCGGCGGATCGCGGCGGGCGAAGCACTCGCCGGAGCACTGCTGGGCCTGGTCGTCGGCACCGGCTTCTTCCTCCTCGGCCGTCAGACGCTGGGCTCCACCGAGTTGCTGGGCGTGAGCGTCTGGCCCAGCTACCTCGATCCCTCTCCCGTGCTCGCCGCCCTGGTCGCGGTGTCGATCCCGGTCGCCGCCGTACTCGTCACGCTGCTCGCGATGCGCGGCGTGGTGGTGGAACCGCTCGGCGTCGTGCGCGCGGCCAAGCAGCGCCGCCGCCGGCTGTGGTGGCGGCTCCTGCCGCCGCTTGCCGGCCTCGCGATGCTCTACCCGATGATCGACAAAGGCCGCAAGAACGGCGACTTCAACCAGTACCTCGTCATCGGCGGCGTGCTGCTGCTGCTGATCGGCATCACCGCGCTGCTCCCCTGGGCGGTGGAGGCGGTCGTCGTCCGCCTCGGCAAGGGCGCGCTGTCCTGGCAGCTCGCGGTACGGCGGCTGCAGCTGAGCAGCGGAACCGCCGCACGCATGGTCAACGGCATCGCCGTCGCCGTGGCCGGAGCCATCGCCCTGCAGATGCTGTTCACGGGAACGCAGAGCCAGTACACCAAGGCCACCGGCAAGGACCCCGGCCGGGTCCAGATGCAGGTCGACTTCAGCGACCGCAAGCCGCTGTCCGGCGTCGAACGCGAATTCACCGGCACCAAGGGGGTACGGGCCGCAGTCGCCCTGGCCATCTCGGAGTACGGAGACGCGCGGCGCAACCCGAAGAACAGCAACGGCCTGACCGTGGGCGACTGCTCCGCCCTGCGCGAACTGGCCACGCTGCCCTCCTGCAAGGACGGCGACGTGTTCATCACGCGAACGAGGAGCCACTACACCTCGCCCAGCAACGCCGACGAAATCGCCGTGGTGAAGCCCGGTCGGCAGCTCTACATCGCCCCGTCCTACGACGGCAACGAACGCGGCATCGAGGTGCCCTGGACCGTTCCGGCGAACGTGCGGGTGGTGGACGCGCGCAAGGACTCACTGCAGGACGCCAACAGTCTGCTGGTCACCCCCGCCGCCCTGCCCGCCAAGGCCGCTCCCGCGTTGTACTCGGACGGGGCCTACCTGCGTCTGGACCCGTCGGTGCCGGACTCACGAGAGTACATACGCAACGTCGTTGCCCGGATCGACCCCCTGGCACGCGCCAACAGCTGGTCGGCGAACGAGGAGGACGTCAAGTACACCTCCATCCGCACCGGCCTGTTCGTCGGCTCCGCCTTCGTGCTGGCACTGATCGGTGCGAGTCTGCTCGTCTCCCAGCTGGAGCAGCTGCGCGAGCGCAGGAAGCTGCTCTCCGCGCTGGTCGCCTTCGGCACCCGGCGCCGCACGCTGAGCCTGTCGGTGCTGTGGCAGACGGCCCTCCCGGTCGGACTCGGCCTCGTACTGGCCACCATGGTGGGTGTCACCCTCGGCTCGGTGCTGCTGAGGATGACCCGTACACCGGTGGCCATGGACTGGGCGAGCGTCCTGACCATGACCGGCGTGGGCGCGGCCGTGGTCGGCGTGGTGACGCTGCTCAGCCTGCCGCCGCTGCTGCGGATGATGCGCCCGGAAGGCCTGCGCACGGAATAACCCCATCACACATCCCCTAGCGTGGGCTCCTCCTGTCGGGAGGAGCCCACACCTGCACGCCCGAGCGGTCCCAGTAAGGCGTTTGAACGCCAGGTCGGTGACCTGCTTGCGGAGCCTGCGTGTGGTTCCGCCCGCAGGCCGCTGGAGGAAGCGACCTGTGAGCCGGGCGGGGATGACGCGCGCGGTGACGGCCCGCTCGAGAGCAGCAGGCGCCGTGTGGAGCGGGCCTCAGTCAGGGCGGTGTTGATGGCCGGGGTTCGGGCGCGGCGGCGGGGGTCATGCTTGCCCGGCCTCGGTGGTGATCTGCAGGGTGATGAATTCGGCGGGGCGCACTGCGGCCAGGCCGATGTTGAGGATCATCCGGCCGGCGGTGACGTCGGTGTCCGTCATCGTGATGCCGTTGCCGATCTGGACGAAGTACGCCTCCTGGGGCGCCGATCCCATGAGTCCGCCCTGCTTCCAGATGTGGTTCAGGTAGTTCTCCGTGGCTGCCCGGCACTTGTCCCAGGTGGCTTGGGTGTTGGGCTCGAAGATGGTGAATTGCAGGGCGCGCGTGAGGTCGCGTTCGACGGTGCTGACCAGACGCCGGACGGGGATGTAGCGCCAGGTGCCCGCCTCCCCGTCGGCGGCGACGGTGCGCGCGCCCCAGACGAGGATGCCGGTGCCTTTGAAGGTCCGCAGGAAGTTGATGTTGACGAACTGGCGCTGTTCGTCGTCGGTGGCCGTGTGCTGCAGGCCGGTGATGCCTCGCACGGCTGCGTTGGCGGGCGCCTTCCACACCCCGCGTTCCTGGTCGCTTCGGGCCCAGATGCCCGCGACGATGGCGGACGGCGCGACGGCGTCGCTGCTGCGGGGCATCTGCGCCCAGGGGTAGTAGACCGCCGCGAACGACGCGTGGGCGGCGGGGATGCCCCAGGCCTTGACCGCCGAGCCGGCCTGCTCGGGCGTGTGGTCGCGGTCCGCGTGCAGGATCGCCATCGCCTTGCGTTCCGCGGCGAACGCGGCCAGTTCCCGCGCCCACTGTCCGGCCGTCTGCGCACCCTGCTCCCACAGATGCGGGGCGACCACGATGGTGACGTCGTCGGGCACCTCGGCAAGGGCGTCCTTGAGGCCGCGGCCCGCGGTGGTGACGACGTAGCCGGCGCCGCCGCCATTGGCGAAGTAGCCGTACAGCGCCGCCTGCGCCGCATTCAGCGCCTCGGAGTCATCGCTGCCCAGGAGGCTCTGCGCGTCACGCCAGCCGTTCACCCGTGTCATCGCCGCCGGCACGTTGCCGAAGTCTCCGACGAACACCGGCACCGCCGTGGCCCCCATACTCACCGAGAAATCGGCATCGAGCGTTTCCGCCACATAGACCCCGGGCTGACTGACGTTCGTTGCCACCCTGCCGCTCCTTTTGTAGCCGTACGAGCACAGAAAGTGATTCCTGCTGGTCACCGTATGCGGTAGGAGACAAACCGGCCCAGTCGCGCGCCGGAGAGCAGGAGGATTTCAGCGACGGGCGGTGCGCGAGGGCGGTGAGCTGGTCTGCCGGGATGACGCTGTCGCGGCCGTGGTCGGTGCGGACGGCAACGCGGAACGTTTCGCCCCGGCTGTCCCGGCCGGCCAGGTAGGCGGCCAGGAGTAGGCCGGAGCCACCCCTACTCGGTCATGCGCCGGGTGTTCGGGGCTTGACACCCTCGTTGACGCCGCCGAGTTGTCCACGGCTTGTCGACCCCTGTCGCGTCTTGAGCCCCAGCAGACGACGTGCCAGCGCTGCCGCTGGAGCCATCGCCCCACGTCGACTCCGTCCGCGACTCCTGCATGTCGGCAGGGCGGCTGTCAAGTGCCGAGTTCTCGGGGAGTGACTGCGTTTCGCCGGCGGGGCCTACTTGATGTGCGGGGCTCGCCGGACATGCCCTCCGTAGGTCAGGCGGAAACCCGCATTGAGGGATCCTTCTTACCGCCACCGCCGGATGCCCCGGGATGACGGCCATCCGCACATCGATCCGCCGACCGTCGAACCCGAAATCCGAACCACGTCGCAATCCCCCTCTGGAAGGACAAGACCATGCCCTGTGACGTCCACACCCACCCCGAAGGGCGCATCCGCCGCTTCACGCACGGAGCGGTGCGCCGAGCGGTACTGGAGTACGCGATCAACCTCTGTGCCTGGCAACGCACCGCCCTGACCACGCGTCACCGCACCGACGAGAGCTACGTACAACGCCGCCCGTTCGCCCTGCGCGGGCCGGACGACGTGGCGAGCTTGCGCACACGAGTCGAGGAAGTTGTGGCGGGGCTGCTGGAGGACTATCCCGGTGAGGCAGGTGAATTCGCCGATCAGATGGCAGCGATCCTGCCCATTGTCGCGGACCGGCAGCAGGGGATCGACACGCTGAAGGAGCAGTGCCGCCGGCTGTACGTCATCGAGCACGGGACGAGCGGGACCGAGCCGCCGGACGACGGAGATTTCCGCATCGTCGCAACCGAGGACGCGGCGGAAGTCCATGTCCGCTCGCGGGCGCAGGACCAGGTGTCCGCGCACCGGCCTGAGCAAACGGACCTGGACAGTGATGACTATCTGACCGCTGTGTCCAGGTGTCTCGTCTCGGCCCGCGAACGCGGCAGGGCACTCAGCGAGGACGAGGTCCTGGCCATACACCTCGCCTACACACTGACCTCGGACGGTGAGCGAGTGCCGTTGCCCGTCCGTCCCTGGAGCAGCCCCGGCTTCCGAGACACACAAAGCTACATGTCGATCACCGACCCTGGCGAAGGGCACCTCCTCGGCACCACACGGCGCAGCGAGAACCTCCGAGGGGTGATCGTGCACATCGAACACCTCGAGCGGGGCAACACTCAGGACCGTGAGGCCGTGGAGCCCTACCGGATCCCGGCACCGCAGTCGATCTCCCGGGTTCGCCTGCACACCGGCACGCAGGCACCGGTCTCCTCATACGTGGGCCGCCCCATGTTCGAGGGCAATGTCGCCGACTCCCTGCTGAAGACCGTGCACACCGTGTCCGCCGCGTGCTCCGCGCTGTTCATGGACGGCCTGACCGAGTGCAAGCTGGCCATGGAGCGGATGACCGCCACCGAGGCGATCGACTTCATGCGCGCCATCGCCGGGAATGTGCGGCGCAACCGCCACACCCAGGCCCTGTCCGCCGCTTTCAACCTCAACACCCCCATCGTTGACGACCGGCCCGCGACGATGCGGTCCCACGCGGGA
Source organism: Streptomyces sp. NPDC015139 (assembly GCF_043079785.1). NCBI lineage: Bacteria > Bacillati > Actinomycetota > Actinomycetes > Kitasatosporales > Streptomycetaceae > Streptomyces > Streptomyces sp. NPDC015139. The sequence goes on along the minus strand of NZ_JBIBUW010000028.1, from coordinate 2,213 downwards.
CGTCCCCGTACCATCAGCGACCGCTTCGAGGTGGGGCTGCTCGGCATCGAGCTGGTCGCCGAAGCCGGGTTCGACAAGGTGACCTGGGACGGTACGGCCGACACCTACCCCAGCCGCTGTGTCATCGAGCAGCTCACCTTCGAGCAGGCGGTCACCCTGGTGCACCGCGCGCACGAGGCCGGTCTCCTCACCTATTTCTCCGCCGGCTTCCGTTTCCACCACCTCGCCGACGTCACGTACACCGGTACCGACGGAGTTGGGGTCGGCGGTGCCCAGATTCTGCGGTACATGGACCAGCAGACGGGGCATCACGGACCGTTCAAGGAGGAGAACATCGCAACGATCCTTCAGATCCGTGACGAGGCCGCCGCGTCTGTTCTTGGGCAGGGCGCGGCACTGCTGGCCGGGCTGGACCAGATGTTCTTCGAGAAGAGCATCACGGCGGGGCAGAACCAGGCGCGAGAGTCCCTCTACCCGGCTCTGGCACAGCGCGACGAGGCGCGCGTGGCCGCCCTCTTGCCGTCGGTGCGCCATGCGAGGGTCATCCCCGACTCGGCCATCGAACCTCCCGTACTCGGCTCCGCACGCAGGCTCATTGCCGCAGATCACGCGAGTCTGGCGGCCACCGCGTACACCCCGCTGGAATTCTCGCGGCTGCTGGTGCGGCTGGAGCGCGCCGTACTCCAGCACGACGCGGAGCACGCCGCCGAACTGCTCTCCGCGGCCAGAGCCCAAGTCGACGAGTCCGACGGGGACTTCTCGTCCGAGCAGCTCCAATCCGTCGCCTGAACCACCCTGAAAGAGATACCGAGGCATCGTCAACTGGAGTGAGGCCTCGGGCCTGGGATGATCGCCGGGTTTGCTGATCTTCTCGGGGAGGGGCCGTTCGTGGAGTCCGCGGGGCCGTCGTACAAGGGGTTCCGGTTCCCGGCAGAGGTCATCTCCCACGCGATGTGGCTGTATGAACCAGGGCGCACCAAGTTGACGACGCCCCATGGAGCCGCCCCGCAACGCCGTGACGCCCGGCTGGTCACTCGCGGACGGTCCTCGCGTACCCGTCCGCCGCTGTGCACGTCTCGTGGGTGAACGTGAGGCCAGATCTGCAGCGGCCTGTCGGGCGGATGCCTGCGCGTCGTCCATGGCCTTGGCGAACTCCTCCGTTCATTTTGCGCACACCGAAGGTCCGGTGCCCGATACGTCGGCGAGGTCGCCGGCGGGAACCATATGCGCGTCGACGCGGTGCACTGCTCTGCCAGAAGGGCGTCACCGCAGGCTCCGGAGACATCTGCCCCGCCGCCGTTCCGGACCCGGCGGTCTGTATCACGGCTGCGGCGAGTGTTGAGAGCGCGGAGGTGAACCCAGCGCTCTCAATGTTGGTGAGGAGCGAGAGCGGCTGACGTAGTAGTCGTGTTGGCTGCCTGCCCGGCGAGGGCGGGGTCTGGCGCTTCGATCAGTCATGCAGGAGGTCGAGCTGCTCGGTTGCCTGCTTCCATCCGCGAGCATCCGCCTCGGCACGAGCCCGTAGGTCAGCCACCACGGGGCCGCGCTCAGTGCTGCTGGAGGCCCTGACGAGCTCGAGATCCTCATGTTGCCGCTGCAGCTCCACGCCTGGGCCGGGAAGCCGAGGATCGCCCTGCCTTGCAGCCATCGCGGCCGTCTGCAGAGAGCGAAGCGCACCATCCCACTGTCCACCGGTGCATGAAGTCCTCCAGGTCATCAGCATCCTCGTCCTCTTCGCTGCCGCCCTCACCGATCGGTGTCCCATACGAACGGAACAGATCGGCCAGCGACAGCTCCGTGTACTCGCGGGACCAATCAGCCAATTGATCAACCAGCTCCTGGATCTCAGCTGGGGACGACTCCTCGCCGTTGGCGGCGTCAGTCCAGCACCTCCGCAGTAGCTCCGTGACGATCTCGGACCCCGAACTGCCGTGTCGACGGAAACGCTCATCGCCAAGACACCCGGAGATCCGTTCAGCGGCTGCCAGACCCACCAGCGCCGCTCCGCGGCCGTCAAGACCGCCGAGCGCTGCCTGCCACTCGCGAAAGTCCCAGTTCTCCATGCCCGTCCTCAGCTCGACCTGTGGTGATCAACCTAGGTCGTGTCCGCAAAGTCGGTTGCTCGTTGGTCGGTTCGTGGTGCGTCGTCATGAGCTGACCGATGAGTCGTGGGCAGTGATCGAGCCGTTGCTGGCCCCTCCCCGGATGGGCCG
>NZ_JBIBUW010000027.1:0-69391 GCF_043079785.1 Streptomyces sp. NPDC015139 | reverse complement strand
TCGCCCCAACTGCCCCTTGAACAGCACCAACACACCTACACGTCAGTGACATTCAAGACCGAACATCCCAGTGACATCCCGACCGAACCTCACAACACTGGAACCATACCCCACCCCCACTGCACCCCAAATGCAGCATGTACCCATGTCAAAACCAGACCACTCCCTGTGCTTCAAAGTGACTTAGGGATGGAAACTGGAACCATGCCTATGCCACTGCACCCACCGAGGTGAGGTGGTTGAGAGTCTGCACCTGAATGTCACTGAACCGATACTCCGGCCACAGAACCGAACCCCTGAATTCAGAACGCCGGAATACAACGAACTGAGGCACCGGAGCCGAACGGCTCCCAGGGCCGGACGGCGAAACCCACCACCCACACCAGACATGCAATGTTGAGTTTGTCAGATAGGAATTGACGCTGTTTCAATTCAAATCTGATCTGCCTACACTCATCTCAATTTCTCGCGAAAGATGCAAGTGTCTCCCGCTCTTGGGCAAGCCAAGGCCAGGGGACGGGCCCAACGCAGGAGCCCGCTGCGCCGGTTCGGGCGCGCCCAGCGTCCGAGCGCGGAGGCCCCGCCGACGCGCAACCTGAAACCCCCGGCCCCGATCCCCGAGGCCGCCGCGCCGCCCTAGCCCGCCCCCACCTTTCTTCTCATTCGGGCAGGGAGAGCGGCAGCAGAGGGGATGTCAGCTTCCCCAACCACGCGTAAGAGGCCCCCTGACCTGGTGTGTTGGCAAGGTCGGCCGCTGGTCGAGGGCAGGGGATGACGCAAGAGATAGCGCAGGAGTTTGCGCGCGAGGTGGTGCAACAGATCAAGAATACTGTATTATGGAACATGTCGGAAGGGTGGCCCCCTAACCGGCACCGCCGAACGTTCGTCAACAGAAAGGCGTAAGCGTGGAAATCGTCATCAGCGGAGGCAAGGTGGCTCCCAGCACGGGCGAGATCACGACCCCTCAGGCCGCAAAGGCCCGCCGGATCGCCAATTTCCTCCCGCGCCCGGAACTCCTCCGTGACGCTGTCATCGAGCACAACCAGGACGACAACACCACGTCAATTCGGTTCGAGACCACGGCCGGTCCCATCCGAATTCTTCTGCCGGTCGCTCAGGGGTTTGAGTTCCACATCATCCACGACAGCGAAACCGGGCCCCGCATTCTCGGAACGTTCCGAGGAGCATCCCTTTCGGTGCGAGCCATCGCATTCCGCATCAGTGAATTTCTGCGGACGCGCGGACTGAAGTAGGAGGCAATTCCGGGGGGCCCGGTTTGCCGGGCCCCCCGGACAGCCCCAGCACCTACACCAACCGGAGGGAAAGTCGCTGTGAGCATGACGAGCATTGAGCCCGCCCACCGCGCCGTTCCGGCGACCGAGGGTGAGCGAGAGCAGATGGAGGCCGCTTTCCGGGCGGCACTGGAACAGCTCCCCGAGAACACCGGTTTCCCGCACGACGTGCGCGAGTTGGCCCGGCCACTGTTCGAGGTGGGATGGATCTCTGGCGTACGGGCCGGGCACACCGGGCCCGCGCTGGCCGACGTGCCGTTGCCGCCCCACACGTTCGGTACGGCCCTGTCCAACCTGTCCGCCGCCCTACACGCGGACAGCGGCCCCAGCATCGGGCAGTTGGTCAGCTACCACGGGTCGCAGGAGTGCTGCCACGGCCGCTACTGGGTGACGCGCATTGAGCGCGAGCTGGACCGCCGAGGACGAGAGTCCGTGCTCTACCGCCTCAGCGAGTACAGGAACGGCGCATTCGTCACCGCACTGACCGGAGTCCACACGTGGAGCGTCACGGCACTGCCGCAGCACTGGCAGCGGTAAGCCCACACGGAAGGGAACTGATCATAAGTCAGAAGATCGCCCAGCAGCTCAAGACCCACCCCCGCGCCCATGTGGTCAAGGAAGAGGGCCGCGACCGGACCGGAACCATGCGCTACCGCGCACAGGTCAAGTACCTCGCAGTGGGTGACACGCTCGCAGGCTTCGGCAAGGTTCTGGAATGGTCGGAAACAGACGCGGTCGACGGGTGGCGGATGTTCCGGATGGTCACCGAGCGCCCGCAGTACTACCCCGTCGAGACCAACAAGTTCCACGTGCCGGAGTACCTCTACTACGGCGTCACCGCCCTTGCCGAGCAGGAAGAGTGACCTGACCCGGCACAAGCCGCCGCAGTCGTAACCGCAGGTCAGCAGACCGCCCCGGGGGTGGGGCGCACCAGGGATTTAATCGGTTGCCCCGCCCTCGGAGTTAGGTATTATGGAACCAGTTCGGAAGGGTTGGCCCCCTACCGGACACGCCGAAAGTTCGTCACCAGAAGGGAAGCCGCAAGTGGCTCACGAGATCGAGCAGTTCACCGACGGCACCGCCGCTTTCGCCTCCGCCAACACGAGCGCCTGGCACAAGCTCGGCACCGTCACCAACGGCGCGATGACCGCCGAAGACGCCATGCGAATCGCGTCTCTGTCCGGCTGGAACGTGCGACTCCTCCCCCTCACCGCGACCGAGATCACTGCCGACGGAACCACGCCGCTGGAGGTACCGCAGCACTTCGCGACCGCGCGCACGCACCCCAAGACCGGCCGCACGCAGACGCTCGGAGTGGTCGGCAGCGACTACCACCCCGTGCAGAACGAGGAACACGCCGAGTTCCTCAACCTTCTGGCCGACGAGTCCGGCGCGCACTTCGAGACCGCCGGATCGCTCAAGGACGGCCGTCAGGTGTTCCTGACCATGAAGATGCCGCAGGGTCTCACGATCGGCGGGAACGACGACGTTGATCTGTACATCGCAGCGTTCAACAGCCACGACGGAGGCTCAGCCTTCCGCATCGTGGTGACACCGGTCCGGGTGGTGTGCGCGAACACGATGCGCGCGGCCATCCACGGGGCCCGGTCCTCGTTCGTCGTGCGGCACACCGCCGGAGCCAAGGCCCGTATCGCGCAGGCCCGTTCCGCCCTCGGCCTGACGTTCCGGTACGCCGAGGAGTTCGAGCAGGCCGCACAGCGCATGATCGAAGCCGAGATGACGCTCAGCGAGCTGAAGTCGGTGGTGGACGAGATGTGGCCGGTCAAGGACAGCGACCACGCCCGCGCTAACCTCGATCTTTCTCGACGGTCCGCCGACGGAGTCGGCGGACCGTTTCGCTTTCTGTGAGGGGTCGCAGGCAGGCCAAGGGCCCGAGTGTCGCTCCGGTTGGGCGCCGGGTTCCACTGCCCGGGCTGTGATGCTGATGCTCGCAGGGACGGGGAAGCTGCTGGTCAGCCTGGGTTGGGGAGGAGGGCGAGCCGGGCCAGCGCTGCGGTGATCTCGTCGGTCCAGGGCCAGTGGCGGGCCAGGCGGAGGATCCGCCGACGGCCCGTGGTGACGAGTTGGGCGGCCGCGGTGAACAGGCGGAACCGCAGGCGGCGGGGCTCCCAGAGCCGGGCCTTGCCGGTCAGGGCGAGCATGGGCATCCAGGCCAGCAGGTCGAGAGCGATCTGGACGATCTCCAGCCAGACCTTGTTCTGGGCCGTGTCGTGGAGGGGAAGGTTGCGCAGGCCGGTGGCCCGGGCGGCCCGGATACGGTCTTCCGCGCGGGCCCGCAGCCGGTGACGAAGCTCGAGTTCGGCGATCGGCCGGCCGGCGGTGTTGGTCGCGAAGCAGGTGAGCCGCATGCCGTCGGCATCCGTGAACCTCAACTGGGCCCCAGGATGCGGTCGTTCCCTGCGGACGATCAGCCGCATGCCCGGCGGCCAGCCGTCCAGGACGCCGCCGGCCAGTTCGGCGACCCAGGCCCCGTCCCTCACCTCGCCGCTGGTCTCGATGGCCGGTGTCCAGGCCGGTTCGGGGATCTTCAGCACGTGCTGGTGGATCGCCTCGGTGATCGTCATTCCGACGGAATAGGACAGCCACCGGCCCCGCCGGGTGAGCCATGACACGAACCCGTGGGTGCCGCCGGCTGAGTCCGTGCGGATCAGGGTTTGCCGTCCGCGCCGGTATTTCCTGGGTAGTTGAGCCAGGGCGAGGCGGGTTGCGGTGATGTGGTCGGCGGCCGTGTTGGATCCCGCGTTCCCGGGCCGCAGCAGGGCTGCCACCGGTTCGCCGGTGCCGCCCGGGCCGTGGTCCACGAAGCCCATCAGCGGATGATGGCCGTAGGTCTTTTTCCAGGTCGCCGTCGCGTCCTGTTTGTCGGAGTGGGCGAGGACCAGGACGCCGTCCAGATCGACCGTCACCTCACCGCACTGGTCGGGGGCGTTGTCGCCGGCCAACGACCAGATGCGGGAGCGGACTTCGGCCCGGGCCCGGTGGATGACCTGCAGTGCCTTCTCACCGGAGGCGGCGAGGGTGTCGATCAGGCGGGAGACGGTCGGGTCGGAGGCGACCGGGCCGAAGACGTCCGGCTCGGACCGCAGCGTGGCGATGTCGGCGAGGCAGTCCCCGCCGAGGGCGACCGCCAGCGCGAGGTCCAGGAAGATCTTGCCGGGATCGTGGATGGCCCGCGACTTCCGCCAGGGCGCGAGCGCGGCGGATATCGCCTGGTCAAGCCCACTCTTGCGGACTGTTTCGACGAGCAGAACCGAACCGGCCTGCGAGACGACGTGGCGGCCGTCGCCCCGGACACGTACACGCGGGTACGACCCGATACTCTTCTTCACCTGAGGAGTGCAGCTTTCCTAATGACGAACAGGACCCTAGACAAGTCCCATCGTCCCAGGTCAGAGGCACTCCTCGCTTATTTGATCAGCCATCGGACAGCCCACCTCGTGAAAGCGCGAGGCTAAGACCAACCAGCGCCAGCGGTGGGGGGCGATCTCGAACCTGTTCGAGCACGCCGACACCCAGGCCGGTATCCGGGGCACGCGGTGGGCCGGATACAACGCGCTCACCGAGTACGCCAACCACGTCGCCCCGACCCGGGGCAAGACCGACGCCGAGAAGGCGAACGCCCGCGCCGAGCGGGTCATCAGCGGTGCGGCGACCGACCTGATGGAGAAGGCATTCGCCCTCACCACGGTCTGACCCCCTGACCGCCGGGTGGGCACCCCAACTCCCCCACGGGGGTGCCCACCCGGCCCCACCGGCCAGCAGTGGCCGCACCCGCCCCCGAGCGCGGAGCGCTCAACCCCGCATCAGGAGCGCGGAGCGCTGCCCGCCGGCCCTGCCGCGTAGCGGCAGCGCGTCGCGTCTGCGGAGCAGACCGCGCGCCAAGAACACGTCCGCCCCTCCCCGCGCCCAGGCCGCGCCGGCGGACGTCCAGCAGCTCGACACCCACCGCCCCACGGAAGGCCATCCATGCCCATCTGGAAGTGGACGATCAAAGGCATCGTCGACGACTACGACACGTGCGGTTGCTGCGGCCGCCGCGGACTCAAGCGCACCGTCGCGCTCATGCCGCTGGACGCCGACGGGAACGAGGACGGCACCGCCGAAGACGTCGTGTACTACGGCACGTCGTGCGCCGCTACCGCGCTGAGCTGGACGCAGGGCAAGGTGACCGACACGGCGCGCGCCGCCCAGGCCGAGCGGGACCAGCGCGACGCCTACGCCCGCCGGATCATCAGCATCTACGCCCCGGTGGAGTTCGCCCCCGTCCGCGACAAGGCCCGCGTCTTCTACGGCCGCAACCAGCACCAGCGGGACACGGGCGTGAAGGCGACCGAGGAAGCGGCGAAGCTGCTGGCCGAGGCCCGCGCTCAGCTGGCCGACACCACGACCGGCCCGGCCCGCCCCTCGCGTATCGAGGACTTCCGCCGCTACCTCGTGATCTTCACCAGCGACGACCGGATCTTCCTCGTGCGGCGCGTGCCGGAGGAGGAGGCCGAGCGCCAGGAGCAGTCCGCCGCCGCCCAGCGCCGCGCGGACCAGATCCGGGGCAGCGTCCGGGTCGTGGCCGCGCTGGACGCCGAGTCCGCGCGCGACGTCGCGTATGCCGACGAACTGACCCGCGAGTGGAACACGAAGGCCTGGCAGACCGCCCATGCCTGAGACCGCCCCCGCGCCCAGTTTGTTCATCGGTAGCAGCGTCACCTACCACACGGCAGCATCACCGAGATGTACGACCGCCCCCTGTACCTCCTGCCGTGCACGTGGTTCGGACACTGCGACGCCTGCTGGGAGCAGGACGACGAGTTCGGCGAGCAGCACCCGGAAGAGCGGGACCACTTCATGGCGGTCGACCTCACCACCGACCGCCGTTTGCACCACGCCCGCCGAGCGCACCTGACCCCCATCCCGCACGAGTGGCCCGAGGACGCCGTTCCGTTCAACATCAACGGCTACTGGTACGCCGCCGCGTACACCACGGCAGGCGGAAGCGGCCGGGCCCGGACGGTGCACTTCTACACCGCCGAGGACGTCATGGGGCGCACCTGGTGCCACTTCCGGGAGCCCGCGCCCGGCATCCGCCGCCTGGACGAGTTGGGCCGCCGCCGCCCCGTCATCTGACCAGTGCCCGCCCGCCGTGGCGTGCGGGCACCCCCGCCCGCTGCGCGCAGCCGGCCCCCAACCCGTCGCCCCGCTGGAGTCACCGTGCCGAACCCGCAGCCCGACCAGCCCGCCCGCGCCGACCGCCGCAGCCTGCCCTACCCCGGAGACGAAGCGATCACCGCCGCCCACGACCGCGCGCACCTCGCATTCGCCCAGCTCTTCACCGCCCTGGGGGCTGGACGGCACCGCCTGCACTACGCCGCAGTGGACATCGACGGCCGGTACCGCCTGGCCAGCGCCACCGTCACGGTCACGACCGCCCCCGCATGGCACCTGGACGCCGACCCGGACGAGTTCGCCACCATCGAGGCCGCCGTCACGGCCGCCCTGGAAGGCAGCTGCACGGTCCTGGCCACCCTGGTCGTGCAGACCGACCAGGAACCAGACCCGGTTGTCTGCGGGTGGCGCATCGAGCGCGAATGGCTGCACGGCATGAAGCCCGCCGCCGTGCAGGCCGCCGTACGGCCGTGCGGGGGCAGCTCAGCGCCCGTCGCCCGCGCATACCCCGCCCCGTTCCTCCCGGACCCGTCCGGCACCGTCCGCGCCGTTCCCTCCGAGGCGGACGCCACCGGAGCCGTGCTCTACCCCCTCACCGGCGCAGCCACGGGAACTGTCCACGTGACCGCGACCAGCAGCCCCGCCCGGTGGGACCGCTTCGACGCCGTCCGCGCCAGTCTCGGATCCGTCAGCGCGCGGGAGCTCCCCGCCGAGCCGCTGGTACGCATCCGCGGCCGCGCCCACCACGGCAACACGGTCCGGGTGCTCGCCCACTCCGCCGACGCGCCCTGGGGATGGCTGGAACGCGACCCGACCGACACCGACGACCGGCCCGCGCCCCCGCAGGCCAGCCAGACGCTGACCGCCATCCTGCGCGCGTGCGCCGGCCACTACGCCGCGCGCAGCGACTTCCCCAGCCTCCAGCACGCGGCCCGCCTCCACGACACCCCGCAGCTGCTGAGGTGGCTGGACGTGATGATCTCGCACGTCGAACGGGCGCAGGCCCGCTGGCTGGAGGAGGCCGAGGCCCACCGGGTCCAGGCCGCCCGCAGTCTGGCCGCCTGGTGGACGCTTTCTACCCGAAGAAGAACCGCGACGGCACCACCCGACCCGGCCCCTACCAGAACCTGGCCGAGGAGTTCGAACGCCGCCTGACGGCTCTGCAGGAGGCTGGGCAGACCGTCGACCCCAGGGCCGCGCAGATTGAACGGCTCAAGGCCCGGGTCGCCGAGCTCAAGGAACGGCTCGGGAAGCGGGACTAGGCCCTGGCCGAGCTCACCGCCTTCAAGACCCTCGCCATCTCCCGGCTCACGGCCCAGCACCAGGAGATCGAGCATCTGAGGGAACAGGCCGCTGCGGTCGGCAACGTCCGTCGCCTGCCCGCCGCCCGCAGCGGCACGGCCCCCTACGGGTCGTGCCTCGTCTTACCGCCCCCGGGCCTCGGTGAGCGCCGTCACGAGTACGTCCAAATCCCCGGTGTAGACGATGACGTCCTCGTCGTCGGCCGGGGGATCGAAGCGGGCGAAGAAGTCGTCCAGGGCCTCGGGGGAGACGGTCAGCGCGTTGGCGTCCTCGCGTGCGTTGCGCTCAGCCAAGCGCCGCAGTAGCTCGTCGCGGTCGGCGGGGAGGTAGACCACCACGGGCAGGCCGCCCGCTTCGCGGGCGGCCTGCCGCCAGGCGTCGCGCTCGGCACGGCGCCACAGGCCGTGGTCCAGGACGACGTTGTTCCCGGCCTCGACCTCTTTGATGAACCGGTCCCGGACTGCTTCGACCACGGGCCGTTCACGCTCGAAGTAGCTGTGCTCGGGGTAGTCCACGCCGTACCGGCCGTGGAGGCGGTGGACCTCCTCGTCCACGGACAGCCGGAGGTAGCCGCGGTCGGCCAGGGCCTGGGCGACGGTGGTCTTCCCGGAGCCGGTGAGGCCGGCCAGGAGTACGGCGAGGGGCACGTGGTCATCCTTCCGCGACATGGTGTCCGCGAGCGAGAGCGTCGTGGGTCAATCCTGGCCGCTGTGGGCGTGCGGACGCCAGGTGGTGAAGATGCTGCGGGCCTCGGAGGGCCAGCTGAAGGGCATCCGGTCCAGGCTCACCCGGCGGAAGGCGAACCGCGGATCGCTGGTGTTGATCACACCGCCGTGCTGGCCGACGTGGGCCAGCAGCCGTCCGGCCTCGTCGCGGACGGCCGGTGTGTGTTCCTGCCAAGTGCCGGAGGTGAAGTGCTGGACCCGTCGGCGGAGGTCGTCCAGGACGCCCGAGCGCCACTTGAAATGGTGAACCGCGCAGATGCGGTCCGCGTCCGGCCGGTGCCCCGAAGAGCGGTGGTTGCCGGAGGAGACGGTGACGTCGTGGCGGGCAAGGACGATCTTTCTCGGGTCGCCGTGCAGGAGCCGGTGAGTGAGGTGGCCTCCGAGGGGAAAGGCGAGATCGAGGCCGCCTTCGGGCCTCCAGCCGGTCATGCGTCCGCTGGCGGCGACGCGGTCGAGCATCAGACCGCCCACCACACGGCTTCCGGACTTCTCGGCCTGGGTGATCACTTCGTTCAGCGGGGCGGGGTACTGCTGGAACTCATCGGCATCGGCGAGCAGGTGCCAGCCGGGACCGGCCCGGTGCCGCAGGGCGTCTCTGAGCTGGGTGTTGGTGTGCTCGTGCCACGGACCGGTGCTGGTGCCGGTGGGGATGATGCCCAGCTCCCGGCAGGCGGCCTGGAGTTCGTGCCGCTGGGCGTTGGGGACGTGGTCGGGGAAGTGGAAGGCGATCAGGAACCGCTCGATGCCCAGCCACCGGTAGTGGCGGGCCCAGGCGGCCAGCAGAGACGGCTCGATGGGGCCGACGACAGCGATCAGCGCGGGAGGCGTGCTCAGCATTCAGGACTCCTTCGTGCGCAAGGGGGCGAAGGTGCGGGTGAGGAAGTCGGCCTGCTCGGCGGCCGACCGCATCCCGAGCAGGCCCGGGGCCTGGGAGCCGGGGGTCTCGGGTGGCTGGCGGATGACAGTGTGCAGGGCTTCTGCGAGGGCGTCCGGGTCGCCGGCGGGGAACGTCAGGGCCCAGGGCTGGCCGTGCAGGCGGGCGGTGAGCGCGGGGTCGTGGTCGGAGACGATCAGGGGGACGCCGAGGCGGGCGGCGTCCATGACGAGTCCGGATTCCTTGCCGGTCCCGGGGTGACGGGTGACGAGGGCGGCGTCGGCGGCGGCGTACACGAGCCGCACCACTGCGTCGCTAACGGGGCCGGGCACAGTGTGCACCCGCAGGCCGGGCAGGGACCGCCACCGCTGCAGGACGGCTTCGTCGAGCAGGGAGCCAGTGACCAGCAGGTGCAGGGGCTCCTTGAGCCGGGCCAGGGCGGCGTCGACGACGGTGATGTCCTTGTAGGGCCACCAGCCTCCCACCAGGCAGACCGCGGCCTCGGCGGCGGGGATGTCGAACGCGGCCCGGCCGCCGTCGCGCTCAGCGGCACTCAGGCGGCGGCCGTCATCGACCGCGAAGGCACCCACCACCGCGGGCAGGTCGGCAAACGCCGCGGCGAACTGATCGCCGACGGCCTGGGTCGGATACACGGCGATCACCCGTTGCTCGCCCATGCGGGCGAGCCGGCCCAGTAGCCGCACGACGGCATCCTCGGTCGTGACCGCCTCGTGGACGAACCGCAGGTGCGGCTGGCCGCCGAGGAAGGCAGCGGCCCCATGCAGGGCCTCGCTCGCGGTCATGATCACCACCACGTCGGCGCCGGACTCCAGCCGACGGGCGGTCCGCAGCGCGGACGCCTCAGCCAGGCAGCGGGCGATGAGGGTGACCTGGTGCGGCAGCCTCCGCACGCAGCGGGGCCAGAGGGGTGACCGGAACACACGCTGTCCGGCCGCGCAGAGCCCGGCCGCCAGCCGTGAGACGGCCAGCAGCACGGCAGCCGGAAGCCCGGCCGGTGCGGTCACCAGCCGGGCGCCCGCCTCGCGCAGGTCACGTGCCGCCTCGGGAGCGATTCCCTGCGGGGCGATGACGAGGCTGCCGGGCCTCGCCTGGGCGAGGGCCGTCAGCGTGCGCTGGTGGTGCCCGCCCAGGCGGTTCGCGTACGGCTCGATGAGGACGAGCGAGCCGGTCATCCGGAGACCGCCTGGTCCCCGTGGGCGGCGGTGAACCTCTCTCGCAGCCAGGTGGGGTCGTTGAGGTGGTCGAACTGCTTCGGGTCACGTGCTGCCTGGCGGGCGAAGGCGACGCCCTCCCGGGCCCCGGCGGCGGCGTAGGGGGCGAACTCGCCGCTGCGGCTGAATGTCCATGCCTCGACGCGCTGGTGGGCATCGTTGTCGGCCATGCCGTACTCGCTGCCGCGGGCGAGCATCGCGCACTCGCGAAAACCAGCTTTCCAGGCGTGGAAGGGGCTCTGGTTGAACCGCGTGATCCCTGCGGTGTGCTGGGCGAATTCGATCCGGCCGGGCAGGGCGGCGAGCACGTCCACGGCCTCGCCCATCTCCCGCAGAGCACCACGGCGGATCAGCTTCAGCCCTCCGTAACCGTAGGTCAGGCCGTTGACCGGGTTGACCGCCCGCCACACCCGCATAGAGACGCCCTCGTCCAGCGGCTCGACGGTGGCGGGGTCGAAGTCGGTGTCGACGGCGAAGTCTCCGTCGGCGAGGAAGAACTGCTCGCGCTCGACGACCTCGGCGCACAGCCGGTAGGCCCGGCGCATTCCGTGCACCCCGTGCAGGCGCTTGACCGTGCCGCCGAGCGTCCGCTGGAGCCGGGAGTGCAGGGAGTTTGCCATCGGCTCGTCGTAGGAGAGGAAGACGGCGTCGAAGCCGGTCACGAGAGCGCCTCCAGGTAGCGGGCGGCGATCAGAGCAGGGGTGAAGTCGGTGGTGGAGGTGTGGGCCCGCTTGGCGTGGACGGCGTGGAACTCGTCGTCCGTGACCAGGCGTTCGGCCAAGGCGACGGCTTCGGCCGGGGTGGTGAAGCACAGTTCAGGGTCGATGTGTTCGGCGAGCCAGCCCAGGCGAGGCGAAATGACCGGCAGGCCCATGCCCTGGCAGTCGATGACGCTCATGGACCAGGGGCAGCCGTGCCTGAACGGGGCGATGCCGAAGCGGGCGCCAGCCAGGAGGTTCTTGTAGCGGACGCGGTCGCCACGGTCGGAGACGACCTGCACGTGAGGCAGCGCAGCGAGCTTCTCGCGCATCTTCTCGGGGCTGTCGTCCAGGCCCTTGCGTTCCGCCCGGCGCTGCCCGAACAGGTCCATGACCCGCAGCCGCACGGCGCCGGAGGCGCTGAGGCCGCGGGCCAGGTCCACGAACTGATCGGTGCCGTAGTGCGCGTACAGCCGGTGGTTGTAGACACCGATCGCGCCGCCCGTGCCGGAGGTGGGCCGGATCGTGGCGGGGTCGCGGACCAGGCGCTCGTCACGCGGTGCGGGCACCACTCGCAGCCGGTCGCCCAGGTCCACCGTCATCCGGGTGGCGGCGGCCGACACCCAGGAGGCGGCCGTGGAGGAGTGGACCATCACCCGATCGCACGCGGCCAGGCCGGCGGCGAACGCCAGCAGCACCGGCCGCCCGAGCCCCGCGTCGTCCAGGGAGGGGTCGAGCAGCACCTGACCGCCGCAGGCAAACGAGAACGGCAGGTAGTGGCAGTACCCGGCCAGCAGCGCATCCGACCCGGCCTCCAGCAGAGCCGTACGGACGGCCGGGGCCTCCTCGATCTGGTTGGCCACCACCACATCCGGCTTCTGAACACCGATCAGGGCGACCAACTCGTCGATGTCCGCCGAAAAGCGGGCCCGGTACTTCGTCCCGGGCACCTTCGTCCGGTGGAAGCCGCAGCGGGCATCCCCGGCCGCAGCCGGGGCAGCAACGGTCACCTCGGCCCCGGCGTCGGTCAGGGCCGGGGCCAGTAGGTCCGCGAAGATCCATCCCGAATCCGCCGACAACCGGTCGGGGTTGGAGATGTTGAGCAGGTACAGCACGCGCATGATGCGTCGCCTTCCTCGTCCGCCCGGGGGTCGATCCGGGCCGCTGAGGGAAGGAAAACGGCGACGTACGCCGTGACGGGATGATGAACTTGGATCACTCACGGTTCATTCATGCTCACCACCAAGTGACGCGGAGCGGGGCTTCGATGGACGCGCACAGCGAGGAGATCACCGTCGAGCAGGCGGCCGAGGACTTCGCGGCCGAGGTGGCCCACTGGCGGGAAGTACGCGGTATGTCCAAGCGGGCGTTAGCCCAGGCCATGGGCTTCGACCCGTCGTACGTCAGCCACGTCGAGTCAGGCCGCCACAAGCCCACCGAGGAGTTCGCCCGGCTCGCCGACGAGCACCTGAACGCCGGGAAGGCGATCTGGCGGCGCTGGTGCGACTACGAACAGGCCCGCACGAGGTCCCGGCGCGGGCCCACGGCCCCACCGGCCCAGCGCAGGCACGAGCAGCCGTACGCCACCGGGTCCGCCCTCGTCGTCGAACACGACGCCGCCCGACTCCAGTACGACGGCCACTCCTACCGGCTCACCATGCGCCGGCTCCTGCGGAACACCGGCGACGAACCAGTGACCCGCTACCTGATCCGCATCTCCGTCGACCGCTACCCCGGCTATCCCGAGCGGTCCAATGCCCACTACCGAGCCCACCCGCTGACCTGGGACGAACTTGACCTCACCGCCACCTGCCGCGGCGAGACAATGCGCTGGCAGGCCAAGCACGACCGCGACGCCTTCAAGGAAGTCTGGCTGCTGTTCGACAACGAACACGGCCGCTTCCCGCTCTACCCCGGCGAGTCCGTGTGGATCGAGTACGCCTACACCGTCGGCGACGACAAATGGGGCAACTGGTTCCAGCGGGCCGTACGCCTGCCCACCGAACAACTCGAAGTCCAGCTTGCCTTCCCCACTGCCCTCGACCCCGTCGTGTGGGGCACCGAGACCTCCATGACCGCCGAAGCCTCACCCCTGCGGACCCCGCCCGTCCGCAGCGACGACGGTGAACTCCGGCAATTCACGTGGATCACGACCACGCCCGCGCTCCACGCTCGGTACCGTCTGGAGTGGAGGTTCCGGGCACGGCCCGAACACAATGCGGAACAAGGGGACTTCAGGTGATTGACGTGCGGCCCAGCCAGCAGATGCGAGACCTCGGAGTCGTCCAGCACGGCGCCGGCATCCTGGCCGAACCGGCCCGGGCCTTCACCCTGCCCGCCGAGCGCGACGAAGCCGAGCGCATCACCGACGAGCTGTTCGCCGCGATGGAACGGATCAGTCAGGTCCACCCCTTCGCCAAGGGCATGGGCATCGCGGCACCGCAGATTGGCATCGGCCGCACCGCAGCCGTCGTCCAGCCGCCCGGCGACGCACCCGCCGTCATCCTGCTCAATGCGAAGATCACCGACCGCTCCGACGCGGTGGACGAGCAGTACGAAGGCTGCCTGAGCTTCTTCGACGTCCGCGGCCTCGTCCCCCGGCCCCTGAAGATCACCGTCGAGACCACGTCCCTGACAGGTGAGACAGTCACCACCGTGTACGAACGCGGCCTCGCCCGCCTCATCCACCACGAGGTCGACCACCTCGACGGCCTGCTGTACACCGCCCGCATGAGGGCCGGAGTCGATCCGATTCCGGTGGAGGAGTACCGCCAGACCGGCCGGGCCTGGGCCTACGAGTAGGCCGCACCGGGCGGCGCTCCGCCCCCACCCCGCGAGGCGGATGCCGGATCACACCACACCATCGTGACGGGGTCACTCTGGCCGCTTGAGGGGATCGGGGCGTATCGGGCGGCAATCACGACGGCCTAT
This sequence comes from Streptomyces sp. NPDC015139, assembly GCF_043079785.1. Lineage (NCBI taxonomy): Bacteria > Bacillati > Actinomycetota > Actinomycetes > Kitasatosporales > Streptomycetaceae > Streptomyces > Streptomyces sp. NPDC015139. Next base: position 55,159 of record NZ_JBIBUW010000027.1, on the reverse strand, counting down.
TGCCGGCGGCCAGCCAGAGGACTTGGGAGGCGTAGCGGTGCATGTCGTTGGCGTACCGATCGCTTTCGTCCTCGTCCGCCGGTTTCGCCTCAGGGATCTGTTCATTGACCATTGCTACACCGAGGCTGGTCGGGAACCATTCAGGCAAGCGATGGATGAACGAGAGCTGCCTCCACGGTCGTACGGACGTGGCCGAAATCGCTGAAACCTGCTGTCCAGCCAAGTAGATGCAGGATTTTCGCTTGGTTATCGGCCCAGGTCGATAAGAGGTCATCTCATTTGGCGAGTCGGCGGTAGCAGATCAGGGTGCAGGCGATGCTGGTGAAGGCGAGGAAGTGCTTGGCTTTGCGCTCGTAGCGGCGGTGCAGTCGCCGGCATCCGGCAAGCCAGGACATCGTGCGTTCTACGGTCCAACGGTGCCGGCCCAGGCGGGTCGAGGACTCGATACCCTTGCGGGCAATGCGATGTGTGATGCCCCGCTCGCTTAACCATCGCCGCAGGTGGTCGTAGTCGTATCCCTTGTCGGCGTGGAGCTTTCCCGGCCTGCGTCGTCGACGTCCGCGCCGGGAGCGGACTGGCGGTATGCCCTTCACCAGCGGGATCAGCACCTGGCTGTCGTGCAGGTTGGCTCCCGAGACGCCGACGGAAAGGGGCAGACCGGTGATCAAGTGGATCTTTGAGCCGTACTTGCCCCGGTCGACAGGATTCGGCCTGTCAGGTCCCCTTTTTCAGGGCCCGCATGTTCACCGAGTCGATCGCACAGCGCGACCAGTCCAGCCCACCGCGGGCGCCGAGTTCGTCGAGGACCAGACGGTGCAGCTTGGCCCAGACCCTGGCCCTGGTCCACTCGGCGAAGCGCCGGTGAGCCGTCGCTCCTGAGGGCCCGAACGATGCGGACGGCAGCTGCTGCCACGTGCAGCCCGACGTGGCCACGAACACGATCGCAGCCAGCACCTCCCGGTCACCGTGCCGACGCCGGCCGCCTCCCTGAGGTCGGGAAGGCGCTTCCGGCACCACCCGCTGGAACAGCTCCCACAACTCATCCGGCACCAACCGCTCAACAATCCCCACGTCAGCAGGCTACCGAAGAATCCAAATGAGATGACCTCTAACGAGCTGGTGCGTGATAGCGGTTGAGGTGTTCTGCCAGGCAGGTGACATGATCCGGGTGTGGCGATCATGGTCAATCGTGCGGTGTTATCGCATCGGCTGTTCACGGGGATCTCTCGACAGCATCTTGCCTGCCTGGCCGAGGAGTTGGCGGTGCCGTGGCAGGCCGGACTCGAGGGTCGACGGCATGCTGTTCGAGGCGGGGTCCGCAAGCGGGCCGCGGGTGCCGGCGCCCGCCATCAGCTGGTGTTCGTCGACCGGCTGGTGGCCACACTGATTCATCTGCGGCACGACCTGCCGCACTCGGTGCTGGGGCTGCTGTTCGGTGTCGACCGTTCCACCGTTACTCGGGCGATCGCAGAGGTGCGCACGCTCCTGGCGGAGCGGGGGTGCGCGGTTCCCGACCGTCCCGGCCTGCGGCTTCGGACGCTGACGGATGTGTTCGCCTATGCCCAGGCCGAAGGCATCGAGCTGCGGCTGGACGCCACCGAGATCCAGGTCCGCCGGCCACCGGCCGGCCGCGGCGGCCGGCGAGCGTTCGTCTCGGGCAAGAAGAAGCAGAACACGATGAAGGCCACCGTCATCGCCGACGATCAAGGCCGCACGTTATGGACGGATGCCCTGCGACCTGGGCGTATGCACGACGCCACGGCCGCCCGCAACGAAGGCATCGCCGTCTGCTTCCAGCACTTCCCCGACGTCGAAGTCCTCCTGGACGACGGATACCTCGGCCTGAGCCGCGACCACCGCGGGCAAGCGATCACACCGCCGAGAAAGCCCCGGCCGGGAGCACTTCCCGGCAGAGTCGAACAGTGGGAACGCGACCGCCACGACCACTCCTGCGACCGCATCACCGTCGAACACGCCCTCGCTGATCACAAACGCTGGAAGCAACTGACCCGCTGGACCCACCGCCGCGACCGACTGTCCGACACCTACCGCGCCATCGCCGGCCTCGTCTCCGACCGCACCACTACTGCCTGAAATCGGGCCACGACCAGGTCAAACACACCTCACCCGCTATCACGCACCAACTCGTAAATCCTGCCTATCCTCAGCCAGCAGGATCTCACTCGCCTTATCGTGCGCAAACTGTCGGAGTGCCCGGCGCCGGCGACTGGGCTGGAACCTCCCGCTGCTCCTGCTCGCTGTGCGTCTTCGCCTCCCGCCACGACGTACTGCTCTCCATCGGTCGGCGGCCGCGGCTGGCCGACCTGTACGCCGAGGTCGAACAGGCCCGGGGCGACAGCTTCCGCGCGGACTGGCGCATCACCCACCTGATCCGGCACGCCAAGCAGTACGGCGCGCCCGACCCGGGCGTCGTCTGCCCGGACGACGGCCCGTAGTTCACCGCCCTCAAGAAGCAGGTACGGGCGGCGCTGAAGAAGAAGCCCCGCAAGGAACCCGAACTGGCCCGCCGCGCCGGCCGCGCATTATGCGACGGCTGCACCGTGCACAGCTGATGACCACCGCCCGCTGCGCTCCTCGGCGCAGCGGCCCCCTACAGTGGATGGAAGAGATGACCATGGAGCCGAACCCCACCACCCTGCTCCTCGAACTCGCCGCCCAGGCCCAGCATGCGAGCGACCCGGCCACGCTGCACGACTTGCTGTCCAGGGGCCACCGCGCCTGGTGCGAGGGCGTCGCCGACGTCCAGGCCGGCATGGACCGGGAGACCACGAGCCTGGCCGACGCCGAGCTCGCCGAGCGGTGCGCCGCTGCGTGCGTGCCGTGGGAGGAGGGAATGATGCGCAGCGAGGCGGTCGCCGCTCTCGCTTTCATGACGTGGGATGCCGCGCCGGCCGCGATGGCCTACACGGAGCTGGCGGAGCGTGCGGCGCACTTCGGGGTGTGCCTGCTGGGCGAGGAAGTGCTGTAGGCCGATTTGGCGTCAGGCTGGACAGCAAACCACCTCCTTTGGCATTATCGAACATGTCGCACTCGTTCGAGTGCCGGCACGCCGTGCTGATCTTTCCAAAGGGGCCCTGATGTCTTCCGCCGACCGGCTCGTGGACACCGCGCAGATCGTGTCCGAGTTCGGCACGAGCAAGCCCCGGATCAGCGACTGGAGCAACAACCCGGACAGTGGTTTCCCCGCGGTCGCGCACACGGAGGGCCGCAAGCGGTTCTGGCGCCACGCCGAGGTCGCGGCGTTCTTCGCGCAGCGTGCCCCGAAGAAGCGCGCGCTGCCGGCCGCGGTACTCGAGGCCGACCAGGACGAGCTGCTGACCAAGCGGGAGGTGGCCCAGCTTCTCGGCTACACCCGCACGTCGACCATCGACGGCTACTTCCGCGACCGGCCCGGCTACTTCCCGGAGCCCGACGAGCACGTCGACGGCCCCATGTGGCGCCGCGGCACGATCGTGGCCTGGGTCGCCAGCCGCCCCGGCAAGGGCCGGCGCAGCTCCGCTCCGGCGGCAGCGCGGCCTGAGGTGTCGGCGAACGGCGACCCCGACGAGCTGCTCGGTACAGCCGAGGTCGCCGCGCTGCTCGGCTACGGCAGCCCGGCTTCCTTCTCCAGCGCCCTCTACCAGGGGCGCATCCCCGAACTGCCCGAACCGGACGCCCAGGTCAAGGAGGCAGGCAGCCGCGGCCCGGGCCGCAAGAAGTGGCGGCGGGCGACCGTCGTCGCTGTCGCCCGCCAGCGCGGTGTCCTGCCGCCGGCCGACCAGGACGAGAACGAGGACCTGGTCGGCGCCGCCGAGGCAGCCGGCATCCTCGGATACAGCAACGCCGACAGCTTCATCAGCGCACTCGGGCACGGCCTCCTACCCGACCTCGAGCAGCCCGACGGATACGAGTACCGGCGCGGCAGCGGCGGCCGCCCCCGTCAGCAGCGCTGGAAACGCTCCCGCCTCGAGGATCTGGCATCCCGCCGCTCCTCACCCTCCTGACTACAGCGCACCGACCCGCGTCGCAGCCGGGATACCGTAAGACCGCGGCCTCTGGTTTAAGGGATCGACGAACTCCCGGCGGGCCAGACGCCGCACGATGGCCGGTTACGGAGAGGCCAGCCACCTCTCCCCCGCGAAGCCGCACGGCCTCGCGGAACCGGCCATCGTTACGGATCTCCTGCTACTTCTGCCTCAGCCGCTCGGGAAAGTACGTCCTGAGCGTGTTAAGAGACGCTCGTGCCCAGAGGACGCCGGCAACCGGCCCCCGGACCAGACCGATCGGCAAACCGATCACCCCACGATCAGGAAGCCCGTCGGCACTGTGCGCGTGTCCTTTCGGAGAGGGGGTCGGGTCGAGCGGAGTCTGTCAGGCCGCTCTGACATCGGCAGCAGAACCTGCCGTGACAGCGGTGGTTGCGGTGTCGGAGTCCGGCCAGCAGCCGGCGGAGCTCCGCCCAGACTTCGTACGCTTCGTAGCCGAACTTCAGCTGGCATCCCTGGAGGTGATCGGGGAAAGCAGGCCGTCACCGGGCCACAGGGGAGATCCTGCTTCCGCCCAGGCCAGGTGCCGGCCGACCTCGACGAGGACCTCGCTCCGGTCGGCGGGCCCGTATGCCCGATGCGCCCCGGACGTGGGGTCGACGGCGCGGACCTCGCTGTGCGGGCCGACGCACACCAGAGCCCGGGCGATTTCCGTCAGGCCCAGGTTGAGGGCGTCGCAGTCGTGGTCGCGAATGAGCTGCAGCAGGTCTTCGGTGGCTGCCTCCCAGTCGCCGACCTCCGGCCAGCGCGCGCCTCCGTCGAGTTCGTGGGTGAGCGTGGACAGAGGCACGATCTCGCCGAGCCGGCGGCCGCGGGTGAGGCGGTCGTGGATACGGGCGCCGTCGGGCTGCCGTACGCGGGGGTGCAGCAGGGAGGCTGCGGCCACGACGGTGGTGTTGATCTCCTGGGCGCCGACCGGGTAGTAGGGCTCGTGCGCGAACAGGAGGTAGACGTCCGTGGGGATAGCCGGGGCGGGTTCGGGCTGGGTCATTGGGAGGGTTCCCTTCTGTAGCGGTGGGTTCGGTGCGTGACGAGCTGCCGGATGGGTCGTCGGCCGGGGGCCAGGCGGGTACGGGCCCAGGGGCCGGCCGGGGTCGGAGGCCTGGTTCGCGTCGGCTGTCCCGTCCTCTGCGGTGCGCTCGAGGATCTGTGCGACCTGGTGGGCGAGTTGGAGCATCAGCCGTTCACGGGCGATGAGGCCGTCTGAGGCCGAGCGGCCGTCCCGGGTCTGGAGCAGGCCTGCGGCATCCCACAGCAAGCCCTGGCCGACCTCGGCCGAGCGGCGCAGTTCGTAGCGCTCGCTGCCGGCGGCGGCCTGGACGAGCGAGGTGTGCAGGGCGGCCAGGCGCTGCAGGTAGCGGCAGGCGACGTCGCCTTCGACCATGCGGACGTGTTCGCGGGCCCGGCTGTCCAGCCGGTTGGGCAGGCGTTCGGCGAGCAGCGGGGCGAGGAGCATCGCTGGCAGGGCGACGTCGACGGGGACTCCGTGGCTTATGGCGAACAGGCCGGCAACCAGACTGACGAGCGCGACGGCCGCGGCGGCGAGCCGCAGCGATCCGGGGACGGTGTCCATGGCGATGCGCTGGGCGGGGCGCCGGGTCAGCCAGCGCAGGGCCAGGCGCTGCGTACGCGTGGCGGATGGAGTGAGTACCGCGATCTGGTGGGGGATCTCGGGAGGGCTGCCGTCGCCGGGGACGGTCCAGGCGAGCCATCCCCACAAGGTGCGTTCGTGGACGAGTACGGGCTCACAGGCGGCCGAGCAGGTGTGGTCGCGGACGTGACCGGTGTGCAGGGCGCGGGAGCGTTCCTTCTCCCACCGCCCCGGATCACGGGTGAAGGGGCGCTCGTGGTGCGCAGCCGCAGTCGGTGGCGGCGGTGTGTGGAGCGTGTCCGTCACGGGGTGCTTCCTTCCAGGTGGTGGTCTGTCAGGGCGGAGGCGCACGTGGTGCAGCGGCCGTCGCCGTCGGGGTGGGCGCGGCGGGGTGTGGGGCCCGGGCAGGTACGGCAAAGCGACCAGCCAAAGCAGGCCGGGCAGAGGTCCTCGCCGGGGGCGGTTCCGGGAACGCCGCAGCCGGCGCATTCGGTAAGGGCCCGGTAGGTCAGGGCCTCGCTCACCGTGCGGGCGGCGGCGGAGCCGGTCATCGGCTGCGGCGGCTGGGCGTCCCACACGGGCTGGTCGTGGTGATCGGCCGCGGGGGTGGGCGGCGGGTAGGCCTGGGCGGCGCGCAGGCGGGCGGCGATGATCGCGCCGACCGTGGTCCGTACCGGATGGGGCAGGGGCCGGGCGGCGATGACGTGCCGCAGTTGCTCAGCGTTCCAGCCAGCCTCCAGCATCACGGTCACGACGCGGCCTTGATCGGTCAGCGCCTGCCCGGTCAGCAGCAGCTCGGGGCGGGCCGCCCCAAGGTCGAGCAGCAGCCGGATCCCCGGGTGCATCTCGTCCGCCGCGGGCGCGGCCGACGGGGACGTCGGTGTGTCCGGCCGGTCCGTCCGTCCCGGTGTGCGCGAGGCATCGCCGCGGCACGGACGGAGGGGTCTGGTGTTCTGCTTGTTGGTCTTCTTTCTGTTGGTGTTCTTAGTGGACCGATCAGCCAACGTAGGGTCATCCACTGGTGGAAAACCCGACTCTGGTTGTGACCTGCTGCTTTGCAAAGCGGGCAGGTCGGTGAGGAAATACGCCGCCGCACCGAGGGTGCCGTCTGGGCCTCGCTCGCGTACCCGCACCAGAAAGCCGTGCTTCTCCAGCTCCTTCAGCCCGCTCTTTACGGCTGAGTCACCGTCGCGGCCACGACGTGCGATGTCGGCAACCGTCATCCGCCAGCCGTCCCGATGCGTGGAGAGCAGTCCGAACAGGCCCTTGGCCTTGAAAGACAACTGGGGGTCTCGGAAGAGCCCGTTGGCGATCTGGGTGAACTGATCGGCCGCCATCACGCCCCGACGGATCCCCGCCGGCAGGCCGCCGACAGGCTCGGCCTCGGGGGCCGTGACCATCACGTCGGCTTCGATCAGCGCGACGTCCAAGGTGGCCGGTCGGTCGGTGATGCAGTAGACGATCTCGCCGAGGGTGCCGTCCGGGCGGCGCAGGCGTACACGGATCAGGTAGCCGTGGACCTCGAGCTCCTGCAGGCCGGTGCGTACCGCTTCGCGTCCGTCCGGGCCCAGGCGGACGAGGTCGGTGACCGTCACCTGCCAGCCGTTCCTGTGCGTACTGACGTACCCGAAGAGCCCCTTGGCTTTGAACGACAGCCCGGAGTCACGAAACAGCGCGTTGGCGATCTGGGTGAACTGATCGGCCGCCATCACGCCCCGGCGGATCCCCGCCCCGAAGCGGCTCACCGCCGTGTCCCCGACGCATGCCGCGGGCGGTGCCCACGGCGGCACACCGGGCTCGTCGCGGTGGGGCGGCCGGGGGTCCTGGGCGTGGAGGCGTGCGTGTGTTCCATGGCGTCAGCTCACCGGCCGACCCCGACCAGGCTGACGGCCACGAGCCCCGACCATCGGTCACGATCCGGCAACGGAGCGTCTAGCTGCCGTGGTCGGGCTCATGGTCGGGCCGACCACGCGCCTTCAGCCCGGACGCTCAGTGATCGCGCAGCCGACTGCGCAGCCTCGGAGGGGCATTGTGCAATCGGGCTGCGCAACCGGCCCGGGGATCCGGCGCAGTCGAGTTGCGCTGGGGCGGCTGCGCAGCCCGTCGGACTTCCTGATCTTCTCTTGCGCAGGTCCGTCTCGCGCATTGCGCAGGCCTCTGACACGGCCCGGCCGGCTTCCGTCTACGCATCGGTGTCCGGGCCCTGTGGCCGGGCGGCACGTGATCGCGCGGCGGTCGCCAGTCAGGTCAACGCGCGCCGGACACGGTGGCCTGCCGCCAGATCGCGGCAGACCCATGGTCGGGGTCATGGTCGGCCCGACCATGACCCCGACCATGGACTTCGTGTCCCCATCGTGACCATGGTCGGGGGTTCATGGTCGGTGGTCGGGTCGGGGTCGCCGGGTTTTCTCAAGGTCAGCAACTACACGTCCTGACCTGGGAGTTTGACCATGTCCCCTGGCAAGCAGGCCTCAGAGAGCGAGGCCGCTGCTCAGATGGCGGCCGGCGCCCGGCTGGAGGCGATGCGCCGCCGCGTACGCCTCTCACGCGTGGCGGTCTGGACCGTCATCGCGGCCGGCCCCATCGCCCTGTGCGTCGCTGTCGCCTCCACCCCGACCACGGTCGCGGCAGCCCCCGCGGCCAAGCCCACCGCCGTGCGCACCGCGACATTCGCCGCCGACCCGAGCGGCTATGCGCAGGTGTTCCTCGTCGCGTGGCTGCGCAGCAGCGCGAACGACGAGACGAGTGCGCAGGCGCGGCTTGCGCAGTCGATGGCGCCGGACGTCGAGCTGCCCGCCCTGGCCGATGCGCAATCGGCGCCTCAGTCGGTGACGGCGGTGCGCAGTACGCACCGCGGCACTGGCGCGTGGTCGGTGACGGTGGCTGCTCAGTACGCAGGCGGATCGGTGCGGTACTACGCCGTGCCGGTGGCAGCCGACAGCACGGGCTCCTCGTTCACTGTGACCGGTGCGCCCGGCGTGGTGGCCGGCCCGGCCCGGGCCGAGGTGCCGAAGTCGTCGTACGCCGTGACCGTCCCGGAAGGGAATCTGTCCTCCGCTATCGGGCAGTTCCTCGCCGCCTATCTGACGGGTGCCGGCCAGGTCGACCGCTACCTGGCGCCCGACGTGCAGCTCACCGCCGTCTCCCCCGCCCCGTACACGGCGGTCGCCGTCCAGGAGGTGTCCGCCGTCGAGGAGGCCGCGGCCACCGAGCAGGTGCCGGCGGACGGCACGACGGTGCGGGTGCTCGCCTCGGTGGAAGCCCGGGGTGCGACCGGCCGGTGGCCGCTGGCGTACGAGCTCACGCTCAAGGCCCGCTCGGGCCGGTGGGAAGTCGCCGCGCTTCAGTCCGGCACGGCTCAGGACGGGGGTGCCCGATGAACACCGTGCACAGCCTGATGCTCGCCGGGCAGCTGGACGATCTTGGCAACTCGTGGATCAACATGTTCAAGGAGTGGGCGACGAAGGGTCTGCAGGCCGGTCTGATCTGCCTGGTCGTCGTCATCATGATCCAGAAGTTCTCGCTGAAGGCGGGGATCGGCGCCCTGCTGCTGATGGTGATCGCGCTCGGTCTGTACAACTCGCGCAACGACCTGGCGAACATGTTCACCGACGAGGTGAAGAACCCGTCGAAGGGGGCGCCCGTCGTTCCTGGGGTCGTCCGGTCCGAACTCCCGGCCTCTCTTGACCACTCGCCGGGCGTCGGAGGCTGGCTGTGAGCGCGGCCGCGGCACGGGTGGGCCGCTTCTACACCTCCGCCCGCCGCCACCCCTGGGTGCTGGGCAAGGTCGCCGACTGGAAGATCCCGCTCGGCCCGTACACGCCCGCGCAGATCGCGGTCGCCGTCGGCGGCGGTTTCCTTCTCGTCAAGACGATCAGCTGGTGGTCGTCGATGGGGCCGGTCCCCATCGTCGGGTGGGGCCTGGTCATCTGGATGGTGCGCCGGCCGAAGGTCCGGGGCCGTGCCCCGATGCAGGCCGCACTCGGTTGGGTGCTGCTCGGCTGGCAGCCCCGCGGTGGGCGGATCGGCGGGCGGGCCGCCCGCGACCGCGCTGCGCACCCGCTGCTCGGCGGCTTCACCATCGAGGACACGCCCGCGCCCGACTCCGCTGCGCAGGCCGCACCTTCCCGTGCGGTGCAGCGGCGTCCAGCCCCGACGCCGCGCCCCAGCCCGGCCACAGACCGCTCGACCGCACCCCGCCGCACACCGGCGGTTGCTCCCGCAGCAGCGGCAGGGCCGGTGTCGGGTGTGCAGCAGCTGCTCGCGCTCGCCCAGCAGGGGGGTGCGCGGTGAGGGTTCCCATCCGTCATATCGCCGGGCACCTGGTGTGGTCGACGCAGGGCAGCGTGTGGGCGATCTACCGCCTGCACCCGGGCCCCGACGCGCAGGGACGCCGCGAGGAAACCGTCCAGGGCACCTACGTGCCCTCTGCCGTCCGCGACGAACAACTCGCAAAGATCACGCACTTGGTGCGCTCGCTGTTCGGGGCCCCGCGCCTGTACGGCATGTGCGCCCAGGTCGACCCGGGCGAGATCGCCCTCAGAATGATCGAGGGCATCGAGCCGGTCGAGCAGGCACCCGGTGCGGGCCGGCACCCGTGGGTGGAGAACGTCGAGGCCGCCCTCGACCTGCTGGACGACCAGGAGATGCACCGCCGCACCCTGTGGCTGGCCGTGCCGCTGCAGACCGAAACAGGCGGCCTTCAGGTGTCGGCGTCGCTCGGTGCGGCCTGGGCCGAGGTCGCGCCGATGCTGGGCATGCGGCTGGCGCCGGTGGCCCGGCGCGAGGTGAGCGCGTATCGCGAGCAGGCCTCGCGAGTGGAGGCCGCGCTCGCCGGCGGCATCGCTTTCCGCCCGGCCCGCCCGGCGGAGATCGTGTGGATGATCCAGCACGCCCTGCACCGCGGCCTTGCCGAGCCGCTGCTGGCGGAGGCCGAGACCAGCGAGATGTACGGCGGGCAGCTCCGCGACGGGGTGCTGCGCTCCCCCAGCTACGCCGACCTGGGCCAGGTGCGCCTGCAGGAAGGCGGCATCGACCCCGGCCTCGACGACGTCGACGAGCTCAAGAGCGCGGGCCGGATCACACGATCCGGGCGGAAGGCCTGGTGGCGGGTGAACACCGGCTCGCCGCTCGGGCGGCGCTGGCTGCAGGTCGAGTCCGACGCCGGGGTCGGCTACCAGGCGCAGTTGGCGCTGGCCGAGTGCCCGCCCGCGGTCAGCCAGGATGCCGCCGACCTGTTCGCCCAGTTGGAGATGCTCGACTTTCCCGTTGACTACACCGTCGACCTGACGCTCGTGCCCGCGGAGAAGGCCCGCGACCAGGTGCGGCGCAAGAAGAACGAACTCATCGACCAGGCCGACCAGTACGACGCCCGCCCCACCGGCATGCCCGCGTCCCTCACCGAGGCCGCCCGCGACCTCGGCGAGCTCGACGCCCGTCTCTCCCGCACCAGCGTGGAGGTCGAGGTGCAGTCCGTCACCGTGCTGACGGTGTGGGGGCCGACCGCCGCCGTCTGCGACGCCCGGGCCCGCGCCCTGGCCGCACTGCTCGGCGGAGCCGACTACCGGGCCGTGCGCCCGGCCGGCCTGCAAGAAGCCCTCTTCACTCTTGGCCTGCCCGGCACGGTGCGGCCCGGTGTCGTCCGGGAGTTCACCCAGCACCAGGTCTCCGAGGACTGGGCGCTGGGCGGAGCCTTCACCGCTGCGGAGGTCGGCGACCCCAACGGCATGTTCCTCGGCATCGACCTGGACTGCGGCACCACCCGCCCCGTCATGATCAACGTTGCGGATGCGCCCAAGGTCGACGCGTCCGCGTCGATGGGCATCGTCGGGGACCTCGGCGCAGGCAAGAGCGTCCTGCAGAAGCTGATCGCGGAGGCGGTGTGGGCGCGCGGCGGCTGCGCGATCTGCATCGACCGCACCCCCGTACGCGAGTGGGCGACCTTCGCCCGCACCGCCGCCAAGGGCCGCGTCCAGATCATCGACGCCGCGCAGGCCGAGGTGTCCATCGACCCGCTGCGCATGTTCGACGGCCCCGAAGGCCGCCACTACGCCCTGTCCTACCTCACCCTACAGATCGGCATCGGCCCGATGAGCACCAGCGGCGAAGTCCTCCACCACGCCGTCGAGCAGGCCGCCGCCAGTCCCGAGCCGTCCATGCACCATGTCCTTGAGGTCCTCGAGGAGATGGCGACGCGCAAGGCGGGCAAGCGGCAAGACGCGGCCGCGACTCTCGCCGGCCTCATCCGGGTCGTCGCCACCAACTCCCTGGCCCGGATGGTGTTCGACCCGACGCTGCCGCCGGTGCGGCTGGACGCCTCCAGCGCCTCCGACATGATCGTGATCACCACCACGGGACTGAAGCTGCCGCCGAAGGCCGCGTTCGCCAACCCGGAGATCCTGCACCAGCAGCCGCTGGAGGCACTGATCGGCCGGGCGGTGCTCTACCTGATTGCTGCGATCGCCCGGCAGACCGCGTTCGAGGACCCCGAGCGGTTCACTGCGGTGGTCCTGGACGAGCTGTACTGGCTGACCTCGTCGGCCGAGGGCACGGCCCTAGTCCACGAGATCCTCCACGACGGGCGCAAGCACGGCGCCGGCCTGTTGGCGGGCTCGCACGACGCCGAGGAACTCGGCCCCGACCGCGGGCTGATGGCCTACCGGGCACTTGCCCGCACCGCCGACCGTGAACGCGCACGTCGCGGTCTGGAGTTCGTCGGGCTCGACCCGAACGACGGCGAGCTGCTGCGGCTGGTGACCACCGGCCTGTCCCCGGTCGGCCAGAAGGGCCGGGAGGGCGAGTTCCTGCTGACCTGCCCGCGGCAGAACACCGGCCGCATCAAGGTCTCCATCCCCCGCATCCCGCGCATCACCACCTCCATCACCACCACGCCGGGACACCGCACGAGCGCGGTCGCTCCCACGGTGCCGGAGCCGCCCTCTGGTGAGGCCGCCCAGACCCGTCCGAAGGAAACCGTCTGATGACCACTTTGTTGTGGGACCGCTCGAGGCGTGTCGCCGGCGCTGTGAGTGTCCTCACCGCGATCGCCGTCGTCGTCGCCGTCGTCGTGCTCGTCCTCGGGGCGGGCGTGCCGGAGGCGTGGTGGCCGCGCACCGGGCAGGCCTTCGCCGCCGACGCCGCGCACCGGGATCCCTGCGCCCTGATCGTGGGCCCGGCCAAGGCGTACTGCGAGCGCGGCGCCGCGGCCAAGGCCTCCGCCGGTCATCAGGTCGTGGCCGGCGGGGTGTGGAGGCTGGTGCCTGCCGGTGCGGGTGTGGGTGCGCTCGTGGTGTGGCGGCTGCGCGGTGCCACTGGGCAAAGGCGGCGCTGACGTGTTCCGTCCAGACCGCGCGACCCTGCGCTCCGTCGGCTTCGTCGTGCTGCTCACCGGCGTGTTCCTCTTGGTGAACACCCAAGTTGTGTACGCGGCCGGCAGCAACAGCGAGACCGGAGACCTGCTCGCCCCGCTGAACATCACCTCCTCCGAGGGTGTGCCGATCGACGGGTACGACCTGAACGCCGAGGGCGGCTCCATCGTCGCCTTCAAGACCCAGGCCCTGGCCTTCACCCTGTCGGGGCTGTTCACGCTGATCCGGCTACTGGTCGGGCTGGCCGGGTGGGCGATCGAGGTGGCCTTCCGGTTCCCGCTGCTCAAGCTCCTCACCCGCCCGGCGCAGAAGGTCGCCGACACCTACGACACGGTGGTCGTCGACACGCTCGGGTTGAAGGGGCTCTTGCTGGCCTGGGCGTTTGTGTTCGCGGGGTTCATGATCGTGCGTGGCCGGGTCGGCCGCGGTCTGGGCGAAATCCTTCTCACTCTGCTCATCGGGGCGATCGCCGCCTCGGCTCTCATCCGCCCCGACACCCTGCTCGGCCCGGACGGGCCGCTGGGGCAGTCCCAGCAGGTGGCTGCCGAGGTCGCGCAGCAGAGCGTCAACTCCTACGACTGGGGCGGCAAGATCGCCAGCTATGACCCCTGCGCGGGGATGGCCGGCAACGCCGAGATCAAGTGCGAGGAGCGGGAAGGCGAAGGACCGGTCTCCTCAACCGAGGTGGCCCGGCCCATCCAGGATTCGATCACGAACGCCTTGATCGTCAAGCCGTACATGCTCCTTGAGTACGGGCGCATCCTCGACCCGGCCAAGGACTCCGACCGGAAGGCCTACGCCGTCCACCTGAAGTGGGTCACCGGCGGCTACACGCCCCGCTCCGAGCCCTCGGACAAGGCGAAAGACGCATGCGACCTGATCCTGGGCGAAGCAAAGAAGTACTGCGAACGCGGCGTCGACGGAGCACCGGACAACCACACCGACGACCTGCCCACCCTCACCCCAGGAGGAGAACTCCTGGACGCCGCCCACCCGATCGTCACCGACGAAGACCAGGCGTTCGCGGCGTTCCTCGCCGACATGAAGAAGGCCGGACCGGTCGGCAAGTCCTGCGCCGCCTACGCCGAGAAGCCCACGTGGTGGCGGGTCGGCGGCGCCTTCCTGCTGCTGATCGCCGCGCTGTTCATCTGCGGCATGCTGCTGTCCTCCGCGATCGTTCTGCTCGGCACCCAGGGTGTGTGCGCGGCCGCGGCGGCCGTCGGCGGCGTCACGTTCGTCGCGGGCATGCTGCCCGGGCCCGCACGCCAGTCGGTGTGGAAGTGGCTGTCTCTGTGGGGGATCGCGGTCCTTGCCGTAGTCGGGATCTGCGCGTTCATTCCGTTCTTCGGGATCGCCGTCGACGCCACCATCACCAACGGCCCCGACCTGATGGTCGAGCGGATCCTCCTCATCGACGTCCTGGCCATCGCTGGCGCGGCCGGACACCGCAGACTGCTGACCGGGATCGCCTCCTTCGGCCGGCGCATGGCGATGCGGATGCGGTACGCCAAGGTCGGCGGCACCCACATGCCCGGCGACACCTCCGAACTCGGCGCCGCGCTCGCCATGAACTCCCCTGCAGCGATGGGCGGATATGGCGGCGGGTTGCGCGCTTTCACCGGCGGGGGTGGCGGCAGGTTCGGGATGCTCGGCACCCGGCAGCGGCTGATGGGCGCACTCACTTCCCTGTTCGACGGCGCGGGCATGCCGGTGGACACCGGCGGGATCCTCGCTGGTGCCACGGCCGAAGCCGGGCGCGGTCTGGCCCCGCTGACGGCGGCCGCGGCCGTGGGCGGGCTGGGCGCGCGTCTCGGGGTCAAGGGTGCTGGCTGGCTGCTGATCGGACGGCGGCCGGACAAGGAGCAGTTGGCCAAGTGGCGTAAGCCCACCGCCGACGGCGATCCGAACACGGGCGGGCCGTCGGACGGCGGGGACGACGGTTCCGGTGGCACAGGGCCGCGTCGGCCCGGGGGGCCGCCCGACCGGTATCGCAGCGCGGAGGGGCAGGTCGTCGACCGCAGCACCGGCCAGGTGCTGCACGACCAGAACACCGACCGCACGCTGTTGTCGACCCGGGCCCACAATCGGCTGGTCCGTTTCCGCGGGTACCGCATCCTCAACCGGGGCGGCCGGGCCGCCTACGGGGCGACAGTCGGTCTGCCGGCCAACGTGCGCCGCGCCCGCTCGGGAGGCTCGCGCTACTCCCAGGACGCCCGCCAGCAGGTGCGGGTATGGGGCAACACCGTCCGCGAAGACGGCCGGGCCTGGGGCGACACCGGGCGCCACGTCGCCAGGGTCATCCGCGACCACACCGACGACAGCGGCGGAACCGGTCCGTTCACCAGCCGCCGCCTGCCAACCGCAGCCACGCCGACCGCTACCCCCCGCCCGCGGCCTGCGCCCTCAGGTCGTCCTTCCTCTGCCCCCACACGGCCGGCCGCGCCCGCGGGCGGTCCCGCAGCAACTCCGCCTCCGGCACCGCTCGCCCGCCGGGACGGCCCTGCGCAAGTGCCTCGGCCCGATCTCGGCAGGTCCGGTCGTCCGGTTCATCCCGGCGACGGTGACGCGGGCGGTTCCGCAGGCACCAGCAACCAGGCCCGGATACAGGAGTCGATGCGGCAGGCCGAAGCGCTGCGCGAAATGCGAGCCCGGTGGGGGACCGAGGACGGTGAGGACGAGTGAGGCCGTCCCGGCGCCGGATGGCGAGGTGGGGGTGTGCGGTGGCGCTGCTGATGTTTGCCGCCGTGTGCTGTGCCGCACCAGTGGGGAACGCGATCAGCGCGTATGTCGCGCTGAAGACGGGCCAGCAGGGCGACGGCGGGATCGCCGAGGGCGGCAGTGCCGCGGACATCCCGCCGCGGATGCTGACCGCCTACGAGAAGGCCGTCGAGCAGGTCGGGACGTATGTGCCGAAGTGCCAGGGCATGCGCTGGCCGATCCTCGCCGGGATCGCGAAGGTCGAGTCCAACCACGTGGTGGGCCGCAACATCGCCGACAACGGCGACATCCGCCCGAAGATCTACGGGGTGCTCCTCAACGGCTCCGGCCAGGGCGGCAACACCACCGTCGTCCCGGACACCGACGGCGGCAAGTGGGACGGAACCTCTCAGGGGGAGCGTGCGGTCGGTCCGTTCCAGTTCCTGCCCTCCACGTGGGAGTCGATCGGTGAAGACGGCAACGGTGACAAGGTCGCCGATCCGCACAATGCCGACGACGCCGCGCTCGGCGCCGCGATCTACCTGTGCGGAGGCGGCCGCGACCTGACCAAGCGTGCCCAGCTCAAGGCCGCGATTTGGCAGTACAACCACTCGGACGAGTACGTCGCCAACGTGCTGGGCTGGATCGACCAGTACACCGCGGCCGCCAAGGATCCGGACCTTAAGAACGTCTCGGGGAAGGTCCGTACCGTTATCGACGCGGCGCTCTCCCAGCGTGGTGTGCCCTACTCGTGGGGCGGCGGCACCGCGAAGGGCCCGTCGTACGGGATCTGCTGCTCACCCAGCGGCAAGAGCGGCACAGACATCAAGGGCTTCGACTGCTCGGGGCTGACCACCTACGCGTACGCCAAGGCCGGCATCAGCCTGCCGCGCACCGCGGCCGCGCAAGCCGGCGTCGGCCAGCGCATCCCCGCCAGCCTCGGCACGAGCGCCCTCAAAGTGGGCGACCTCGTCTTCTATGCCTACGCCCCAGGCCGCGATTCCACGATCTATCACGTAGGGATCTATGCCGGCAGCGGCCAGATGATCAACGCCGCCCGCCCGGGCACGGTTGTCCGGCTGGACTCGGTCGACGCGATGTCGGGCTATGCGGGGGGAGCGCGGCTGCTGTGACCACGATCCCGCGCTCACCGCGTCTGCTGGTGCTGAGCGCCGCCCTGCTCGCCGTCGTCGGCGTCGCCCTCCTCGGCATGCCGCACGGTCAGCAGCCACCGGCCCCGGCGGCATCTCCGCCCGCTCACGCCACCGCGGAACCGTCACCTGCGGCCCCTGCACCGACCACTGACGCGCTGGCTGTCGGCACTCCTGCCTCGACGCCCGCCGCGTCGACACCGGCGGCCGGTGCGTCCGCACTGCCGCCCCACGGCGAAGGCACGGCCGGCGATGCGGCCGTCCAAGAGGCGTTGGAGGCCGCGTGGCCCCCAGATCTTCCCTCCGGCGACGCACGCGAACTGCTGACAGCGGGACGCGACCTCCTGCGCTCCGACGCCACCGGGATCGGCCGCGCGCATTGGCCTGCGGTCTTCTCCGTCTCCCGGCAGGGCCTCGCGCCGGCGTTCGCCACCGCCCGCTTCCGTATCCAGGCGGCGATCGCCCGCCGCGACGGCAGCCCGGACAAGACGGTGGTGCACCTGGTGTGGGCCGGCATGGACCGCGGAGGCACCTTCACCGACGGCCGCATCACGGACTGGCACTTCACCCGCACCAACACACTGAAGGGGGCGTCCACGTGGACTCCGCAGCCCCGTACCTGACTGGCCAGGCCCCAGCATCAGCATCAGCATCCGGCCGGGTGCCCGGCCTCGTCTTGGGCATCGTTCACACCGCCGGCTGGGTGA
Organism: Streptomyces sp. NPDC015139; assembly: GCF_043079785.1. Lineage (NCBI taxonomy): Bacteria > Bacillati > Actinomycetota > Actinomycetes > Kitasatosporales > Streptomycetaceae > Streptomyces > Streptomyces sp. NPDC015139. The sequence goes on along the minus strand of NZ_JBIBUW010000027.1, from coordinate 37,600 downwards.
TCGCCTACTGGTGGATCGCGGCCTTGGCCGCCGTGGCGGTCTGGGCCACTGGCGTGGCGGTGGTGCGCCATCTGGCGCGGAAGGCCTCGGCCGAACGGATGGCGCTGGAGCTCGTTCCGTCACGGCACTTCGACCCTGGTCTGGAGGAGATCTTCCGCCGGGGTGTGCAACTCGCCCGGGCGTCTACGAGCATGCCGTGGTGGGCGCCGCGCCGGTCGAAGTCGGTGCAGATCAGGCTGCGCGCCGACGGCTCCAGCCCGCTGCGCTACCGCATCGAAGGCCCGGCCGGCGGCGAACGCCTGCTGTCGATCACGCCGTTCGGTCCGACCGTCACTGTGAACCGGGCCCGTCCCCTCGTCGACAAGCCCCGTGACCACGTGGTGCGGGCGGAGTTCATCCTACGCGGCAAGCCGACCGCACCCCTGCGTGAGGTTCCGCTGAACCCGGACCCGCTGCAGCCGCTGATCGACGCCGTCTCGGACCTCCGTGCCGAGCTGGGAGACCTCGCCGAGATCCGGCTCGACATCCAGCGCGCCCCCAAGTTGGCACTGCGGGCGCGCCGTCTGCAGCTGATGAGCGACGCGCGACGCGCGGAGCGGCGCGAGGCCCAGCGGGCCACCCGCTGGGTGCGGCAGGACGCCACCGGCATCGAGGACTCGCTCACCTGGCAGCTGCAGCAACTGGTAGCCGGCAAGCAGGGCGGAGGCGGGCGCCGACTGGTCGTGCCGCCCGTCCCGCGCCGGGTGGACCCGGAGGAGGCGCTGGGCAAGCTCGCCGAGGACGACCACTTGGTGCGGGTGCAGTTGCTGGTGATGTGCGCGTCGAACACCGAGGGCCGCGCCGAAGCCCGGCTCGCTCAACTCCAGGCCGCCCTGGATGTGTTCGGCGGCGGCTCGCGCTGGGCGATGCGTGGCTGGAGGGTAGGCCCCTGGCGGTTCGGGGCGGACCGCTGGCCCAGCCGGCGCGGCTTCGAACGCCGCTGGACACTGGGGCACTGTCAGCCCCCCCGTCCGAACTGGGTGAGGCTGGAAGAGCTGACCGGCCTGCTCAAGCCACCCACGACGCACTGCCGACTGCCTCTGCTCGCCGGCGACCTGCCGACGTTCGAGCATGGCGATCCCGAGCTGTTGCTGCAGGGGATCTACCGCGGCCCGGACGGCCGTCGGCGCTTGATCGCCACCTACGCCAAGGAGACGCTGTTCGAGGTCGGCGTGGGCAAGGCAGGCGGCGGCAAGACGGAGCGCGCCCTCGCCCAGGCGATCGGCTGGGCGCATGCCGGCGGCGGGCTGATGTTCGTCGACCCGCACCGCGACTCGTGGCCGCGTGCCCTGCCGTTCCTCGCCCACGACCACCTGATGCCGCGGATCGCACTTATCGACCTCACCGCCAGCGGACCTGCGCCGCAGCTCAGTAGCTGGAACCCGATCGGTATGCACCAAGGCCAGGTCGCGCACGAGGTCGTCGAGGCAACTGCCGACGCCTACGCGTCCGTGCTCGGCTGGGACGACGCCACCGCACCCCGCGCACTGACCATCTTCACCGCCGCCCTGGCGGTGCTGGTGGCCGTCAACGAGACCGCCTGCCAGGCCGGGCGGCCGGAGGACCAGGCCACGATCTTTCACGTGCGGTCCCTACTGACCGACCCGGACTTCCGTACGACGGCGCTCACCGCCATCGAGGGGCGCCTGGACGAGGAGACCCGGTCCTGGTGGCGGACTGTGTTCCCCACACTGCCCACCGACGCATTCGCCGTCGTCCTCAATCCGATCGCCCGCCTGGCCGCGAACCCCGTCACCCGCGCCTTCCTCGGGCAGCCGGCCGGCATCTACAACATCCGGGGGGCGATGGACTCCCGGATGATCGTGTGGGTGTGCCCGGGCGGCAACGGGCCCACCGACCGGCTGATCACCGCGCTACTCGCCCGGGACCTGCTGCGTGCCGTGCGCTCGCGCCGCGACACCCCCGAAGCCCAACGGGTGCCGTTCCGCCCGTACTTCGACGAGCTGATCACCCTCACCGGCGCAGCCCCGGAAACGATCGCCGCGATGTTCGAGGACTTCCGCAAGTACAAGGTGCACGTCCACGGCATGACCCAGCTGCTGGCACGCCTTCCCATCCCGGTGCGACTGTCGCTGGTGCAGAACGCCTCCACCCTGGCCTCGACCGCAGGTTCGCAGTCCGCCATCGCCCCGATCACCGCCGAGTGGGGTGACCGTCCAACTCCGGACGTCGTCGCCGCTCTGGACCGCTTCGAGCACTACATGTCGCTGACCGTCGAGGGGCGCCGTGTCGGTCCCGTCCGGATCACCGGCCCTCACCTCGACAACGTCTTCGCCGACTACGCCCGCCCGGGCCAGGTGGGGGCATTGGAGCGCGCCGCCTGGGCCACGGCAGGCGCCGCGCCGCTGGACCAGCTCACCGACCGGGCCGAAAACCAGCTCACCCGCGTAAGCGCCTTTCTCCCCCAGCACGCCCCCGCCCAGCCGGCCGTCCATCTGCAGAAGAAGAGGAAGTACAAGTGACCACCGCCTCCGAGACCACGCCGTCCGGCCGTGCGCCCAGCCCCATCGAGCCGCTGCCGCATCAGCTCCTGGCCGTGCTCGGCCAGCACCGGATGGCGACCACGAATCAGCTCCACGAACTGCTGCGGCCAGGCGCCGCGCGGCAGACAGTCTCCGCGCCGCTCAACAAGCTCCGCCGCGACGGCCTGGTGGACTACACCGTGCTGCCGCAGTCCAACCGGTCCCGCGCCTGGTACCTGACCAGCGAGGGCGTCCGGCTGACGAAGGACTTCCCCTCTCTGCGGGGGCGCCCGGCCTATCCGATCAGCTCGGCAACGGCCGCTTCGCTGAAGACGCCGCACACCTTGACCGTGCTCCGTAGCCACCTCGCGTTCGTCGCCGATGCCCGCCGCCGGGGCGACGAGCACGGTCACCTGGACTGGACACCGGAGGTCTCCCACCCGCTCAGCGACGGCGAGCGGATCATCACGGATGCGGTCATGCACTACACCCTCATCGAGAGCGAGGAACGCACCAAGCTGCGGGCGTTCGTTGAAGTCGACCGGGCGACCATGGGCAGCGAGCGGCTCGCCTCGAAGCTGATCGAGTACGCGCGATTGTGGTCGTACGAGCCGCAGCCCGTCGGCCGGCCCCGCTCCCGGCAGCCCGCCGCTGCCGGGGCGGTGTGGCTGCGCTGGTATCCCGTGTTTCCCCGGGTCTTGTTCGTGCTGACCGGGGCCTCCCGGTACGTCCTGGGCAACCGGATCAGTGACCTGCAGGCCATGGTGGCGGAGCACCCGCTCGTGGGCACGCTGGCCCGGCAGGTGCCGATGGGCGCGGCAGTCCTGGAGGACCTCGAGGACCGGGGGCCCGCCGGTGACGTCTGGGTGCCTCTGGCCGGCGGCGATTGGAGGCCGTGGACCGAGCTGTGACACGGCGACGCTGCGGCTGGTCGTTTGTCTCAGCCTCGCAACTGCCTCCGAAACCCCTTGAGATTTGCTCTCGCGAACTAGTAGTTTACTACCGCACAGCCGGGTGGACGCTCAAACCAACCTTTCCTGCCGTGCACTTAGGAGATTTCTGATGACGCACGCAACGGAAATCATTCGCATTCACGAAGACAGTGGCGAGGACGCATGGCCCTTCGGGACACGAGTCGTCTCCCACATCGGCAGCGCCTGCGTGATCGAGGGAACCGGCGATTACACCCCGGAGGAGCTGCACCTCGTCCGCCGCCGCTTCCCCGGCCGGTACGTGACGCTCGACGGCGACGTGATCACTGTGTGGCCGCCCTCAAGCCCGCGAGGCCGGTAAGCACACCCCTGCTCGCAAACCCGGCAGGCCTGCCCCCACCGGGCCAGGACCACACGACCTCCTTGATTCCAGGCCGTTCAGCGAAAGGACACAGCCCCATGAACAGTCGGAACACCACAGCGTTCGCCAGACGCCTCCCTGCGCTGGCGATCGGCGTCAGTCTTGGCCTGGGCGTCTCCGCCTGCTCGGACGGCAGCCGGGACCAGGACCGTCCGGCGGCGAAAGCGGGCGGCGGCTCCGCCCCGCACGAGCAGCTGCAGACGGACAAACCTCTCGCCGAGCTGCAGGGCCAGGGCGGCCTGTCCCTCACGATCACGTCGGCCAAGCGGGACCCGGCCGGCTACGTCACCGTGCGGGGCAATCTGAAGAACGACGCGTCCACCGTGGCCGTGGTCCCCGCGGAACTGCGCGGCGACGATCTGAAGGTACTCAGGACCGGCCCGTCACTGGGTGGGGCGACCCTCGTCGACTTCGCCCACAAGAAGCGCTACTACGTGCTGCGCGACACGGAGGGACACCCCCTCACCACGACCCGCCTGTCCACGCTGAAGGCCGGCGAAAGTGCCCTCGTCTTCATGCAATTCCCCGCTCCCCCGTCGAACACGGTCGGATTCCAACTGCCACTGTTCGACACCGCGAACGTCAAGATCGACGAGTGAGGTGGACGCCCGCGTGGTCACCACCCGATCGCGGATCACCGCTCCGCTCCTCGCCCTCACCGTCGCGGCAAGCATCCTGGCAGGAGGGTCGGCCGGGAGGGCTGCCGCTGCTCCCCTTCCGAGCGCGGCCGCCTCAGGCACGCACGCGCTGCTCACCATCGACCCGGGTAGCCCCGGCCTTGCGCTCCGCCCCGGTGCGTCGCTCGCCCCTCCCAAGATTCTCGACCTCGGTTCGCAGCCCGTCGGCATTGATGAAGTTGTTGAGGACCTGGAAGGAGCCGAACGCCGCGAGGACACAGGAACGCAGGTGACGTTCGGCCTGCAGGCTGAGGCGCTCTTCACGAAGGACAGTGCGTGGCTGGGCAGCTCTGCACGGTCCCGTATCGCCTCCGTCGCCCGGGAGATCGCGCCGCGGCCGGGAACGGAGATCCGGGTGTACGGCTTCACCGACGACCTCGGTTCCTCCTCCCACGGCGACGCCCACTCCCACGGCGTGCCGTGCCGTCCAGAGGGTGCTTGCCCAGTTGCTGCGCGGCACGGTGGTCACCTTGGACACGCATGGGTTCGGCGAGCGGAATGCGGTGGCCTCCAACGCCACCGAATCCGGCCGCCAGCAGACCGGGCGAGTTGAGATGTCGTTCTCACGCACCGCGGTCAGGCAGGTTCGGTCGACGATCCGAAGGCTCCCTGACGGGATGCGGGTGCGACGAGTGAAGACACAGAACTACAAATCGACATCCGATCCCGAATGTGACCGGATACGTCCCGAGATATTTGAGTGAACTCAACTATTGAGCTGGGAAGTTGACTGGCATATGCGTAACCTGACGATCACGCAGAAGCATTGCCGCAGCTGGACCAAGCTGCGGTTCTGGACCGCCCGTACCCCAGCGGCAGCTGGGGAGACGGTCTACCGCACCGCGACATACGGGGAGGCATCATGAAACGTCGCGCACACAGGCCGCATCCCACTGTTCACGTTCGAAGGGTCGCTGGCGCCTCCATCGCGCTGTGCGCTGCGCTCGTCCTGACCGCATGCAACTCCTCTGATGGCAAGAGTGCAGCCACGCAGAAGTCTCCGAGCGTCACGCCGTCCTCCGCGCCCTCATTGACCGCTGACCCGAAGACCGCGGCAAAAAGGGCAGCGATTGCCACGTATGGGGCCTACTGGCGGGAGATGGAAAAGCTCTACGCCGACCCCACTGGCCGGAGCGCACATCTTGGCCAGTACTCCGCTTCTGCGGCTCTGAAGAACGCCGAGGCGGACGCCAAGCGTGCCCATGGCCGCGGCCGCGTCTATACCGGCACCGTCGCTCTCAGCGACCAGAGGGTCACCAAGGTCGACGCAACGGGCAAGATCCCCAATGCGACCGTCTCCAGTTGCCTCGATGTCTCCAAGTGGCAGCCCATCGACGCCAAGAGCAAGAAGCCGGTATCCCTCCCGAAGAACCGGCTAACAAAGTACGTGATCGTCAGCACCGTCGAGAAGTACCCGCAGGGGTGGCGCGTCACCAGCGACGAACCTCAGGGGAAGTCGTGCTGAAGCGCGGCGCCGCCGTAACCGCAGCAACCATTCTGGCCACGCTATCGATCTCCGTTACCAGCCATGCGGGAGAGGACCCGAAGGGCGACGGCGGTATCGACTGCGGCCTGTACATCTGTGAAGTCGAAGTCGACGTGCCCGGGCAAGGTGGCGGCCAAGCAGGTAGCAGCGACACCGCCGGCGGAACAGGTGGGCACGGTTCGGATGACAATGACGACCCCTACGGCACTGTCTGCACGTACAAGCTCGCAAAGCCGCAGCCACCCGTCGGCAGTCTCGACTGGGAAGGCCACAAACCCGGCGACGGGGCCGTGTACGAGCAGACATGCGGTAACGGTGACGTCAACGGAGACACCATCGTTCGGATGGTGTGGCTGGCAGAACCGCCCAAGCAAGCGACGGTCGACCCGGCTGTCCTGGCGCAGCGTGCAGTTGACTCGATGACCCTCCTCGGCCCGGACATCGCCAGCCCCCGTGCTGCCGGAAAATACACCGTTGGTGTTCCGATGTGGATGTGGGTCAACCAAAGCGCCACGACCTACGGTCCCAATGCCGCATCCGCGTCCGCAGGCGGGATCACCGTGACCGCGACCGCCAAGGTGTCGAAGATCGTGTGGAACATGGGTGACGGAGCCTCCGTGACCTGTACGGGTCCCGGTACCCCCTACACGTCGTCCGAGGGCATGGCCCAGTCCCCGGACTGCGGACACGTCTACGCCAAGACCTCGGCCGGTGCCCAGAACAGGAAGTTCCCGGTGGCCGCGACCTCAACGTGGACGATCAACTGGCAGGGCGGCGGACAAGCCGGCCAGCTCACCGAGGTCCGGCAGACCAACGTGCAGGTGGCGGTCGGCGAAGTCCAGGTCGTCAGGTAGCCGCCGGAAGGACAGAACGGTGAGCAAGACCCAAGTAGACACAGCCCCGAACGGTGTCCCGCAGCAGGGACGAGTGGCCGGGCCCGTGGCCCCGCCCCGGGTGTCGGCTCGCAGGCGACGACCAGGCGTCATCGCCCTGTCGCTGGCGCTGATCGCAGCCGGAGGCGCTGGAGTTGCCGTCCTCCTGCTGCAGGTCGGCAACCGCACGGACGTGGTGACCGTGGTCCGCGACGTCCAGGTCGGCCAGGTCCTTACTGAGGACGACCTGGGCAAGGCCTCCGTCGCCCTGGACCCCGCCGTCAAGGTGGTACGGGCCGACAACCTGAAGTCGGTGGTGGGCAAGCGGGCCGCCGTGGAGCTCAAGCCCGGCTCCCTGCTCACGCCCTCGCAGGTGACGAAGGACACCTTGGTGAAGGCCGGCGAGCAGCTGGTGCCGATCGGCCTGGAACCCAAACAGATCCCGGCGACCGCGCTGGTGCCGGGCCAAAAGGTGGAGCTGGTGCACGTCCCGGCTCAGGGAACGACGGACACCGGCAAGACGTCCGACGCCGCACCACAGACCATCGACGGCCGGGTCGTGAAGGCCTCCGGCGCCGCCCCCGGTACCGGGATCGTGGTCGTCGACATGGCCACCTCCGCCACCGACGGCCCCACAGCCGCCGCGTGGGAGGCAGCCGGCACCCTGCGCCTGGTCCTCGCTGCCCCGGACGGCAACTGATGGCTGTCATCGCGCTCGCCGGGTGCAGCGGCGCGCCCGGCGTAACCACGAGCGCCCTGGCGCTGCTGCTGTCGTGGCCGCTGGAGGCGGGCCGGCGGTTGGTCCTGGCCGAGTGCGACCCGGACGGCGGGGCCGTGCTGCACGGGCTGCTGCAGGGCACGCTCGGCGACCGGTACGGGCTGCGCAACCTCTCGGTCGCCGCCCGCAAGGGCGAGTTCAGCGAGGCCTTCTGGCGGCAGCTGATCGACCTGAGCGGTGAGGACGGCAAGCAGGAGTCACCGCGCGACCGGCTGTTGCTGCCCGGCATCACCGACCCCTCGCAGTCGGCAAGCCTAGGCCAGGTCTGGAAGGTCCTCGCGCAGATGTTCCGCGGCATCGAGGCCGAGAGCGGCCACGACGTCCTCATCGACCTCGGACGCCGCGGGGCCTACGGGCCCTCCGGGGTGCTGGCCGAGCAGGCCGACGCCACCTTCGTGGTCGTCCGCAACACCCTGCGCTGCCTGCAAGCAGCAGAGGGCAGGGTGCGCGCACTGGAGGAGCGCGTCGGCGACGTCAGCGTGCTGATGATCAACGAGGGTCCGTATCCCGCGGGCGAGGTACAGCGCGTGCTGCAGGTGCCGGTGATCGCCACGCTGCCGTATGCGCCGAAGGACGCCCGCGTGCTGTCCGACGGTGCCGAACAGCCGCGCCACTTCTCCAAATCGCCGCTGATGAAGGCCGCCCGCACGGGCAGCACGCTACTGGTGCAGCGGGCTGCCATGCGCCGGGCCCGGCTCGATCCCCGCGGTGCCCGTGCTGCAGGCGGGGAGGTGACCAATGCGCGCTAGGCCGTTGCACCACGACCCCTCGGTGGCACCGGTCCCCCAGGAGTGGGGGCAGCAGACCAACGGAGTACCGGCAGTTGCTGGTGCTGCCTCCAGTTCGCAGGTGCTCGGTACGGCGATTCCGCAGATCACCGTCGACTATCGGGTGGCCCGGGACATCGCGTCCCAGGTTGCCAAGCAGCGCGAGGAACTGATCAAGACGAAGCCCGACATGGACCGGTCCGGTGAGGAGCAGCGCTGCCTGAACTGGATCGCCGAGGCGGTCGCGCTGTGGTCGGACGCCCAGGCGATGACGCCGCAGGAGGATGAGGCGCTGCGGCGCGCCGTGTATGACCTCCTCTTTCGGGCCGGCCGGCTCCAGCCGTACCTGGACGATGACCGGGTCGAGGACATCATCATCCAGGGGCCGCACGAGGTGTGGCTCGACTACGGCGACGGAGAACGCCGCCGGGTCGGTCCAATCGCGGACTCCGAAGAGGAACTGCTGGAGTTGCTGCGGGAGCTGGCCCGGGGCTCCGGGCACAGTGAGCGCACGATCTCGACCGCGAGCCCCACCCTCGCGCTGTCCCTGCAGGACGGCTCCCGCCTCCAGGCCATCACGGGGCTCGGGCCGATGACGTATGCGGTCATCCGGCGGCACCGGGTCTCCCACGCGAATCTCGACGACCTGGTACGGCTGGGCACCATCGACCCGATCCTGCGCGCGTTCCTCGGCGCCGCCGTGCGCGCCGAGAAGAACATCATGATCGCGGGAAAGCAGAAGGCCGGGAAAACGACCTTGATGCGGGCGATGCTCAAGGAGTTCGACCCGGAGTGCCGGTTTGCGACCATCCAGACCGAGGACGAACTGTTCGCCCACCAAAACGGCTACCACCAGCAGGTCGTGTCCCTCGTCGGGCGGGAGTCCAACGGGGAGAAGGACGTCACCGGCCGCGGTGCCGGTGAGGTCACGCTGCTGGACCTGATGCATCCGGCGCTGCGGATGTCACTGGAGCGGATCGTGGTCGGCGAGGTCCGCGGCCCCGAAGTCGTCGCCATGATGCAGGCGTTGACGAACGGTTCAGGCGGCAACCTGTGCACCATCCACGCGCGGCGGCCGGACATCATCTTCGACCGGATCGCCGAGCTGTACGCGCTCGCCCAGGAGAACCTCTCCGAGCAGCTCGCCTACCGGCAGACGGCCAACGGTCTGGATTTCGTCGTGTATGTCGACATGACGGACGAGACGCAGATCGGCGGCCGCCGCCACCGCTACGTCTCCCACGTCCTGGAGCTCACCGGGATCGGCGAGAACGGCCGGCCCGCCACCAACGAGGTCTTCTCCCCCGGCCGCGAATGGGGCGAGCTGCGGGCGGTGCCGAGGATGGACCCGGGCTGCGTCGATGACCTGCGCCGCGTCGGCTTCGACTCCAGCCTGCTGCAGGAGTCGTATGGGGCCTGGTCGGCGCCGTTGCCGCTCAAGGTGGGGGGCGGCCGATGATCCTTCTGTTCGGGCTGCTGTGCGGGATGGCTGTGGTCGGCGGGCTGATCGGTGTCGTGGCGGGTGTCGTGGGCACGACTGCGCCTCGCCGGGCCCCGCTGCTCACGCGCTGGCAGGCAAGCTTGCGCGGTGGGAAGAACCAGAGCGAGGACGCACGGATGCGGCGGCGCACCCTCATGGTCGCGTCCGTCGTGGTCTTCGTGGCCGTGTGGCTGGTCTCGGGGAACTTCGTCGGGAGTGCGCTGCTGGGTACGGCCGTCATCGGCGTGCCCTGGCTGATCAGCCCGGCGCAGATGGCGCAGGACCGCATCGGTCAGCTGGAGGCGCTGAGCGAGTGGACGCAGCGGCTGGCGGGGCTGCTGAGGCTGGGCATGGGCCTGGAACAGGCGATGATCACCAGTCGTCAGGGGGCGCCGGACGAACTCGCCCCCCAGATCATCAACCTGTCCGACCGGCTGCGCCTGGGGTGGCGGCCGGACGGAGCGCTGCGCGCGTTCGCCGAGGAACTGGACGATGTTACCGCGGACAAGGTGGTCGCCGCGCTCATCCTGTCGGTCAACGACCGCGGCCCGGGCCTGGCTCAGGCACTGGAGGATCTGTCGGGCACCGTCCGCGAAGAGGTCGCCAAGAAGCGCGCCGTCGAGGCGGACCGGGCGAAACCCCGCACCACGGTGCGGTGGATGACCATCATCACCGTGGGCGTCGTGGTGGCCGGGTTCTTCGTGCCGTCCTACACCAAGCCGTACTCCACGCTGCTGGGGCAACTCGTGCTGGCCTTCCTGACGGCCGGGTTCATCGGCGTCCTCGCCCTGATGCGGCAGCTGGGCAATTTCCGGCGCGTCCCGCGCTTCCTGGTCACCGACCCAGCCAGCACCGTCCGGCTGCCCGCGCCCGGCCCGGAGCCGGATCCGCCGGTCACCGCACGGGAACCGGAAGGGGCCGCCTCGTGAACCTGCTCCCCGTTGTTGTGACCGGCGGCACCGTCGGTGCCGGCGTCGCCTTGCTGATCCGGGAACTCCTGCAGCCCCAGCCCGCGTTAAGGCCTGCCCTGCAGCGCAGTGCCCCGGCGTCCTTGACGATGCCCGAGCCGGAGCTGGACCGCGAGGAGGTCTGGGGCCGGTGGCTGCTGGCCCGCCTCGAGCGGCTCCCGGGCGTCCGGGTCCCCACTACAAACCTGGCCCTGCTCGGCCAAGGGCCGGGTCAGTTCATGCTCAAAAAGACCGCGTTCGCCGCGCTGGGGCTGCTCTGCCCGGTGATCGCGACGATTCCGTGGATCATTGCGGGCGTGGGCCTGCCGTTCTACGTGCCCGCCGTCGTCGGACTCATCATCGCCGGCCTGCTGTTCACCGCGCCCGATCTCGCCGTGCGCGACCAGGCCAAGCGGGCCCGGGAAGAGTTCTCGCACGCCCTGTCCGCCTACCTCGACCTGGTCGCCCTCAAGCGAGCCGCCGACGCCGGCCCCGCCGAGGCCCTCGAAAAGGCCGCCGAGGTCGGCGAGGGCTGGCCCTTCCTCTATCTCCAAGGCGCGCTACGGCGGGCCCGGCTGGAAAAGATCCCGCCGTATCAAGCGCTCACGGAACTCGCCTCCGAGTACGACCTGCCCGTCCTGAACGACGTCGCCGACATCATGCGCGGCTCAGCTACCGACGGCGCCGCCGTCTACAAGGCCCTTCGGGCCCGTACGGCGGCGCTCAATGCCGAGTTGCTGGCCGATCAGGCCGCGGAAGCCAACACGGCCAGCGAGAAGATGACCGCGCCCGGAGCCCTGCTCGCCGTCTTGGTCATGCTCTTGATGGCCTTCCCCGCGGTGATCCGCATGCTGACCGTCTGAGACCAACCACGACTCGTACAACGCTCCAGAGAGGTAAAGAACATGAGGTACACCGCAGCCCGCACGCGCCGCGCTGTGACCCGGCTGACCACCCACCCCCACTCCGGCCCGGACAAGGTTTCCCACCGGCCCGCCCAGGGCAGCCGAGGCTCCCGCATCATCGGACGCGCCAACCGTGCAGCGCTCCGGCTGTCCACGCGTCTGCAAGAGGGTCTGGAGGAGGCCACCCGCCGTCCGGACCGCGGCGACATCTCCACCACCACCGTCATCATCTGGGTCGCCGCCGTCACCGGCGCCGTGCTGATCGCGGGCACCATCGCCGTCGTGATCGCCAAGTACAACGGCCAGCTCAACGGACTGTGATGTCTGCTCCCGAGCGGCTGAAGGACTGGTGGCAGGGGCGCAGATGGCGCGACGACCGCGGTGACACTGCCATCCAGATGGCGATCATCTTTCCGTTCGTGCTGCTCGCCACGGTTGCCGTGATCCAGGCCTCCATGTGGTACTACGCGCGGCAGATCGCTCTGACCGCTGCTCGTGAGGGCCTCACAGCGGCCCGCGCCTACCAGTCGAGCCCCGCCGACGGTGCGGCCCAGGCACGAGACGTGCTGGGCCGCACCGCGGGTGACAGCCTGAGCGGCTACAGCGTCTCGGCCAGCAGCAACGGGCAGCGGGTGCAGGTTCAGGTGTCCGGCACCGCCATGTCGATGATTCCGGGTGTTTCGGGCCTTCAGGTCACCCAGTCCGCGTCCGGCCCGGTGGAGAGATGGACCGTCCCGGGAGGGTGAACCACGTGCGAAACAGGGCCCGGTGGGCTCGCAGGCGCCGCAGTGACGAGGGCAGCGCGGCGATTGAGGCTGCCATTGTCCTCCCTGCGCTGATCATGTTCATCTGTCTGGCCCTCGCCGGCGGACGCGTCGTCACCTCTGGCGCGAAGATCGACGCGGCGGCCGAGGATGCGGCACGGGAGGCTTCCATTCACCGCACCGCGGGGTCCGCGCAGAGCGCCGCGCAGGCGGCGGCCGCTCAGTCCCTGAACGACCAGGGCATCAAGTGCTCGTCCACCAGCGTCAACATCAACACGGGTGGTCTCAGCGTGCCGGTGGGGCAGGTAGGGACGGTCACCGCGACCGTGACCTGCACGGTCAACCTCTCCGATCTTCTACTCCCGGGCGTGCCAGGAGCCAAGACGCTCACGTCGACCGCCACGTCGGTAGTGGATCAGTACCGGCAGCGAGGGGACTGATGATCTTCCGCCGGAGTGGCCTGCGCCGAACGCTACGGGAGGACCGGGGAGGCGTCACCGTGTTCGTCGCCGTGTGCGTCATCGCGCTGATCGGGATCATCGGCGTCGCCGTCGACGGCGGCAGCAAGATGCGGGCCACGGAACGCGCCGACTACGTCGCCGGTGAAGCCGCCCGGGCCGGTGGACAGGCCATCGACCCCGCCGAGGCCATCAACGGGACCGCGATCACCGTGAATCCGCAGGACGCACAGGCCGCAGCCCAGGCGTACTTGCGCTCCGCCGGCGCCACCGGCACGGTCAGCGTGTCCGGCGACGGCAAGACCCTCACCGTCGTCGTCACCGGCACGTACGACACGAAGTTTCTGTCGGTGGTTGGAATCGGCTCTCTGTCGGTGACCGGCCATGGCAAGGCCACCCTCCTGCACGGCGTCACCGCTCCCGAAGGAAACTGATGAGCACCACCCCCTCCCCCGCCGCAGCGGCCTGGCGCACCCTGGGCCGGCTCCTCAAAGCAGTCCTCAGTCTGGTGGTCCTGGCCGCCGCTGTCGCCGGACTGCCGCTGCTGCTGGCCTGGGCCACCCCGGTCATCTGGGCTTCCACCCACGACGACCTCACACACCTGCTGGACCGGCAGGACACGGGCGCGGCGTTCCTGCTGCTTCTCGTCACGGTGGGGTGGATTGGGTGGGCCCAGTTCGCTTTCTGCGCCGTGCGCGAGCTGATCGCACAGGTGCGAGGCCGGACCTGGCACGCCCCGCGAGGGATGGGCGCCTCCCAGCGCGCCGCGGCTCTCCTGATCGGCAGCATCCTGGTGCTGCTGCCGACGAGTTCGGCTCTGGCTTCCGACGCTCAGGCCGCCCCAGTCACCACGGCGGCCTCCGTCCCGGGCCAGCCCCAGGCCCGTCAGGCCGCCGAGACCGAGCAGGCCTCCAGGTCCTCGGCGAGCACCGCGGCGTCCAGCACGTCGTACACGGTGCGCGAGATGCGGCCGGCGGAGAGCCTGTGGGGCATCGCTGAACGGGAGTTGGGCGACGGTGAGCGGTGGCGGGAGATCGCTGCCTTGAACGATGGCCACACCATGGTCGACGGCACGACCTTCCGTGCGAACAGCTTTCTGCAGCCCGGCTGGCAGCTGGAGATGCCCGACACGGCAACCGGAGTGGGAGGCGTCCGCACACAGTTGGGTGAGGCCACGCCGGCTGCCGTCGAGAAGAGCGAGCACGTCGTCACGGTCCACTCGGGCGACTACCTGTCGAAGATCGCGGAGAAAGAACTCGGGGACGGCGACAAATGGCCCGAGCTTTTCAAGGCCAGCCGGGGCCAGGAACAGCCGCACGGCCTGCCCGAGATCACCAACCCGAACGTCATCTACGCGGGGCAGCAGGTCACCGTGCCCGGCGCCCAGCCCGACCAGCCGTCCCAGGACCGTGAACAGGGTGATGAGGCGGGCAGCCAGGAGACCACTCCCCCGGCCAGCCAGAAGCCGGGCGGTGAGCAGAAGCCGGGCAAGGGCACGGGGACCGACCAGACGCCCGTACCCCAGCCGTCGGCCCCCAGCGCACCGGCCAGCCGCCCGGCCGAGCAGCCAGGACAGAATCAGGCATCGCCCTCGGCAACGGCCTCCGCGACCCCGCAGCCCAGCGGCAGCGCCTCGCCCTCTGCCGCCTCCCCGTCGGCGTCAGCTGAAGCGTCCGGCTCCGCTGCTCCCTCCTCACCCGCCGCCACGGCGTCCGAGACCCCGGCGGCGGCTCCGGCCAGCAGCCCGTTGAACCTACGCACCGTTCTCGGTGCCGGCGCTCTGCTGGCGGCCGCCATCACCGGGGCTCTTGCCCTGCGTCGTACGCTGCAGCGCCGCCGCCGCAAGCCCGGCGAGAAGATCGCCATCGCGTCGGAGACGTCCACGGCCGAGGCCCAGTTGGCGGCGGCCGCCGAGTCGGGCGGCGCTGCCCGCCTGGACGTGGCACTGCGGACGCTGGCCCACCAGGCTGCTCAGGACGACGCGATCCTGCCGCCACTGCGGGCTGCACGGATCGGTGCCCGCGCGGTGGAGGTGTTGCCCGAGGATCTCACCCAGGCCCCCGCGGCTCCCTTCGTCTCCGGGCAGGGCGGATGGTGGGCCCTGCCCTCCGATGCCGTCCTTTTGGACGAAGAGCACGCCCGCGAGGTGCCGGCACCCTATCCGGGGCTGGTCACGATCGGCAGCACCGAGGCGGCCGACCTCCTGCTACTCAACCTCGCGCAGCTGCCCGCGCTGCTGCTGGACGGCAACCCGGTCCACATCACCGAGACGTGTACCTCCCTGGCCCTGGAACTCGGCATGAGCCCGTGGGCAAGCGAAGTCGAGGTCGTCACCGTGGGGTTCGGCGAGGACCTGCCGCAGCTGCTGCCCACCGCCCGGATCGCCCACATGCGCCAAGCCGCTCACGCCCTGCGTGATCTGAGCGAACGGCTGCTAGAAGCGCACCAGATGCCTGATACCGAGCATCAGCCGTACCTGCTGCTGTGCGCTTCATCTCTGGACGCTGACACGGCCTGGCAGTTCACCGATGTCATCGACAAGTCGGGCACGGTCCCCGTCACCCTGATCGCCCCCGCGAGTACTGCGGCCGCGCACTTCCCCGAGGCGGAGATCCTCAACGCTTCCCTCAGTGATCCGCAGAACCTCGCCTACGCCGGCGTCGACATCACGTTGCAGCGCCTAGAGCACGCCGCCTACCTGCAGATCACCACGGCACTGAAGGTGTCCGGGCAGCCGTCCCATCCAGCCGAGGGTCCCTGGCAGGACGTCCCGGACGAGCTCGACCAGATGCAGCAGCCCGAGCAGACCGCTCCGGAGGAACCCATCGCGTCCGCGGGCACCCCTGCCCCGAACGTCTCGCTGGCGGCTCCATCGGGTGCGGGAAGCGAGGTGTTCCCCGCCCTGCTGGCCGCTAGCGCCGACCCGTCCGGACTTCGACTCCTGCCCACCGCCACGACCGCAACTCCGGCTGGCGACGACCCCGCCCCAAGCGCTGAAGCAGTGCCCCCGCCCCCGGCTCCAGTCCCCCCAGCCGCCGCGGAGACCACCGCCGGTGGCGAGGACGCGGAGGCTGACGACCACGAGGCCTCGATCGAGGACCGGAAGTTGCCGGAGGCGGAGGAGGGCGAGGCGCACGACCTGCACGCGCCGGAGCTCAGGGTGCTAGGCCCGGTCGAGGTGACCGGCGTGGACAGCACCGGCCACGGCCCGCGGATGGCACAGCTCGCCGCATTGTTGTTCTTCCGGCCCGGCCGGAGTGCAGACGTGCTGTGCGCCGACATGGATCCCGTCCGCCCCTGGTCGTCGAGCACCCTCAACGCCCGCTTGCAGGGACTGCGCCGCTCGCTGGGCAACGACCCCGCCGGCAACCCCTACGTGCCGCGCCGCAGTTCCGGTGAGGACCCGTACCGACTCGCGCCCGGGGTGCGCTGTGACTGGAGCCGCTTCCTACAGCTCGTCGAACGCGCTCTTCCGTTGGGTCCCTCCGGCCTGACCGATCTGGAGAAGGCGCTCACTGTGGTGCGCGGCCGGCCTTTCGGGGGCAAGGCCCTGCCCTGGGCTGAGCCCTACCAGCAGGAAATGGTCACGCGGATCATCGACGTGGCGCACACCGTGGCCACCTACCGGACGCCTGCGGGCCCGCACCACGACCTCAGCGCGGCCCGCCAGGCCGTCGCGACCGGTCTCGACGTCGACGACACGGCGGAGCTGTTGTACCGGGACTGGCTCAGGATCGAGTATGCGGCAGGGAACCGGCAGGGGCTGCACATGGCCATCTCCCGCGTCCAGCAGGTCAACCGGGCGCTCGACTGCTCCCTGGAGATGGAGACTACACATCTCATCAACGAGCTCCTCAACGGCTCGGGCACGGCCGTACGCAAGGCCCTCTAGCCGCTGGTTCCGCAGATGCTCAGCGCGTCACTGCCCGTTGGAGGCGACGTCGCGGGCGGCGTACGCCAGGAGTTCCTTGATGGCTGCCTCGTTGGAGGCCGGAGGGCGTTCACGCCACTCGGACAACGTGTCACCAACGGTCTGCGCAACGCCCTTGGCGTGCTGCGCAAGGTCGTTGTCGAGTGCCGCCACGTCCCCGCTCGCGGCTCGGCCCGTGATGACGATGGGACCGGCCAGCGGGTACAGAGGCATGCCGCGCCAGGCACTCGCCAGGGTCCATGCGGCCAGGTTCTGGGGAAGTCCGAGCTTCAGCCCGTTGCCGTGAACGTGCAGAACGGCCTGCCGGTGGTAGATGCCTTGGTCGACGGCGTCGGATACGAGGTGTTCCTGGATCGCGATGTGCGCATCGGCCGCGGGCAAGTGGAGGTCCGTGACCGTGGCGTCCGGGTCGATGCGCAGTGCGTACATGGGTCCTCCTCGTCCCTTCACGGGACCTGGTGTTTCTTCTGATTGCACAGCCTGCTGGGTACGGCGGGAAAACGGGGGCACCGAGCCGGTGAGCGGCGATGGACCTACTGCTGCGCCTCGGCGTGGTGGCGTATGAGTGCCTGCCAGCGGCGTTCGAAGTCGGCGGCGTTCTCAGCGATATAGTCCGCGATGATGGGCTTGTTGTACTGCGCAGTGATCCCGTGGGTTGCGCAGTCCAGCGCCACGGCGTCGAAGGAGGGCTTGTCACTCCGCACCCGATGCTCAGCCCAGAGGCTGTAGACGCGGAACGGCAGCAGGTAGCGCCGCAAGGTGGAGGGGCTCACCGGCTTCCCGCCACGGCCGTAGAGGCCCTTGCCGGCTAGGAACTCGGACAGCTGCTCGGCCTGCTCCGGTTCGGCACCGGTCTCGCCCTGGTACTCCATCCACGCCAGGTAGTAGCGGTCGACGGTGGTGAGGGCGACAGGCTCCCCCGCGACGGCATCTTCGTCCGGAGACTGGTCATCGATGGCGGCGCTCACGCGCGGGGGGCGTTGCTCCTTGGCGGCCTGGGCGCCCGCGCCGGCGGGCGCAGCCTCAGGTTCCTCTTCAGACGGGAGGACCTCTTCGGCGAGCTGCTCCTCAGACTCGGCGGCTGCGGCTCCGGCGGGCGGTCCGCTGCTGCCGATCTCGAGCTCCTCAAAGCTCGTAACGAAGGCTGCCAGGTCCTCGCCAGTTACGGGCCTGCCGCCGTCTCCGCTTATGGCGTCCCGCTCGTACACGTACGCAGCAAGAGCGACGGCATCCGGATACGTGCCGAATTCCTGCGCGTAGTTGCGCCAGGCGCTGTGGAAGTAGTCGTACCACTGGTCGGCTGGCTCCGCTCGGTCGCTGCCGGCAGGCTCTTGGCTAGCGAGCGCATAGCGATTCTGCAGGACCCGGAGCAGTGGCTGCACCTGGTCCTCTGAGAGCGGATCGCCGGATCCCGTGGAGATGCCGTAGGTGTCGCAAAGCCAGATAGCCCACTGCGTCGGGGTCGGCTCGACCTGGAATTGGGCGAGGAACGCCTGGTAGGCCTCGGCGAACCGATCGGCCGCTTCCTCGGTCGGTTCCTGCCGCTCGTCCGGCCGCCCGGGCACAGCGGTTGAGACGGGGTCCGGGACCGGCTTCAGCTCTGCGCTCTCCAGCTCGGCCGCACCCTGTCCCTCCGGTTCCGCGGTCTCGAGGGTGGCGTCTTCCTCCTGGTCCGCTGCGGTGACCCGCTCGACGGTGAACTGGATCGGTGGCTCCTCGATGCCGGCGGCGGCGAGACCGGCGAGCGCGGTCTCGGCGAGCGGGACGCCGTACCGGGCCAGCCGCAGGGGCATCAACGCCTCTATGGGGGCCTTGCGCCGCCAGGCCCGGCCAAAGCGGGAGCGGAGACTGGACTGGTAGACCAGGCGCTCCTGCTCCAGCTTGATGACCTGTTCGTAGCAGCGCAGCTCCCACAGCTTCATGCGGCGCCAGAGCAGGAACGTGGGCACGGGCGAGAGGAGCCAGCGGGTGATGCGGACGCCCTCCATGTGCTTGTCGGCCGTGATGTCCGCGATCCGGCCGATTGCGTGCCGCGCGGCCTCGATGGCAACCACGAACAGGACCGGGATAACCGCGTGCATGCCCACGCCCAGCGGGTCCGGCCAGGCCGCCGCGCCGTTGAAGGCGATCGTCGCCGCCGTCAGCAGCCAGGCCGTCTGGCGTAGCAGCGGGAACGGGATGCGGATCCAGGTCAGGAGCAGGTCCAGGGCCAGCAGGACACAGATGCCCGCGTCGATGCCGATCGGGAACACGTAGGAGAAGTTCCCGAAGCCCTTCCTGAGGGCCAACTCACGGACGGCCGCATACGAACCCGCGAAGCCGATCCCGGCGATGATGACCGCACCGCTGACGACCACGCCGATGAGCATCCGGTGTGCCCGAGTCAGCAGGATCCGGTTCCCTGTGCCCTGTCGACGTATCTCGCCGCTTCCCGTGCTCACGTCCCACTCCCCCCGTCTCGCCTCACAACTGAGCTGTTCTCACACTCCCACGGTGTGGGTAGGGTTGTGACACTTCGGGATCGGCTCCGGGCGGATCGTCCGCGAAAAGTGACGCGGCAGCCGCGAGGTGCCATTGCTGGCCGCCGGCCACACCACCGCCCTGCAGGCGGCGAAGGCCCTCGCTGACCGTCTCGCGGCCAAACATCACTGGCCTACGTCATCTACGGGGCGCGGATGCCCGTACGGGCGTGGGCGGAGGCCGCGACGCTCGCCAAGTCGGCGTAGCCTACAACGCAGGCATCCTCAACCGGGCGCAGGAGGTCGGCGTGCGGTACATGGAGGTGTTCGACAGCGCCGACTGCGGCTGGTCCAGCCATAAGGACACTGACAAGCTGAACGGCACGCTGCGCACCGTCGAGGAGGCGGCGACATGACCGATCTCCAACCCGCGCTGCAGGCGTGCGTTCGGTGCGCGGCCGGACGTCCGAGAGCCAGTTTGACGTCCTCGGCTGACCGGGTGTGTCGGACGTGGCGAACGATGTTGTACGACGTGTTGCCTGCGGGGTAGGAGACCGGCGAGGTCCCGCGCGATGTGTGCGCGCGGGACCTCGGTCATACGGCGGAGTAGCTCAGGCGACGGAGGCGATGAACGCCTTCCAGGCCTCCGGCCGGATGGCAAGGGCTGGTCCGTTGGTCTGCTTGGAGTCACATACGCCGACAGCACTGGTCAGGGCGGCAACCTTCACACAGTTGCCGCCGTTGTTGCTGTAGGACGACGTGAGCCAGTCGCCTTCGGGGGCGAGGTCCAGGGCGCGCTTGTTGAGGGCCATGTCTTAGATCTCTCGTGATAGTTGGTGCAGGAACTTCGGCGTCTCCCCGACAGGAATAGCGCCATCCCGCAGGGCGTCGAACCTGCGGGCATACCTCCAGACCTCAGTGTCCTTGTCCGTGAGGTTGGAAGCGCCGTCAGCCATGTCCATCTGGACGACCGTGGGTACCGGATCTTCGAACTCCATCAACGTGAAGTTGAAGTGAGCCCGGTAGGCGGAGGTGTTCAGGGGCAGCACCTGGAGGGTTACGTTGTCCAGGCCGGCCAGGTCGATCAGGCGCTCGATCTGCTTCACCATGATCTCGCGGCTGCCAATGATCCGGCGCAGGGCGGCTTCGTCGAGGATGGCGCGGATCTGGACGGGGCTGTCCCGGCGGAGGATTTCCTGGCGTTCCATCCGCAGAGCGACACCGCGTTCCACGAACTCGGTCGTCTGTTCCTCTACGAGCTTGCCGATCTCGAACAGCTTGCGAGCGTAATCCTCGGTCTGGAACAGCCCGAAGACCACGCCCGGCTCCCATGCCCTTATGGACTTGGCGCCATCCTCAAGGCCGATGTACATGGCCAAGCCTGATGGCATCGTGCGGGCGTATGTGGACCACCAGCCACGGTTCAGACTGTCCCGGTGGATCTCGACCAGGAAGTCGACGTCTTCCTGGTCGGTGATGCCGTAGCGAGTCAGCAGGGTGACGAGGTCAGCAGCCCGCCTGAACGCGGACGTGCCTCTCTCCACCCGGTACAGCTGTGAGTCGGAGATGTCGGTTCCCTTGACCGCCTCCTTCAGAGACTTGAAGCCGGCCTTAACGCGCAGGCGCTCCAGCTCCTTTCCAAGCTGCACGCGCCTGACTGTCGGTCCTGTAGGAGCCGCCACGTGCCCTCCTGCGTCCAGTCCAACCGATTCTGCCCCGAGCCCCTGGCGCTCAGTCGAGAGTCCCCCGAACTCGGCGCAGAGTTCGACGGCTTGACGTGAGAGTCCGACGGGCCGGGGTGCGAGCCCCGAGTGTGTCAGCTCCAGTCCCCATTGCAAAGAGGAGAGCATCGGCGCTCGCATATGCCATGTCGAGTGAAAACTTCACTTCGTCTTGCAGTCCAACTGTCGCATGGGCCAGCCTTGTTGAGTCACCGAAACGGCCCTATCCGCTGCGTTCCGTTACCGAGGCCCGGGTATGCCCGCCTGCTCCGACGCGGCTGCCCGGCGAGCACCAACCCGCCGGGGCAGGCCGCCGTCGCACTGCACCATTCCCCTGGACGGCGGCCCGCCTGCTCTCCCCCAATCAGACCGGACGGAGACACCTCCATGTCGCCGAGCACGGCAAAGACGTCCCGGATGGACCGGGACAACGAAGTAGATGAATGGATGCGCGGCCGTTCCATGCGGCCGGCCGCGCATCGTGGGCTCTACTTGAAGCGGCGACGCGAGCAGGGCAACGCTGTCGCCATAGAGACGCCCGTGAGCCGGAAGCGGCGCGTCATCGCCTACGCGCTCACCGAGGCTGGCGGGCAGGTTGATCACACCATGATCTCAGTACGGCACCTCATCACGCGGCACGGCTACGACGTAGTCCACGAGCTGACCGATGTGCACGCCCCGTACAAGCCGTCGGCCCGGCCCGGCTGGCTGGAGGCCCGACGCCTCGTCTCCACCGGATTCGCCGACGGCATCGCAGTCCTGAACCGCGAAGCTGTCAGCGTCCGCGACGACGAGTACGAGGAAGAACTCAGCTGGCTCGGCGACCGTCCGGCGCTGCTGTTGCTCGTCATCCACGAGGCCGCGCCTTGAAGGAAGTTAGGCCGCTGTCTCGAGGAGCGTCAGATCGGCTGGCGGCAGATCCTCGCGCAGGTCTTGTACGTCATCACCGTGACCGCCGCCGTCATCTCCGCACTGCTCTACCCAGACCACCACTGAGAGGAAAGCCGATGGCAGAGCTGCCCGCCCGGCAAACCGGCGCCG
Source organism: Streptomyces sp. NPDC015139 (assembly GCF_043079785.1). NCBI lineage: Bacteria > Bacillati > Actinomycetota > Actinomycetes > Kitasatosporales > Streptomycetaceae > Streptomyces > Streptomyces sp. NPDC015139. Next base: position 15,439 of record NZ_JBIBUW010000027.1, on the reverse strand, counting down.
CGCTGCGCGTCATCCACAACACCGCACCCGCATCGTCCGCCGACGTGAACCTGTTGGGTGTCCCGGCCGGTGAGGTGGCCAGCACGGACCGCTTTCGTCTCGGCCGCCTGCGCCCGGTGCGCGACGGCATGAACGACCCGGAGCCAGCGGCATGAGCCCAAAGGTGCAGGTCGAGCACAGTCGGCGGAGCCCTGCGTACTGGAACCACCTGTACGAGGCCGGGTATCGGGTCAAGGAGCCCGAGGCGTTCGAGCGGCAGATGTTCCGCAAGTACGTCATGGCGAAGGCGGGGCAGCTGGCGGTCGATGTCGGCACCGGCCGCGGTCACATGGCTGCGCACATGGCCAGGTGGGGCTTGATGGTCCTGGCCTACGACTTCAGCAGCGTGGCCATCGCGGACGCGCGGACCAGCCAACAGAGCGGCGGCGATGAGCTGACCTTCGCCGAGCACGACTTCACCACCGACGCCATTCCGCCTGAACTGGTTCCTGGCACGGTCGACGTCATCTCCTGCCGTCACAGCTTCGAGTTCCTGGATCGGGCCAGGTTCCTCACGGATGCACGGCGCTGGCTCACCTCTGCGGGCGTGCTGCAAATCACCACGCACCGGGCGAGGCGGATGTCGCCGGGCGCCGCGCACCAGGGCCTGCGTGACGAGGAGATCGAAGGGCTGCGCCGGGGATGGCGGTACATGACGACGTACGGCCTGGACGGGGACGACAGCCTCATCGGGATCGTGCTGCGCGGTCCGCGTTAAACCCCGCCGTCCCGTTGCCGACTGCAGCACGGTCGGCACCACCACACTGCATGTGCGCAAGAAAGGACCACCCGTGGACTACTTATCCCGGCGCGGGCGACTGCTGACGTCGTCCAGGCCCATGCCGGACTGGAAGGTCGTGGGATCGAGCGGCTCCTGGCTGCACCTGGCCGACGGCCACCGGATCTTCGACGGATCGAGCGGTCTGCTCTGTGCGAACGTGGGGCAGGGCAGCCCCAAGGTCTTCGGTCGCCTCGCGGAGCAGTTCTCCAGGTACACCTATGGCGGTGCCGCCGTAGCCCAGCCCCACATCCAGATGGAGCTGATGGAGCGCCTGTGCCACGCCGTGGGCCGACATGAGGACTCCGTTGCGCTGACGACGTGCGGAACGCTCGGCGTAGAGGTCGCGGTGGGCCTGGCCCGGAACATCACCAGGGTCCGTGACAAAAAGCGCCGCGGGGACATCCTGACGTCCACCTTGAGCTATCACGGGATGAGCGCGCTCACCCTCGGCCTCGCCGGAAACCACGCCCGCCAGCCACGTCCGGAAGACGCGCTCGGACTCGCCCCGGCCTTCGCGCCGCCCTACACGCCCACGCACCCGCACTCCACGGGTGCCTGCGACGCCTCGTGCGCCGACGACGAGATCGCGCAGGCGATCGACAGCATCGGTGCGGAGAACGTCTCCACCGTTCTGATCGAGCCCGTCAACGGAAGCACCGGCGGCGCCTACGTGCCGCCCGCCGGGTACCTGCGGCGCGTGGCGGAGATCTGCCGGGAACGCGGCGTCCTGGTCATCCACGACGAGGTGCTGACCGGGTTGTGGCGCACCGGAACCCCACTGGCCAGTGACCACTGGGAGGGAGCCGAGCCGGACCTGTGCATCCTGTCCAAGGGCCTGGGAGCCGGGTACACCGGGGTCGGCGCGGTGCTGGTATCGCCCGAGATCGCACCGCTGATCCGGCACAAGGACGCGGACCCGCTGCCGGCAATGGGCACTATGGCCACCCACCCCCTCCAAGCCGCGATGTGTCTCGGCGTTTTGGACGAGCTGGAAACCATAGGTGCCAGCACTCTCCATTCCCGTGGAGAACGCCTGGGGAGGCGCCTGCGGACCCTCACCGACCAACCAGCCGTGCGAGCCATCCGGGGCCTGGACTTTCTGTACGGGGTGGAACTGGCGCCTGGCCTGGCCTGCTCTGGCCCCTGTTGACTTCCTCTCCCGCCTAAAGGCGGGGGATTCCAGCGGTCGCCCGCTGGGGTTCCTGCTTCACCGACGACCGCCCCGTCCGGGAGGACTCCCGTTGAGGTCTCACACCGTCTCCACAGGCAGACGCCGCCAGCCCGGCGGCCAGGATGTTGCGTGCCGCGTTCACGTCGCGGTCATGCACGGCGCCACAGGCGCACGTCCACTCGCGGACATTCAGCGGCAGCTTCCCGCGAACCGTGCCGCAGACCCCGCACAGCTTCGAGCTGGGGAAGAAGCGGTCGATCACGACGAGTTCGCGCCCGTACCAGGCGCACTTGTACTCCAGCATGGAGCGAAGTTCCGTCCACGACGCATCGGAGATGGCTCGCGCGAGCGAGTGGTTCTTCAGCAGGTTGCGGACGGTGAGGTCCTCGATCACGACCGTTTGGTTCTCACGGACGAGCCGAGTGGACAGCTTGTGCAGGAAGTCGCGGCGCCGGTCGGCGATTCGCGCATGGATGCGAGCGACCTTGACCCGGGCCTTCTCACGGTTGGCCGAGCCCTTCGCCTTCCGCGACAGCTCGCGCTGTGAGCGGGCCAGGCGGGCGCGGTCGCGGCGTTCGTGCTTCGGGTTGGTGATCTTCTCCCCGGTGGACAGCGTCACCAGGGAAGTGATCCCGGCGTCGATGCCCACGGCCGCCGTGGTGGCGGGGGCCGGGGTGATGGTGTCCTCGCACAGCAGGGACACGAACCAACGCCCGGCCGCGTCGCGGGACACTGTCACGGTCGTCGGCTCCACACCCTCAGGCAGCGGACGCGACCAGCGGATGTCCAGCGGCTCCGCCATCTTGGCCAGTGTGAGTCGCCCGCTGCGCCACTTGAAGGCGCTGCGGGTGTACTCGGCCGACGCCCGGGACTTCTTCCGGCTCTTGTAGCGCGGGTACTTCGCTCGCTTGGCAAAGAAGTTGGCGAACGAGGTCTGAAGGTGGCGCAGCGCCTGTTGGAGCGGGACGGAGGACACCTCCGCCAGGAAGGCCAGTTCCTCGGTCTTCTTCCACTCCGTCAGCGCAGCGGAGGACTGCACGTAGGAGAGGCGGCGCTGCTCGCCGTACCACGCGCGAGTGCGCTCCTCCAACGCCTTGTTGTACACGAGACGGACGCAGCCGAACGTGCGGGACAGCTCAGCTGCCTGCTCGTCCGTGGGGTAAAAGCGGTACTTGAACGCGCGCTTGACCTGCTGCGTCACGCCTCACACAGTATCAGTTTGCGTGTGAACGGCGGGTGTCGGCCGGTGGCCCGAGACGCCGAATCGCCCTGGCGGCGATTCGCCTTTCCCTGCCCCGCTACGCGGGAGCTTCGTTTCCTCCCCGGCCTGAAGGCCGGGGTATCCACGAAGGAGACCCGATGACGGAGGCCGAGAGCCGCGGCGTGTTCTTCTACCCGTTCACCGGAGCCAGCGAGCCGAGGAGCGAAGGTCTCGTCATCGCCCCGCCGCTGACCTCGACGGACACGGACATCGACTTCATGGTCACGGCGCTCGTCGACGCGGTGACCACGCTGGCCGAGAGCCACTAGGCGGCCACCCCCGAGGCCGTCACCGCCGGTCAGGCGCTGGCCTGCCGCCGCCCACCCGCCGGCGGCCGCCAGGCGGACTTCTCACTGGGGCCGCGCGCACAACGCGCGCGGCTACGACATCGGGCCTGTTGCGGGCCACTCAAGGAGTCGAGGAGGACCCCTCGTGTACCTGCCCTACCCCGTCATAGAACAGCTGTCCGAGTCGCAGGTGGCGACCTGGAAGCGGCACTTCGCCGGTGACGGCCACGAGCGCCCGCGCAGCGTGGAGGAAGGCATCTGGAGGCGCACCCAGGAGCCAGCGAACGCCGAGCAGTCCGGATGGACCGAGGACGCCTCCGGCCGTCGCCGGGTCGTGCACTACCGGTACGACTACGCGCTGGACTACACCTTCCCGGTGCCGCGGCTAGTGCTCTCCGAGCTGTACCTGTTCGTGTCGCACACCGCCCCGGCCGAAAAGATCAGCGCCTACGCCCAGGACATCCGCATGTGGCTCAGTGAGGGCCGGTGGAAGCCCCAGCAGCCCGGGACCTGGCAGCGCGGAGACCTGTCGGTGACCGTCACCGAGTTCGACGTCCACCCGCAGGACGAGCGCGCCGACCGGGACACGCCCAAAGGGTTCCGGTCGCTAGATGTGCGGTTCACCTCCGAGGGCTACAGCAGCCCGGTGCGCACCCTGCGCAACCTGCCCTGGGACGTGCTGGCCGGCGGCATCCGCATCAAGGAGAAGCGGGGCAACCCGACCAGCGCCTGCGACCTCACCGGCATCCTTAATTTCCTGCCGTTCCAGGTGGAGGTGGGCTGCGGCACGTCGATCGAGGCGGGCATCCCGCCGCTGCACTACCTGCACGAGGTGTACCGGGTGACTGCCCGGAAGGACAACACGCTCACGCAGGCGCATGCGTTCACTCTCTCGCCCCAGGCCGACACGCTGGTCCAGGAGCTGCTGCTGGACGCGCCGGCGAAGGCGGAGGACCTGACGCAGATGTTCGCCCAGTGCTTCACCGCCGAACCCACCCCGGCGCACGCGGCGCTCAGGGCGTTGCACGACGCCGGGCACATGGTCGGCCCCGTTATAACCCACAACTTCGATGTGCTCTCCGCGCGGGCGGGTCTGCCCGAGGTGTTCGTCCGCCGCTACGACCAGAAGATCCCGCCCGTGCCGCTTCTCGAAGAGGCCCGGTCGCTCCTGGTGATCGGTCTCCATGCCGACCGGCGTGCGGTACAGGCGCGAGCCCGCGCCAAGGGGATGCGGATCTTCTACGTGGACCCGGAGGGGCTGACGGAGAACGGCGTCTTCAAGGAGTACCCGATCGAGGGGGCCCGCGAGGGGGACACAGTGGTTCGGGCGGCCGCGATCCCGGCCCTCGCCCGCCTGTGCGAACTTCTCGACGTCAAGGCGTGACAGGACCCGCGCAACGTTCAACTCGCCCTACCTCAGGGCGATAGCGTCGTGGGGCCGTACGCGTGGTGCGGCCCCCCGGCATCAACCGAGAAGGACAGCAAGATGCGAGTTTCCGTGATCGGCTGTGGTCACCTCGGCATCCCGCACGCGGCGGCGATGGCCGAGCTCGGCCACGAGGTCATCGGCGTGGACGTCGACCAGGCCAAAGTCGACCGGCTCAACGCCGGCGAGTGCCCCATCTACGAGGCGGGGCTTCCCGAGCTGATCGCCCGGCACACCGCGAACGGGAGGTTGCGGTTCACCACCGACATCCGCACGGCCGCGGCCTTCGCCGAGCTGCACTTCATCGGCGTCGGCACACCCATCGACGCTGACGGCCGCTCGTACGACACCGGCCAGGTCTTCGGCGCCATCCGTCAGCTCGCCCCTCACCTCGACCGGCCGTGCACGATCGTCGGGAAGAGCACGGTGACCGTCGGCACCACCAGCCAGGTCGCCGCCCTCGCCCAGCGCCTTGCGCCGGCGGGGCAAGCCGTCGACGTCGTGTGGAACCCGGAGTTTCTGCGCGAGGGGCACGCGGTCGAGGACACTCTGCGCCCGGACCGCATCATCGCCGGTCTCACCACCGCCGAGGGTGAGAAGGCCATCCGCGCCGTCTACGCCCCGATCCTGGATGCCGGTGTTCCGATCTTCGTCACCGACCCGCCGACCGCCGAGCTGGCCAAGGGGGCGGCGAACACCTTCCTCGGCCTGAAGATCAGCTACATCAACGCCGTGGCCGACATGTGCAAGGCCGCTGGTGGCGACGTCTCCCAGATCGTGGACATCCTCGGCATCGACCCCCGCATCGGCAGCGGCGGCATGCGGCCCGGCATCGGTTACGGCGGTGGCTGCCTGCCCAAGGACGTGCGCGCCTTCACCGCGAGCGCCCGGCAGCTCGGCGCCGAGCAGGCCGCCACCCTTCTGCTCGCCGCCGAGAAGATCAACGAGAGCCGTACCAGCGTCGCCCTGGAACTCATCTCCCACGCCCTGGGCGGCCGGCCCGTCAGGGATGCCCGGATCACCCTGTGGGGCGCGGCATTCAAGCCCGGCACCAACGACGTTCGGGATTCCCCCGCCCTTGCGCTGGCGCAGGCGCTGCAGCGGGCCGGCGCGCACGTCACCGTGCACGACCCACAGGCCGTGCAGACCGCCATGCAGCGCAATCCCGAACTCGACTACACCGACGACCTGGCGCAGTCGGTCGGTGGCGCCCACGCCGTGGTGCTGGGAACCGAGTGGCCCGAATACCGGCTGGCCGACCCCGAAGCTCTTCGGGACAGCGTGACCAACCCGCTGATGGTCGACTGCCGCACCACCCTCGACGCCGCTCGCTGGCGCTCCGCCGGCTGGACCGTGCACCAGATCGGGCGGTCCGAGAAGTAGTCCCGACCGGGAGTACAGCACTGATCGTTTGGCCCCCCGGAGCCGCTTTACCTCGTCCTGGCCCCGCTTGATGTGGTCGGGGATCGGGTCCGCGGGGACGACGGCGACGTTCTCGTAGGCGGTGTGGATGATGTCCACGTAGCTGCGGCGGACGTTGTGTACTCGGAGTCGGACAACCAGTTGATGAGGGTCTTGGTCGTGACGTCGAGACCGGCGTCTGCGAGGGCTTGCTGTCCGCAGTGGGTCGCGGTGAGCTGGCTGAGCTGGGCGTGCCAGTGATTGACGCGGTACGACGACAGCCGGTGGCGGGGGGTGACCTGGGAGCGCAGGAGGAGACGCATCGTGACGATGACGTTCCACCCCAAGCCGTGCCAGTGGCCCGGCGAGCGATACTGCATCGGCGACCCCGGCGACGCCACTGGCAAGACCGTCGGACTGTGGAGTACGCAGTACCGATCCCAGGCTAGCCAGCACGAAGCCGACCCGGTGCGTCATCAGCACAGCCGCCGGCCCAGCAGTCCTCTCCGACCGGCGGCGGGGGGTTCAAGGGGCGCAGGAGCCCAGGAGCACACCGGCGAACGCCCCGGCGAGAAGGAAGGGACCGAACGGGATCCTGGTCTCCCTGCCTGCCCGGCCTGCGAGCATGAGGGCAATGCCGTACAGCGCGCCGAGCAGGTACCCGGCGAACGTCCCGACCAGGACGATAGCCCAGCCGTACCAGCCCAGAACCGCGCCCAGGAAGAGGGCGAGTTTCACATCGCCGAACCCGAAGCCCCTGCTGACGAGGAAGAGCACGAAGTAGCAGGCCCCCAGAATCAGGGAGCCGAGCAGCGCGGACGTCCAGCTGCCGCCGGCACCGGACAGCAACGCGGCAACACCGAGCAGCACGAGCGCCGCCGCGGCAAGTGGCAGGGTGAGCACATCGGGCAACCGATGCGACGCGAAGTCGACGACAGCGAGCAATACGCAGGCCGGGGCGAGCAGCAGCCAGACCACCAGCTCGGGGCGGGCCCCGGTCGCGGCCGCCAGTACGGCGCACGCCATGACTGAGACGGCGGTGACGAGGGGAGCGCTGGGACCGTAGGAGTCGCCGCCGGTGCACCGGGCCCGCCCCAGCCAACCGCTGGCGATCCCGGCGAGGGGGTGTCCGGCAGGACACGTTGCCCGCCACGGCTCCTCGGACGGCACGGAGAGCCGGTACGCGGCGCGCGGTATGAGTAAGCCCGCGCCCGCACCCCACAGGCCAGCCATGATGATCCAGAACGTCTCCACCGAAGGGAGCCTAAGCTCTGCTTCGTGTGCGCTGGGTCTGCCAAGCCTCGCTTAGAGGCCCTAACAGAAGTTATTGATCATGTGACTTTCGGCTTGGGTGGTCGTTGGTTTTGTCGTGGCGAAGAGGGAGTCGCGGCCGTGGATCGTATCGGACGAACTGTGGTCGCTCATCGAGCCGTTGCTGCCTGATCCGGGTCCGAAACTGGTCGAGGGCAGACCACGGATCCCGGACCGGCAAGCCTTGTGCGGGATCCTGTTCGTGCTGCACACCGGCATCCAGTGGGAGTACCTGCCGCAGGAGCTGGGCTTCGGCTCAGGCATGACCTGCTGGCGACGCCTGGCCGCCTGGAACGAGGCCGGCGTCTGGGACGAACTGCACCTCGTGCTGCTGAGGAAGCTGCGGGCCGCAAAGAAGCTGGACTGGTCCCGGGCGGTGATCGACTCCTCCCACGTCCGGGCCGCTCGAAGGGGCCCAAAAGCGGTCCCAGCCCGGTCGACCGCGCACGGCCGGGCAGCAAGCACCACGTTCTCACCGACGCCCAGGGCATCCCGCTCGCAGTGTCGCTGACCGGCGGAAACCGCAACGACGTCACTCAACTCCTGCCCCTGATCGACAAGATCCCGGCGGTGGCCGGCGCCGTCGGCCGCCCCAGACACCGGCCCGACGCCCTGCTTGCCGACCGCGGCTACGACCACGACAAGTACCGGCGTCTTCTGTGGCAGCGCGGCATCCGCCCAGTCATCGCCGAACGAGGCGTGGAGCACGGCTCTGGCCTGGGCATCTTCCGTTGGGTGGTCGAGCGCACCATCGCCTGGTTGCACGGCTTTCGCCGCCTGCGAGTCCGTTGGGAGCGACGCGACGACATCCACGAAGCCTTCCTCGGTCTCGCGACCTGACTGATCACCCACCGCCACGTCCGACGCCTTTGTTAGGAGCTCTTAAGCCGGTGGGGCAAAAGGTGGAGGCGGTGAGCCGGGGTGTGCTGCCCGGCCCTGTTGTGATGCCGGCCGACCACGGTCCGGCTCGGCCGGTTTCTTCGGGGCTGGCGACGGTCCCGCCGTCGAGGTGCCGGACGCGAGCATCTGATGCCATCCCGGTTCCTGCCCTTGGGTCTATGGCGCCCTGTGGTATAGGCGGTACCATCGGTACCATGTCTCAGCCCAAAGCGATGAACCTCCGCTTCCCGGATCCGGCTCAACGGGCCGCGATCGAGGCCGCCGCGCGGCAGGAAGGGGTCAGCCTGCAGGAGTACATCCTGTCGGCGGCCTACGCCCGGGCCACCGCCGTGGAGGAGCGCTTCCTCGACGCGTTCCGGGCATCGATGGCCCACAGTGGCGACGCGTTCACAGAGGAGGCCGGCACCGCCAAGTCCGTTGACGAGCAACGCCTGGCGGAGCTGCAGGCGCGGCGTGACCTTGAGGAGCAGCAGGAGCGGGGACACGCCGCGTGAGCCAGAACGACCCGCCCACCCCTATTGAAGTGGCCTTCCTTCTGCACGCGGCCGAGTTGTTGCCCGGTGATCCTCAGGTGGACGACTTCGGCCCGCTCTATGCGGCGGTCGCCCGGGTCAATGCCCGGGCGATGGAACGTGACATCTACGGCTCGGTGTATCTCAAGGCAGCCGCGCTGCTCCAGACCCTGGCGAGACTGCCCTGTCTGGAGCACTCCAACGAGGCCTTCGCCTGGCACTCGGCAGAGGCGTACCTGGCCCTGAACGGGTGCCTTCTCGAGTATCCGCCGAAGGAGGCGGTTGCCTTGGTGCGGGACGCCGCGTCGGGCTCGCGGGGGGTTGGCCTGATTGGACGTCAACTGCGTACGTGGAGCGGCGCCTGACTCACAGGGCTCTGACAGGGACGCTCTGGACTCGTCTGGGCGGCATGACGGCACTGCCGGGCCACCTGCACGGCGACCATCCGCCGCTGGCAGGCGACCAGCAGAACACCGGTCACGATCGCGGTACAGTCCAGGCACACAGCAGGAGAGACTGATGGCTGAACCGACAACGTCCGGAAGTCCGCAGCAGCCCATGGAGGAGCTCGCACGGTGGCTTGACCTCTACCGTCAGTTGAGCGTGGGTGATGACACGACGAGATCACCGCAGCTTCGCCGATCTCGTCGCCGCCCATGGTTGCTATTTCCATCCGGCGCCCTGGCCCGAGCCTCAGCCGCAGAGGCCAGGGCAGTGTTTCGCAGCAGCGAGCCACTGGTCCGACAGGAACGGCTGGACCTATGTCGAAGGCGTCGTCGCCGTCCCCTCCGCTGCGCCGTTCACCGTTTTCGATCATGCGTGGTGCGTGACGGACACCGGTCAGGTCGCTGACCCCGCGCTGCCGGACGGACTGGCCACCGGATACTACGGCGTCCCATTGAGCAGTGACTTCCGCCGCGAACAGCAGCGCCTGCGCGGCACGAAGGCAGTTTTCACCTCAGATGGCCGGACTCAACGAGCAGATTCTTCGCACAGGTCTGCCTTCGCACGCTCTCGCCCGGCCAGCAGCCGGACACTGACAGCAAGGGCGACAAGGCAGGCTCTCCGGCCTGCCCGCCTCAGCGTGCCCTCCCCGGCCAGATGCTTTGCCGGCAGCCCGGCCTGGCAGCTCCGATTCTGTCCAATCCCGGGAGAGCTGCCCAGCCCAGGCGGAGGCTGCCCATACTGACTGCATGGCTTCATCATTCCGGCCCCCAGCACCCCGCCCGTGCGAGAGCTGCCCCTACCGGTGCGATGTGCCTTCGGGGATCTGGGCGCAGGCGGAGTACGACAAGCTGCGGGCCTACGACGCCGACACCGCCGCCCAGCCTCCAGGCGTGTTCCTGTGCCACCAGGCCGACGACGGCAGTACTGCCAGCCGAGTCTGCGCCGGATGGGCCGGCTGCCACGACACCAACGAACTCCTCGCCCTGCGGCTCGCAGTGATCACCGGCCGCATGGACTCCGCCACCCACGCGGCAGTGACCGACTACCACTCCCCCGTCCCCCTGTTCCCGACCGGCAGTGATGCTGCCGCACACGGCGAGGCAGGCATCCCCGCACCAAGCCACCAAGCCCGCCGCATGATCAGCAAAATCAGCCGGACCCGCACAGACATCGTCAGCGAATAACACCGCTGGCCCTGCCGAGGGCCCGGGACGGATACCCCGCGGCACACCACAACCCCGACCGCTGTCGCTTTATGCGGGCACCCCGTGGCGTCGCCGTCCTACTGATCTTTTCGTAAGTTCGGTGGCCTGAGCCCCTCAGGCTTGACGAAGGACATAGAGGCCCCCCCGCACCGCGCGCTCCCGGGCCTGCAGCAGGGCGGTCAGGCCGGACGCGTCGCAGAACGACACCCCGGACACGTCCACCACCAGCCGGGCCGGCCGCTCGGCCAGGCATGCGGTGACGACCCCGCCGAGTTCCGGGCCCGTGAAGGCGTCCAGCTCACCGAAGACGCCCAGTAGCACCGCGTCGCCTTCGTGGAACACCAGGGAGGTGATCCCTCCCTCGCCGCTCATCCCCCGCCCCCTGCAACTCCTCCGCTATCACGAGGCCGTTCGCCGACCTGAGGTCCGTTGCCTGCTCTCTCGTGCCGAGGAGGGCCGAGGCGCGGCCGCAGCTCGCCGGCATGACAGTGCCGTGTGGTGATGGTGCAGTTGTGCCTGATCATGCCGCTCACCTGCCCCGGCAATCCGCTCACTTCCCCGGCTTCCACGCTAGAGGTTGTCCCGTATGGGGTGTGAGTTATCGGGTGAGGGCCAGGTTGTGTAGTCGGGCGATGCCGAGGATGGCTTGGTGAACTCCGTGGCCCTTGAGCCGGCAGTCCCGCAAGATCTTCCAGTTCTTCAGCCGCGACAGGGCGTGTTCCACGCGTGCTCGCGCCTGGCGGTGGATGGCGTTCTCCGCTTCCTGCTGCGGGCTGAGATGCGTCTGACCTCGTCATTTGCGGTGCGGGATGAGCAGGCCGGTGCCCTGGTAGCCGCCGTCGGCGATGGTCGGTGCGCCGCGGCAGACCCGGTCGACGCCGGACTCCGTGAACGCCCGGCAGTCGTTGCGGCTGCCGGGCAACGGCAAGCCGATCGCCACCACCAGGCGGCTGTTGGCGTCGATCACGACCTGCAAGTTCGTCGAGTACCGATAGTTCTTGCTCGAGGCAGCCACGCTGCGATCACGGGTCGGCACCAGGGTGCCGTCGACGATGTAGACCGTGTCCTTGCGCGGCCGACGGGCCGGCGAGATGGCCAGCAAGGGCGCCAGGTGGTCCAGGATGCGGTCAGCCGCAGACTTCGAGATCCCGAACAGCGGCGCCACCTGCCGCAACGTCAGATTCGTGCGCCAGTACGTCGCCACCAGCAACACTCGGTCCTCCAACGGCAGCCGCCATGGCCGGCCGCGCTGCACGTCGCCACCGCGACGCCGTACCAACGCCACCAGCCTGGTGAACTGCACCTCGGACAGCCCGGAGAACGGCTCGATCCACTTCGGATCACCTGCTGAGATCACCCCACCCATGCCCAATCAACGGTCCAACCGCCGCACTGGTTACGGGACAACCTTTAGCCGACGGCTACGACAAGCTGCGCGCCCAAAGGGCCGGTGACAGCGCCGTGAGCCCCGCGCGCGAAATGGCCGCCTACCAGCTGCCGGGGCTGGCGCCGGGCGGGCTGGCGTGCAGGGCGAGGCGGGCGGTCAGGCGTTTGCCGACCGGTTCACGCATGGCTTCGAAGCCCTCGCAGACGGCCATGACGATCTCCAGGCCGTGCTGCCCCACCCGGCCCGCATCGGCGGCCCGCGCCACCGGCAGGACCGGGTCGGAGTCCCACACCGGCGATCCGCAGATCCAGACGCGGCCTCCACCCCGGCAAATACGCGCATCCCAGTCACCTCATGCAGAAGGTAACGACTGATCCGCTGCTACGTGCACGCGCGACTGCGGCTTGGGGCGGTTGCCGGCCGTGCCCCGAGCTTGCCTGCGAACCCTGCAACCGGAAACCTGGTGATATCGGCTGGAATGGTCCGCGCGGGTGCGGTATACGGCTGGAGCACGGAGGCGATCGTGATGGGGAACCGATGCCTGGGGCCTGGGTGCGGCGAGCGGCTGCCGCAGGCCGGAGCGCGCGGCGGACGGCCGAGGCTGTACTGCTCAGAACGCTGTCGAGGCCGCTACCGCCGGCTTCGTGACCGCGTCGAGCGCGGCTGGGTCCACACCGAGGAACGGATGGAGACCGCGGGCGAGGCCGGGCAACGGCTGCGCTCAGCCGCGGACACGGTGGCACGCGAAGCCCGACGCCTGGCCGCTGTCCTCGATGACGAGGCGGCCAAACCGAGGTGGACACAGCCGGCCCAGAACCGGTCCCGGCCAGAGCTAGGCCTCCCCGCCGCCCTCTACACACACGCCGCCCTCGCGCTGCTCCAGGCCGCGCACCAGGCGATGGCGGCCGCCGTGGCCACCGACCGGACAGCAGGCAACGGCTGGGCCGCGATCGCAGCCGCCCTCGGCACCAGCGAAGACACCGCAGCACGCCGCTACCGGCCCGGCACAAAAGGCGCCAGGAACACCCGGCGCTAGATTGCCTGCCGATGCCCCGCCTGGTGCAAGGAGCCATGAACAGTGGCGCCCAGCGAATGCCCGGCATGCAGCTGCTCCTCCACCACGAACCCGCCCGCCTGCGCCACCGTGGCGGCCTCGAGGGCAGGCTGCGGCTGCGGCGCCGGGAACCGCCGAGTATCGGGCGCCCGCTGCTCCGTCGCGGCGAGCGCCTGCCGACGACTGCGCCGCCTTCTTGGAGGGTTCAGGCGAGAGTGCTGTTGATGGCGGTGAAGAGCTGTTCGAAGCGGCTCAGGGTCGTCTCGGAGAGTCCGGGGAGGAGGGTGTCCCGCTTGCGGAGGAGGGCGTCGGCGGGGCGGCCGTGTTCGGTGAACGGAGTTCCGGTGCACCGAGTGATGCGGGCGATGATGCGGTCGGTGCCGTTGAGGTCGCTGGCCTTGAGTTTGGTACCGAAAGCTGCGTTGTAAGCCTTGAGGTAGTCGCCGGGGGAGAACAGGTCCTCGATGTCGCTGTCTTTGACGCCGTCGCTGAACGCGTCCGTGAGCAGGAGGCGCTTTGGGGAGAGCAGGCCCTTGTTGGTGAGTGTTTTGAGCTTGGCGACTCCGGCCGGGGTGCTGTCGATGAGGACGGTGGCCTGGAGGCTGGTGCCGAGGAGGGCGATGAAGGCGGGGATGTTCGTGGCGCCGCCGGCGGGCAGGATGCGCCAGCGGTCATCGAGGTGAGTGCGGCCTGCTTCCTTGAGGAAGTCGCTGATCAGGGTGAGGTAGGTGTAGTCGCTGGTTCCTTCGACGAGGAGGTTGTCCGGGCCCACGAAGAGGTTCTGGGCGATGTGGTAGCCGAGGGCGGCTTGCAGTGGGAAGAGCGAGTCGTCGGTGACGGAGAGGACTTCGTCGGTGACCACAGCGCCGGTGTCGGGCCCTCGGTCCTCGACGATCCTGACGCGGTCGAGCCGGGCCGTTTCGACCATGAAGGGTGAGTGGGTGGTGTAGATGACCTGGGCGACGGGAGCCAGGCGCTCGTTGATGAAGCGCAGGAAGTCGGCCTGGGCGCGTCCGTGGAAGCTCAGTCCTGGTTCGTCCAGCAGGACGACGACGCCGTGGGGGTAGTTCTCGAACGCGGAGAACGCTGCGAGGAAGCTGAAGAACCACTGGAAACCAGTGGAGCGGGCGGAGAAGTTCTTGGTGAAGCCGTGTCGACGGTCCTTGACGCGGATGTCGAGGTGGCTGGCGACGGCCTGCTGTCCGTTCGGCTGCTCAACGGTGGTCTTGTCCAGGTCGATCTCCACCGACAGGTCCGGGTTCTGCTTCCAGTACTCGAAGACCTGCTGAGTGATGTCGTTGCTTACTGCTTCGAGCTCGGCTTTGCGCTCTTCGAAGTCCTCGGCCGACAGCGCTCCGGCGGTCATGCTGGCCAATTTTAGCAAGGCTCGGGCGGTCTGCAGCGGGGAAGCCCCGGGCTCTTCTTCCTGTCCGTTGAGGTGCCTCAGCGCGATCCGGCCGGGAAGGTTCTGGTAGTTGCTGAAGTAGAAGAACTTCGGCTCGCGTTCGCGAAGAATGTGTACGGCCCGCTGCCAGGCGCTCTCGCTGCCGTGCAGTCGCTGGCGCGCCGCCCTGGTGAAGAGGTCGATGTCTTCGGCGGTGTAGTCGGAGTCTTCCGCGGCTTCGAGGCCAGCGGCCTGTTCCACGGCTGCAGCTATGCTCCGGGTTCCAAGGACACTGCGCAGCGCCGGCGGTACTTCCTCGTCGCCGTAGAGGTTCTCCAGGGCGGCGCTCTCATCGATCTGCAAGGAGACCGTGTGCTGCCCCTCGTAGGGGATGGTCCGTGAGTACGAACGTTCCTTGAGTACATCGGGTCCAAGTGCGTCGGCGACAGCGTTCAGATCTTCGTCGTCCAGCGCGAACGTGCAGGTGATCGGCTTGGCCTCGTTGATGTGTCCTGAGCGCCTGTCCTTGACTTTCCGCCACCGCGGATAATCCTGTCCCAGGGTGAAGGAGTGCTCCGGGTACACGGGGTGGAAGCGGTAGATCGCCGACAGCAGCGCTGTCTTCCCGCTCTCGTTCTTGCCGACCAGTGCCGTGACATCCGGCGCGATATCAACATCGCCGCTGTCAACGATGTTACGAAAGAGGCGGCTTCGCACCTGAGTGAGCTGCATCAGACCAGTCTGCCCTGAGCCACTGACAATCCTGGCTGGATTTCTCCTAGAGGTTGTCCCGTATGGGGTGTGGGTTATCCACTGAGGGCCATGTTGTGGAGTCGGGCGATGCCGAGCATGGCCTGGTGAACGCCGTTGCCC
>NZ_JBIBUW010000026.1:0-70157 GCF_043079785.1 Streptomyces sp. NPDC015139 | reverse complement strand
ATCGCCCCAACTGCCCCTTGAACAGCACCAACACACCTACACGTCAGTGACATTCAAGACCGAACATCCCAGTGACATCCCGACCGAACCTCACAGGTGTACCGCCTTGGCTACTGGCGGGTAATGTCAGCGTGGAGACGCTCGCGCGCTTTGTGAGCTGCACAGACTTGGTCGCGTCGAGCGCGAGATTCCGCTGGCGGAATCAACCACCTCGCTGCCGTACGGCGGATTGGCTCACGCCCGTGCACATGGTCTTTGCCGTCCTCCCTGGGTAGGGAGCACACTGACTGCACAACTTCGCAGTACCTACGTCGGAGTTGGAAGCCCTTGGTCCACTGGGTGCAACCAAGTACTACGGGCATCAGGCGGAAACGCGTGTTGGCGCACGCCCCGCCAGCAGGAAGGGGAGGCCGACGGCCTCCCCTTCCTGCTTGTCACCACCCGGCGCGCCAAGTCCCGACAGTCATCGTCTCGTCTCGCTTACTCCCGGCGGGCAGCGGTGCTGCACGCTACTGCCAGGCGCCCTTCGAGGGGTCCCAGGTCCCCCGGACGCTGCCGTCGAGCAGCGGGTTGAGGAAGACCTCGGCAGCTTGGGTTGCCTCCGGGAAGGTGCGGCATCCCTGGAGACCGATAACCAGTGCCGCGGCAGTGGGGTAGCGGTCGTGCCAGGCGATTCCGGGTGCCTCGAAGTTCTTGGGCAAGGAGAGGTCGATGCCTCGTAGACGCCGGTGTTCAGCCTCCTGGTGTATGGCCTGGTAGGCAGTCGGGCCGTCGACCGCCTCCTGCTGGCTGATCAGCAGCAAGTCGGCCAGGTCGCGGTAGCGGCTGGAGCTTGCATCGCCATGTCGTTCGTATAGGGCGCAGACCTTGTCGGCGATGTGGTCGATGAGGGGGTAGAGCCGCACGGTGGGCCAGTCGATGGGCCAGGGCAGGTCCACGGCGGAGGCAAGGGGAAGAGTTTCGGGGGTGCCGGCGAGGGAGCGGCGGACCGTGATGTCCACCTTGACGCTGTCGACGCGGGCGGAGCCGAGGAAGACCTCGAAATGCTGGGAGCCGCCGCGAGTGGGATCGGCAGCAGACGTGTACTTGCCAGGGGCGAAACGCAGGAAATCCCTGAGGTCGTGGGCGGCGGCTTCCAGGACGCGCTTGCGTGCCTCGTCGGGAGCCAGGCCGGGCTCGGCCGCCTGCAGGTCGATGTCGCCGCTCAGGCGGGCTGCGCCCCGGTAGCGGACGAGGAGAGCCTGGCCGCCCTTGATGAGCCAGCCTTCGGGGTCGAGTGTGAAGACCCTGGCTGCCAGGCGGTTGAAGTAGAAGATCCGCATGAGCTCGGCAACGTTCATGCCCGTCTGCTTGGCCATCTTCTTCGCAGACTGGTTCAGAGCGGCTCTGAAAGCCGGTGGAGTCTGGTAGGTCTTGCCCACGGATCGCCCCCCTGGCGTTCTGGCTTGGATCCGCAGACTCTACGCCCGGTGATCGGCATTCAGCCTGGCTGGCTGTCAGCTTCCCCCGCCTCTTGGCTGTTGGTGTCATCCAGCTCCGGATGCCCATCGCTGAAGTCGGCTGCGTTCTCTGCGTCCGGGGAGCGGCGGGGGGCACTTGCGCGTTCGGAGGTCGAGGCGGGGGCGGTTGCTTGCCCGAGGGTGTTGAGCGTGCCGGGCGGGAGGGCGACGGAGCCTCGAAGGGCACGCGTGATGCCGGGGTCCGGCTGCAGCATCTTCCGCACCGCTTCGCCGATCGCCGGGTCCGGCTGCATGGACTTCCGGAGCGACTCCACGAGCGGCTGCATGATCTTTTGCATCACCTCGGGGTTAGGCTGCGCCGCCTTCCCCATCGACTCCACCATCGGCCGCATCATCTTCTGCATCGCTTCTGTGATCATCGGGTTGGGCTGCAGTGTCTTCCGGATGGACTCCATCAGCGCAGGGCTGGGCTGCAGCATCTTCCGCACCGCCTCGCTGACCGCCGGGTCCGGCTGCGACAGCTTCCGGATCGCCTCTAGCAGCGCCGGGTCCAGCACAGATGCAGCGGGCGACGGGGCAGGCTGGCGTCCTGCTGCCCGTGCCGCCCACATGAGTTTGACGAGATCGGGGCGTTCAGCCAAGAGGTGGACGGCTTGGTCGAACCCTTCCTGGCTTGCCCGGTCGACTTCCTGACGGCGCAGGCTTTCGCCGGCCTGCGCGACGAGGTGGTTGATCAGGTCGTGTCCGGTGGCGGCGGCTTTCAGGCCGTACTTCCGGGCGAACGGCTGGACGCGTTCTGCCAAGTCGTCGATGGTGACCAGGTCGCGGCGTTCGGCGTCGGCGATGACTCCGCCAATGTGCCCGCCGTCGGCGCCCGTGTGCAGCAGGTCGGTGATGGTGCGCGCGGCCGTGGTGACGGGCAGGCCGTCGACGGTGGTGATCTCCGTTGCTGCGATCTGCGCGGTCCGCAGGCGCACGAACGGTTCGGTCGTGGTCCGCCGGCGCGGGACACTGATCTCTACGTCCGGGGCGGGGATGTCTCCGAGGCTCAGCAGCTGGCAGGCGGAGGCGTGGGAGACGACGCCGGAGTCCGGATTTCCGACGGCCCGGTCCCAGACGAACCACTTGGGCTGCAGGCGCAGCCAGGCGACTTTCACCTCTAGGTGGGGCGGCACGCCTACAGCGGCAAGCTGGTAGACACCGCGGCCCACATTCGTCAGGAGGCCGGCTTCCGTCAGCCGCAGCAGTTGTACGCCGCCCACGCCTAGCTCCTTGGCCTGCGCGGACGTCACCAGCCCCCATTGGTCTGCAGCGGCCCCAGAGAGAGCAGCCACCTGCTCAGCACGGTCCATGCAGAGATAGTTACACACATTCACAGAGTTAGTTACTCTCTAGGTGTAACAAACTCTGCACAGGAGTCCTCGGGGACGTAAATTTCTCTGACATTAGGCCCCAGATCCAGGTACACGGGCCGCGAGGAACCTCCATCCGCCGGCCCAGGAGCAACGCATATCGCCCACCCGCCCTCGGGATAGCCCTCCTGGTCGGCGTTGCCGTCGCCACACTGCTCCACGTCCTCTTAGGGCGGCATTGATCAGGATGGCCAACCTTTTGGGCGGGTGCTCGGCGCGATCTGCGAGTCCTACGCGCGCTTCGGGCGGTACCGCATGTTCCCCGGAACCCGCAACTCCGCGCCTTGCTGGTCCGGTCAGACGGCATACTCCGAGGCGGCCGACCTCAACCGGCTCTTCGAATGACCTCCAGGGCCAGTCGAGGGGACGGGCCCGCCACCTACCTACCTACACACCCACATACGCCCCGAGGCCCCGGGGGCAGAAGAGAATCGAACGCCCACCCCTTCGTACAGAGAGAAGACGGGCACGCTCGGGGGTCCTCTGGCGTGTCCCAACACTTCATGTACGAGCTCCTTCGCGCCTCGCTGCCCGAGTTCCTCGGCAGTCTCGGCGCCGCGCTGGTCCTCACCGCTTCTGCCTGGGGGGCAGCACGCCTTCGCAACCGTGGAGCCCGCCCACGACCGTCCGAGACGGACGAGGACTGAGCGGGCTGGGGCCCGGAATCGCTCCCAGCCCCAGAGCCACAGCCGATGGCGCGAAGACGATCGGCCAGCTGGACGGCTCCGACACGCCCCGCGATGCCAAACCCAAGGTCAGGAGAGGGCAGTGGGCTTACGCGGAGGCGGCACGGCCCGCAAGAGCTCCCACAAGGGCCGTGAGCCCGCTGCCCAGAGGCCTAGGGTCTGACGGTCCACCACGTGCAGCCGCTGCTCCTTGGCGAACAGCACGGCAGGAGCGGTCACCCGTCCGTTGGTGACGATCACCGCGACGTCTGCCTTGTGGACCGGGCGGGCGGTCCCATTGAGGACTTGAAGGTCTGGGGTGCCGACCGCTGAGCCGGCGAGGCCGTTACGGTCGGGTAGGTCCTCCCCCTCTCAGAGGAGGACCCCCCTCAGAACCGTGCGTGCGCCTCGTCGACGCACACGGCTCAAGCGGGCTATGAGGCCCGCGCAGTGGGTGCCTTGCGGTCGTCATGGGCGTGGATTGCCCGATGACAATCTGCGTGAATCAGCTCCAGGTTCAACCTGTCGTCTGAGCCGCCGTCGCGTCGGTACACGATGTGATGCACGTGTAATTTCCTCGCCGAGGCAGAGAACCACTGGACCCACTCGCGTACGTCCTGAGGCTCAAACTCGGCGCCTTCGATCAGGTCAAGCCCACACCTTGGGCAGATTCCCCTCTGCCGCACCGCCCGCCCGATATTGCGCTTGCTGTCGGCATCCGGATGTTTGCGGCGTCGGGATCGGCTGGCCCAATATTCGGACAAGCTCGGGTCGTCCTTGGAGGCCCGGCCCGCAACCAGCTTATGTCTCACAATCTTGGTCCAGCTGAATTTGATGAGATATGCGCCGGTCTTGCGATCGCCGAATACCCATCGGTCCTGCCTGTGGAGGTTGAACGCACCCCAGTAGTGGGCGATCCTCCATAGTCGCCCCTTGCTGCGGTGTCTTCGCAAGGCCCACATCCAGAGCCGCTGGAAGACATACGTGTCCAGCGTTGCGAAGACGTTACTGGAGACGACGCCCCGGTAGTAGGTTGCCCACCCCCGGATGGCTGGATTGAGCTTGCTGATTAGGGCAGCAGTCTCCCAGCCATCCATACTTCGGATGCGTTCCTTTAGCGTCCGGGTTAGTCGCTTTACGGCATCTCTGCTCGGCTTAATGATCACCTTGCCATTGCGTGTGCGCTGAATATTAAACCCAAGGAAGTCGAAACCTTCGCTTAGATGAACCACGCGGGTCTTTTCCTCATTGAAGGCCAGTCCCTTGGGCTCCAGCCACTTGGCAAGACGCTCCTTAACCGCGAACGCTTCTTCCCTTGTCGCGCAGATCGCGACAAGGTCATCTGCGTATCGGATAAGAGCCGGGGCGGTGGGGTTCCTTTTCGTTACCCTCTCCGTTGCCCCTGCCGCTTCTGTCATTCCGTGGAGAGCGATGTTCAAGAGTAGGGGACTGATCACACCTCCTTGGGGTGTCCCCTCATTGGTTGCTGTCAATGTTTGATTCTCTATCACACCGGCTCTTAGCCATCGGCGGACCATCTCCCGACCAGGAAACTTCCCTATGGCTTCAAGGAGGTGGTCGTGGTTAATGCGATCAAAGGCTGCTGCCAGGTCGGCGTCCAGCACCCACAGCCGCTTCGTGCGCTTTCCCGACGTGACTGTGTGGATGGTGCTGATGGCATCGTGGCAGCTCCGTCCCGGGCGGAAGCCGTAGCTTCTCGCCTCGAAGCGCGCTTCCCACTCAGGCTCCAGGGCGTTTTTTGCTCTCGCCTGGTGCACTCGGTCCCGGATTACGGGAATACCGAGGGGCCGCATCTTTCCGTTTGACTTCGGAATGTGTACACGCTTGATGGGTTTGGCAGCGAGACCCGATTCAGAGGAGAGTTCCTCAAGGAGGCGCCTCCGCTCCGATGGGGTAAGTGCAGTCTCGCCGTCCACTCCCGCTGTTTTCTTTCCGCTGCTCTGCTGCGTTACTCTTCGCACGCTTATCACGAGGTTGGAGTGTGAACGCAGCATGAGCTTTTGAAGGTTCCGCACCTTCTTAAGGTCACCTTCTTGCGCGGCTCTAAAGATCCTCTGACGAAGCCGTCTTACGTGCTTTTCGGCGCTTGCCCACTCGGATCTGGGCCGGTTGCCGTTCACGTTCGAGGTTCCGTTCGCCGCGTTCGGCAGCGGCCGAGTTGCTGTTGTCATCCCAGCCGCCGCTTCCTTTCGGTATCTAACTTGCGCCTCGATGCAGACTGCTCGCAGTTTCTCTTTTTCTGCCTACCTGATCCGCGTGAGCTCCCTTTCGGGCTCAGGCATGAGCCTGATATCCGCCGAGTTATAGTCGGGACCGAAGGTGGCCGTTTACCTACACTTCCTCTGGGCTTTCGCCCCGGCGGCTTTCGCTTCTCGGATCATCCTTTCCCGCAGGGGATTTAGGTCTTCGTTACCTCCGACTTACCGCTTTTCGCGGACCTCTACGGGGTTTCCACGTTCCACACTGCTCAGATGCGGCACGGTTAGGACGCCCCCCTCTGCACCGAGTCCCGTGGTGATCTCGTGGTCGTTTCGTCGCCTCCCACGCACGTGACGGTTTCCACCGTCAGGACTTCCCATCGCGCTCGGTACTTCCTCGTCGGCGCGAAGTTGCATTAACGATGCGTTGCTCCAGGGGTTCACTCTCGTTCGTCCTTCCGTCCTTCCCCTTCACCTGTGCCCCGCGACGAGCCGGGGTCTTGGGCTTTTCTACTCGGCTCAGGACAACCCCGTTGCCAGGGATGCCCCCGAGTATGGGGACCGGCATTGATCACTTGCCGGGGGCGGAGCATTCCTCCTTATTTCTGCCCACTGAACAGTGCGACTTCGTGTCGCACGCGGTGCTTGCACTGGATCACCCACAGCCGCCCGTAGGGGTCCGTCGCCTTCACGTCCGCGCCGAGATCACCGCCGCCGCCGACGCGGATCGCGTCGCAGCCGTCTCGGCGCATCAGTTCCCGGATTGCTTCCTCGAACCGCGCGTGGTGCAGGGCGTCCAGGTCGGGCAGCTGGTAGCGCAGGCCGTGGGCTCGTACCGCCTCCCAGGTCTTGTTCTGGCGGCGGGTGTAGAGCCACCCTGCGCCCGCCAGGGCGGCGAGGACCAGGAGCACGACGACGATCCACCAGTGCGCCGCCAGCCAGCGAACCACCATCACGGCCGCGCCCGCGGCCACCAGAAGGCCGACTAACCGGGCATCACGCTGCTGCTGCCATTTGCTGGGGCGCCGGGTCCGCCGCTTGGGCGGCCGCCGCCGGGTCACCGGTGGCCCTTGGGCGAGGGGAAGCGGATCGGGTAGGACACCGTGGGCTGCGGCCGTGTTTTCGGCAGCGTCGCGGTCGTGTCGAAATGGATGGGGTAGTGCACGGTCGACTGCGGCCGCGGAACCGCCCCCGGGCCGTCGGTGGAGGCGGTGGCGCTATGGCCGAACCCGACCACGGCTAACGCGAACATGCCGAAGATCGTCATCTCGCGTCTCGCCCCGGCAGCCCACCGCGAATGCCCCTTGACCGCAGTCCCGTCGGAACGCACATACGGACGCACAAAAGGCATAACTGCCTCCCCCTCGAAGCAACGTGATCCTCTGCAGCCCGCCATGATGACAGCCCCCACTGACAACGCCCTTTGAAACCGGACGTTCGCCGCACTCAGCAGCGGACGGGGGCCGGAGAAGGCCGCCTGCGGCAGGCGTCCACCGCCCCCAGGGCTTCGACTTGGCAGCACGCCCGGCCGATCACAAGGCGCGGCCCTGCCTCCTTACTCCACACGGCAGCACGGTCGTCCGATCCCGTACCACCGCGGTATCACCGGCCTGCCGTCGGGTCAGTATGCCGTCCGGCCGAGTTTCAATGGCAGGGATGCCGGGCGACTGGTGTTGATGCGTGCGCCTTACGGTGGCTCATCTCTTTCCGTACTTGCTCAAACCGTGATGGCGGCCATGGTCCTCGCCGCAAGCCCCTGATGGGATCGCACAGTTGTTCCCACAGAGAGGTCATCGAGTGATACCGCCCACCGCAAGACGACGTCACTTAGCCTTCAGCGCGATCCTCGCAATCGTCATCGGATCCGGTGCCACCGGCACCGGCCACGCGGCCGGCTCCGAGGGCCCGCCGCCGGTGCACGGCCCTGGCACACGGGCAGTTGCGGCCGCCGAGCCGAACACTCCCAACGGCCCCGAGGTCGGACCGCCGTTCACAAAGACGAGCGGCGTGTGGCAGACCGACACCACCACACCGACGCTGCGCAACACGGTCACCGCCCCCAGCGGCCACAAGACCACCGCGACCTTCGAGGTCCACACCACCGATTCCAGTGGCAAGCCCACCGCCACGGTCGTCAAGCTCACCGACGAAAACCAGTGGGGCGTCCTCGTCTCAGGCGAGGTGGCCGCTGGCAAACCGGCCTCGGTCACGGTTCCCGCCGGCAAGCTCAAGAACGGTGTCACCTACGCGGTCCGCTCCTCCGGATACGACGCCACCAGCAACGTGTACGAGAACGACTGGTCGCCGTACTCCACCTTCAGGATCAACGTTCCGCCGGCCGAGAAGCCGTACGTCACCTTCCCGGCGCCGCAGACCGCCTCCGGCATCGACTCGCTCGCGCAGACTCCGATCGAAGTCACCCGCACCGATCCCGGCCCCGTCACGGGCGTACGCGGCGGCCCGGACGCCGGCCGCACATGCTCCGCCCCGGACAGCCAGGGCCGCAAGGTGTGCATCCGGATCAGCCGTACCGCGCCGACTCCCGACGATGCGGCGGTCGCCAAGAAGGCGATCAGGCAGGCTCTTCGGGGCGCCGATGTCGTCCCGTGGTGTGCCTCGAAGCCGGACGGCAAGGACTACATGAACCGGACCGAGGCGTGCCTGAAGAACGTCGGCTACGCCACCCTGATCTTCGTCGACGCCGATGAACTGCCGAGGTTCGGCACCGCCACGTTCGCGCTGTCCCAGCAGATCAAGCTGTACAACAAGAAGCTCGACACCGGCACGGACCGGGCCGAGTTCGACCAGCAGCTCACCGTGGTCCCGACACAGATCGACCATGCGACCGAGGGCGTTCACCTCACCTGGAAGCCGTCCGACAACTGCAAGGACTGCACCAGCTCGCAGGTGAAGTGGGCGAGCAACGACGGCCTCAACACCACCCCGCACTGGGCGGTCGGCGAAGTCGGCGCCCCGTACGCCATGACCGCGAAGGTGCAGACGATCTGGAACAGCACCGGCAAGGAGCAGTTCGACCTCGGCTGGAGCCTGCTCGGATCCGTCGACGCCGGAGACGCACACGCCCAGACCAGCCTGGGAACCAGCGGCGACGTCCGCGTCCGTGAGCTGGCGCCGCGCTGTGACGACATCGCAGGGGGCAACATCAAGACCGGCTGCGTCTTCCCTTACTTCAAGCCCACCTGGACGGTCGACACCAACCTCTACCCGGCGGCCGGTGCCTACTACTGGCTGGCGCAGGAGAAGCTCCCCTCCCACCCCGGCAGCCGGAAGTGGGACTCCCTCGTCACCTACCTCGGCCCCGGCAACAACGCCGACCCGAACGGAGGTGACTGGACCAGTGCGAAGAGCCGCAGAAAGGTGTGCGCCACCAGCTGGACGCCGAACAGCGCCACGCCGAACGGGTCGTGTGACGAGTACGCACCCGCGAGTACACGCCAGAGCGGCGGTATGCCGGGAGGCACGAACCAGGTCGGCTCGGGGAACGAGTGTGCGCAGCTCTACACGAGGCCGATGACCGGCGGAACGTGGGGCCTGTTCGCCGAGAACCGCGACGGCTACACCGGCCCGAAGTGGGACGAGAAGTGCGGTCGGGCGTCTGTGCCGGAAGAGCAGAACGAAGCCGCCTTCCGGGATCTGGGCATCAAGCTCGTTCCCCAGATGCGGCTGCTCGACAAGGACGGGTTCTTCATCAGCAATCCCGGCTTCGAGCACTGCAAGAACGCCGACACGGTCTGCGCGTGGAAGAAGGTCGGCTGACCTGATCCTCTGACCGACCGATCCTGTGGCCGGAGCATCCCTGCGGTGCTCCGGCCACAGTCCTATGCGAAGCGTGTCCAGTCAGGATCGAGTGGGCAGGCGGGGCCGTCCCACGCCAGGGCCTGGCCGACGAGACCGGGCACAGCCGTGTCCTGGCGTCCGTCCGCGTACTGGACGCCGCGGTTCTCGTACAAGGCGTCGGCGACCTCGATGAGGTAGTCGGCGAACGACGGCCACACGCCCAGCTTGGGGATGCCGGCCTCCTCGAAGGTTCCGATCCGTCCGTAGCCGGGTCCCGGGGTGCAGTCCGCGAACAGCCCGTACAGGCCACTGCGGTCGGTCGCGGCGAAGGCGAGGTACCGCATCGCGGGGTCGCCCGGCATGCCGATGGTGTGAGGGCCCTCGTCCCAGTACGGCAGATGCTGCACCGGAGGAATCGCATGCTGCAACGGCAGCAGCCAGGCTGTCCCCTCTCCCTGCGGCGCGAGCCCGGTTTCGGGCTCGGGTGTCCAGCCGAAGTCGGCGGGATGACCGGTGCCATTGCGCAGGCGGTACAACGCCCTGAGGCCCGGTGGGACGGCCAGGTCGAGTTCCCCCTCGACCTCACGGATGTCGGCCTCCGGGGCGGGTGGCGGAAGCATCTGGTACGAGCGCGGAGCGTGCCGCTCCAGCCATCCCTCGATCCTCCCCCAGGCACCCGCCACAGCCTGCTCCTGCTGCTGATCACCTGTCATACCCACGACCCTACGGGGCTCAGTAGGCGGTTCGCTTCCTTCTCCGCGCCGGGGAGGCACCGCGGTGTCCGGTTGGCAGGCTGGCCGAGGCCGCGCTGTCAGTACAGCTGGACGCGGGTGAGGACGATGTGCGGCGGGTCGGCGTCGGCAACGATGACGTACTCGGCGATGCCGAGCGCGCCGTGCTGGCCGAGCGGCATGCGCCGCTGCTCGGGCCACTTCGCCGACGCGGAGCTGCCGGGCACCTGGCCGCGGGTCTCGTTGATCACGACCGTGGCGGCGACGATCGCGCCGAACACGTCCCCGGGCAGGGCAGGGTCCATGAGGAGTTCGTTGACCTCGTCCGACAGCAGGCACGGCAAGCCCTGCGGTTCCTCGTCGTCGTGGTCACTCAACGGGCAGGCCCGCCTCGCGCCGGCGGCGCACGATGTCGGCGACCGCCGTCGTCGCCAGCGTGCCGTCCAGCGCGGCCGCGGTGAGCCGGTCCCCGGCCGGGTCGGTGTCGAGCATCGCCTCACACCACCACCTGCGCAGCACGCCCTCGGCCTCCTCGGGCGCAGCGCCCAGCAGCTCGCGGTAGAACTCCATCCGGCGCTCGCCGGTCAGCGCGGCTGCGATGCCCTCGGCGTTGCGTGGAACCCTCTCCGGGTCATGCGGGTGGATCGGTTGTGCGGTCATCGCGGCGCCCCTCTCGTGCTGCTCCGAGTCTGCCCTGTCGCCCCAGCCGCCGTCACGCCCGGCGATGCCCCGGAGCGTGCTGCCGTCTCGTTGATCCCCAGCTCGGCGTCCGGCCGGCAGAACTCACACGCGCGGAAGAACTTCCCATCGCCGGTCAGCGCCTGGCGGGCCTCGTCGGCGCGGATGGGGTTGGCATCCCGCTGGATCACGGTGCAGCCGACGCGGTGCACGGCAGCCCCCAGGGGATGCCCGGCGTGCAGTTGCTTCTCCACCAGGAATCCGCCCGCCGTCTCCTGCTCCTGTTGCGCGGGGGCTTGAAGGGCCGGCTGCGGCTTCGGCGGCAGCGACCGAGCGCCGGGAGCCTTCGTCTGCGCTGCAGCGAGCGCTTGGCGGACTGCGGTGGTCTGCAGGCGCAGGTAGGTCGCCACGGTCTCCGTCTCGGCGATGCGCTGATCAAGATACGCCAGGATCGCCCGGAGGCGCGACGGATCAGGCGGAAGCTCGCTCATACGTTCGATTCTATGATGGGCGGTGTGCACAGCAACCCCGAGCAGCGGCCCGGCCGCTACCACCTCCTGCTCACCACGGGCGGCAGGGCCGTACAGCACGGCTGGTGGGACAGCGAGAGCGTCGCCCGGCGAAAGCTCGCGCGCTGGGTCGGCGAGTACGGGGCCATGCCCGACGGCCGTATCACCCTCACCGACAACGACACCGGCACGGTGCTGCAGGCCTGGCCCGAGGAGTAGCCGCCGGGCAGGGGACGGCGGTCACTCGGGAGAGGCGGCCCCGGTGGCCCGGTCGGCGTCCGCGGGCCGTTCGGCCGCCGGGGCGTCGGTGCGCAGCGCGTGCAGGGTCTTCTCGCAGGCGCGGGCGATGTGCTCGCGGAACGGGGCGATCCTGGGGTTCGTCACCTCGCGGCGCAGGGCGGCGAGGGCCTCGATCCACTCGACGGCGTCCTCGGGCAACGTGTAGGGCTCGCCGCTCAGACGCCGCGCCGGCTGCGGTCCTGCCGGGGCGGAAACAGGCGCGGGACGAGTGACCGTACGTACCACCGTCTCGGTGCGCTCGATGACTTCCCGCACCGGCTCACGACTCCGGCCGCCCTCGCTCACCGGACGGCCAGCGCGGGACTCGGCCGAGCGGAGCTCCCACGCCCGGCGCCGGTGCACCGGCGAGCAGTACCGCGCAGGCCGACCCCGACCGCTGTAGGCCACCGGCTCGCCGCACCACTCACACGTGCGTTCCAGCAGTTGCTCCCGCACGGTCGTGGTCTCGTGGACCTCAGCTCTCGCCGTGTCCTGCGCATAGTGGGAATCCGGACTTACTTTCGTCGCAAACGAAAGTCTAGCTGCTGCCTTTTCCCAGGTCAGCGACGAGAGACGGCATTTTCGTCCGGTGCGGCGGCAACCTGTGGGGAAGGCTTGAGGGTGTGACGTGGTCGCTTCCCGAGCCGATGCTCACCGTGGCCGTTGAAGAACCCGACCTCCCCACCGGATGGGCGGCGGAGCCGAAGTGGGACGGGTTCCGCGCAGCCGTCTCCGCCGACACGGGCACCGTGATGCTGCGCTCGCGCCGGGGCACCCAGATGGGGCCGGCGTTTCCGGAGATCGTGGCGGGCACGAGCCAGCTTCCCGACCGCACGGCGCTCGATGGTGAGCTGATCGTGTGGGACTGGGAGGCCGGCCGGCTCTCCTTCGAACAGCTCCAGAACCGGCTGCACCGCCGAGGACCAGCAGCTGTCCGGGCGGCCGAGCAGTGGCCGGCGCAGTTCGTCGCGTTCGATCTGCTGCGCATGTCCGGCACCGACACCACCGCCTGGCCCTACATGCGGCGCCGCGCCGCACTCGAGGAACTGTTCACCATCCGAGGACTCCTGGCACCGTGGGTGCTCTGCCCGTCTACCACCGATCCCCACGTGGTCCACGAGTGGCTCACCTGGGGATCGGTCCGCATCGAGGGCGTCGTCTTCAAACGCCTCACGGACCCCTACCGCCCCTCGGTCAGAGGCTGGCGCAAGTACAAGACGAAGGAGACGACCGAGGCCATTGTCGGCGCCGTCACCCGCCCGCCCACCGCCCCGCGCACACTCCTCCTCGGCCGCTATGACACCGAGGGCCGGCTGCGGTACGTGGGCCGCACCGCCACCCTCGCCCGGCTCACCGCCAGGGCCACCGCCGCTCTCCTTACCCCGGCCGCCAGCGGCCACCCGTGGACGGGCTGGACGTTCTCGGCGGGGTGGGGCAGCCGCCAGCTGCTGGACGTGGCCCTGGTGGATCCCGGCCTCGTCGTGGAAGTCGGCGTCGACGTGGCACGCGATGCGGGCGGCCGGTGGCGGCATCCCGCCCGCTTCCACCGGCCCCGGGCCGATCTCCGGCCCGGCGATGTCACACGTTGGGCAGGACCGAATTGACGACGAGCTCGGGAAGCTTGAGGACCCGCCGCTCTCTGGCCGGAGGTAGCGGCGGGCCCGTGACAGACGTAGGCGATACGTCTGACCGTTTCACCGAGATGGTGGGCGTTTTCGTGCAAAGCCAGTTGCTGTGGTCTGTCTCACTGCCCGACACACCGAGGCCATCTCGACAGCCCGAAGTGGTGTCGGCACGATGAGTAATGATCTGCG
Source organism: Streptomyces sp. NPDC015139 (assembly GCF_043079785.1). Classification (NCBI taxonomy): domain Bacteria; kingdom Bacillati; phylum Actinomycetota; class Actinomycetes; order Kitasatosporales; family Streptomycetaceae; genus Streptomyces; species Streptomyces sp. NPDC015139. Next base: position 56,592 of record NZ_JBIBUW010000026.1, on the reverse strand, counting down.
TCGTGACGCAGCACGCCACGAATCTTCTTTGGCCGGAGGGGGAAGGGCGTGCCGCCGAGCGGGGCACTGACAGATGAAAGGCGAAACTCATGCGTACAACGCGCATGGGGTCTGACGCGGCGGCTTCCGCCGCGTCACGCCCCGCTCTGCCCATGGGCAAAGCCCGAGTGACACTTCTCTTCACGCAGTTGGGCACGATCGCTGGTTCGTACCTTCCCGCCGACCTGCCGCACCACGTGCAGCCTGCCGTGCCGTACGTGGCGGCATCGGTCGCAGCGACGGTGTTCTGGCCGCAGGCCGCTTGGGCAACCAAAGTGGTGGGCAGGTGGACGAAGAACGTCAGCCTCATCCCCGTCGACAAGGTCGTCAGCTTCTTCATGAGCAGGGGTGACACGATCCGCCAGCGGCAGGCCGCGGCCGCCCAGCAGACCCCGGGCACCGACATTCCGGGCGAGCCCGCGCGCGAGGACGAGGCCGTGCAGCCGCTCACCGATGACGCAGCACCCGAAGGGCAGCAGGCCGTACGGCTGGCCGCCGTCCCGGCTCAGGCACCCGGCACCGACTCGCTCATCGCGGCCGGCGCCGAGGAAACGGGAGAGCAAGAAACATGACCCGCACCGACCAGGAGCCCCTCGACCTGGAGGCCTGGCTCGAGGCCCTCAGGGCCGAGGCGAAGGTGCGCCACACGGCCGGCCGGACGGACCAGGACCGCGCCGACTTCGAGGCCTTCATCAGGACCGAGAAGGCCGAGGAGAAGGTGCACAAGTCGCTGTACAAGCGTGGCGTGCCTCAGCAGGAGGCCGGTGACATCACACAGTTCGCGCTGATGCGGCTGTGGGAACGCTGGGACGACACGCCGGAGGATGAACGGCTGAAGTTCTCCTATCACGTGGCCAAGCAGCGCTGGATCGACTGGCTGCGCTCACGGCAGCACCGCACTGCCCTGGTCGACCCCATGGCCGACTGGCTGCTCGAATCCGAGGACCCGCACACGGACCCGGCCACACTCTCTGTCGAGCGGCAGCACGTCATCGTGCTGGTGAACACCCTTCCTCCCAAGCAGCGCACGGTCTTCGCGTTCGCGCTGGACGGGTTGAAGCCGCGGCAGATCGCCCGTGAGGTCGGCCTGACCGAAGCCACAGTGCGCTCGCACCTGCGCCACGGACGAGAACGGCTCCGGCTTCTGCTCCTTGCGGAAAACTCGGTCTAAAGCGCCGCGACTGGCCCTACGGCCCCGGCTCGCTGGACGGGTTTGTGATCCGGGGCTCTCCGTGATGCGGGCGTACTGACGCCCACAGGCATCTGGTCCGGGGGCGTTGGCGCGGTCAGGGGCCAGCGTTCGGTCAGCCGGCCATCATGGCCTGGAGGTCGCTCAGCGACAGCTCGTTCGTGCCACGGGCCTCCGCCTTGCTCTGGGTCCAGGCCACGATCGCTGGGTGCGCCGTCTCGTACGGGGCGCCGGCGGTCGTGTTCCTTCCATCGGTGGACGCGACCTGGGTGAGGTAGGCGGCCAGGGCGTGGGGGCCGCCGCCGTTGTATCCGATCTCGTACCCCAGGGCGCTCTTGCGCGGGAGGAATGACAGAACGCCCTTGTCCGTCCGGGCCCAGAACAGACTGCGGCCGGTGCAGAAGCGGCTGAAGATGTCGTCGGGGCGCAGTTCGAGCGGGGCGTACGTCGTGTAGCTCCACTGGTCCGTACCGCCGCTACCCGCGTGCTTGAAGTGCTCTCCCACGACGGGCAGCCCGAACTCAGGGTCGTAGAAGGTCCGACGGCACAGGCAGCCCGATCCGCGGATGGCCGAGGGGCTGTCCTTGTCCTCCGTTACGCACGGGTGGAACAAGGCCGGGATCTTCGCCGGTTCCACGAGCGTGCAGTGCATCGCGTTCGGCTCGCAGCGCACCAGCCTGCCCAGCCACTCCTGGAAGTGAGGTGTCACGGTCTGCTGCGCCTCGATGTCCAGTACGGCGTTCAGCGACGACGTGACGGCGCCCCGCTGGGGCTCGGTGTAGAGGACGAAGTTCAGGTAGCCCTTCGTCGGATCGGTCAGGTTCAGATCGAGGGCCTCGTAAGGCAACGTGGCGCTCCAATGCGGGTGCCAGGCGGCCAGGGCGCGGCCGCGTGAACAGTGAGGTCAGCCGACGCGGTGTTCCGGGCGCAGGGTGAGGCCGCGGTGCAACAACTGCGCGGTGTCGTCCGGCCCGAGCCCGAGAGCGCGGGCAACGGTGGTGCCTTCGTCGTCGCGGACGAAGGCAAGCAGGATCTTCTCGCTGGCGGGGTCGGCCATGGCCCGGCGGGCGGTTTCGACGGTGTGGGCAACGCAGCCGGTGGTGCCGTCTTCGACGATGTCCCGGCGCGTGGTGTCGTCCCAGACGTTGAGCTGGAGGTTGGCGCCCTCGGTGGAGCAGTCCTCCTTGGAGTCCGCGCCCAGAACGCACCGCCCGAGCATCGCGGCGTGGGCGTGACGCTGAAAATAGACGGCGGTGCCCAGGAGCCGGTCGACCTCCCGCGCTGTGTTCTCGCGGGCCTTCTCGGGGCTGACGAGCGAGGTCTTCGGGTCGTGAGGCTGCATCCGGATCTTCAGCACGGCCAGGCTGCGGGCCAGATCGTCGGCGATGCTGAGCAGGCCCACCAGGCTCACGTCGCCGCGCTGGCGGGGCGGGGGCAGTTCGTCGGGGTAGCTGTCCATCGGTTCCAGCGGTTCGTGCAGGTCGGTCAAGGTTCCTCCCGTGCCGGGTGCCAACCTCCCGATTCTCGATCCGGCTTCCTGGGGCCCGCGGGTGAAGTCACAGATCGGCCATGCCCTGGCCGGTTGCCATCCCTCACCGGTCACGGCCCGCTCCCCTGCCGTGGTCGGGCCGGTTCGCGTGGTGCTGCTGCTGGTCGGCGGGCTTGACCACGTCGGCCGGCTGTTCCGCCTTCGACCGGGCCTCGAAGGCGCGGCGGCGGGCATTGGCCACCCGCGTGAAGGCGGCAAGGCGCTCCAAGTTCTTCGGTGTGCGCAGCCACGTAGCCGGGTCGGTCGTACGACCCTCCGAGTACTCCTCGGGCATCGCAGCCTGCTGGTGGGCCTGAACGGCGGCGGCCCGCTGCGGTGGGGTGCGCCTGGCATACCGGCCCGGATGGTCGACGGCGTGCGGCGAGTCTGACGCATGATCGTGGTGGTCTTCCGTGTGCGTGGCGGCCGGGGCGTCGTCTCGGGCAGCGGCGTGCGGGGTACGGGCGGCGCGGCTCGCGTTCTGAACGGCGAGGCTGGCGACCCGGGCCCGCTCGTACCGGCTCGACTCGCGGGGAGGCGTGCCGTCGGCGCCGGCGATCCACCAGCGATCGGACTCGGTGAAGTCGGCGGTGTAGAAGAGCTGGTCGGCATCCGGGGTCCGGCGGCCGGGCTTCGGGACGGTGGACTGACGGCTGTGGTCGGACAGGGCACGGTCGGCGATGTAGTCGTCCAGGCCGCTCGTGAACTCCCGGCCGCGCAGGGTCTCCAGCAGGTGTCGGCGGGCTTCGGCCAGCACGTGGCGGCGGGCGAATTTACCGCGGACGGTGGAGACGACCGCGGTGACGTCGACGGCGGCGAGTGCGGCGTCCACGTGTGGATCTACCCGGGCTCGGATCGCCGCGCCCGCCGCGCGGCAGCGCTGAACGAGCCCATTGACCATCTGCTTGCCGAACTTCAGCAGCGCAGACGCCCGCCACCAGGCGAGCAGCTGCTTCAACGGGCGCGGAGTCTTCTTCTCAGGGCGGGTGTCCTGCGCGGCCTGCCAGCCGAGTCCGTGGCGGGCGCGCTCGCCGGGCAGCCGCCCGTGCTCCTGCGCGAACTTGTAGGTAAGGCCCTCCAGGACGTCCTCGATCCGCTGGCGGCGGGTGGAGGACCAATCGATGAGCGCGGAGTCGACACCGGCTATCTCCATCACCGGGCGCAGGCCCGGCGTCACCTCCCGGGGCACCGTCGCCAGTCCCAGCTCCTCACAGACCTCGGTCGTCATCGCGAGCGTGTAGAGAGTCCCGGCCGCCACCACATTTCGGTAGAGGCGGAAGGTGTCCAGGGCACCCCACACCGGCTCGCCGTCGTCGCCCCTGCGCTGCACTCGGTTGAGGACCAGGCAGTGGTCGTGCAGGAGCGGGAAGCCGTCCCGGTTGTCGAAGTGCCGGAACGCGGCGACCACGAGGGCCGGGGTCTTCGCGCGGCCGCGACCCGAGGACCACCGGGTCTGTGCGACCTCATCCTCCAGCCAGCGCAGCACCTTGGCGATGGCCCGCTCGTGCGCCCGCTCGATGATCCGCCGCGTCTTGGCGTCTCCCAGCGCCCACAGCACGATCAGGGACGCCTGCGGCCGGAAGGTGAAGTCGAGGGCGAGCAGCGGCGTCTGCTTGCGCGCCTCGATCTCCTCAATCGGCTGCCCGAGCACGGTGGCAAGCCGTGCCGTGGCCGGGTCAGCGCCGTCGTCCAGGAGGTCACGCTCGATGCGATCGGCGTCCGGGTGCCGCCCCTGCCCGAACAGCAGCTGCATCTGCCGCTCGGAGACCTCCGCGCCCTCAATGAGACCGAGCGCGTCCAGGCCGCGCCCCAACCACCTCCCCGGCGGGAGGCCGGCCATCTCCTGGGCATTCTTCAACGACTGGCCGACCGGACGACGGCCATCCCCGTACGCGACTCCGCGCACGTAGTAGCGCCAAGCATTACGCCTCTGAACCTTCGCGACACTGAGCACCCCCAGAGAGGACACCGGTACTGAGCTGCGGAAAAGGGGCGATTCTGTGAGACGGGAGACTTCACCGGAACTTCGTGGCCGATCCCGCCCGCCGGGTGCCCGCAGCTACACCGCGCCCGCCCGGCGGACGGCACCAGGCATGCAAATGCTGCGGCAGTGGCAGCGGTGGGGCGCTGCCACTGCCAGCAAGGCTAGGTCAGGCCGCGTGCGTTGCTGCTTGAGCAGCCGCTCCTCCAGTGAACGGGCTGGTGGGCGGCTCCCCGGCCTCACGCGCTCACTTACCTGGAACCTGCTCGGACATCAGCTGGCTGCGGCCCGCATAGCCAGCGCCTCGGTGTTGGCAGACCCGGTAGGACGCGGTGCCGGGTGGACTATCGCACTGTGAAGGTCGGGCGGTCACGGACCGGACCAGCAATTGCGGCCAACGGCAGGCAGACCGCTGGTGTGTACCAGAGAGCTGAGAGCAGCCCCTCAACCCAGTCGGAGCGCGCAGGCTCCGCTGCTGGAGTTCGCGTCCAGTCGACACCGTCCCCTCCCCTATCCCAGCATGCCCGTTATCTTTTCGTGACTATTCACGCCGTGAAGAACTGGGTGGGGCCTATCAGGGTGAATCGGTATCAAAACCTGCACTTCGGGTTTCACTTCGACCCGCACGGTCAGTAAGGTGACACCTAGGGACCCCTGTTGCAGTCAACAAAGTCAGTAAGGTGACGCCATGGCCTCTCCAAACCCTGACGGAGACCGGGAAAAGGCGGCGTTCAAGCTTCCTCCGGCGCTCCAGCAAGAGCTCAAAGTCCGATGCGCCGAGCTTGGCTTGGACATCCAGGACGCTGTCACGACGGCCATCACCCACTGGCGTGCCAGTAGTGAGGCCGGGCGCGACGTCGACGCCTCCGGTGCCAAGTCATTCTCGACCTGGCTTCCTCAAGGGCTGTACGAAGACTTCAAGGCCACCTGCTCGGCACGGGGGCTTTCCTATGTCCAAGGGCTCGCCCAGAGCATCAGGTCGTGGCTGGACGACAACCCCTCCCCCAAGGAAGTCATCGCTCGCCCGGGGGAGATTCGGCGAATCGTCGTGTGCAACCAGAAGGGAGGCGTCGGCAAAACGACTATTTCCGCTGGCGTCGCCGAGGCGCACGCTGAGACTCCTGGGCTGGGTGCCAAGTGCCTTCAGGACTTCGTCGAGTCCCTGACAGATACCGAGCTGGAACGTCTGAGCCGTACCCGTGAGCAGCTCTTCGCCCTCATCGCCGATTACGCCGGCGGCGGCCAGAGCGTCCTGCTCGTCGACTTCGACCCGCAGCTGCACCTCAGCAACCAGCTTGGTATCCCTCCCATCCCGGTGGGCGAGGAAAGCCTGGTCACCCACATGACCGGCGAGCCCAGCGGAGCCATCAAGGACTTGGTGGTTCCCATCGAGGATCCGCGGTTCGAGGGCCGACTTCACGTCTTGCCCGGAACGCGCGAGGGCTTCCTCCTCGACTCCAAGTTGGCGCTGACGGCTGCTCAGTCGCGTGGCTTCCAGAAGGAGATGGCTCTGGAGCGCGCTCTGCGGCCTCTGGAGGAGGACTACGACGTCATCGTGATCGACTCGCCGCCCAGCCTGGGCTTGAGCATGGACACGGCTCTCTACTACGCGCGCAGGCGTCCGAACGAGAAGCCGGGGCGTTCTGGGGTGCTTGTCCCCGTTCAGTCCGAGGACAGCTCGGCGGACGCTTACCAGATGCTTGCTGAGCAGATCGAAGATCTCGAAGACGACCTCCGTCTGGAGATCGACCGTCTCGGCATCGTTGTGAACCTCTTCGACAGCCGGCGCGGCTACATCGCGACCTCGTCTCTGGAGGAGTGGCACCAGCTAGACGGCCAGACCGTTGTCGCTGTGGTGGATGACCTGAAGGAGCAGCGCGAGACGGTTCGCCTCAAGAGGCCTCTCCTGGCATACGTGCCTGAGAGTAAGCAGTCGAATGTGATGCGCCTGATCGTGGCGGGAGCCGGTAAGTGACTAAGAAGGAGCAATTGGGTCGGGGGTCCTCGTTTGGCTCAGCCGCAACCACCCGTAGTGCCCGGCGGGCAGCCATCGACCAGACCATCCGAGGTGAGGGGGCGTCCAACACTGCCACCATCACCGACCTCCCTGTTCCGGTGATTAGTGGGAACCCCGAGAACCCGCGCGATCACCTGCGGAACCTGAACGACACGATCGAGTCGGTTCGTGAAGTCGGCGTCATCCTGCCGATCATCGTCTCCACTGTCGATGCGTTCCTCCGGGGCCGACCTCACCGCGCGGAAGATCTCGATGAGGGCAGCCAGTATGTGGTGGTTGACGGCCACCGGCGTCTTGAGGCAGCGCGCCGGGTCGGACTCGCTACCATCCCTGTTCGCGTCGACGACTCCTACGTCACCACCGACGAGAAGCTGCTTGAGGCCGCGTTCATCGCCAACTACCACCGCGAGGACATGACCGATCTCGAGGAGGCCAACGCTCTCGCCCAACTGGTGGAGCACTACGGCGGTTCGCAAACGAAGACATGCAAGAGGCTGTCCATCTCGCCATCCACGCTCTCTAGCAAGCTGTCGCTGCTGAAACTGTCGCCAGAGCTTCAGAAGGACTTGATGACGGGCGAGCGCAAGGTCGAGCACGTCCGGAACCTGAGTAAGTTGCCGCCGGCGCAGCAAAAGGCCAAGGCTGACGAACGGGCGGAGGCGGCGAGGCAGCGGTCTCTGTCCCGCAGGCCCGCAGCCGAGCCGGCAGATATTCACGGCGTGAAAAGTCACGGCGAGGTAACGGAGATCTCGTCTTCCGTTGATCACGAGCAGGCGGTGCAGAAGGAGTCCATTCCCGAGCCTCGAGAGGAGGCTTCCAGCCCAGACCTGGGACCTGCCCAGGCGGCAACCGAGCTCCGGAAGAGTGCCTTGGTTGACGCCCCTGCAGAGCACGAGGGCGGGCAACCGCGTCGGCTGCCGTACGACGATGCCTTCTCCGTCGTCACACACCTGCACTTGAAGATGAAGACCGACGACTTCGCTCGAGGTGCGAGGGTGTGGCTGAAGATCCTGCGTGAAAAGCACCCAGAGGCTTATCGTGCGCTGCTTCAGGAGCTGGCCGAGGAGAAGCATCCAGTTTGAGCCGCCAAGCCGACCTGTAACGCAAAGGGCGGCCCCGGCGCCCGGATTTGGGTCCGAGTGCCGGGGGGCGCCCTGCGTGCTCGGGTTTTGAGGTTGAGGTCGGCAGGGTCCATCGCTTCGAACTGGTCCTCAAGCCGGAGGTCGGGGGCCTGGTCGGTCGTGGCAGACCTCCCAGCTCGCTGTTGGTGCGTGCGGTCAGCCGGTCAATGCCTTGACTTCCTTGTCCACTGAATCGGCAGTAGGGGTCAGGTCTCCATCGAGCGAGTCCAGGATCAGTCCAAGGGCAGCCTGCGGGTAATACTCGCGTCCATGCAGCGGTTTGTGGCCTTCACCTTTGAGGCGCGCCAGCATCGCGCTCTCCGCCTCTCGGGCAACCCCCTCAGGAAGACCGGTGAAGAGCCGGTGTCGGGTGTTGTAGCCGTCGCGGGCGTGCTGCGTCAGCCGGATCTCTCCGTCTCCGTTGCTGATGCCGAACTTGACCCCCGGCTTGCCGGTTACCCGGTCTGTGCCCGTCACGACATAGAACACATCCTTCGGTTTGACGGCCCCGGCTTGGGCGGCTTGGGTCCTAGCCTTCCGCTCGGTGGCTGCAGCAGCGCGCGCTTCCTGCGCCAGGGCCTGTGCCTCCCGGTCGGCCTTCAGTTTCTGCATGGCAGCCTCGCGCTCAGCTCGTTCGACAGCCTCGCGTTCAGTCCGGAGAGAAGGTTCACGCGCTTCCGCGTAGTTCTGCTCGGTCGCGTGTACGCGCATCACGTGCATATAGGCGCGGAAACGGTCGTAGTCGACGTCCGGCTCGAAACGCACGACTGCCTCGGCGATGTGAGCCTCGTTCAGTGTGTACTCGCCATCCTGATGATCGTGATCTTCCCAGCTCGCATCGACGATGTCCCAGAGTCGCGACGTCTCGATGCCTCGCAGGCCGGCCAGGTGGTAGTTGACCTGAATGAGGTATCTACCGACAGGGTCGTCCCAGAAGGGGTCGTAGATATCGGGGCCGGGGATTTGACGGTCGCTGTTCCGCGGAACAGCGGCATGGACGGCCCTGAGGCGATGTCTTGAAGCGGCGTACGTGTCGATCCCTACGTCGCGCGCAGCAGTCCGCAGAGCCGTCACGGCCTGCGTCAAGGCGACTCCTGCAGAAGTGACCGCCTCCATGCAGGCGATCACCTCGGTTGATTCGTAGACCTCGATCGCGCGCGCCTCAACCGCGGCTGGGTCTGACTGCGGCTCTTCCCTTGGAACGATCGGCGCCACACCCGCAAGGGCGGCTAGCAGGTGATCGGCGTCGGCCCACGGCACGGTGATGTGCACGAACCCGGAAACAGGGAGCGGGTCGAAGCTGTGGCCACGTCCCGTGCCGTACTTGCTGTGCTCGCCGTGACAGGTCAGCTCGATACCGACCCGCTCGGCGAGAAGCCGGATCCCTCGGACTGCTTCCTCGGCCCAGCCGTTTCGTATCTTGATGGGCGCGCGACCGTAGCGGTCAAGGTCTCCTTGGTATAGCGGGGCAGGAACCTCAATGAGTACACCGCCGTCGCCCTCGGCGAGAAACGCCTCCGCGTCTGGAGCACCCCCTTCCCTGAGAACCGTTTCGAGGCCCCGCCCGAGTCTCTGCTTCTCATCCTTCGTGTACCTGGACCACTTACGCACGCGCACGCCGACTCCCCCCCGTCGATTGCTCAGCCAACTGGCCGGGGCGGCGACTCTATTGCGCTGCTCTGACATGTCCGCCGAGCGGGCGTGTCAAGGCTTCGCCGAGCGAGGGCGGGACCTTCCGCGCCGCCGCGGTACGCGCATCGGCGGGTGCTGTTAAGACGGGCAAGACCGGAATCCAGCGCGGCATCCGGGACTTCCCGAGCCAGTGAGCTGGCAGGCTCGCTCAGTACAGGCGGCTGGACCAGGGGCCGGTCTCGCGCAACAGGTCGCCGAGCTGTATGCCGTGAGGCGCTGTGAACGGTCCTCGGGGCGCCGCTGGTCTAGGTGGCGACCATATCGTGAGGCGTTCCCAGGAAGACGTCGATGTCGGGTGAGTAGGGCGACCGGGGCAAAGGTGGCGGTGCCGTGCGGCCCCGTGGGGGTATGGGGTGTCGCCCAGCGGTCGACGGTGCAGTGCTCAGTGGTCATCGACTGGTCTCCGGCAGGGTCTCGGTGAAGCGCTGGCAACGGCGGCGGGGGGTGTACTGCGCGAGCACTAGGAGCTCGCGGTTGCGTCGCTTCTGAGCGTCGGTGAGGGTGCGGGCTTTCGCGCCGCGGCGGTGCCAAAGCGGGGAGGCGGGCGGCTCTGGGTAGGCGAGGGCGTGTTCAACGTCGGCGGTGGTGCTGCTCATGAATGCCTCCAGTGGAGGGGAGTCAGGCGGGGTCGTCTTCGTGCCGGCGCTTAGGTTGGATGCCGGAGGCGAAGCGGCCGAGGAGAGCCTCGACGGGGTTCGCAGCGATCCAGGATTCGGCGCAGGCCGTGAATGCGGCTCGCCGCCGTGCGAGCGCAAGCACATGGGCTTGGTGCACAGCGTGCAGGGGTGCGACTCAAAGCGGTCGAAGTGCAGGTTGTCGCGCCAGTCGAGCAGGCCGCCGGGCGCCGAGATGAGGCCCGGCTCGAACAGCGGCCTCTTGCAGGTCCTGCGCGTCACAGCCTCAGGCAGGGCAGCTTATGGAGCACCTGGTCACGAGGTGCTGCCTCGGCTTCGAGGCCGGAAGCCCGCCGGTCGCGGGGAGGCAGGCGGCGTGCGGCTGATGGACGTTGATGCCGCGGATCCAGTCGCCGCCGGCAGAGGGGTTCCAGTGCTCATGCCGCTCGACCCCATACTGCAGTGCCCCGACGTCCGGCCCGGCGGCCGTTGACCGACGGGGCCGTGCCGTGCATGGTGGTGGCGAGGTGGGCGCGGCCGGAGTGCTTGCCGTCGTACAGCGCGGTGTCGGCCGCCCTCTGCAGGGTGGTCAGGTCACGGGTTCCGAGGACATCGGGGGCTGCGGCACCGACCGAGGCGGCGACGTCGATGGTGCGGCCGCCGTCCAAGGTGACCGGGGCGTGCAGCATCTGGACCAGTTTTGCGAGGCGTTGCTCGCGACAGTCGGCGGCCAGCTCCAGGACGACTGCGAACTCATCGCCTCCGAGCCTGCCCACAGCAGCGTGTGGGCCCGCCCACGCGGTGAGCCGGGCGCCGAACGCGGCGAGGACGGCGTCCCCGCCGGGGTGCCCGGCAGTGTCGTTGATCTGCTTGAAGTGGTCGGCGTCGACCATGACCACGGTCGCGCTGTCGCCGTGACGGGCCAGGAGCCGACGGGCGCGGGCGGTGTAGGCGTCGCGGCGCAGCAGGCCGGTCAGCGGGTCCTTCCGTGTAGCGGCGAGCCGCTTGTGCAGGGTGACCGCGTGCACCGCCCAGCCGGTCAACGGCACGGCTGCGGTGATGAGAAGGGTGCGTGAGCCTAACCGGCCATGAACGCGCAGGACGGAGTCCATACTGAGGATCTGCCTCTCGTCTAGTACGGGATGGATGGGCCCGGGACAGCCGTCGAAGCCGGCAAGCAGAGCGGCTGTCCCGGGGCGGATCTACAGCGCGTGATCGCCAGGCCTGGTCCAGATGGCGACGCGGGTGAGGCCGGTCATGAGCCGGTTGCCTTGGTGGTGGCGCGCGCGGTCTCGGCGAGGAGCACGGCCAGCGCATAGCTGTGGTCGACCGAGGCCTGCAAGCACTCGATGAGTTCGTTCGGCAGACGGCGGTTGCGCGCTCCGGCGAGGAGCCCTTCCAGGTAGAGGGCGTCGTCCAGAACGCGGTCGCGGACGTCCAGGACCGCGGGCTGCGCGTGCAGGGCGTCGATGTTCATGACGGTCGCGATGGCCGCGTGGTCCGGAGACTGGCGGTAGGCGGACTCGCTTTGTGCGGTGAGTACGGCGTCGATCTGGCTGCTGCCGTATACGCGGCGCCAGCCGTCGTCTTTGGTGCGGTCGTAGCCGCGGTGCCAGCCCAGACGGGCGGTAATGCCGTCGATCAGAGAGCGGCGGGTAGGCATTCTCAGGGCCATGGGTGACTTCTCCTTGGGGGCTTGCGATCAAGCGGCCAGGCGGTGGACGACCGGGGCCGTGGACAGCAGGTAGGTGTCGGGATCGGGCTCGTAGCCCTTGTCGCAGGGGTCGCAGACGCCCTGGGTACGTAAGGGTATTGGCGGAGTGCGCTTGTTCCGTAGGTGCGGTATTCCGGGATGGGCAGCGGCTGGCGCCCTGATGCCCGAGTAATCTGTTGGTCGCCGTTGCAGTCCGTAGGGGATGCTGCACGCGTGATTGAGCGAGATGCTGCGGTCCAGATCGTTGAAGAGGAGCTGGAACGCGACTATCAGCGTGACCTGGCGGCGGGACTAGAGCCGATGCGCATGGCTGTGGCGCATGTGAAACAGCACGAGCTGGCCTGGGTGATCTCTTGGACGTCCGAGGAGTACCTGCGGACCAGGAATCCCGCCTTCATGCTCGCCGGGAACGGGCCGTACTTGGTTGATCGCCTCAACGGCAGCCTTCACCAGATCGGGGTCGTCTCCGCGGTAACTGAGGCCTGGGTGGCGGACTACCGAGTTCGCATACGAGGCCAGGCCGTACGGACCGCGGTCGACGATCTACATGATGAGGTTCGAGCAGTAGCGGCTGCTCGCGGACGGATCCATGCCATGCACGCCTTGCGCCGGAGCCTTCCGGTGCTGACGCATGCCCAGGTCATCGAGTACGTGACCGCTCTGAAAGACGGCGATCCTCCGATGCACCTTGTGGAAGTCGCTAACAGAGAGCTGGTACCACCTGTCGATCCGGTTCTGTCAGTGAAGACCATCCGCGGGCCTGCAGAGGGCTGAGTGACGTTGGTCTGACAGCTTCCTTCAGGTCTCCTTGCGGCACGCGATGTAGTCGAACCAGTCCCGCTTCGCGTATGCGGTCCACCGTGTGGCGTTGCTGATGCTCGTGCCGGTGAGGTCGGCGAGGACGGATGCCGGCAGGTCTGAGGCGCGAGTCGGGCGCTGTTGCGGCTGGCGAGGCCTTCGAAACCGTGGCGTCGGAGCAGTAGGCCGAGGTATTCGGACCGGATGGGCCGCGCGGGTTCCTGACCGGGGAAGAGCCACGGGGTTGTGCTGGCTGTCTGGTTGATGGTCCAGCACTCCGCGCTTACTTTCCGCTGCTCAAGCAGCAGTTGATCGACTCTGGGCGGCAGGCGCAGGCTGTGTCCATCGACGCTGAGTTCCACGCTGTCGCTGCTGACGATCACGTCGTGGATAGTGAGGCCGAGAAGCCGCGTGTAGGGGAATCCGAAGAGCAGTACCAGGGCCCCGACGGTGCGGACAATGCCAGGGAGGGCCTCTGTCGAGAGGCAGCGGCGCAGTTGCTGAACCCGTTCTTCCTCTTTGATGAACGTCTTGGGTGCGGCGATACGTGGGGGCGGCACGTTCAGATCTGAGGCGAGGCCGCGGCGCCCGGCCCAGGCGATGAAGGGTCTGACGTCCCTTCTCGTGATGCTGCCTTCGTCGAGCCACCGGTCGAGTTCGAGCTGAGTGAGCTGATCAAGACTTGTTCCCTGGTCATCGAGCCAGGTCAGCAGTTCGAGTACTCGCCTCAGAGTTGACCTCGTTCTGTTCTGAGTAGAGATTCGAGTGGGTCTGCGGCGGTTGGCGCGGCGGACTCGATGCAGGAGGTCCCAGTGAGCGAAGGGAGTGACGATCCGCCGATGATGGTCGGGCGCCTGCGCCAGCAGGACATCCGCCGATCGAGGGAGGGCTTCGAGGTACTCGTCGCGCGGAGACAGAATTTCAGCCGCGACGAGCAGGTCGCGGACGTATCGGGTCGCCGGCGTGCTGGCCAGCTCGTCGAACTGCTGGTGGGTCGGCTTCGTGCCGGTACACGTGAGCTGGTTCAGTAGATCGCGGACCCCGTCGCGGGACAGCCAATAGATCACGCTGTGTGGCCGCCCGGCGCCAATCAGGGCCAGATATGTGGCCGCCAGGGGAGAGGGCAGAGCCTCCTCATCGCCGCCGAGTTGCTTGGCCAGTTGGGCTTTGAGGAAACACCGTGAGCACAACTGGGCGCGGTAGATGCCATCGCTGCTGGAACCGCACCCCTCACACGGGTAGGTGAGGTCCGATCCGACGCAGGGGCCGCAAATGTCCGTTCCGTCGGCATCTCGCGTACTGGTGAAGGGGCGGTGTTCCAAAGCTGCGCTATTCGGCCACGCCTGGACGATCGACGCGCGAGCTCCGACCCGCTGCCTGCGGCCGTGACCGAGGCCCTCACCTGACGTTTCCTGGAACGGACTGGCAAGAGACGGTGCCACCAGGTGCATACGGCGCTGGGTTCTACGCACCACAGGTGATGTTTGGGGCTTGGTTCGTGCCGATGCCTGGCGTGCTCGCCTTGTGCTGATGACATGACTGCATGTCGGATTCAGCCCCGAGCAGATCCAATGTCCGGTGGTGGCTTGGTGTAACGGCAAGCACCTTGGCTGCAGTCGGATTCGTGTGGCTGTTTTGGCAGGGCCCGTGGATCCTCGATCGTGCCCGGTTCGGCGAGGGCACCACAACCGGGGTCGCTTCCGTTGTGACCGGCTTCCGTACGGCAGTCGTGGCGGTCGGAGCGGGCATCGTGGCCGGCATCGGCCTCGTACTCAGCCACCGATCCCTGCAACACACCCGCACCAACGACAACCGACAGGCCGAGTTCACCCGCGGGACCCTGGATCTTGCCCACGAGGGACAGGTCACCGACCGTTTCGCCAAAGCGATCGGTCAGTTGGCCTCACAGGTCGATGTCGAGAGGCTTGGCGGCGTCTACTCCTTGGAGCGGATCATGAGGGATTCGGAGAAGGACCACCCCACCGTCGTAGAGGTTCTGGCCGCCTTCGTCCGCCACCACGCCCCGCTGCCCGAGCAATCCGGAGGCCAGGCAGGTGCCACCCCGGACAGACGCCTCAGCGAGCCGGTCCAAGCGGCCCTGACCGTCCTGGGTCGCAGACCACGGCGCCATGAGCCCTTCAACATCGACCTTCACCGGACCGACCTTCGTGGCGCGGACTTCAACGAAGCCAATCTTGCAAACGCGCAACTCTGGGAGGCCGACCTCAGAAGCGCCAACCTGTTCAGCGCTGACCTTCGCGGAGCGAACCTCTTCCGGACGGACTTGTCGGAAGCCAGTCTGCGGGAGGCTGAGATCACCGGAGCGAATACGCAGCAGGCTTTCTTGAGGGGCACGCTTCTGGAAGGGATCGAAGGGCTGACGGCGGAGCAGGTCGTAGCCGCATACCCGTCGAGTACGACGCTGCTGCCTAGTGCCCTAAGGGACAACCAGGAAGTCCAGGAGCGAATCGTCGATCTGGAGATGCCGTAAGACCTGGGACAACCGTTTTTCGGTCGGGAAGGAGCGGGACGCGCGGCACGTGCACGTCCAGGCGTACGGCTCGGTGCGGGTGGACATGGCGTGGCTGCTCCTTCTGCCCAAGGGCGGTGGTGGGCGGGTCAGCGGATGTCGTTGCGGGTGCAGGCGAAGAACGCCCCGCGCGTGGTGCTGTTGTTGTGGATCTCGGTGTGGTGGGTGACCGTACCCCCGAAGACGTTCTTGGTGACTGCCGCGCGGGCCTTGCTGATCGCGCCGCCGATGGCGGTGGCGACCATGGCCAGACCCGCGAACGGCAGGGTGACCATGAGGACGCCGTTCAACGTGACCGAGGACAGGCCCTGGAGCACGAGCCAGGCACCGCAGCCGATGCCGGTGATCCCGGCGCCGACGCCGATGGAGGCAACCGCGATCCCGGCCGCCCAGGCCGGGACGATCCGGTGGTCTTCCTGCCGCACGGGCGGGGTGGAGCCGAAGGCCGGCGGCTCGGTGTCGTCGCGGAACGAGGTGGGGTGGTGGCGTACGGGCTTGCCCGCCCACTCAGCGAGCAGACGGCGGGCTTCGGCCGCGGCCTCGGACTCGGGCAGGCCGGACTGGGTGGTGTTCAGCGGATCCATCGGGGTTCTCCGATCACGCGGGAAGGGGCGCGCCCTCCTGGCCGTGACGGCCGGGAGGGGCGTGGGGGAGGGGTCCGCGCGCAACGGCGAAGGGCGTCGCCGGAGTCGTGTCAGGCGGCGCCCTTCGGCGTTGTGCAGCAGGTGAGTTGAGGCTGACGGGTGGGTAGCCACGCACCGGCGCCCCGGGCATCCTCGTCAGACAGGCGCGGTGGAGGGAATCGGGTGGAGTTCGTCTTCGAGTGCGGTTGGTGCGGCGGGGACAACTACTTCGTCGGCAAGCAGGTCGGCTTCTGGGTCGACAAGTGGGAGATCCCGTCGGAGTGGGACTGCCGCTTCTGCGACGGCCTCAACTACACGCCCGACCCGCCGTGGGATGAGGCGTAGTCAGAAGCGGGAGATCATCCCAGCGAGCGAGGCCAGGCCGCTGTTGATGGTCGGGGCCAGGCCGGTCGCGGCGAGGGTGAAGCCGAACAGCGTGCAGGTCAGCGCGGAGCCGACGCGGACGTAGCCGCCCTTGACCAGGACGAAGACGATGATGCCCAGCAGCACGGCGGCGGAGATGGACAGGGCCACGGTGGTGGTGCTCCTTCACAAGGGGTGGGGTGGGGCCGGCCGTGCTCGGGCAGGCCGGCCCCGGGGATGGGTGGGGTGATCAGGCGTCGGTGAGGCTCTTGATGGCCTCCAGCGCCTGGCGGGGAGAGGCGACCTGCTCGGAGCGGCGGCCGCCGCCCTTGGAGCCGCGTCCGCCGCCCTTGTCGCCTCCGCCTCCTCCGCCGCGTCGGCGGGAGCGGCCCTCGCCCTCGTCGTCCTCCTCGGGCTCGGGCCAGAACTCGCCGGGCCGTACGGGCTCGTTCCAGTCGAACCACAGGCCGCGCTTCTCCAGCTCGCTGATCTCGTGGTTGGTGAGCCGGTTGACCTCGTCGGGGAACAGCTCGGAGAGGTCGGTGTCGAAGTCCGCGTACAGCGACCGCATCAGGACGGCGCGGCCGTTGTCGAGGACGATGACCGCGACGCCGCCCGTGCTGACGCCGTTCTCCGGGTCGGCCTCGCCGCGCATGGCCCGCTCGATCGCGGAGCCTTCGGTGCGGGAGTAGCGGGCCGGGATGGTCGGCACGTCGTAGGCGTTCTCCATGGTGCCCTCCGCCGCCTTGCGGGTGGCGCCGGGCGAACCCATGTTGAAGATGACCGGCCTCGAGTTCTGGCGCAGGTTGTCCTTCATCTCCGTGGAGAACCCGTTGTGCGCGAACGGGCTCTGTCCGGCCGGGTTGAAGCCGATGCCGTACTTGAGGCCGGTGACCGTGAGGTCCTCGCCGTCCTTCTGGATGAACTCGCCGAAGTCCGCGTCCTGCGCCGCGGTCATGAACTCATCGCCGTAGACGTTGAGCTGCCGGTACGGGCAGCGCGGGTCACCCGGCTTGTAGTCGTGCGGCTGGCCGTCGTGCGGCCAGGGCATGTCCGCCCTGATCTCGCACAGCGCCTTCGCCGCCCGCAGCGAGCGGGCCATCCACAGCGCGTTGGAGCCCTGCCGGTCGATGTACCGACCGAGCACGGTGGTCTTCTCGTCCTTGCGGACGGTGCCCAGCCATACGACCTGTCCGTCCAGGGACTGGGCGGCCATGTGGATCGCGAAGAACTGCGTCTTGCCGGACCGGCTGACCCCGAGGGTGAGGCCGTGGGCCGGGGCGTTCTTGTCGTGCTGGTACACCATCGTCTTGACCGGCTGGCCGGTGATGGTGAACCCGCACACGTACATGCCTTTGGCGTCCGGGGTGAGCAATTCGCGGGTGGCGGGGAAGAGCTGCGACAGCGGTGGCTCATCGAACGCGCTGATCAGGAACTCGCTGCCGTCGATGAGGACGAACACGCAGGAGTCGTCCTCGGGCAGCTTCAGTGCGCGGCAGACCTTGGGCAGGTCGATGCGCGGGGTCTCGGTGGAGTCGGCCATCTTGGCCCGGTAGAACGTGACGCCGCGTTCGTCGTCGCGGGTCCTGTTGACCAGCTCGGAGCCGGGTGCGCCGCCCTTGGGTGAGCCGACCTTGTCCGCCCAGCGCTCCTGGTCGGTGGGGGACTTGCGGCGGCGCTGGTTGGCGTCGGGGGTGATGTGGGCCTCCATCCAGCCGGGGCCGCCCTGGCGGCCGGGCTGGATGGCGACCTCCGCCAGGCGGACGTCGCTGGAAGGCACGGCGAATGGGGCGGCGACGGCGGCCTCGGTGAGACCGGTGATCGGCCGTCCGGTCTCCGAGGCGCGCAGCAGGATCGTCATGTCGTGCCGCATGCCGGGGTGCCGGGTGGCCTTGACGACGTGCGTGCGGGCGGGCATCCCGGCGTTCTCCCACATCATCCGCACCTCGCGGGTGAGCAGGTCGGCGCCGTCGTCCGGCACGACCGGGGACTGCTCCGGGACTTCGGTCACCTGCAGTTGCGGGGCCGGGGCTGCGACAGCGGGACGGTGACGGCGGCGGGTGTGCCGGGAGAACGGCAGCACGAAGGAGCCGGCCGCCGCCCATCCGGCGGCGAGCAGTCCGTCCAGCCAGTACGGGCCGAAGCCAGTGGTGTGTCCGGCGGCGACGTCGACGGCGGCGGCCAGGACCAGCGGGGACCAGCGCAGGATTTTGCGTCCGGCGCCGGGCTCATCGCTTTTGGCGGCCAGGAACCAGGCGCCGATCCCGGCGGCGCCGGCCAGCTGCACGACCTGGTTGACGGGGCTGTCGGGGTAGACGTTCGGGGCCACGGCCAGCACAGGCGCGGTGAGGGTGTAGGTGAGGCGTTCGAGCGTGACACTGCGCGGCGTGGTCACCGAATCTCCTTTGGGAAACGGGACGGGCGGCCCCGCGGTGTGTCGCGGAGCCGCCCGTGGCGGGGTGGGTTGGGGGAGTGGGGTCAGCGGTTGAAGAAGCCCGGCTTGGGGGTCTTCTCGCGCCGGTTGGAGCGGATTTCGTCCAGCGCCCCGTAGAGCTTGGAGTGGGTACGCCGGGTCTGGTGGGTGAGGTCGGCGGTCTCCTGGGCGGTGTCGCTCAGCTTCTTGACCTGCACGGCCGCGCCCCCGAGGGCGACCGAGACGTTGCTGGTCAGCTCCACGAACTTCGCGTCGAGTCCGGCGGTGCCGATGTCGCGGGCCACGTCCTGGGCGCGCTGGGCGTTGGCCTTGACGCTGCGCACCAGCGCCTCCAGCTCGAGGCCGGCGTCGTCCAGCGCGCCGGCGAGCGTCTTGAGCTTGGCCTGGACGGCCTTGTAGCGGTTGTCGTCGTCGGCCGGGACGGGCACCGGGCTGGCGCCGCTGGGTGCGAGATCGCTGCTCATCAGCTGCTTCCTCCCTGCTTCTTAGTCGTGGTGGGCGGCGGCCGACGCGTACGTCAGGCCCGCGTCTTCCTTGGCGGCCATGTCCTGGCCGTAGATGCGGGCGACCATCGCGGCCGCGAGCTTGGCGGCCTCCAGGGCGAGACCGCACTCGGAGGCGCACCGTTCGGCCTGCTGCCTCATCCGGGCGGCTGCGTCGGCCAGGTCCGAGATCAGTTCGGTGACCTCGGTGGCGATGTTGTGGTCGCCGATCAGGTCGGCGGACATGTCCCGCAGGGCGTCGGCGACCTTGTCGAGCGCGTCCGCGAGGGCTTCGGCCTTCTCCTGGTCGGAGGCGGCCTGGATGGCGATGTTCGCCATCTCCATCAAGAACTCGTCGAACGTGATGTCCGTGCGGTGCTGGGCGGCCAGACCGCCCTGCCCGGACGGCCTGCTGACCTCCGCGCTGCTCACGCTGCTCCCTTCGGTGCTGGTGGGTCGGCTGCTGGTTGCCACTCGGCCGACCACGGGCTGATCGCTCTGATCGGGTGCGTCGGTCGGGTCCGGCCGACTGGTGCCGGGGCGCTTGATGACCCCTCGCCTGACGCGCGGTTGCCTGGGCGCGCGGGGCAGGCCGGGACGGCGGGCGGCATACCAGCCGAACGGGTCGGCTTCGTCGTCGACGATCACCGCGTCCGGGATGTCCTCGCTGCTCTCCGGCTTCGTGGTGGGACGTTTCGGGCGGCCGTCGGCCCACTCAACCGTCGGGTCGGGGTCCTTCGCCCCGTCCCATGCCCAGCCGCGTCGCCGCCCGGCACGACCGGTGCGGCCCCGCCGACCGGCCCTGCCGGTTCTGCTGGTGCGCCGACGCCGGAACCGGCGCCGCTTCTTCGAGTCGTCAGACGGCCCGTCACCGGCCTTGGAGTCCTTGCCCGGCTCATCGGACGCCGGGGCGTCCTTTGCGGCGCTGGAGGCCCCGTCAGGGCCGTCGTTGGCGTCCTTCTCGCCCTTGCCGTCGGTGCTCTTGGCCTTGGAGTCCTTGTCCTTGGTCAGGCTCACCTTCTCCGCGTCGGCCTTGCCGTCCTTCGCGTCCTTGGCGTCCTTGGCGTCCTTGGCGTCGGCGCGGCGCTTGTCGAAGCGGCGCTGGGCTTCCTCCGCGACGGCCTGGCCCAAGGTGGTGCGGCCCGAGTCGGCCGACGCCGCGGCTTCCCGCTTCGCCTTCCGCGCCTCGCCCCGCTCCTGCCACTTCGCGCGGCGGGCCTCCCAGTTCTGCTGCCGGTTGGCGCGGGCCTGGTCGCGGTCCTTGGACCGGTCAGCGACGCCGGCGGCGTGCCCGGCGCTGCGCCGCTCCTGCCGCGCGGCCTGCCGGGCCCCGGCGCGCTCCTGGCGGCCGCGGGCCCGCTCAGCGCGGGCGCTGGACGCCGGGCCTTGGCCGCTGCCGTCGCCCTTCGAGCCGCCACGGCTGGAGCCGCCAGGGCCCGTCTGGGAGCCTTTCGAGCCCCCGGACGGCCCGTTGCGCCCGGAACCGCCTGCACGACCGCCAGAGCCCGCCTGAGAGCCCTTCGTGCCGCCCTTGCCGCCTGCGCTGCCCCCGGCTGATCCGGACCCCGAACGCCCGGCGCTGCCGCCGGAGTTGGTGCCACGCGCCCCGGGCCCCTTGGAGCCGGGACCCGAGTTGTTGCGGGACGGACCGCCGCCGCTGCCGCCCCCGCCGCGCGAGGACCCGCCGCCACCGCCGGCCTTCGAGCGGCCCTTGTCCGTTCCCAGGCCGGAGCTGGGCGACTTCATGCGGTCGGCGTCGGCCTTTGACCGCGCCGCCGATTTGTCGCCCTTCGCTTTCATCATCGCGGCGTGGAGCTTTCCGTTCTGCTCCATCATTGCGACTTCCTGAGCGGTGCGGCCCTCCAGCAGCGCCGCCTTCCGCGCTATTTCAGCCTCACGGAAAGGCGCTTCGCTTTCGTGATTGGACCGCGCCCTTTCCAGCCGGAATTCGAGCCAGTCACCGAGACGGTCGGCGAGCGAACGAGGCTGGGCGTATTCGCCTTCCTCGTATTCGCCGTCCTCTTCTGTGCTTTCCGGTGCCGTAATTCCGTCGGAGCGCAGCGCTGCCGCCGGGTTCGGAGCAGCCGGAATCGGCGGCAGTTCCATCGTGGTCTCCTCCGGGCTCTCCGGGGGAGCCTCCGGAATGTCTTCCGGCGGCGGAATGGTGTCGATGAAATCCGGGATCGGCGGCAGCGTGTAGGTGGAATCACCGCTCCACGGGCCGTGGACCAGGGTTCCACCGCTCGCGTCGTCGGACTCGTCGGACACGGTGCACCTCCCTCCAGGGGGACTTGACAGACAGTGAGGTCTCGTGTGCACGCGTGTGCACGTGCACGTGTGCACGCTTTACGCGCGCGAGGCCCCGCCGGAGCCCGGCGGGGCCTTCGTGGGTGACGCTCAGTTACGCGGGCCGTGCTGCTTCAGGACGGTGTCCGCGTACTGCATGAGGTGGTCGAACAGCCGCGGGTCGCCCGCCTGCCGCTTCTCCAGCACCAGCTTGAAGAGGCGGCAGACCAGCGTGAATGCGGTGAGGACATCACCGCGACCGGCTTTGACTTCCCTCGTAATTTCGGACCGAGTAACGCGGAGCCAGAATTCCATCCGGCCCGTTTCTCCGCGACGTTCGATCGCCTTGCGCTCTTCTTCCTGCAGCCAGCCGTTCCGCCCTTGAATGGAGCGTTCGATGCTACTGAGGGGGCGCGTCACGCCGACTCCCTGTTACCCAGGTCGTAAATCGACGTGGGAACACTATAGCCGGAACTTTGGCTCTGCGCACCCTGCTGCGCCCGGTTGGGCGCGGCCTGGAGCTGCTGCGGGTTCTTCTTACGCTGCCTTTCCAGCTCTTTGTCCTTCCTTTCCTTGGCCGTATTCACAACGGCCTCGTCATGGGCGCGGCGCTTATAGGCGCTCTTTTCCAGGCCCTCGGTGAGGTTGTTCAGGTTCTTGAGCACGTTGCCCAGGGCCTTTTCCACGGGCATCGCGCGCAGCCTGGCGTGGTACCAGCGGTCGCCCTCCACGTGCGTGTCGCGCAGGTGCACGCGGGTCTCGTGCGCGAGGGTCTCCAGGTTCTTGCCGATGTCCAGCAAGACCCGCTGAACGTCGGCCAGGTACCGGGCGGTTGCCTCCGGGCTCTGCGCGACGTCGCGCAGAGGTGCGTAATTCGGGTCGTTGTCGCTGTTCACGGCGGGGGTTCCCTCCTGGTGTACTTGTGGGGCTGTCGACTTGCTTCCGGCAGTCGCAGTGAGGGCCAGCCCACTTCCGATGGGCTGGCCCTCACTGGTGTGTGCCGGACGGCGGATCAGCGCAGGTGCTTGTCCGCGTCCTCGGGACGCAGCAAGCCGGCCTCCTTCAGCAGCCGGACTGCGCGGGACTGGTTGACGCTGAGCTTGGTGCGGACCTGGTAGAGGGTGACGAAGCCGTCCTCGTCACGCGGCAGGTTCTGTACGAGCGGCAGGAGTTCAGCGTCCGTCCGTACAGGCGTACCGGGACGGTCCGCACCTGCCGTACCGCTGGTTCCGGTTGCAGGAGAAGACGCGGCACCCGTACCTGTACGAGCCTCCGGAATACCGTCACCGCCGGACTGTGTACGGACGCTGACCGACCCGGTGCGCACCTGTACGGCCGCACTGGCCGTACCGGTACGCCCCGCAGCCGCTGTACCTGTACGCCGCACCCCGTTGGGAGTGGCGTGTACACCGTCTGTACGGTCGCTGTACGCCCTGGTCAGAGCTGCTTCGGACCCGTCATCGTGCGGCGGGTGCGAGGCGGGGTGTACAGGGTCCGTACCGTCCCGTCCGGTGCCCATTTCCTCCGGCCGGACCGCGCTGCGAGCGGTGTACAGGTCGTCGTTTGCGGCCCCTGTACGGCTGGACGGCATGCCGTCCGTTCCGTCGGCAGGCCGGTGCGTACCTGTACGGGCGGGCGTTCCGTTTCCGCTGCCCGTACCGGTACGGCCGACCGCAGCAGCCGTGCTGCCGTGCCCGTCCGTACCGTCGTCGTGCATGAGCGTGTGGACGCGCCAGATGACCGCCACGAAGATCAGCACAACAAACGTGGTCAGCTGCCACGGTGCCGACTGGCCTTCCTTGACGATGTGGGCCTGCTCGGACAGGTGGTACGTCACGTTCGCCGACGCCATCAGCAGCAGCGCGTATGGGATGTCCTTCTTGGCGCGGAACGCGGTGACGCAGTAGACGTCGATGCTGACCGGCAGGAGCGGGGCGACGTACTGGTTGATGCCGACCATGCGGGCCAGCTCGTACTCGCCGGAGGCGGCGAGACCGACGCCAGCGGCGAGCGCGATCCACGGGGCGGTCTTCCATGCCTTGCGGCTGAGGTTCTGGTGCCAGCCGCGGAAGCGGGAGTTGGCCCGCTTCGCCTCCCGGGCCTCATCGAGCAGCCGGCGGGCGCGGGCCTCATCGGCCTGCGCCCGGTCGGTGATGCCCTTGGCCTTGCGCTGCGCTTCCGTAGTGATGCGGTCGGCCTCCTTCTGGGCTGCCTCTCGCAGCTGCACCGCGACGGTCTTGGCTTCCTCCCGCAGCCGCTCGCGCTGCTTGTCGCACGCGGCCTTGAGCCCGGCGAGCTCGTCAGCGAGGGCCTTGCGCTTGGTCGTGGCCTCCGTGTCGAACTTGTCGGTGAGCTCGCGCAGCTTCTCGCGCAACTCGGTGCGGGCCTGCTCCGCCTCGGTGTGCGCGGCGACGACGTGCTGGTCGGCCTCGCGGCGGCGGTCGTCGGCGGCCTTGACCGCGTCCGCGTACAGCGCCTCCGCCTCCGCGCGGCGGCCGTCGTACTGCTCAGCCGCTGTCGCCGCGAGCTGGGCGAACCGCTCGCGGGCCTGGTCAACCTCCCGCTGGGCCGCGGCCACCAGTTCGTCGGCCTGCTCCTGGGCGCGGGCGAGGATTTGCCCGGCCTCGGTGCGGCGCTGGTCGACCAGGGCGCTGATCTCGGTGAGGTCGGCCTCCGCCAGGCGCCGCAGCTCGGCAACCGCCTTGGCGGTCGCCTCACGGTCGGTGGCGGCCAGCTCGGTCAGGTCGGCGACCTGCGCGCGGGCCTCCTTGACGAGGGTCTCCGCACGGTCGCGCGCTTCGGCCAGGAGCCCGTCGGCCTCGTCGCGCGCCGCCTCCAGGTCGTTCTTCGCCACCGCGCGCTGCGCGGTGGCCTCCTGGTCGGCGTCGGCGGTGATGCTCGCGGCGCGGCTCTGCGCTTCGGTCATCAGCGCGGTGACCTGCTCGTGCGTGTCGGTAACGGTGCGCGCGGCCGCCATCTCGGCTTCCGCCTGGAGGGCGGCTCCGTGCTCGCGCGCGGTGTCGATGATGTCGGCGGCCCGGTCCCGGGCGTCCGCGACACGGGCCAACGCCTCGAAATCCATATCTGTCTCCATCGTTCCGGCCGGGGCCGGGGGAGCTTCGGGGGCGGTGGAGGCGGTGGGCTGCGGAGTCAGACGGGACTGCGCCGCCGGCTTTTTGCGGGCGGTGGGCCTCTTGTTGCGGGTTCGAGTGGCGGCCACGCCGCCTCCTTCCAGGTCGATGCCGCCCCGGACGGGGCGGCGGTTCACGGGGGTTCGGTCAGTCGCGCTGGGCGGGCAGCTCCGGCCGCTGGTTGGCGGTCGCGTGCTGCTGGGTGAGCCAGGCGAGGGCGGCCGCGGTCATGTCGTCGGCCGCGGCGTCGGTGTTCAGCGGCGCGGTGTCGATGTCACGCATCGCGTCGACGGCCGGCAGCAGTCGCATGTAGTCGGGATTCGCGTAGTAGATCGGGCGGCCGTTGGGCAGCGGGGTCAGGTCGTAGGTGTCGCCCAGACAGACCCGGTCGATGCGGCAGACGAAGGTGTGGCCGGCCTGCCCGGTCCAGAACTTCTCCGGGTCGCGGTACAGGACGAACTGGCCCCGCTCGAATTTGATCGCGGGGATGGTGCTCTGGGCGCTGTCGCGCACGGCAACTCCTTAACGGGTCACGCGGTCCGGACTGTCCGGCTCCCAGTCACCGCCCGTACCGGCCGCCAGGTTCAGCGGTCGGTGCGGGCAGACCAGGCAACCGTCAGGCCACGACCGCGAGGTGCCGGTGCGGGGCGACGACCTGGCCGTCGGGGAGCAGGTCGCCGGTGTCCTCGACTATGTCGATCAGTCTTCTGGGTGTCTTTGGTGTCCAACTCGCTGCCAGTGGAGGGCCTTTCGGTGCTTCATGGACGGGTTCTGTTCGCCTGTCCATGTCGGCGTGGGGTGTGGTGTGTCGTTCGCTGTGCAGAGGCTGCGGCTGTCCGAGGACGATCCGGTCTCGTACACCGTGGTGGGGGACGACGGCTTGCCCGTCGATGCCGTGGAGGAGTTCCTCGCGTACCTGGCAGCAACCGGTGCGTCGCCGCACACGGTGCAGGGCTACGCCTACGACCTGCGCGACTTCTTCGTCTGGCTGGAGCAGACGGGTCTGGACTACCGGCGCGTTCGTCTGGAGGTCCTGGCCCAGTTCTTCGACTGGCTTCGCCGTCCGAAGCCGGCGCGTGCGCCGGGAGTGTTTGTGCTGCCCGGTGTCGGCCAGGCGTTGGAGAACACCACGTTGCAGCGGAAGCGGGCCACGCTGGCATCCTTCTACCGGTTCCACGCCCGGCGGGACGAGAGCGTGCCCGCGCTGCTGGGAAGCCTGCTGGGCAGGCAGCCGACCGGCTCCTACACGCCGATGCTGGCGCACACCCAGCGGGGCGGCGAAGTCGAGTACAGCCCGATCCGCATCCACGCCCACCGCAAGCCGCCCCGGACGCTGACCGACGACGAGGTCCAGCGGCTGATGAGCGCCTGCAGCCGGCGCCGGGACCGGTTCCTGATCGCTCTCCTGGACGACTCGGGGCTGCGGATCAGCGAGGCCCTGGGCCTGCGGCATGCCGACTTGAACCTCCGCAGGAGCGAGGTGCACGTCGTCCCGCGCGAGAACAACGCCAACGGGGCCCGCGTCAAGGGCATGAAGGGCCGGATCGTGCCAGTGAGGTCGGAGCTGTTCGACTGCTACGCCGCCTACATGGAGAGCGAGTACGGCACGCTGGACTGCGACTTTGTGTTCGCCAACCTCTTCCGCGAGCCGATCGGCTCCCCGATGACCCGGGCGAACGTCAACGAACTGGTGGAACGCCTGCAGCAGCGGACCGGCATTACGCACTTCTCGCCGCACGTCTGCCGGCATACCTACGCCACGCGGCTGTTGCGGGCCGAGGTGCCGATCGAGGTCGTGGCCGAACTTCTTGGTCATGCCAGCCCGCAGACCACGGCCGAGATCTACAGTCACCTCGATGTCGAGGATCATCGCCGGGTGCTCCTCTCTGCCGGGATCATCAAGGATGGGGCGTCGGCCCATTGAACGAACCCCAGACGCGGCGGGCTTCGGCGGGGCTGCTGGCGAAACTGATGGAGACGGTGCGCCCGGAGTTCCGGGCCGAGGTGCTCTGTCCGCCGCGTGACAGCCCGGTGTTCTTTCCCGGGGAGTGCCGCATCGCTTCCTGCCCGACGGCGCTGACCATGGGGCGGTTGAAGCTGTGTCGCACCCACCATCACCATTGGGTGGCCGCAGGACGCCCGGCCGACCTGGACAGCTGGGCCGCGGGCGAGGACGCGCGACTGCGCCGCCGCCAGCAGGCGGCGGCCTGCCTGGTCTCCGGGTGCAACCGGGCCAGGGCCGCCCACGGGCTGTGTCACCGGCATGCCTCGCGATGGACCCACGCCGGGCGACCGCCGCTTGAGGACTGGGTGGGACGCACCCTCTATCACCCGCCGCGCAGGCCGGCGGCAGCCGAGCGGACCTGCGAGTTTCCCGACTGCCCGCGCTGGACCGACAGCACTGATGCGCTGCTGTGTCACACGCACCACACCCGGTGGCGCAAGCACGGCCGCCCTGAACTCACGAGCTGGTACGACGACCTCGCCCACCGCGGCGATCCGAAGATCCGCCTGGGTCAGCTCGATCCCGCACTCCGCCTGGAGTTCCAGTTCGGCCTGCAACACCGCCTCGACGAGGGGCTGCGCTTCACCCCCGCCCGCGATGTCCGCCGCGCGGTCACCTGGGCCTGTCAGGCGCCGGTCTCCAGCCTTCTGGACTGGGACGAGACCAGCTGGCGCGACCACGTCGCACCGCTCGGGCCCGACGGACGCCGCCACGGCTACAACGTGGTCGCCTTCCGCTTCATCGCGGACACCCGCTTCGCCCTGGAGCACCTGCTCATCGCCGATGATCCGTGGGCCGACCAGTATCCGCGCGAGGTCTGGGACCTGCGCCACTTCGCTCTCGCCGAAGGAGAGACGCGCTACCTGCGCTTCGGCGGCATAGCCCAGCCCTGGCTGCGCGAGCTGGCCAAACGATGGTGTCGCTGGCGCATCAGCACGAACATCAGCGTCAACACCGTCGCGCAGAACCTGCGTTCCCTGATCCATCTCTCCCGGCACCTGCCGCCGAACGCCGGGCCTGCCGACCTGACCCGCGCCAGGATCGAGGCGTGGATCGCCGCCCTCGCCGTCGACTACCCGGACGTGTTCACCCGCCGGGCCGCGGTCAACTCGCTGGGCCGGTTCCTCGCCGATGCCCGCGCCCACGACTGGCAGGCCGACCTGCCCCGCGACGCCGTCATCTACAACGACGCCCCGCCTCCGCCGCCAGCCAAGCCCCGCTGGATCTCCGAGCACCTGATGTGGCAGATGGAGAACCCCGCCAGCCTGGCCTTGATCGCCACCGCCGATCTTCGCCTCATGGTCCCCCTGCTGATCTCCTGCGGCCTGCGCATGAAGGACGCCCGGCGCCTGCGGTTCGACTGCGTCACCCACGACGACACCGGCGCCCCCTATCTGACCTGGGTCAACCACAAGATCCACGGCCGCATCGCGTTCTTCCCCATCAGCCAGGCCCTGGCCGACGAGATCGCCGCGCAGCAAAAACGCGTCCAGGCCCGCTTCCCCTCCGGGAGCCGCTTCCTGTTCCCCGGCTGGATGGCCAACCTCAACGGCAGCAAGGCCGTCTCGGACACCTGGTGCCGCGAACAGATGGAGACCTGGCTGGAGCACATCCGTCTCGTCGACGAGCACGGCCGCCCCGCACGGGTTACCTTCCACCAGTTCCGCCACACGCTGGGCACCCGGCTGATCAATGCCAACGTCCCGCAGCACATCGTCCAGCAACTGCTCGATCACATGTCGCCGCAGATGACGGCCATCTACGCCCGCCTGCACCAGAAAACCCTGCGCGAGCACTGGGAGAAGTCCCTCAAGGTCAACGCCGAAGGCGAACCCGTCGCACTGCCCGCCGACCATCCGCTCGCCGATGCCACCTGGATGCGGTTGTCCCTGGTCCGCGCCAAGGTCAGCCTCCCCAACGGCTACTGCGGGGCACCCATCCAGACCGACTGCGAGTACGCCAACCCGTGTCTGGACTGCCGCTTCTTCATCACCACCGGCGACTTCCTCGACCAGCACCGACGCCAGCGGGAGGAGACCCGCAAGCTCATCGGCGACGCCGAGCAAGCCGGGCTGTCGCGCATCGTCGAGAAGAACACCCGCACGCTCGGCAAGCTCGACACCATCATCGACGCCCTGGAACAGGCCGGACCGCAGCAGATCGTGGCCGGCGGGAAGGTGACCGATCTCGATGCCACCGGCTGACAACGCCCGCTTCCTCGTCGAAGCCTCGAAGACACGCAGCAGGCAGGCACGCGAGCGCGCCGAAGAGGCCATCAAGACGGCATCCTGCCGCAGCGAGCGGCCCACCGTCGTCGGCATAGCGAACGCGGCCAGTGTCTCCCGGTCCTGGCTATACACGCAGACCGACCTCATTACCGCGATCAACCAACTCCAGCAACGAGCCCCTGCACCCCACCGCAGCCCTCGGCACGCGGCCAGCGACGCCTCCCTGCACCGCAGGCTGGAGACCGCACTCGAACGCAACCGGCAACTCCGCGACCAGGTCGCTGACCTCACCCGGAAACTGGAGACCGCCCACGGCGAGATCCGCCGTCTCCGCACTCTGGCCTAGGACCTCTTGCGGGTCACGAGTGGTGGTTCGATCTCGGGGCCTGCTGGCGCCAGCGGAGCTCCCGCCTGCGACGATGCGCCCATGAGCTATGACCTTGCTGTTTGGGACGGTGACCGTCCCCTCGACAATCACCATGCGGGCTCGACCTACGGCGAGCTCTACGAGCGCTACCTGGAATCGGACGATGTTGTCGTGCCTCCGGAGCCGCGCATCACGGCCTACGTGCAAGCCCTCGTGGCGCGATACCCCGACGACGAGCGCAGTGTCGTATGGGCGTCGCCACCGGTCCTCGATGAGGCATCGGGCCCGATCGTGTACCTGCTCATGTCCTACGGCAAGGCTGAGGAAGTGTCCGAGTACGCCGCTGCGCTGGCCCACGAGCACGGACTCATCTGCTTCGATCCTCAGGGAGAATGCCTCCGGTCCTGACGAAGACATGTCCGTCTCGTAGTGCCCCTGGTCAGCAGCCTCTTCCGCGTCCGAGATCGACATAACGTCGAAGACCAGGACGCCGTTGCACAGCAGGCTCCAGCCCTGCTCCGGGTGGCCGGCCACGACGCGGGCGGCCTCGCGGTCTGAGCTGGTGGCCGACGGGCACTTCGGCGTGTGCGTGCACAGCGAGGTCGGCAACCGCCGGGCCATACCGGTGACGGTCGGGGTGGTGCAGTCCATGAGCTCTCCCAGGAAGGAAGGGGGCCCGAGGCATTCCCGGGCTGGAGACGTGCGAAAGACCGGCCGCCCGCGGTACGGGCGGCCGGTCGGTGGCAGTGCTGCGGGGCGGGTCAGAAGTTGCCCGCCGCTCCCGCCGGCAGTCAGGCGTCGGCACGCTTGCGGGCAGCGCGGCGCTTCATCCGGCGCCGGTCGCCCTCGTCGGTGCCGCCCCACACGCCGTGCTCCTGGCCGCTCTCCAGAGCCCACTGCAGGCAGCGCTCCATGACCGGGCAGCGACGGCACACGGCCTTCGCTTCCTCGATCTGGAGCAGGGCGGGCCCGGTGTTGCCGATCGGGAAGAACAGTTCGGGATCTTCGTCCTTGCAGGCCGAGGAGACCCGCCAGTCGGTGTTGACCGGCAGGTCGGCGGAGGGCGCGTAGGACGTGCGTACGATGGAGCGGTTCATCAGGGCCTCCCAGAAGGTCCGTACGAGACAGTCCCAGGGGCGCAATCCCTGAGACTGTTCGCGTGTCTGCGGCCGGACGGCCGGAGCGAAGGGTGAGCTCCCGGCGCTCTCCGCCGACCCCGCCCGCTGAAGGGCGGGGACGACGGGCAATGCCGGAGGATCGGTCAGCGGCGGTTGTTCTCCGACCGCTTGTTCTGCTCAGCGTTCTTACGCGAGAGCTCAGCGCGCTCGGCGTCAGTCAGGCTGAGGACGGCGTTCACCGGACCGCCTCCATCTCGGAGAGGGTGCGGCGGGCGCGCCGGCCGGCCAACGCGGCCCGCGCGTCGCCGTCGGCCACCAGGTGACGGACCAGCCGGTGGAAGGCCTCGGTCTCGTCCGGCTCCGGGCCGTGGCGGTTGTCCTCGGCCTCCATGTCGTCGTAAAGGCCGTTCGACGGGGCGGGGATGGTTAGTGTCATGCTGTGCGGCATCAGGTCCTCCAAGTCAGGTCCTGGACAGCCCCGGGGGGTTCCAAGTCGCCGGGGCTGTCGTGCTGTTCAGGCTGTTCGTACGAGCAGCCGCGGCCCCGGCCTCCCCGATCGCTCGGGATGGCCGGGGCCGCGGCGGTTCGTGCGGTCCTACCGGGTGAGCTGCTCTTCTTGCGTGGCCAGGAGAGTGATCGCGCTCATCAGGTCGGCGCGCTCCCAGTCGGTGAGCTGCGGGGCGTCGGCCTTGCTCGGGTTGAGCGTCTGGATCAGCGCGGCCAGGGTGTCACGGACGCGCCGGAGGTCGGCGTCGGCGACCGACTCCGAGACGTTCTGCCACTGCTGCTCGTGCAGCAGGCGCAGGCCCCACGCGCGGCGGTCGTTCCAGTCCTCGCGGTCCATCTGTGCTTTGCGGCGGGCGGGGGCGAGGCGCTTGGCGTGTGCGGAGAGCTGGGCGAGGCGGCGGCCATCCATGCACCGGGAGGTGAGGTCGGCGGCGCGCAGGATGTTGCCCTTGTCGTCCTTGATGGAGCAGGTGGAGCAGCCGCGGACGTGGGCTTCGTCCAGCTTGCGGGCCGTCTTGTCGTCGACGGTGCCGCCGACGATCTGCATGACGGCGGGGGGCGCACCGGTCTTCGGCTTGCGGATCACGCGGGTGGGGCGTCGGCCGGCGGTCTGGGTGAGGCCCTCTTCCAGCCGCCGGAACCACTGGTCGACGGTGAGGTTGATGGTGACCAGGCGGTGGCTGCCGGGGCAGCGGATCGGGTCTTCGGTGCCGGCCTTCTCCGTGTGGTGGGGGACCAGCTTGGGCCGCGCGCTGTGCGGCGCGTTGATCGGCACCCAGGTGCGGCAGGTGGGGCAGACCAGCGTGGAGTAGGCGAGGTCGACTTCGTGCGGCTTGAGGGTGGAGACGACCAGCGGGGGGAGGGTGCTGATGGCGCGGGACCGGGCCCGGCGCGGACGCTTCTGAGCGGTGAGATCGCGGGTTCGCCTAGGCATGAGGGCTCCTTCTACGGAGTGACAGGGGCGCGTCGCAGGTGCTCTCTCCGCCCTTCAGGCCGCACGGCGAACCGGCCTCCTGAAGGACAGACAACGCATCAGCGCTGCGGGGTGGTACTCGCCGCAGATCATGGGCGGAGGAGTTAGAGGTGCCTCGGGCTCCGGCCACCGGGGTGGCTAGGGCTTTGGACTCCGGCCACCGAAGTGGCGATCTGCTGCGACGGTGCTTACGTGCCCTCAGCGAGCTGAGGACTACTTCGGCCGCCGTGGAGGGCGGACGACTACTGCGGTGGTGCGGTGACGCTCACCTCGTTACCGAGGTTGCTCTACAGTAAGAGCCATCATCGGTACCGATGTCAAGCAGTACGTTACCGAGGTTGTACTATGTCGCAGGTTTCGGCGCGATCAAGGCGTCCCCAGGGGGTTCTTCGGTAGCAAACGCCCTACGATCGCTACCGAGGTAGGGAGACGGATGACGGACGAGCCAGGCCCGAAGGGCACGAAGGTCCAGCAGATCGCGGACGCCCTGAAAGCGGCGATCGAGAGCGGGGAGTATGCACCTGGTGCTCGGCTGCCGGGTGAGAACGCCCTGGCGGCGCAGTACGACGTTGCGACTCTCACTGCGCGCAGAGCGCTCAAGATCTTGCATACCGAGGGCCTTGTCGAGAGCAGGAAGGGGGCCAGCGCTCGCGTTCTCTCTTTCCGCCCGATCAGACGCCGCGGCATTCCGCGGCTGGCCCGCGGGCAATGGGGAAGCGGGAAAACGATCTGGGCCGCGGACGACCACCGCGCTCCCGATGTCGGCCAGATCGCAGTACTGGAGAACGCGGATCCGCCCGCGCACATTGGTGACGTGCTTGACCTGGCGCCTGGTGAAACCGTCTGTGTGCGCAGCCGGCGGTACGTCATGGAAGGGCGACCGGTCATGGTCGCAGAGTCGTATCTCCCTCAGTCGTTGGTGGCGGGCTCGCCCATCACACAGGCCGACACCGGACCGGGCGGCATCTACGCTCGCCTGGCCGACCTCGGACACGCGCCAACGCGTTTCCGTGAAGAGATCCGCGTGCGTCTGCCATCTGCCGACGAAGCAGCTCAGCTGGCCATCCCCGCTGGCAGGTCCGTCATCAAGCTGGCACGCACGGCCTTCGACGCTGACGGGCGGGCGGTGGAGATCAACGAGATGACCATGGACTCCGCCGCGTACGTGCTGGACTACGAATTCGACGCTTGATGTCGCGCCACGGCATACGTGACACCGATCCTGCAACGCCTGGCGAGATTGCAGAAGTTGATGCATTTCGCCTTCCTGGAGCGGCCCTCTGATGGAATCTGGCCCTCCAGGTGTAAGCGTGATCTTCGACGGTTTCTACGTCTGGCCTGTATCCGTCGGACGGATACAGGGATTTGGATACATGGAGGGGGCCCAAAATGGGGCAGCGGCCCAATGTGCTGATGCCAGATCAGTCGCCCCAGCACCGTCTCGGTTACATGATCCGGGAGCTGCGCGAGGCGCGCAGCATGTCCATGCGGAACCTCGCCGCCAAGACCTTCGTTTCGCACTCCAAGGTGCAGCGATGGGAGAACGGCGATCGGCCCCCGAAAGACCGGAGCGAGGTCGAGCTCATCGACCAGGCGCTGGGCGCCGGCGGGCTCCTGACCGAGCTGTGGCAGGAGATCGACCGGGGTGTCACCGGACCCGGGCATGTATCCGATCCAGTGCTCCATGTATCCGATACATCGTCAGGCCTGGCCATGGCCCTGTCCCAGGCGGCAGCGTCGGACAGTGAGGGGATCTTCGTCCCTCGACGTCTCGACGATGGAACGGTGGTGCTCGTGGCACTCGATCGACGCGCGCTGTTGCGCGCCGGCGTGGGAATCGGCACGGCGGCGATGGCTGGCCTCCCCGCGCCGGCGGCCGCGGTGGCCAGCCCGGCTGAGGATCCCTTCGGGTTCGCGACAACTGCCTCCGAAAACTGGTCCGGGCTCCGGCTGTCGCGGCCTGTCCCGGACTTCGGGGTGGACTGGCAGGCCCTGCTGCCGGGTGGTCGGTCCATGCTCGGCTCCCAGCTCTCCCTGCAGGTCCACCCCGCACGCATCGAGGGGAGCCGGGTGATCGTGTCCATCCCCGATCAGCGGCGTGTGGAGGAGTTCCTGTCCCGACCGCACCGGAGCCTGCTGGTCGGAGCGGTCAGCACCGACGACGTCTCGCAGTTCTACGTCCTGGACGGGCGCGCAGCCCGTGGCAAGCTCGCGCGGAATGGCGGTGTGTATGAGGTCGCCGCGCCCGCCGCGTACGAGCTGGACGATCTCACCTACGGCATCCTGTGGGCCGTCAGCAATTACGACGACGCTCTCCAGGCCGATGACCAGGCGCTTTTTGAGACGCGCAGTGATCTCAAGGCGTATGAGCGGCTGTCCTCCTCTGCGGTCAGCCGGGAGGCGGCGCCCGGTCTGAATGGGGTGGCCCACATGTGGCTAGGCTCGGACTTCTGCGCCCGCCACATCCTCAAGGCGCTGCCGAAGCTCCCGGCGCTGCCCGCGTTCTGGACGCGGGAGCAGCGCGGTGAGGAGGCAAGCGCCTGGCTGATCTTCGATCACAAGTACCCGTATCTACGGGAGACCACGAAGGCGCTCGGCAGTACGAGCACTCGGGCCTTCTGCATCCCGGAGGAGGTGGTCCGCTCGTCTTTAAGGTACGAGCGGATCCTGCTGTTCCTGGCCGTGGCGTTGATGGAGTCGCTCGGGATCCACGCGCAGTTCACGTCCGATCCCGCGTACGAGGCTGTGGAGGGTTTCGTGGTTGCGCCCGACAAGGAAGCGGTGATCGCGAACTGGGTCCGCGGGGATGGCATGTGGCACGTCGACCTGACTGCCCGGGCCTCGGTCGTCCGCGAGTTCACGATCGCCGCGCGCGACGTCGACGCGGACTCGCTCACTTCGGCGCCGACGGCTGCCGGACGGCTGCGGGCTCTGGCGCAGTACCTCGATCTGCCGTGGCCCTGGTTGATCCAGCGGTGCAGCCAGCTCGCCCGGTACGGATCGTCTGGGCTGGTCCAGCCCCGCAGTCGGCTGGTCTCCGCATCCGGCGTCGATGCCGCATGCGCGTACGTGGCATCGCTTCCGGCCGATCACTGATCCCGCACCACCACCTGCCTGTTCATGAAGGGGAAAGAGGCCATGGCCGACAACGCCCGCCGCGTCGCAGTGATCTCACTAGGCGGCACCATCGCGATGACCGCGCAGACCGACGGCGGCGCGACGCCGACGCTGTCGGCCGACGACCTCGTCGCAGCCGTACCGGGTCTCGTCAACACCGGCATCAAGGTCGAAGTGCACGACTTCCGCCGTCTGCCCGGCGCCTCGCTGTCCTTCTCCGACCTGTTCGAGCTCGCCGCGACGATCGAGACGCTCGCGGTCGACGGCGTGGTCGTCACTCAGGGGACGGACACGATCGAGGAGACCGCGTACCTGCTGGACCTCGTCACCACCGGGGACATGCCGATCGTGGTCACCGGCGCCATGCGCAACGCGAGCATGGCGGGAGCGGACGGCCCCGCTAACGTGCTGGCCGCGATCCACACCGCAGCCAGCACCGAAGCACGAGGCACGGGCTGTGTGGTGGTGTTCGGCGAGGAGATCCACGCTGCCCGTTGGGTTCGCAAGACTCACGCCACAAGTCCCACAGCTTTCACCTCGTACCCCGGGCCGATCGGCTACGTCGCGGAAGACCGCGTCCGGATCCTGGCCCGCCCCAACGCGGCCCCGACGATCGACCGCCACCGCGCCGCCACTTCTGTCCGCACCACCGTCTTCACGGTCGGTATCGGAGACGACGGAACTCTCCTCCAGGCCCTCGGCGACCACGTCGACGGCCTAGTAGTCGCGGCGTTCGGGGCCGGCCACGTCCCGATGGCATGCGTAGACGCCCTCACCGACCTCGCCAAGCGCATGCCCATCATCCTGGCCACGCGCACCGGATCCGGTCCCGTTCTGCGGCAGACCTACGGCTTCCCCGGCTCCGAATCCGACCTGCTCGCCCGAGGACTGATCTCCGGCAGCACCCTGGACCCGGTCAAGGCACGCATCCTGCTGCACCTGCTACTGATGACTGGCACCGACAAGGAACAGATCACTCAGGTCTTCAACGCCCTTTCGTAACCGTCCTCACAGCCCCGGGATTTCATCTTGCGCAGCTACGAGCTCACCACCGGCCGGACCTTCGGCGTGACCTTCGACCACGGCGACGACTTCTTTCCCACGCTCGCCGACTTCTGCCGCCAGAACGGCGTGAAGCACGGCTACATCCCCATGTTCATCGCTGGCTTCGCCGAAGCCAAGATCGTCGGCGCTTGCGAGAAGCTGGAGAACCCCGACGCTCCCGTGTGGAGCAAGGTCCACCTGACCGGCGTGGAGGCAATGGGCTGCGGAACGCTCGCGTACGACACTGACACTGACACGGTCCTGCCGCACATCCACACCTCCCTCGGAGAGAAGGCCCGCTCGGCCACCGGCCACACCAGCCACCTGCTCAGCGCCCAGGTGCAGTTCCTTGTGGAGATGCTCGTAGTCGAAGTCACCTCGCCCGTGATGACCCGGCCCAAGAACCCCGACCTCTACGACGTGCCTTTGCTGACCTTCGATGAACGGAGCAGGCCGTGACAACAGGGCGTGGAGTACCGGGGCAGGTCTACGTAGTCGGATCGCCGGGCTCGGACATCGTCAAGATTGGCTACAGCAAGGCCCCAGGAAGAAGGTGGTTTCCCGCCTCACGGCATTCAGAGGGGCCCTTTGTGAACATCCTCTTGGATTCCAGGCCGCTTCCTGCTCGGATCATCTGCACTTGTCGTGTCATCAGCACAGTTGGTCCCTGTGAAGCACGAAATCAGCAAAGGGGTGTTGTAGTGATGGGCCGTCAGCGGTTTGCCGGTACGACACGTGCCCCCCGGGGCAGCGCTGAGTTCGGCGGGACCGGTACAGTGACCCGCAGCGTTGATCAAAAAGAAAAAGTGGCCCCGTCGACCGGCCTTGGCAAGCCGGGAGGGGCCACGTGGCCGAAGGACCTTGTAGGAGGGGTCCCAGGGCCTGCCGAGCACCCTTTTCGCGAGAAGGAAG
Source organism: Streptomyces sp. NPDC015139 (assembly GCF_043079785.1). NCBI lineage: Bacteria > Bacillati > Actinomycetota > Actinomycetes > Kitasatosporales > Streptomycetaceae > Streptomyces > Streptomyces sp. NPDC015139. The sequence goes on along the minus strand of NZ_JBIBUW010000026.1, from coordinate 19,779 downwards.
GTGCCGACGTGATCAGGGTACCCGTACCCGTCACCCGACACACAGCACCCCGCCGTGGGGGCAGCAGCCATGCCGGTTGCTGGCCCTTCGACGGGGCGTTCGTGTTGCCTGCGCACACCCCGGAGCGCCCCTCTACTGAGGGGGTCGGGATGACGTAGTTCTCCGGGGGCGGCGCCTGCACTGCAGGACTTCCGGCCGCCCCGGGCTGCGGTCCCTGGTGATTGCCCGTCACCAGGTGCAGCGCCCATCTGCTCTCCGTGAGGTTGCCCGCCTCTTGGAGGAGCTGCCCGCCCCGGTTGCCGCCGGCTGCGAGCGGTTCGATCTCGGTTCTCACCAGAACCCGAAGCACCCCCGAAAGGGGCTTCAGCACGACCACCTTCAGAAAAGGAGGACGTCGTCATTCTGCACGACAGGTTGGGCTTTCGCCAGCCCACATACATCCGTTTTACGCCTGTTTGCGCGTCCGTGACGCCCCGTCTTGACGGATTTCACAGTCCGATTCATCCCGTAACGACCGCTCTAAAGCAGGGAGATGCGCGGCTTGCCACTGTCTGTCGTGCTCATGCAGCCGCGGGGGTGGCCCGGTGAGCGGCGTGGCGGCATCAGCCGCTGCGATGGTCCCTGCCCCCCGCCCGTCGATCGAAGGCGACGGGGCGGGCGTCCGGCCCGAGCTGAACGGGGCAACGCGAGTTCGCCGGCGACGGGTGCGTGTGCCGATGCGGCTGGTGTGGTCGCCGTTCTACCAGGACGTGGCGTTGTCGGTGTACGTGAAGGTGAAGGCGCTCGGGCTGCGGCCGGAGGGGTGCCAGGCGAAGTCCACGACGATCGCCGCGTATCTGGGGCTGTCGACGGCGTCGGTGGAGCGGGGGATGACGCAGCTGTGCCGTCCTGGCCCGGACGGTGTGGTGGAGCTGTTCTCGGATCGTCGGACGCTGCCGGGTGGTATGGGTACGTCGGCGTTGCGGGCGGTGCGGGCGATGACGCGTACGGAGGCGTTCGTGTGGCTGCCGGTGGCGGCCTCGGAGGACCTCACGCCCCGGCAGCTGCGCGCGTTCGCGTTGATCGCGTATGCGCAGGCGCGGGGGATCGCGCTGACGGAGGCGGAGCTGGCGGCTGGTCTGCTCCACCACTCAGGCAAGAAGGCGGGTCAGCCGATCTCGGTGACGGCGGCGTCGGCGGTGGTGGACGAGGTGGAGGCGGCGCGCTGGGTGACGGTGCAGCGGCGTGCGGGGGCGCAGGGTCGTCACCGGTACATCGCGCACGACATCGCTCCCGAGGCCCGTCCGGACGGTGGCTGCGCGGCGGTCGCTGGGGCTGCTGAGGCGGCTGTGACCAGTGGTTCTCAGGAGGCGGTCAGTTCCCAAGTTGGTGAGGGATCGGGTTCGCCGGTTGGTGAGGGATCCCTCGCGAATGAGGAATCACCTAGGACTGACTCACCGGATGACGAGCGCGCGTTCTTCTCATCCGCCGTAGGCGAGGTACTGGTAGTGGAGGGCGCTGGGGCTGCGGAAAACCCGGCCGACGCTGCTGCGCGTACGGAAGCCGGCGGTGGTCTCGCGCTTCGCGCGGGTGGAAACAGCCAGCCCTCCCTCTCGAAGCCGGAATCCGAAAAGCGCAGCAGCAGGGGCGGGGGGTCCGCGCGGTCGTCTTACGACGGACCGCGGCTGGCCATGAGCCCGCACATCTACGCCGTGCTGGAGCCGGTGCACCTGCTGCTGGGGCGGGTGACCAGTGACTTCGTCGCCCGGCAGATCGCTCGTGAGGTGGGCCGCCAGCTGCGCGAGGGCACCGACGCCGAACGGCTGCAGCACCGGCTGACCGTCCGGTTCGCCAAGGTGATGCTCTCGGAGATCCGCGACCCGGGTCGCTGGCTGCTGGGTGTGGCCCTGCCGCGCTGGGGCTGCGGCTACCAGGACTGCGAGGCCGGCGTGCTGTGGTCGACCGGCGAGGACTGCGAGGTGTGTGCCGAGATCGTCCAGGACAAGGCCGCCGCCCGGCGCCGTGCCCAGCGCATCGAGCAGGGCCTGTGTCCCGAGCACGGCACCCGTCCCGGCCCAGGCGGCCGCTGCGTCGACTGCGTGCTGGACGACGCGATCCACAACCCCGCGTCGGCCCCGGTCCCGGCGCAGCGCGAGCCGGAGGGTCCGCCGCGTGGATCCTGCGGGAACTGCGGCGCCCGGATCGTCGTGATCGGCCGCGCCCTCGAGGACGGCCTGTGCAAGCTCTGCCGGGAGGAGGCCGCCGTGCTGGGCACCGCCGTCGTGCCCGCGCCGACCGCACCGGCCGGGACGGAGACCTGCTCGGGCCGGGACGGAGACGTGCCATGCGGGCGCAAGCCCCTGCCGTCGCGCAGCGTCTGCGGTGTCCACCGCGTCCAGGAGCTCGCCGGGGAGGTCGCGTGATGACCGAGAACCCACAGCTCAGTGGCGTCGACCTGGCCCGCGTCGCACTGCGCGCTGCCAAGGTGGCGGCGCAGAAGAACGGCGGCGGCCGTACGGCGCAGCAGAAGCCGCGCACGACCTGGGTGGTCCGGCGCGGCGGGCGCGAGCCGATGGGCCTGGGTACCGCGATCGGCGCGCTGGTAACCGAGCGGGCCTGGGAGCTTCCGGCCGCCGGCGCTTCGCTGCGCGCGCGGTGGGAGGCCATCGCACCCGAGCTCGCCGGGCACGTCGCCGCCATGTCGTACGACGCCGACTCCGGCCGGCTCACCGTGTGCCCGGAGTCGGCGGCCTGGGCGACGAAGGCCCGGCTGGAGCGGACCCGCATCGTCGCGGCCGCCAACGCGTCGGCGGGTCGGACGGTCGTCCGGTCCCTGCGGATCCTGGCGCCCGGCGCGGTGGCGGTGCCCGAGCCGGCCGACGTCGATCCGGAGCCCTCGGCCGCGCCCGCCGGGCCGCCGCGTACTCGTGAGACCGCCTCGGACGGCTACCGCCGCGCGCTCGCCGCGCACCAGGAGGTGGCCCGGCCCTCCCGCGTGGAGCCGGGCATCGCGGAGGCGGTGGAGCGGCAGACCGCCGCGATGCGGGAGCTGAGCCGCCGGGCCTTCCCCGAGCCAAATGTCGTCACGGACGATGTGCCGACCTCGATCGAGCAGGTGCGCCTGGAGCGCCGCCGCCAGGCGGCGGCCACCGAGGCGGCCGCACTGCGCCGGGCCCGGGCCGAGCGCGCTGCCCGGAAGGGACAGGCCACGGACGGCGTGATCGGCGGGGCGGCGAGGGCATCACAGATGGGGCGTACGGCCTGAGTCGAGCCGAGAGGCGATCTGGTTGGTGAACTCCGCTGGTGACACGATGTGTTGGCAGGATGGGATGGGGGAGTTTGTGCGCACGGACAGGCGACGAATTCAGACGGCGGTGCTCGGCGGGGCGGACTCGGATGAGCCGTTGATGCTGCCGATGGAAGCGATCGAACTGGATGCATTCCGCCGCGCTCATGAGGACGACACCTTCTGGTGCGGGATTCTGCTTGGCGGCTGCGGCGGGCAGTTGACCACGAAGCTGTACACGGACCGGGCCTGTCATTTCGCCCATCACCCGGATCCGGACGGGCTGCCGCATGTGTGCGGGCGCCGCGCCAGCGGCGTGGACAGCGCAGACCACCTCTATGTGCGGTCGGCGGCCGCGGCCTGGCTCGCCAGCCGCGGGGAGCAGGCCACGTTCGAGTACACCCGCATGGAAGGTGCACCGATCGGGTCCGTCGTGGATGTGCGCTGGCGGCATGGCGCGCTGCGGGTGCACCTGGACCGGTCGGTGGCGCCGGTGTGGGACGACGGCCTGGAGCCGGTGCTCGGCCTGGGCATCCCGGTCGACCGGGACACACTGATCCGGCGTTGGTACGTGCACCGGATCCGCCTGGACAGTCAGGGAACGAGTAGGCGGGTGCGGATCGGTACCGAGGCCTTCGCGCGGCCCACCGAGTGGTTCGCCCTGGAGGAGTGCGAGGTGACGGAGCGCGGGCTGTCGACGCCGGCGGTCCAGCGGATCATCCAGGACCGCAGCGCGGCGGCGCCCGCGAAGTGGACGCCGGGGCAGAACACGGAGACGGCACAGGACACCCGGGCGCGGGAGCTGCTGCGCAAGCTGCTCTACGCCCGCCGGACCGAGTCCATCGCCCTGGCGGATTCGGTGTGCCGCGAGATGCCGGAACTCGCCGGCGTGAGCCCGCGGCTGCAGGAGCAGCTGGATGCCGCCCTGCGCTCCGGCCTCCTCTGGATCGAGAAGGAAGTCGGGGCCCGCAGGGGGCTGTTCGCCAGCCTGGAACAGGCGGTGGCTGAGAAGCGGGCCGGGAAGGTCAAGAAGCTGTTGCGGCATGCTAAAACGGCCGCCAAAGTAGCCTGTTCAGAGGAGGAGAGCCGCGTGATCGACGCGGCTGACAGCTGCCTCAACGCCATCGCGGCGGCCAGGAGCCAGCGCCTGAACACCCTCCTCGACGACCTTGACCAACTTCCCCCCGACCCAAACCCGGACGTACTGCGGATCAAGGTCCGTGAGCTGCTCCGGGCAGCGAGTGAGGCCGGCAGTATCGGGCCGCATCGTCGAGCAAAGGTCGAGGCCTGGAGGGAGCGGGTACGTCACACCGCAGGTCCTCTCCAGCCCGGACAAGGGAAGCCGCTTCCGCAACTCCATCGGCAAGTTACCCGGAAGAGGTGGCTGGAGAGGCGCTGCCCGCGCTGCGGGGCGGACAGCGGCCAGCAATGCGCCGTCGACACCACGCCCGGTGAGATGCGGCGGGTGCCGCACGACGAGCGGCTGAAGCCGATCATCGACGAACGCAGGGACCAGCAACGGTTGCGGCGGCCGTGGCGGGTGTACGAGGTGACCTGCCCCGACTGCGGCCAGGAACCCGAGCAGCGGTGCACCACGTTGGGCGGCCCGCACCGCTCACGGGTCGAACTTGCCAAGGAATACACCCGATTGAAGAAGGCTCACTCGTAGCCAAGCCGGATGCCGAGTGCGCTCTGCCCGCCGGATCCCACCAGGCACGGCGGGACATCCTCAACCGTCACATCGAGGGCCGCAGCCACCGAAGATGATGGGTGCAGCCGCCGTCGATGCCCAGCCCCTTACGCGTGGGGAGCGACCGCCACCTGTGGAGGTGCCCGCCACGGCTCTGTCCTGACGAGGCCAGCGCTGGTCGAGCCGAGCACCGCGGCGGGCGGCGTCAGTCAGAGTCCAGAGCGGCAACAGCCTCCTTCGGTGCTTCGATGCGCTGCTCCACGAACGCCCACCCGCCGTCGGGGGCTGAGTACGGCGTGCCGGGTGGGACCGTCAGCCACACCGAACCGTCATCGTCAACGAGCAAGAACCCCTGGGAGTGCAGGGAGTGCAGCGATTCAACGGCTTCGTCCTCGGTGATGTTCTGGGCAGCAGCCGCATCGGCGGCCATGCCGGACAGACGTGCCGCAGTCTCCAGATGCCGCGCTGCGTCCACGGGGATCTGCTTGCCGTAGATCTCTGCGTACTGCAGGAGAGTCCTCATCGTGTTGGCTTCGCCGGAGGCAGGGCCGAAATGGGCCTCCACAACATCGATCGGGCGGACACCCTTCATGCCCTGGGGAACGGTCGGCCGAGCCCACTCGCGGTAGAAGGCGCCGGGTGGTTCGAGGTCGTACAGCGCCGCCGGCTTACGCGGACGCGGTGTGTGTTTGGGCTGCGGACCGATCCGTTCGGAAGCCGCCGCCCGGCGCGCGGCCTCCCGGGCTCGCCGCTGGGCGGAATCATTGCGTTTACGTGCCATGTCCTGCGTAACTTCGCAGGAACACCGCCGGTTCGCGCACACCACACGGACAGCCCAGTCACTGCCGTGGACACCACAGCGGCGAACATCGACATGGCCAACGACACGCCATCGGTGCAGCCTCAGATCAGCTGAGTACGTTCGGCAACCGCTCTAGCCTGAACGCATGGCCTTGAGCACCGATGAGCGCGCACTGCTGACGCTGATTGCCAAGTTCCCCGAGCCGGTAGTGATGTCCGACTTCTTCCACGAGCTGAGTCCGCCGGCACCGGGCATGAACGAACACCATCCCGGCCACGAAGAGTGGCTGCTGCGCCAGATCGAGTGGCACCGCGCATCCCTTCACCTCTGGCAGCAAGGCCTCGTCCGCGTCGTCGTCCCGGCCAACGGGGAACGCGGTGACATGGTCGAACTAACCGAGGCCGGGATCATCGCCCTTGCCGCATGAGGCCCGCATCCACTCAGACGCCACACCGGGAGAGGCACCGCGCCATCCACGCGTAGGGCCACCCTGCGGCCCGCCGGAACCGAGCCGACCGAAGTCGACCACCATGTCTACCGGCGGTAGAATCGACGTTATGAGCAAGCCGACCAGCATCAAGACCAGCGAGGAAGTGCGTGACCGGCTGCGCATCCTCGCTGACGAGCGCGGCACCACGATCACGGAGCTACTGGAAGAGCTCGCCGCCCGCGAACTCACGGCGGCCGAGCGGGAGCAACGGGCTGTGGAGGCTGCCCGTGAGCTCGGCATCGAGTACACCGAGCAAGTCCAGCAGGCCGGCCAGGACGCCTGGGCGAAGATCCGCGCCCATCAGGGCGGCGCCGCCGCATGAACCTGACGGCCGTCCTGGACCATACTGCTCTGGCCGCCCTGTTCCGTGCAGATCCCTTCTTCACCGGCCTCTACATCGAGGCCTCGCGGGGCACCGGCCGGGTCATCGTCCCGTCGCTGTCCATGCTGGCCGCAGAACGGCAGGTCGCCGGTGCGGGCAAGCATGCGGCGTCCCTGCGGTTCGCGGAGAACGTGCCGTTCACCGCAGCGCACGCGGTGGATGCGATGGAGTGGACAAACGTCGACTGGCCGGTGGCACACGCGGCGGCGATCGCCTGGCAGGCCGTGAAGGCAGGAGAACCGCTCACTGTCCTGTCGCTGGAACCCGAGCTGTACACAGGCACCGGCATCACTCCCCTGAACCCGGCCTGACCTCCTCTCCCATCGGCTTAGCGACGGCGGCACAGCCGGGGGCGAAGCGAGGACCCCACGGCAGTCGCCGGTGTCCTTGCCGGGGCGCAGCGGCTCGCCGTCATCAGGGGCATTGCGATAGCCAGCAGCGCGCGGGTCACCGCTAACACCAGCCCGTGTCCCGGTGAGTGTGCGGCCGCCATCACAATGACCCGGTTCAGTGACTTCCGAACGGCTGTGAGTGTCTGTGCCGGTTTGACGCCAGCCTTGTCTGGCCCCGGCGTTCGGGGCCTGGCAGGTCACGCATCGACGGAAGATTCACCCTTTGTCTAGTGCGGCCGAAGCGATTACAAGGCGTGAGCGTTATCCCTGCAAGGCCGTCAAGCTGCGGCCCCGGACTGAGGAATGCAGGGGATCGAGGATGAAGACGGCGACAGTGAGCAAGACCGGAGAAGCGCCCGTTTCTCAGATGCGGCGGCCGACCCTTCTGGTGTTGCCACGGCAGGGCGGGGGCGAAATCCGGCTGGACAGCCGTGCGCCGGACATTGCGTTCGTGACCGTTACTCCCCGCATGGCGGAGGTCCTGCTCAGAGAGCGCAACCTGCACAATCGCAAGATGGTCCCGCTGGCCCGGGCCCGGCACGCCAAAGCCATGCAGGCCAAGCGGTTCGTCACCACAGGCGACACCCTCAAGTTCGGCCATCACCCGGACTACGCGTGGGCCCTGATCATCGACGGCCAACACCGGCTGGCCGCGATCGTCGACTCGGGGCAGTCCTTCATCATGGGTGTCGCCGTCGGCATCGACTTCGACGCGCAGCAGTACACGGACACGGGCCGGGCCCGCAAGGTTCACGAGACGCTGGCGCTGCGGGGGGAGAGCAATGCGACAAAGCTGGAGACGATCGCCCGCTGGGTGTACCGGCTCCAGGAGGAGAAGACGGTGCGGAAACACGGTGGTGGCCGTGACTGCCTCTCGGGCTACGAACTCACTGACTTCATCGACGCGAACCCCATGCTGCGGGACTGCGTCAGCGTGTCCCGGTCGGCCTACCGCAAGTTCAAGGGAGCCGTAGGGCTGCCGACCCTCGGCTGCGTGTGGTGGCACATCGCTCGGGCTGACCCGAGCTATCCGGCACTTGCTGACGAGTTCTTCGTCAGGATCACGGACGGGACGGGGCTGACGGCCACAGATCCTGTGTACCTGCTCCGGGAGCGTATCCATGGCATGGCAGCCCAGAAGGCGCCGGCCCGGCCTTCGCCGCACCAGCAGTTCTGCCTGATCGTCGCGGTTTTCAACGCCTGGCTGGAAGGACGCAGTATGAGCCGTCTTCCTGCGTTCACCATCGACAGCCCCCTCACCCCTGTGAGCGGGAAAGCGGCCATCGCACGCACCTGACGCCGTCTTTGATGGTGTCGTCGTAGCCCGCCCCCGCCAGCTAACGGGCTGAGCGACGTAGCCTGGAGGAAGACGTCGGGAGTCGTGAGCTTTTGCAAGACGTGAGGCCAGGTGGCCCGGGGCAGGACCGGGAGCCTGGCCTCGCGCACGTCTGTGCAGTCAGTTCACGAGCGGGGTGGGGGCTTCACGCCCGGCCGGATGGACTTCCAGGCCGCCATCGGTGTTGAGGACGGCGCGGCGGCCGGGGTAGGCGCGCCGGGCCGTGTCCAGGTCCCGTTCGTCGAAGCGCCCTGTGAAGATGAGCACGCCGTGGACCAGTTCCACCTTCTGCACGCCGGTGGGCCATCGGCTGAGCAGCGCTTCCGCCGTCATGGGTGCCGCCGCCGGCGGCAGGTCCGGACCGGGCATGGGCAACCTTCTCTCTCGTCGGGGTGCGAACGTCCGGCTACGGCAGTCGTCCTGCCTGATCCTGCTGGTCTCGGACGGGTTCGGTATCCGGCCTGACCTGCCGGGCCGGGCCGGGGAGGGGGCAGCTGAGTGGGAGGATGCGTTCGCTCAGTTGCCCGGTGAGATGGGTGTCGGCGAGCGTGGCTTCGGTTAGCCAGTCCGCTGCCGTCAGCTGGTCGACCAGGTGTGGCAGTTCGCCGGAATCGACCGGGACCCAGGCGGCGAGAGTGTTCAGGGCGAGGCCCTGGCCGCCGGGTCCGAGGCGTCCCGACGGGATGGTCTGGGTGGCCAGTGTCACGGCGAGCAGCCGGGTGCCTGCAGGGGCTTTGGCCTTGCGGAGCTTCTTGTCCGAGACGATCTTCTGGGCCCAGCCGGAGAGTTTGGTACGCATCTTCTTGCCGAACGTGAACGGGCTCGGGCCGTCCCCGCGGGGCACCAGGGTCGGGACAGTGATGGCGGTGGGGTTCTCCGGCCGGGAGGAAAGCAGGTCGCCAGCGGTGCCGGGCAGGGTGAGCCAGCCACAGCCGGTCAGCTTTTCGACCAGGTCCTCGGGGTCGGTCAGGCCCAGCGTGGTGATGTCCTGCCCGACGAGGTTGCCGGTGCCGGTGTGCGCGGTGCGCAGGGTCAGCATCAGCACGAGCAGCCGTGCCTCCGGGCCGGGCAGCGGGCTGTGGTCGGCCACGTGCGCGAGGACAGAGCGCGCGTGGTCCCACTGCGTCGCCACAGTCAGCAGCCGGGTCACGGCTGGCCCGTCGCCACTGGTGATGCCGCCGGTGCGCTGCTGGTGCTGGAGGCGGGCGGCGGTGGCGGCCTGCTCGGCGCGCCGGGCCTCCAGCCGCAGGCTCATGATGCCGCTGACATCGGCCCAGGTGGTGAAGGCCCGTGCCTTGCGCTCCTGGAGGTCGGCGAGGAGCGCAAGGTCGGGCTCGCTGCGTTGCTGGTATGCGCGGAAGAGGTCACCGAGTTCGATGAGCTCGTCGCGCAGGGCGACGGGCCGCAAGTTGTGGGGGATGATCCGCTGGGCGATCTTCGCCTGCTGCGGACGGCGCCGCACCGGCGCGGAGCGGGGAGCCGGAACCGGACCGGCTGTGGCCTCTCCAGGGTGGGAGAACGGCGGCGCGCTCGCGCCGGTCTCGGCGGCTGTGGCTGCGGGGGTGTTCGGGCGGTCGGCGGTCTCGGGGGCTTGGGAGGTGGCGGCGGTCTTCGCTCCGGGGGTGGCGGCCGCGCACCGCGAGCAGCATTCCAGGGCCTGCCACCAGCGTCTTTCGCGGTCGGTGATCACGGCCAGGACGACCGGCCCGCCGCACCGCCAGGGTTCGGCACGCGCGTGCCTGCCGGTGTCGGGCAGATGGGTGTGGCAGCCGGCGGCCCGGCATGCGCAGTACGCCCCGGCCCTGGGGGCGGGGGCGGCGCGCAGATGGGCCTTGAGGTGGGCAACTGCGGCCGCACGGCCGGCGGCTGCGGATGGAAGACGCTGCTCGGCGCAGGCGGGGCGGCTGCACGAGATGCGCACTGCCGCGCTGCCCCGGCTGGCGGCGTCCAGACGCACCGTCCAGCGGCGCCCCGGCACCCGCTCGTCCAGCTCGCTCACCGTGGCCTGCGTCATCCTGCTCATTCCTCCCGCTTCCGTGTCCTGACCACCATCGCGCGCCGGATGATGCGCGGCGGCGGGCCCACCGTACGCGGGCAAGGGAGTACAAGACCGGTGAACTCGCCCTGCTATCCGTCGTGGAGTGCGCAGCCCGTAGAGGAGAAGCAGACAGGGTCCTCGATCATGTGCAGGTGCTGCTGGTACACCCCGTCCCATTCCGCCTCGTCGTACGGATGGATGATCACGGGCTGCTCGGCGGCCATGCCTGTGGGGGCTGTCGTGATGTAGGGGAAGCGGTAGCGGGCGGCGACGGTCCTCGGGTCCGTCCACGGCGGGAAGGCCACCGACGGGTTCACCCACAGGCGGGCGATGCCGTCCACGTCTCCGTCCAGCGCCAGGAACTCGTGCTCGACGAGCCATGTGACCACCTCACGAAGGCGCGCGACGGGCACACCCAGTTCATCGGACCAGTGGGCGAACTCGAACGGCACCGGTCCGCTGCCCTTGAGGCAGCCGGACAGGATGTCCAGCACATTCCGGCAGGTCCCGTCGTCACGCGGAGGCCTTCTCCCGCTGGCGTCCCGGGCCTGCAAGCGGTGCAGGAAGCCGGCCGCCATTCCTGCCGGTCCGGTGATGACGCCGAAGTCGCACGTGCAGCTGCTCACGCCCAGCACAACGTCCCGCCCGACGCACATGGCTCGCTGTGATGCGCAGACTCACCCGGACAGGTGCTCTGCCGCTGCGTGGAGAGGCGCAAGCGGAAGCGGCGGCGGCCGTCCCGGCCGGGTCAGGAATGTGGGATGAGCGCGGGCCGTTATCCAGTACGCCTTGGGGCATGCCGCTAGAACAGAGGGACACGGACCCTCCGAGGCCTGAACGACGGTGGTGGGGAAGTTCCCGGAAGACGACGGCCACCGGGACGAGTGGTTCCGGTAGCCGTCGCTCGCGCAGGGGCTGGGCACACCCGGCGCTGAATTCACCGGACGGCTGGGAGCGGTCCCGTGGATCTGAGTATTTTAGCGAGGCAAGCATTCCCGCGCCGATGTCGCCGCGAGGCTGGTTCCTGCAGCGGATCATCGAGAACGGGGCGCCGGTGCTCACCGGTGCGGCTGCGGGCCGCTGGTGGGCTGAGCGTCTCGTGGGGGATGTCGCCCGGACTGTCTCATGAGGCAGGAGGGACATCTTGGCCGATAGACACTTCTGTAGCGCGTGTTCCACACCTACGGTCTGATCTCTGCCTAAAACGACCCGACTGGGAGTAGTTGGGCTGTGCTACGAGGGGAAGATCTTTCATGCGATTAAGGGTCATTGCGAGCGTTCTCGTCGCCGGCGTGGCGTTGGTCGCCACCGGTGCTCCGACGGCGTTGGCGGAGCCGCCGCCGAATCCGGAGCCGCCTGAATTCACGGTGACTGCGCCGGGTATGAGCCCTGAGGCGACAGTGAGCTGCGACTTCTATGCGTCCAAGCCCAACCACAGCGGCTCTCGGATGACGGGTACCGGGGGAATCAGGACGTGCTCGGGCGGCCCGGTGGCATGTACCAGCGAGGTGGACCTCGAGTTCTACAACGACTTCTCGAACAGGTGGATGACGGCAGGGACCGCCCGTCAGTCCAAGTGCGCGCCGCCGCTGCGGTCCTCGACCGCGGGATCCGACTGCGTGAATCACCCCGGTGACCCGAAAGTTGCCTGGCGCACGACGACCATCGGGACATTCGTGGCGCCGAACGGAGCCCCGGCCGGCGGTTCGGGGAACAGCCCCGTCCTATACGTGCCCTGCGCGTAGCAGAACATGGGAGGGGCAATGGCGCAGCTGATTTTCGTGTGCAGGTTGTCCGTACGCTGTTGAAGGGAACGGCATGACCTCGGAGCACGACACGCTGTGGCGTCTGTGCGCACACCTGGGACGCGTTCTACTGCCGCTGGTGGACCAGGAGCCATGGCGTCGGACGCGGCGACACGAGAACCTGCGGATCTGGGGCATCAGTACGGCGGAAGGCGAGGGGCTGATCGAGGTCTTCACGGCCCTCGCCGCCTATGCCGCCGCCCTTACTCCCACACCCGCCGCAGAATTCGATGCGCTGCCACTGAGAACGGTCGCCGACGCGGCGACGGGCAAAAGCGACGTCGAGCTACTCGCTGGGCTCCCGGAGACGTTCACCGACAGTTGTGACGGGCAGGCCGTTGCCGTCTTTCGTCTGTATGCCTACCAGGGTCAGCAGTCCAGCCGCCGGCTCTTCCAACTGAGCAGGGAAGTGCGCCACGCCCTGAACATTCTCGCGGAACGCTCCCCGGAGACGGCGCTTACGTGCGGGGACATCCTTCGGCTGGCAGCCGATCAGGGGCCGTGACCGGGGCACGGCACATACAGCCAGCACGTCTCCCTGGCGGTTAACAGGCCATTGTCATGCCCGGGCAGGCTGGCCGTCGCCCTGTTTTGTCAGCAGCGTTGGCTGAGTACGGCGGCCGCCCCTGCCCACGGGCGGCCGGTCCCCTGTCCGGCCAAAGGCCGGCCTCCTCGGCCGCGCAGGGCAGAGCGGCAGCAGCAGGAGACCGCCGGCTCGGCGGCGCGGATCTGGCCTGCGAAGGAGGTCACCCGCCCCAAGTGCCGGGCTAACCCGAACTTCCCGTGCGCGCCCCATGGACCGCACCCCGAGCGGGTGGACTGGGCGAAGAATTCCACCCACAAGCTGTGGGGCTGAAGTACACGCCACCAGGCCGCCGGTCGCACTGGGTAGTCATCGAGGCAGTGCGAGTCTCCTCAATTCCCATTAGCCCGAGGACTCCCGATTGGCTATCCATTCGGCTGTGAATTCTACCGCCTCAGCGGGGTCACTTGTAAGGAAAAGGCATATGTCTTTCGTGTGCGGCCACGCAAGGACCCGGTATTCTCCGTCAGCCGCAGAGATCGCTGGCAATGCATCCTCGACATCTTGCAGCAAGTCGGCCTCAGAAAATGTCAGCGACCACATTGACACGGCAGGGTAGAGCGATCTCAATGTAGGGTTCTCGGACGCCGCCGAGATCAACTCCCGCATCTCTTCGGTGGCCAAACTGTCGGGCGGCTGCGGTGGCTTGAACTCTTCCAGAAGGACGTTCCACTCTTCTTCACGACTTCTCATGACTTTATGATCCTTGGTGTTGTTAAGTCTGGTCAAGTTAAAGGGCGATGCCGCCCTCCGATAGCCTCGGAGGGCGGCACTCTTCGGTTCAGCAGGGCGCCTCGCCGTTGTAAAACGTGGTGATGGCGCGCGCGGCCTTGTTTCCGCACACGTACCGGAGTTCATGAGCTGTCACCGACTGGCCGATGTATGTGGGTGAATCTGCCAGCATTTGGTCGACTCCCTGGATGCCCTGCATGTTGAACGAGATTTGCCCGTTCTTGGTGACCACCAGGTCGATCATGTCCTGCACCATCTTCGGCGTCATTGTGGCCCCGCCCCCTGGAAGATTGAAGATGGGATCGTTGTAGAGCACTGCTCCCTTTTCCGTGGCGAACTTCTGCAGGATGCCTCGCTCACCACCGCGGATGTCACGGAGGCCGAGCGCCAGATGCGGCCCCGGCGTGTTGACCGGTGCAACGGCGGGGTCGTCGGCGTGGGCTGCCCCGGGACCGAACCGGGGGGGAGTCGTCCTGGGGGTGAACTTCCCCCTGAGCCAGTCGAAGGCTGGGCCGGCGAGGCTGCTGACTGCGCCCCCGGCGGCGCCGAACAACAGGTCCCATGGAGTGGTGGGCTGGCAGTGGACCTGGTTTACCCCCCAGGAGAAGCCAGCTCCGACACCTGCGTTGACGGCGGTCGAGGTTGCGAGGGCGCGCCCTCCATTTAGGCCAAACGCGCGGGCGGCGGCATTTCCAGCCCCGGGCATGAGGGCGCCCGCGAAGGCCCCAGTCACTGCACCCTCTCCGGTAGCAGTGGCGAAGCCGCCCCAGGTGAAGCCACCATTGCGGTGCTGCCAGCCGTAGATGCCGCCCTCAACCGCGGCGCCGACGACGGCTCCGATGCCGGCGCTCACGCAGATGGCACAGCGGCCCGAAGGATCGTCCTGGTTGATGGGGTCGTTGTTGGCGTAGGTGTAGGTCGACAGGTTCGGGCTGCCGTTATCTGCAGGTGCAGGGTCTGGGGTGGTGAAGCGCCGGTTGCCAGGGTCGTAGCTGCGGTCGCGGAGGTACAGGCGGCTGGTGAGGGCCGGGTCTCTGTATTGGCCGGTGTAGCCGAAGATGCTGCTCTGACCGTCGGTTGTGCTGGCCTTTCCGGTGGAGACGCCCCAGGCACTGTAGCCGTAGGTGTAGGTCTCCTTGCCGGCCGAGTCGTGAACCGCGGTTATGGAGTTCTGGCGGTCGTGGAGCATGTAGAAGATGCCGGCGGACCGGTTTTGCGCCTCTGCGGCACCGTCGGGGTTGTACTGGTAGTCGGCGATGAGCGCGCCGCTGCTGTTGGTCTCGGTAGCGATCTGAGGCAGGGGGCCGGCGAGATCCCACAGAGTGGTCCGCCACAGAGCGTTGTTCTTCTTGGTCGTGGTGCGATTGCCGTCGGCGTCGTTGACGAACGCGTAGGTGTCTGTGCCGAGTGTGGCGGATTTGAGGTGGCCGGCGGGGTCGGAGACGTAGGTGCCGCTTGCGTCTTTGGTGAGGTTGCCGTCGGCGTCGTAGGTGTAGTCGACGGTGGTGGTGCCTTCGACGCGGCGGGTGAGTTGATCGGCGTCGTCGTAGGTGTTGTTACGGGTGCTCGTCGGAGTCGAACTGCTGGTGAGGTTGCCGACCTGGTCGTAGTTGTACGTGCTGCCGCTGCTGTTGGTCAGGCACGAGTCGGTGGCTGAGGTGTCGGTGCAGGCGCGGGTCAGCCGGCCGGCCGGGTCGTAGGCGTAGTGGTCGGCGAGGCCGGTCGTGCTGGCGTCCTTGAAGTACTCCTTGGTGACGCGGCCGTTGGCGTCGCGGTCGACGAAGCGGGCGCCGGTGCCCTGGGAGACTGAGGCGAGCTGTCCGGCACGATCGTAGGTGCGGGCTTCGGTGACGGCGGTGGTGGTGGGCAGTTTGCTGGTCAGCAGGTTGCCAGCGGCGTCCCAGGTGTAGTTGGTGGTCTTGCCGCCAGCAGTCTGGCCGAGCACATGGCCATCACCGTCGTAGCTGTAGCTGGTGGCCCGGCCATCGGGGTAGGTGCGGCTCTTCAGGGTGCCGTTGTCGTTGTAGGCGTACTTGAACGGGTTGGTGGCCCCGGGCGAGGTGATGGTCAGCGGCCGCCCCTCGTCGTCGTAGGTGAGGGTGCGGGTGCCGGTGCCGTCCTTGATGGTCTTGGGCTGTCCAGCCGCATCGTAGGTATAGGCGGCGGTCGCGGTGCCGTCGGAGTAGGTGGTCTGCGTGAGCAGGTTGCGGGCGTCGTAGCTGCTGGTGAGCTTCTGCCCTCTGGCGTTCGTGGTGCTCGTGCGGTTGCCGTTGGCGTCGTAGCCGTAGGAGGTGGACCGGCTGAGTGGGTCCGTGATCTTCAGGAGGCGGCCACTGTCGTCGTAGGCGTACCTGGTGGTGTGGTCGTTGGCGTCTTTACGGGAGGTCAGGTTGCCTGCCGTGTCGTAGCCGAGGTTGGTGGTGCCATGATCCGGGGCTGTGACCTTGCTCAGGCGGCCCAGTTCGTCGTACTCGTAGGCAGTCGTGTTGCCTAGTGCGTCCGTCTGGTCGGAAAGACGGCCGTCTCCGTCGTAGGAGTAGGTGACGAGCTTGGTCCCGTAGGGGTTGCTCTGACTGCGGACGTGGCCGGCCGCGTCGTAGGCGGTGGACCAGGTGTATTGGGCAGGATCGGCGCCGGATGCGTTGCCGCGCGGCTCCACCGTGGTGGTCAGTCGACCATTGTCGTCGTAGCCGTAGGTGGTCTTGCTGCCCCGTGGTGTCGTTGTGGAGGCGAGGTTTCCCGCGTCGTCGTAGGTGTAAGTGATCGCCTTTCCGCCTCGGTCGGTTGCGGTCAGGAGCTGGTTGTTGGCGTCGTAGGTGTTGCTGGCGGCCTTGCCGAGCGCGTCGATGGTCTTGGTGACGTTGCCCTCGTCGTCGTACTCCGTCCTCTGAACGTGCCCGAGCGGGTCGGTGACGGCGACGGGCCTGTAGTCGGCGTCGTACTCGGTCTTGGTGGTATTGCCGAGCGGGTCGGTGACCGTGGTCTGGTTGCCGACCTTGTCGTAGCCGTACTTCCAGGTGAACTTCGAGGCATCTGCACCCGAGATGTTGCCTCGAGGGGATGTCATGGTGAGCAGACGGCCGGCCTTGTCGTAGGTGTAGGTCGTCTTCGCGCCCGTTGCATCCGTGCGCGAGGCCACGTTTCCCAGAAGGTCGTACGTCGTCCACACAGAGTGACCGGCCGGGTCCTTCGCCTCGGTCAGGAGATTCGCGGCGTTGTAGGTGAAATTTGTGGCCTTGGTCGCGGCATCGGTCACCGTTGCCAGGTTTCCTGCGGCGTCGTACTCGTATTTCGTGGTATTTCCAGCGGCGTCTGTCTTTGCAGTGACCCGACCCGCATCGTCGTAGCGGTAGGCCGTCTGGAACTTGGATGGGTCGGCGCCAGGCTCATTTCCGCGTTCATCAACGATGCTCGTGACTCGGCCACTTGCGTCAAAGGCTCGCGTCAGACGTGATCCATCGGGCTGCGTTACCGAGGTCTGATTTCCCGCCGAGTCGTAGCCGTATCGTGTCACTTTGCCGAGCGGGTTAGTACGGGTCTCTGGTTGGCCGCCCGCAGTGTAGGTGTAGGACGTTGTCTTTCCGAGCGGATCTGTCGAGGTTGAGAGGTGGTGAGACGTGTCGTACTTGTAGGAACTCGACTTATTGTTTCCGTTGTAGTAAGTGCTGAGATCTCCGTTGGCCTGATAGCTCCAGCGCCGTGTAGTAGTGGGTGTTTTGAATTCCACTACTCGACCTAGCCGGTCGATGCTTGTGGTTTTGGTGTTGCCGAGGGCATCGGTGACCGATACCGGGTCAAGTCTGAAGCTGTAGGCGTAGGAGGTCTTATTGCCGAAAGGGTCATACTGAGCGAGTAGTACATTCCCGCTGTATATGTCAGTCCAAATTCCTCCGTCGGGTTCCTTGACGTCTGTCTCGCCATCTTTGTATGAGAATTGAGCCGTGCTGCCCAACGCGTTGGTCTGATCTGCCACACGTCCCTTGCTGTCATACGTGTTGTGCAGCATCACGGCGCCACCCGGGCCGGTCACGGTGTCAAGGAGACCGTTCGAGTCGTACTCGTATGCAATCGATCTGCCATCGACACCGGTGACGTTCGTGAGCCGCCCACCGCTGTGCTCGAATTTGATATGACGGCCGTCGGACAGTGCTATCTGGGAGAGTTTTCCATCGCTGTCGTAGGAGAAGTCAGATTGACGTCCGGTCGAGTTCGTCAGTGAATCCAGCCGCCCATCACCATTACGTGTATAGGTGACTTGCCGCCCTTGCTTATCCTTGATTGCAAGGGCGCGTCCAGCGGAGTCGTAGCTCAGCGTCCGTCCGTCAGTAGTTTTCAGCGAATAGCCACTCGCAGTGGAGCTGAGAGTCGAGTGAACAGACGGAGGCGCCTCGAAATCGCCCGATGCCGTCTTCTCGAAGGCGTAGCTCGATCCGTCCTCCGAGTGAAATGTGACATCTCCCGCACCGCTGGTGGACAGAGACGTATCCCACCCGGCGGTCCACCCAGAGCCAAGAATTCCTGAAGTCTTATTGTTTGATGAATAACTCCTGCTGAGACCGAACGGCATTTCGCTGGCGAGTTCCGCGTCGACAGCAGAGGTGCTGTAGGCTCCTGTTGCGGTATTCACTCCACCAATTCGGTTCTGGCAGTTCGCGACACTTGCCGAATTCGATCCGCAGGAAGCGCCAAATGTCTGATCAGTCGGCACAGTTGCCAAGCCGGCGCCGTTGATCGTGTCACCGTTGCCCCATGTGAATTCCGGCCAATTGCCGGCAGGGTCTTTGCCGATTATCGATATCCCGAACCATGTAGCGCCGCTATAAGGTATGTTGGGATGGTGTTGCTCGTACTGCTTCACTCCATCGATGCAAAATTTTTCGTGGTAATCGAAATCGAAGGAGACCGGGGCTCCGTTTCCTTCTGCTCCACCCAAGTCTGGCCAGTAGGGTCCGTACTTGTAGGAGGGGGCCGCTACCGTTTTCGGGTCTGATTGCCACAGATTGGATGCACAGTAGATTGCCATGCGCACTTCGACATTTTGCCGCCCGTCGTCCTCGGGTGGGCCGTCACCTTCCTTGTCGTAATATACTTCAGTCTTCAGGGTGAGTTTGTCGCCATCTCGTGGAATGAAGCCATCGAATAGCGTCACGGGCCTCGGGAATGAGCGGCTTTCTCCGACGAGTACTCCGCGGGAATAGAGCCTAGTGTGGTAGATTTCCGCCTGATACGGCACGACCACAGCTGCGGAAGATTTGGACTTCTCGTGTGCTCGCTCCCTCTTTATTCCGGGAGGATGTGCGAGTATGGCAGACTTTCTGTCTCTGGCTGCTTGTGCCCGGCGTTGCTTGAGGCTCATTGCCTTCTGGGCTTTGGCTGGCTTTGGACCACGTACGCTCTCGGCTTTAGCGGGATTCTGAATCGTCTCCGGTAAAACAGGTGACGCCTGCGCTATGCCTGCAAGCAGCATGCTCCACACGACTGCAACGGCTAGCAATAGCCGTACGCTCGCGAGTGATTTTCTAGTCAAGATTTATCCTCCAGAGGCAGCCCGGAACGATCGAGGGCCGGGCACTCACATGGGTAGGTGCTCGGATCGCGACGCTGCGCCGAGGTCGTTTTGACGCGTCTGCGTCATCCGTCAAACCTGTTCACACGTCGGGATTTGCAGGCGTAGGGAAGGCACTCAAGGGCGTGCTGCGTCACGCACATCAGCGGTCGCTGGAAAAGCGTGGAGCAGGAGATGCTGCTAGGTGTTTCGCACGCTAGCGGCGGGAGAAGGGAGCACCTGGAAGAAAATGTTTGCCGCGCCTGGCTTATTTACGCATGGCATTGGTGCAGGCCCCCCTTATGTCGCTCCTCGCATGGTCAGTGCGCGGAGGTGACGCCGGATACGGATCCCACGAACATCGAACAAGCTATCGCCTCACCTGTCACTGCGTCAACGGCGGTAAACACAAGGTGATCCAAGGCGAAACAGCCGTGCCGCCACTGGCCGGACACTGTGGTCCCTGCCTGAAAGGAGTGGCGGCCGGGACGGCTTGGCGGCGCCCCCGGTCTGTTGGGCGACGCTGAAATTGCCGACGGATGCGGCGTTGAAGATGCCGATGAGTGAGGACGCGGACGCCCCGCTGAGGTGGTCCCAGCGGGGCGGTTGTCGGTGAGGTGCCGATTTGGTCGGCAAGGTGCCGGATGGTTTCAGTCGAGGATTTCGGTGACGGCGGACTGGGCGGCTTTTTCGTCGACGATGGATTTGCCGCCGGCGAA
>NZ_JBIBUW010000025.1:0-71341 GCF_043079785.1 Streptomyces sp. NPDC015139 | reverse complement strand
GCAACCGACCCACACCACCCCCTCACACCCGACACCCACCACACCGCCCCGCCAGACGCACCACCAACCCACCCGACCCGACACGCCCCCACACAGCACAGCACCGCCCGGCACGGCACGCCCCCACACGACACGGCACGGCACCGCCCCACACGACACGGCACGGCACGGCACCACGCCAGTCCCCGCTCGCCCACCTCAGACACGCCACGCCCACCCCGACACACGACCCCCACCCGCCGACCCCAACCCCACCCCGACCCCGACCCCAGCCCCGCCCCCGGCCCACCGCAGACGTCCGACACCAGACCCCAACGACAACCCCTACCCAACACACCGAGACACCAGGACCGGCCGCGCACCCCCACTACGCTCGCCCACAACCACCGCACCCAACACGACCGACACAACCGGAAGCAGACACCCAGTCGCCGCCGCCACAGAACCCTCGTCCGCGATCAGCCGGTAATCGATGTAGAACGTCACCCCCGTGCCAAGAACACCCAACGCGGCAACCGCCAACAACCCCGCGACACCTCACCCCACAGGACCAACCACCAGAAAAGCCACCCCACCCCACACCGCCACAACAACCAACTACCCCGCACCCCACGACGGTCTGAACACCAAGAAACTCAACGCGGCGTTGCACCTGGCCGTGTCGAACACCCCCGTAACCACACACCCTTCGCGCTACCACCGATCGCGCAGACCGCGGTCATCGTGGAGTCAGCCCGCGCACAACCCCCGGACTGGGATGTCGCCTTCCTCGAGGCACGACACAGCCGTGCATGGCGTCGAGGCCAGACAGGCACAACTCGACAATTTCCGCGTCCTCTTCTCTGAGTTGCGGAGGAAGCGGATTGTCCACCTACGTCCAGTCCTCGTTCAGCACACGCCGCGCAGTCTCGGCGTAACGCAACATGCTCCTGCCTGCTGCGCTAATCACCTCGTCCCTTTTCGTCTTGCGCTCGACCCTCTCGGCATCGCTCAGCTCTGGGCGACGTGCCTCCAGCACAGCTTCACGCAGTGTCCGGACCGCCCTCCTGGCATCTTTGCCGGCTGCGACAACTTCCTCGGGGCCTTCCATCTGCAGGACCGCGTAGGCCTGAACAACATGGTGCCAGTGCGCGCGCAGCCCGGACTTATGCCGCTTCCAAGCATCGATCTCGGTCTCACCCGGCTCGGGCGAGACCTTCTCGGAGGGTCTGTCCAGTAAACGGTGTAACCGGTTTGATTTCTGGGTTCAGATTCGGTTGTTGGTGAGGCGGCCGTCGAAGGTGATGTCGAAGGCCTGGAGGGCTCGCTTCCAGCGGGTGGTCCAGCGTTTGCGGCCGGTGCCGGTGGGGTCGAGGGACATCACCGCGAGGTAGATGCACTTCAGCGCCGCATTCTCCGAGGGGAAGTGGCCGCGGGCCCGGACGGCCCGGCGGATGCGTGCGTTGACGCTTTCGATGGCGTTGGTGGTGCAGACGATCCGCCGGATCTCCGCGTCGAACTGCAGGAACGGGACGAACTCGGCCCACGCGTTCTCCCAGAGCCGGACGATCGCCGGATACTTGCCGCCCCACTCTTCGCTGAACTGAAGGAACCGGCTGGTCGCGGCGTCCTCGGTCGGCGCTGTATAGACCGGCTTCAGTGCTTTGGCGATCTTGTCCCAGTCCTGGCGGCCGGCATAGCGGAACGACGCCCGCAGCAAATGGACGACGCAGGTCTGCACGACCGTCTGCGGCCAGACCTCACCGACCGCGTCGGGCAGCCCCTTCAACCCGTCGCAGACCAGCATCAACACGTCTTCAACGCCGCGGTTCTTCAGCTCGGTCAGCACCCGCAGCCAATGCTTGGCCCCTTCACCGCCCTCGCCGCCGGCCCACAGCCCGAGGATGTCGCGATGGCCTTCGGCGGTGACTGCCAAGGCCATGTATATGGGCCTGTTGGCGACCTGCCCGTCGCGGATCTTCACGTTGATGCAGTCGATGAAGACCACCGGGTAGACGCGGTCGAGGGGACGAGCCTGCCATTCGGCCATGCCCTCCATCACCGCATCGGTGATCGTGGAGATGGTCTGCTTCGACACCTCAGCGCCATAGACCTCGGCCAGATGCGAGGAGATCTCCCCGTGAGTCAGGCCCTTCGCGGACAGAGACAGCACCATCTCATCCACGCCGGTCAGACGGCGCTGGCGTTTCTTCACGATCTGCGGCTCGAAGCCGCCCTCCCGGTCCCGGGGCACCTCGATCTGGACCGGGCCGACGTCCGTGACGACCGTCTTCGCCCGCTTGCCGTTACGCGAGTTGCCGCCGTTCTTCCCGGCCGGATCATGCCGGTCATAGCCCAGGTGATCGGTCATCTCGCCCTCGAGAGCGGACTCCAGCAGCCGCTTCGTCAACTGCTGCAACAGCCCGCCCTCACCGGTCAGCTGCAGGCCATCGGACTGAGCCCGGGCCACGAGCTCGTCGAGGAACCGGTCATCCACCGTCACCGACGCGGCTTCTGCCACGGACGGCTTGGCTATGTTCTCGCTGGTCACAGGTGCACTCTTCCATGATCGGAGTTACACCGTTTTTCTTACAGTCCCTTCTCGGATGCCGCATAGGCACACTCGATGCACGCAGTCATGAGCGACGCGTAGGCGCTTCGACGACTCTGGCGGAGGTCGGCCAGCTTTTTGGTTTCGCGATCCTTTGCTGCTTGCACACCGGCGTGTTGCAGGTTTCGCTTGGCGATCGAACTGGTGATCACTGCAGTCAACGCGGCGGCTGTCAGCGTTGCCACCGCAGTGATCAACGGAACTGCGATCAAAATCGTTGTTGATACCTGGGTCTTCATGCAGATGTTCCCCCGGAACTCGCTTGCCTGGGCTAAGGGCTGTCCCGTAAATGATCTCCCAGCCGATGAGAGCGCGGGAGATCGCTGCGGGGGCTCGCCCACTTAACCGGCGAGGGCGAGGTTGTGCAGGCGGGCGATGCCAAGCATGGCGTGGTGAACACCGTCGCCCTTCAGCCGGCAGTCGCGCAGGATCTTCCAGCCCTTCATACGGGCGAAGACGTGCTCGACACGGGCACGGACCCGGCGATGTGAGGTGTTGTGCTCCTCCTTCCAAGCCGGCAGTTCCGCCTGCCCCATCGCGCGCCGGTGCGGGATGACCAGGTCAGTGCCCCGATAGCCGCCATCGCCAATCACCGTGGTCCTACCGACGGCTGCCTTGGCACCGGACAGTTCCCACGCCTTGCAGTCGTTGCGGTTGCCTGACAGGGGTTGGCCGACCACCACGACCAGCCGCGTGTCCGCGTCGATGACGACCTGGTGGTTGGTGGAGTACCGATAGTTCTTCGACTGCTCCGCGACCCGGTGATCACGGGTCGGCACGAGCGTCGGTCCACGATCAGGACGGCGTCCTTGCGGAACCGCCGGCGCGGCTGAAGTGCGAGCAGCGGACCGAGTTGGTCGATGATGCGGTTGGCCGCAGAATTCGAGATCCCGAACAGCGGGGCCAGCTGGCGCAGCGTCAGGTTCGTCCGCCAGTACGCAGCAACCAGCAGCACCCGGTCCTCCAGCGACAGGCTCCACGGCCGGCCCCGCCGCACCTCATCGACACCTTGGCGGCGCAGCGCGGTCACCAGCTTGGTGAAACAGCGCGAGCTCACCCCGGTGAACGGGGCTATCCAAGAGGGCTCCGACGCCGTGATCACACCAGCCACGCCAAGATCATCTCACTTGTGGCCACCGCCCGTTGTAGCATCACGCGCCGCAAGGACGGGACGACTGATGGTCGGCCGCCCCTACGGCACACCAACCCCGGCGGAAGGCACATGCGTGGAGACAACGGAGCGGCGCTCCCCGGCGGGAAAGAACGCCGAGTACAGCGCGGCCGCCTGGCTGATCGGATGGGTTGTCTTTCTGGGGTCCGGGTACATGGCCTCGTTGCTGTTGATCAGTACCTGGGCGAACTGCGACATCGGCACCAACGGCTCCTACCAACTCGTTGTATGGGCGGTCGCGTCGACCGGCGTGGCGACCGTGTCCACCGTGCTGTGGGCGGTGATGCGCAAGATAACGGGTCGCCGACGCCTCTTGTTGCCACTGGTGTTGACCATTCTTGCCAGTGCGATGCTGCTCTGGCCGGAGCTGGCAGTGTGGTACGTGTCGCCCGGCCACCCGGACAGCATGTGCGAACCGGGCGGCACGCCCGTGGGGTGGCCCAATTGGCTGCCTTTGTGAGGCGGGCCTCAAGTAGAGCAGCCAGCAATCGGCTAACGAGGCTATCGGCGACGGCGCCAACAACGTGATCACACCTGTCACGGCAAGTCCATCTCACCTGTGACCAGGAGTTACGGGACGGCCCTTAGTCAGTGTGACGAAGCCTGGCGGGGCACTGCATGGAGTTGAGGAAGTTCTGAGACGGGAAAGCCGTGCTCCTGCCTAGGTTGTGTGTCGGCGGGCTCGCCAAGTCGGCTGGCACCGGGCGGCTGACAGGGTCGCGGCAGCAGCACAAGCCTGACGATGGACGCCCTCAACTCGTCCTGCTGGTGTACGCCCCCTCACCGTCTCACTCTGCCGCCTGGTGCAGCCCTGACCAGTATTCGTCGAAACCGATCGGAAGCGTTCTGTGCGGCTTCTGACTGAGCCCCGAGCTGTAGGGTCGCTGTCTTCGCACTGGCCGCACGCTCTGCTTGGGCGAGTGGACCGGATGAACGGAGGAGGGGCCATGACTGTCCCGGTCGATGCTAAGACCCTGGCGGTAGAGCACATGAGGCTGGGGGATCACGCCTTTGCGCATTACGCGGACGACGACACACGCTGGGAGGTGCTGGGAGTATTCGCGCGGCTTGGGTTGGCCCGCAAGGAAAAAGTCGTCATCATGGCCGACCCAGGAGTGCCGCACGATCAGGCACTGCAAAGGCTGTTTCCGGACGGCGGGGCGGAGGGTCCCTTGAAGCGGGGCCAGTTGCACTTTTCCAGCATGCGCGAGCTGATCTTTCCGCAGCACAATTTCACCGCGGAGCGGCAGATGGGCCGCTTGCGGGAAGAGACGTACCGAGCCCGAGCGGAGGGATACGCGGGCCTGCGGTCGGTTATCGATATGGCGTGGGTAGCGGATCTCGGCATGGACGTCGAAGGCGTCATGCACCGGGAGACCCATGCGGAGGCACTGTTCGCCGACAGCATGTACGCGGAAATCTGCACGTACGACCGGCGCCGCTTTGCACCCGAGACAGTGGAGGCCATGCGGGTGGGGCATCCGGTGGCGTTGCTTGAGCGCCCCGGGGACCTGGGGTCTTTCCACTTCGATCACGGCCTCCGGCTGGTGGGGGAAGCGGACTGGTCGACCCGCGAGCAGTGGTGCAGCGCGCTACAGACGGCTTCGTGTAGAGCCAAGGATCAGTCACTGCTGGTCGACCTCACCCCACTGTCTTTTCTGTCGGTGACCTGCGCGGCGGACTTGCTCGGCCATATCAGCCGAGACTGCCGGTTCCAGCAGGTGCAGGTGCGCTGCTCCCCTTTCAATGCGGCTCTGCTCCGCCGCGTCGGTGCCCTCCAGATCGACAGGGTGGTCCTGGTGGAGACAGAGGTGACTGGCCGATGACCGTCGACATGGTCCCGGCCAGAGAACTCCTGCTGGAAACACGCTTCGACGCGACTGACCTGACCAAGCTCCGTCTCCGGGTTGACGAGCTCGCCTCGGTTGCGGGGCTCACCGATCCCCGTCGCGCCGAGTTCGTCCTGGCCATGCACGAAGTGGCCTGCAACGCTGTACGGCACGGTGGCGGCGTGGGCATGCTCAGGCTCTACCTGTCCGTGGGTTCGCTGCACTGCCGAATCACCGACGACGGACCAGGCTTCGACGCGGACATCATCCCTTGCTCGCTGCCCGCGCCGGACACCTCCGAGAGCGGCCGCGGACTCTGGCTCGTCCGTCAGATCGTCGACCGCATGAAGATCGTGAGGCCCTCTGTCGGTGCTGACGTCACCTGCACCATGCTGCTTCCCCTCGAATAGTTTCGTAGGGCGCGCGGAGGGGTGCCGCGGCGAGCTGGCTGCAGCTGAACAGCCGGCAGCCCAGCACATCCGTAGACCGGAGGAACAGCGGCTGCTCAGCCGACCGCGCCGGGACGGGCCCACCCGGCACCGAAAGTTCTCGCGTTGGTGAAGGTGGTGCCGTCGGCGACACGGCCGGCCTGTTGGACGGTGCCGCGGGCCATGAGGCGGGAGCTGGGGGTGCGGCCGGCCCTGTG
This sequence comes from Streptomyces sp. NPDC015139, assembly GCF_043079785.1. Lineage (NCBI taxonomy): Bacteria > Bacillati > Actinomycetota > Actinomycetes > Kitasatosporales > Streptomycetaceae > Streptomyces > Streptomyces sp. NPDC015139. Next base: position 65,105 of record NZ_JBIBUW010000025.1, on the reverse strand, counting down.
CGCCTGCATGCGACCGCTGACGGCGCCATCGCATGCAGGGCAAGCCGAGGGGACGGCCCTTGGATTCCGGGCGCGGTGCCTGACCGAGCCCCAGCTGCCTCAACGACAACTGAAAGCACATGAGTTGACTCAGCCGTGGTGCCGTTTTGGCAGGCATACTGGCAGCGGGGTTTTACGGCGTCGGCGAGGGCTGCGGTGGACCGGGGGAAGCGTCGTGGTGAGCCGGGAAGTGCGGACCATGAGAGTAGCCATGAGGGCCGTCGGCGTCGCCTCCAGCAGTTCGCGGAGTGCAGGAACGCCGCTCGAGTTCTCGGCTTCAACTCCGGACCTGATTGCTCTCGCCCATGCTGCGGCACGCACTCGACCAGTTGCCCGTGAACGCCTCGCGGACGCCATTGCTCTGGCCGTGGCGTTGGCACGCACTTCACAACTTGGACAGGCAGCGCAAGTCATCCGCCTTCTCGCGACAACCGATGAGCAGGGGCAGGCGTGGCTCTCGCTCGTACGCCAGATCGCTGCTGACGGTGACGACGAGGCGGCCCGGGCGTTGGCTGACGCCATCGGCAGCCGGCCGTGGCATGCGAAGGCCGTAGGAGTGCTCGCCGAAAACCGTGCTCGAATCGGCGAGTTCGAGGATGCGCGCTCGCTTGCGATGTCGATCCCCTATCCCCACGACCGTCTCCGAACCTGGGCTTCGCTGGCCGAGGCCTCCGCCGTATCCGGTAATCGCGCGTGGACAGCCGAATTCCTTGACCGGGCGGAGCAGACAGAGACTCTTGACGACTGGGCGGTGCCAACACTGCCCATCCTCGTACGCGCAGCTGAGGCCGCAGGCGATCACAGCAGGACACTCGTGTTCCTTGCTCGTCTCGAAAGCGCCGCCCGACGTGAGCACGCCGACCAGGAGGCTCTGCGCGGCGGGCGCACAAGCCGACAACAGGTCGCTCTGAGCGATACCCCCGCGCTGCTGCCCCTGCTTCAGGCAGTGATCAGCGTCGGGGAATACGAGGGGGCGGAGGTCCTCTTGGCGAAGGTGCGCGGGCGGACGGGCCGGGCCAAGGCAACATCGGCGGTTGCCGGCGCGCTCGCACGGTGCGGCAAGGCGGGTCGCGCGGAGCGACTGGCATGTTGCATCAAGGATCCCGGTCAGCGGGCGAGCGCGTTGGCGGCGCTCGCCGATGCCGCTGCTCTTGCAGGGAACGCGGCGAGAATCACCGCGGTGGGCAAGTTGGTCGCCGCGTCGGACGAGCTGGTGAATGCCGGGCCGGTCATCGCTGTGGGTGAGGCTTGGGCCGCCCTGGGTGCAGCCGACCGTGCCGAGGCGTGGGTCCGGTCCATCACCATGCCCGCGCTACGTGCGGAGGCGCAGGCCGCCGTCGCCGAGGCGCTGGCAGTCGCCGGTGACCTGGGGCGGGCTGAAGCCCTTGCTCGCGATATCGGAGACCTTCAACTGCTCGGCGAGGCGCTGTACCGCCTCGTGACCGTCCTGGCCGAAGCAGGGCTCCTGGCTCGGGCCGAGGCTGTGGCCGGCTCGATCGCGGAGGCGAGCAGGCGGGTGCGGGCGCTGGCGGTGATCGCGGCCCACTCCGAAAAGGAGGCCGAGGCGCGCAGGCTCGTCGGGCCGGCGCTCGAGGTGGGCGACTGGCCCGCAGTGATCGAGGTCTTGGCCCGCGTGGAGCCGACTGCCGTGACTGCCATCGCCGAGGAGTCGCTGCACCAGGTCGCAGACCGCCAACTGTGATGACAGCGGCAGCGCAGAGGCTGTTCGCTGCCGGCTTCGCCATCAGGACAAGGAGAGCCACCCATGGGGAACGACGTCGAGCAAGCCACCTATGAGGCCGCGACTTCCCGCGTGCGCATGGTCTTCGATGGCAGGACCATGACCGTCCATCGCCGTCTCGCGCGCGGACTACCGTGGCGAACTCCCCGCTACGGCATCAAGTTGGTGCTGGGCGCGCCTCGCCTGGCTGGGGGGAGAGGGGGAAAGACGCCGGTTCGATCTCTACCTCTGCAGGACACCGACCCCGCGGGTTCCTGTGGCGGTCGGCCGTAACCCCCACAAAGGCCGTGCACGGGAGACCGAGAGCCAGTGGCAGCGCCTCGAATATGCGATCAACCAGGCATCCGCGCGCAGGATACGCGCGGTACTGGACGCGACCCTGGGGGCCGGGCCGTGGAACGATGACACATGGCAGGTAGCGGAACAACTGGCCCCCGAACTGCGTGTGTTCACCGAATGGGCTGTCGCAGTTCCGCCGTTGCAGGGTTCCACGCCTCGGACGCACCGCGAAGTGATCGAGCGTCTGGTCCTCGGACGCCCGCGGGGCGAGACCGGGTCGAGCACCGCCTCACCCTGCGCCTGGGAGGGATTTGCCGCCGATGACTCCGCCCTCGTTCGGGTCCAGGCCGAGGCCTGGCACAACCTCGTCGAACGCCTCGAATACACGGGCGACCGCAGTTGAACTGTTGGCGGGGCCCGTTGAAAAGCGCTGGGCCGGCAGGCATCGGAGCGCGCAGGCAGGCCGAACCTGTTCCGTATGGCGAGTCGCCGTGGGCTCAGGACACGGCAGAGCTGATCAGGGCGCCTGACTCGGCGAGCGCGACGCACGAGGCTACGGCAAGTGCCGACCGGCTCCCACAGCGTCTCGAAGCGCCCGGGCATCAGGGCCTCAGCAAACCGCCCACCCACCAGTCGTGCGGCTTGCCATCGTTGGCGATACCGCGATTACGCAGTGTCCCTTCGACGGTGAAACCGAGTTTCTCTGCGACGGCACGCGAGCCGGTGTTCCCGGCCATGGCCCACCACTCGATGCGGTGGACGTCGAGGGTGGCCCAGCCCCAGTCGCACAGGGCCCGAGCGGCCTCCACCGAGTACCCGCGTCCGCGCTGTTCCTTGACCGCCCAGTAACCGAGCTCCCAGACGCCGCGGCTGACGAGGGTCAGGCAGTACGAGCCGACCAGGACGCCAGTGTCCTTACGGAACGCGCCGAGGGTGTAGTACCTGTCCTCGGCCCACTGAGCGGGCAGTTTCTCCCCTACGAGCTTCTCCGCGTCCGCGCGCCGGTACGGCACCGGCACCGGGGTGTAGAACTGGATGTCCTCGTCCTGGCAGGCTTCGTACACCGCATCCGCGTCGTCAGGTGTGAAGGCCCGCAGCACCAGACGGACGGTCTCAAGCGTCACTGGATCCATCGCGGCAGTATGACCACCGTCAACAAGCGGCGCCCAGCGAATATCCCGACCGAGCACCGCCCATCGCGACACCGCGCTCTCAGATGTCTCCGGGCTTTTCCGCGCCCTCAGCAGGCGATGGTGGTCCAGAAGTGGGCGGGCAAGGTGCGCGAGCCCGCTTGGCCGCTTGCCAGTATGTCGAGTTCGGCGCCGGTGGTCGGGGTGATGATCACGGACGACAGCGTGGCCTTGCCGTCCGAGTCGAAGACGTCGGACGCTCCCGAAGCGTAGGGCTTCTGGCCCACGATCCAGTAGTCGATCCAGACCGGCCGGCCCGAGTACCACGAGGGCCAGGAGGACGATCCGTGCGCGACGTCAACCGTCACGATGTCCTCGCGGATGTAGGCGTGCCTGCCACCGACGCCGATGTCGACGGTCTCGCACCGCTGGGAGACGCCGGCCACGGTCACGTAGTCGTTCCACGTCGAGGCGTCGACGTACGTGGTGTTCTCCAGAGTGCAGGGAGTCAGCGGGGCGCTCACGAAGTTGCTGTAGTAGACACCGACGTCGTGCCACCACACCTGGTAGGTGACCGTCAGCGTCGCGCCCGGCGGTGGGTTAGACACCGAGAAGTTGAACGTGGCGTTCTTCCTGGCGGTGTCGAACGCTCCCGTGGCGGTGCCGGTCTTGGTGCTGCCGCTGATGGTGTAGAACGCGGTGATCGTGGAGTTGGCGGGCGCATAACCGACGGACTCGACGTTGAGAGTGACCCTGTCGACGGGTATCACGATCGTCGTCGGACCGCTGCCGCTGTTCTGCACGGCGCAGTGCTGGTCCAGGTTGGGCGCGACCGGGCCGCCCGGGTCGGCGGAAGCGGGTGACGCACCAGCGGCGCTCAGGCCGATCAGGAAAACGAGAGCGGCGGTCACCGCCCTCCAGGATCTCCAGGTCGTCCAGGTTCTCTGGGTCTTTCGGGCCATCGCGGATGCCCCCAGGTCGTTGATGCCGGACGGTGTTCTCCACTTGCGGCGGCAGAGACGCCCGTACAGCACCCACGGTTCCTGGCCCGGTTCGGTTCTGCTCGGTCCCAGCGGAAGAATCAAGTACGCCAGCTAATAGGCCAATTGGCGCAGTGCCGAGCATCCCGAAGGTCGTCGTCCCTCTCGTCCGGGCAGAACACGATGTGCCGTGCGTGGTAGCGGACCGGGCATCGACGCCGTACGCACACTTGCCCGCCACCTCATCGACAATTGGGGCGGATGCCTGCCGGTCGGCATCACGCGGCAGTACGACCGCGGTCCGGACGGCACCTGGCACGACTGCCTCTGACGGATCTTCTGGCCGCCGAACCAGCGCGCTATCCCCTCCCCTGGGCTGTCGGCCACGGCAGAGGGCAGCCGCTGCCACCGACCGGTCGCGACAGCATGCCGGCGCCTGAAGGCGTTCACGGAGCGGCACAGCCAGCGTCCGGTGGAGACGCAGCGCGCGAATGGGCCGGGTGACGCGCTTGCCGTACACGCCCAGTACGCCCTGGTCGGCAAGCGCAAGCATCAGGTCGGTAAGGACCCGCGCGCGCTCTCGGCGTCGAGGTCGTCGCCGCCCGTCACAGTGGCGCTGGCGTGCCACGCGTGCCGCGCCGATTTGGTCTGCAGAGTGTGCTGAACTGCTCCGGGCACCATGTGGGGACGGGCGGAGGACAAACCAGATGTGGGGCGCGGGCGACACGAGGGAGCGAGCATTCGACGTCCGGGAACGGCTCGCCCTGTTGGCCGCCGCCCTGGCCTCGCTGGTGGTCGAGCTCGACTGGCTGGCCGTGAACGTCGCGATCCCCGGGATCGCGCACGACCTGCAGCGGTCCCCGACAGACCTGCAGTGGTTGATCAGCGCCTTCACATTGGCCTTCGGCGGCGTGATGCCGGTCGCCGGCTGGGTCGTCGACGCATTCGGGCGGCGCCGGACGACCATCTACGCCTTGGTGCTCTTCATTGTGGGCTCAGTGATCTGCGCGTTCGCAGATTCTCTGGCCCTGCTGATTGCGGGCCGGGCGTTGCAAGGCGCGGCCGGCGGCTTTGTGGTGCCAGGTGCAGTCGCGATGACTGTCGGGGGATTCACCGGACGTCGGCGTGACATCGGTCTGGGCGTCGTCATGGCGACGGCGAGCAGCGCGGCAGCCCTGGCACCGTTCGTCGGCGGGCTGTTGGTCCACTTGTTCGGATGGCGGTCGGTGTTCTTCATGACCGTGCCAGTGGGTTTGGCCTCCGCCGTGTTGATCTACCACTTCGTGGTTCCGTCGAGCAATCCGATGGCGACGGCGCGGAGGCCACCTGTCCGCAACGGGGCATGCATCATGGGCGGTGCCGTAGCCCTGACTGTCGCCGCGGACCGCGGGTCCACCTGGGGGTGGACGTCACTGGCCACCTTCCTGTGCGTCGCGTGCGGAGTTTGGCTGCTGGCGGGGTTCGTCTGGCTGGAAAGCCGCGAGTCCTCGGCCATGTTCAGCCGCAACCTGTACCAGGACCGTCGCTTGCACATCTTGACGCTCAGCGGGGCGGCCTCCGTCATCGGATTCGTCATGCTGTCCACGCTCGCCATGTGGTACCTCCAGGCCGGCCGCGGCCTGTCCGCGTTTCTGACGGGAAGCCTCTTGCTGTGCTTCTCGCTGCCGAATGCGGCCGCCACCTACGCCGCGGGGCGCCTGGTGGCCCGACGAAGCTCGCACGTACTGCTCACCGCCGCTCTGGCAGCCGCAGCCATCGGTCTCGTAGCGACGACTGCGGTCCCGTTCCCCGGTCCGTACGCACTCGCTCTGGCCGTGTGCGGAATCGGGGTCGGTCTGAGCGGCGGACTGACGAATATTTTGATCCAGCAGCGTTCCTCCGCTGAGGAGGCGGGAGCGGTGGCAAGTGTGACCACCGCTTTCAAATACCTGGGTGCCGCCGTGGCCACCGCTTTGGCCGCCACCGCTCTGGAAACACTGCATCACAGCGTGGGTGGATCCGCGGCCGACGCCAGTGGAATCGATACGGTCCTCCGCGTCACCGCAGTCCTGCCCGCCGCGGCGGTCATCCTGACCGCTCCAGCTGCCCTGGCACGTCATCGACGATGACCTGATTGGTTTCGCTTCAACGGCGGCGGATCTCAGGGTGGCGCCTCGAACAGTGCGCGGTGGCGGGCAGGCTGGCGTCGCACGAGCGGGAAGCAAGCAGAACCCGGGCGCTTCGGCGCAGTACCGGATGCCCATCATCGAGCAGATGCACCGGGTGCCAGCCCCCTACGTGTAGGGAACTGGCACGGTCGACCGCATCATGCTGCCGCAGGCCGGAACTGTGCGCCTAGCCGCGGACCGCTGCTGCCAAGGTGACGCCGAAAACATAGAACAAGTAAGCGAGTTACACGCGCAGGGGAGCACAATTCAGATTGGGAAGACGTTCGGCATCGGCCGGCAATACAGTGTGGGAGGTGCTCATGCGCGCGTAGGTGGGGAGGCGTACGTCGGCGGCTCCAATAAATTGACGAACTGCCAGGCGCATGCAACAAGACTGGTCTTGTGGCGAGCTGAAGGTCATTCCTTCTCCGTTTCCGACGAGTTCGAGCGATAGCCAGATGGCGAAGCGGCTGAGGATTGGGTTGACGGATTCGGATCCCCGATTACTGGCACCCCGCAAGTTCGTACGCATGTACCGCCGCTACCACGCGTGGCGTGCCCCGTTCCCGCTGTGGGCGCGGATCGTGTGCGACGTCCTGTTCTGGGCCGTCATCGCTGCCGTGGGGTACGTGGCGATCGGCGGCCTGTGCGGAGCGATCCTCATCGCAGCGCCTCTTCTCGGGTTCTTCGGGCTCGCGTCGAGTAAGGGGCACGACGACGGCATCGACTGGAGCGACCACCGAATGGGAGGGCAGCCCAGGAACCCCGGGCCAAAATTCTAGGGCTTCCCCACGTCCATGAACGCCATTCAATTTGTTCCTCCCCGCCCTGCGCCCTCACCCGCTGCGTAGTAACGGGGCGCACAGCACGACGCAGCGCCGAAGTTGACACCTTATCCGGATCGCTGACGCAGGCCGCCCGCGCCCTCGTCCAGCAGGCGATCGGAGCCCTAAGCTGACCCCAACGCCTGGCGACGGCGGCTCCGGCGGCAACGGCAGAAGGGCAGCGGGGCCCGGCCGGCCGAGGAGCAACGCGAGCGTGCTTTGTACATCGGCGCCGGTCACGGTCAGCCAGGCAATCTCCTCGCCGCCATGGTGGAGCAGCCGGATACTGCCAGTTCTCAGGTGCGGGTTGACCACATCCCCATAATGGCGATCACCACTGACGGGCAGATGAGATCCCAGGCGAGGTGTCGCTGTGGCCACCTCGAAACCGTATGTCGGCGCGCACGCTGAGGACGTGGACCCCAGAAGGAGCCCTGATCGCCCGGCCGGCCACTCCCGACATGTAGAGGAAGGGGCGTGCATGACGGCAGACCATCGCGATGCGCACCCTTCCTTGGAGAGCCCTCGCGGTACAAGGGTTGACGGTGACGGCCGACACCATGCCATCGTGGAAGCGACAAGGACGGCGGGTGACACGATGGCGCCAGAGACACACGACGGGCCCGGTCCCGAGCCCGCACGTGACCACGCGAGCCCACAGCCCAGCACTCCGAAGCCTCCGCGCGAGCAAGGTGGTTGGGCTGCAGACCATGTTCCTCTGATCATGCTGGCTCTCATCGTCCTGGTGCTGGGGATCGCGGGAGCGGCATCGAACGACAACGTCACCTGCCCCGGCGGAGCCAGGAGTTGCGGCATCCCCTGAAACAACGCCACGGCCTCTCCAAATGATCAGGTCGAGGCGCGCCCAGTGCAGTGCTGTTGGGACGCCCCACAGCTTGGCCACTCCGCGACCGAGAGGGCGCCCGGGGCGGATATCGAGGTTGCCCGTCAGGTGTAGGCCAGGTTCATCCATCTGGAGTGGGGGAACTGCGCGAGACGGTCAGCGCAGGAGGTGGGACCGGATCTGCCCTTCTCGACGGCGAGGTCGAACTCGCCGTTTCGCGCCGAGAGTTCGCCCCCTGCGTCGTCCGAGCTTCTGCGCCTGAGCCTCCTCCCCCGCTGGTCGATGTTCGGCGGTCGTCGGTGTTCTGCCGCAGCGAGGTCCGCCCTCGTGCATGGGGCGGGCCACCGAGTCGATTCAGGTGGCGGTGGGCCAGGACCGCAGCAGGGTGGCGATCTTCCCGGCGCTGCAGGCGGGGTCCAGGAGCAGGTCCTTGAGGGCGATGGCGTCCTCGCGGGCGGGCTTGACGGGAATCCCGGCGGCCTCGAGGTACATGACGCCGGTGGCGGCGGCGACGGCCAGGTTGGAGCGCTCCAGCCAGCGGCAGCGGCCCAGCGTGTGTACCAGGGCGGCGGCTTTGGCGTAGGGGCCCTCGTATACGGGCTGTTCGAACAGCTCGGCCCGGTGGCGGGCGACCGCGGAGACGGGAACGCCGTAGTCATCGGGGGCCGGGTCGTCCGCTCCGGCGGCCTCGGCGACCTGCAGGATCCAGGGAACGTCGATGTGCAGTTCCATCAGGCAGCGCGCCCTCCCGAGGGCATCTGCTGAGCTTGTTCGGCCTCGTCGAAGACCGACTGGTGGTCGGCCAGGAACCGGGCGGCGGCATCCACCGCGCGGGCGCGCAGGCCGCTGGTGTCGTCGTGCACCAGGCGGGCGAGGTAGTCGCCGATGCTCAGTCCGAGGTCGGCGGCCCGCTTCCTCGCGAGTTCCGCGACGTCTTCGTCCACGCGCGCACCCAACTGTGTCTTCGCCATACCAGCATGGTAACAGCTGTTACCACGATGAGTGGGCGAAAGCGGCGCCCAGCCTTGCGGTGTCCGCCCCGGGAGGCACTGGGGCAGCGGGCTTCGCGAGGGCGTTTCCGTGGGCCGCTGTGACCGCGACGGGCGCGCTGGGGCAGCCTGCGAGCGCGGTCTGCTCGGCGGTGTCGCCGGTCAGGCCCCAGGAATCCCTTTTCGGTGCCCCAGTCGGTGGGGAACTGGCGAAGGCGCCCGGCGGCCGACGGCAGCCACGTGGAGGAGCCCTGGTCCGCCTTCGACCGGTTCGACCCGGCGGATACGGCGACCAGGGCGCGACCGTCACCGAGGTCGGGCACAGGCCTCCCGTTCCCCCGCCGGCCAAGCGGAGACTCCGGAGTTCCAGGCCTCGCCGAGCGGGACCAGGTGGTCGACGTCGAGACCGGTCGGGCCGTCGACGTACCGGTCGTGCAGGACGAGTGACAGGTCCCCGATCAGACAGCAGCGGGACACCTGCTCGGGCAGGATGAGGGCTTCGCCCCTGAAAACCTCGGCGCGAGTGCGAGTTGGCAAGGGGGCGTCCCGCACGGGCAGGGTCACGGCCTCGCCGGGCGCGGCGGTGGGGCCGGCGCGGCGGCCCGCGCGAGTGGGCGGCTGTCCGGACGAGGAGAGCGCCGGGCGCGGCCGTGCGGGAGCGCACGGGCGGCAGTCCTCTCGGAGATCACCGGAATGGCCGTGATCGCGCGCGGTGGCGTACGGGAGTTTCGATGGGCAGCGTGTTGTGCGCTGGTCGGATGATCACAACGCGTCACGACGGTGTGTCCTGAGTGCCGCACGGAACGGTCGTGGCTAGATCGCCGGGCGGTCCCGAGCATGGGGCCGGCGCATCGACCGACGTCCGTGGCGCCCTCTGGTGCCGCGCCTCCTGTCGAGGAGCCCCTGATCGTGAGACTGACCCCGCGACATGCGGTATCCAACCAACCTGCTGGCGAAGGCGGGCGGCCGCGACGCGTGGCCCACCACGCAGCTCTGCTGATCGCCGCTGCCGTACTCCCGGCCGCGGCGCTGGTGCTGCCCACGGCGACGCCCGCGGCGGCGGCACCCATCACCACCACCTTCGGCGCGGGCGCCGACCAGCCGTTCACCGTCCCGGCCGGCGTCACCCAGCTGTCCGTCATGGCCACCGGCGCCGCGGGCCAGAACGGGACCGGCGGCGGCGCGGGCGGAAAGGGCGCCACCGTCAGCGGCACCGTCAACGTGACGCCCGGCAGCACCCTCTACGTCAACGTCGGCACCGGCGGGGGCATCAGCGACCCTGCCGGCCCGGGTGGTGCCGGCGGCGGTGCCAGCGACGTCCGCACCTGCAGTTCGGCGAACGCCGGCTGCGTACTGACCGGCGTCCCCGCCACCGACCCCCGCCTCATCGTCGCGGGTGGTGGCGGAGGCGGTGGATTCGGCCTCATCGCAGGTGGCAATACCGAGGCCACCGGCGGAGACGCCGGAGACACCGGAGGGCCGGGCGGCGACAGGCTGAACAGCGGCCGTGGCGGTGGTGGCGGCACCCAGACGGCCGGTGGAAGCGCCGGAGTCGTCTGCCCGGCCGGCGGCACATCCGGCACCGCGGGCCAAGGTGGTGCCGGCGGCAAGGGCGGCGGCGGCTTCGGCGGAGGAGGAGGCGGCGGAGGCTGGTTCGGCGGGGGCGGCGGCGGAGGTTGCGACCTGCTCGTCTTCCAGCCTCCACCTGGAAGCTACGGGCCCGGTGGCGGCGGTGGCGGGTCGAACTTCGTCCCGTCGGGCGGTACTTCCGGGCCCGCCTCGGGGCCGGCGCAGCTGACCATCACCTACGAGCCGGCCCCCGCGAGCTGCGCGACCGCCACGGCCACCATCACGGGCACGAACGGCAGCGACGTCATCACGGGCACACCGGGCAACGACGTGATCTTCGCGCTCGGCGGCAACGACGTCGTCAACGGGGCCGGCGGCAATGACCTCATCTGCGGCGGTGCGGGCGACGACAAGCTCAGCGGCAATGCCGGCAACGACCGCGTCGAAGGCGGGACCGGGAACGACATCATCTACGGTGACGACAACGACGACACCCTCATCGGCGGCGACGGTAACGACATCGTCAACGGCGGCGCCGGCAACGACACCCTTCAGGGCAACAACGGCGACCCATCCTGAACGGCAACGCCGGCACTAACACGATCGACGGTGGAGCCGGCCACAACATCTGCACCAATCTCGCCACCGGCCCCGGCTGCTGAATCCGCACGCGGTATGGGGATGGCAGAGGCCGGTGGGTAAGCCACCGGCCTCTGACCAACCTCAAGATGGCGGGACTTGAACCCACGACCTCTTCGCCCGAATAAGGCCGGGAAAGGTCGCCGATCTGGCACATGTAGAAAGCGCCGCTCACTGGGTAGGGGATGCACCGGTCTCCAGTTGGCACTTCGGAGCCCGGCGCATCGGCGGAGGCTTGTGCGCTCACGGTTCAGCCGCAGCTGCGACCGGCGGTCGGCGGTGCCCTTTCGGTGGGCTGGTGCAGCGGTCGTCGTGGGCAGCATGGCGGGCGAGTGCGTCCGTCCGGTGCTCAGCCGATCCTTGGCGATGCTGCGCCCGGTCGAGGATGCCCAAGGTGATGTCCGGTCGGCAGAACTTCACGTGCATCTGCCCGGTGATGCCATCCGGTGCTGGGTCAGCAGGGCCAGCGCCGGGCGTTCACGGGCGCCGGCGTCGACGTCGGTTCATCCGCGCGTGCCATCCTCTCCCCCGATGTACGGATCGAGCGGACGAGGCGCCGCCTGCCGAGGCTGCACAGGGTCAGCAGCCGCACCCGGCGGCGGCCTTCGCCTCGGCCGGGGTCCGGGCCTGGTCGACTGCCCGCTCGTCAGGAGTGCAGCAGGTGGTGGTGCCGCAGCAGGCGTCCGGGCTGGTGCCGGCCTTCTCCAGGGTGTCGGCGTCGGCCTTGACGACGTACACCTCCCAGGGCTCCTTGCCGGGGCCGTGGACCCACACCTTGTCCTGCAGGGCGTAGCAGCAGGAGGTGTCGTACTCCTCGAAGGTGGCCAGGCCCGCGTCCTTGAGGCGTCCGCCGGCTGCAATGACGTCCTCGGCGGAGGCGGCCTCGACGCCCAGGTGGTCCAGGCGGGTGTCCTCGCCGCTCTCGCCCTCGATGAGGACGAGCTTGAGCGGGGGTTCGGTGATGGCGAAGTTGGCGTATCCGTCGCGGCGCTTGGCGGGTTCGGTGGCGAACAGTTTGGAGTAGAAGGTGATCGAGGCTTCGAGGTCGGCGACGCGCAGGGCGAGCTGAACGCGGGACATGGCGGTCTCCCATCCGGGAAGGGCTTGTATCGACGCCTGTCGATACAGCCGACCTTGCCACCGGGATTGACGGCTGTCAATATTGAGGAATGTCGAAACAAGCTGGTCTGCCGGTGCTCGGCCGGGACGCGACCGTGTGCTGTGCGCCGATGGTCCGCAAGCCCCTGGGCGAGGAAGCCGCGGTGGGGATGTCGCGAATGTTCAAGGCGCTGTCGGACCCGATCCGGCTGCGGCTGCTGTCGCTGATCGCCTCGCACGAGGGCGGCGAGGCGTGCGTGTGCGACCTCATCGGCCCGTTCGACGTCTCCCAGCCGACCATCTCCCACCACCTGAAGGTGCTGAGAGAAGCCGGACTGGTGGGCTCGGAGCGGCGCGGGACCTGGGTGTACTACTGGGTACTGCCCGAGGCGCTGGCGCAGCTGTCCGCCCTGCTCCAGCCCCCCGCCGTGTCCGCGACGGTGTCGGCGAAGGAGTCGGCGTGAGCGCGGCGGCGCCGCTGGCCAGGCGGGCGGCCGTCGAAGCGATCGGCACGGCCGCGCTGGTCGCCGTGGTGGTCGGCTCCGGTATCCAGGCCACGGAACTGACCCGCGACGTCGGGGTGCAGCTGCTGGCCAACTCCCTGGCCACCGTCTTCGGCCTCGGCGTGCTCATCGCCCTGCTCGGCCCGGTGTCGGGGGCCCACTTCAACCCGGTGGTCACCCTCGCGGCCTGGTTCACCGGCCGCCGCACCGGCGACGCGCCTGCCCTGCGCGACGTCGCGGTCTACGTGCCCGCGCAGATCGCGGGGGCGGTTGCGGGAGCGGTGCTGGCCGACGCGATGTTCGGAAGGCCGCTGGTGCACTTCTCCACCCACGACCGGTGGGCAGGGCACCTGTGGCTCGGCGAGGTGGTGGCCACCGCCGGGTTGGTCTGGCTCATCTTCGGCCTCGCCCGCGCCGGCCGCGCGCACCTGGCGCCGGTCGCGGTCGCCTCCTACATCGGGGCGGCGTACTGGTTCACCTCCTCCACCTCCTTCGCCAACCCGGCCGTGACGATCGGCCGGGCGTTCACGGACACCTTCGCCGGAATCGCGCCCACGTCCGTGGCACCGTTCCTCGCCGCCCAACTCGTCGGCGCAGCCGCCGGTCTGGGCCTGGCAGCGCTCTGCTTCGGCCGCCCGGACACCGTGAACGAGGACGACGACGTCGTTCCCCAAGACCGGCAGCAGCCCGCCGGAACTGCCTGGCCCGCCAATGAAAGCGCCCTGATCTGATGAGCACCTCCGCCGCCCCGTCCGTGTTGTTCGTCTGCGTGCACAACGCCGGCCGCTCCCAGATGGGCTCCGCCTTCCTCACCCGCCTCGGCGGAGACCGCGTGCAGGTCCGCTCCGCCGGATCCGCACCGGCCGACGCCGTGAACCCGGCCGTGGTGGAAGCCATGCGGGAGGTTGGCATCGACATCTCCGCCGAGACGCCCAAGGTCCTCACCGTGGAGGCGGTGCAGTCCTCCGACGTGGTGATCACCATGGGCTGCGGCGACGCCTGCCCGTACTTCCCCGGCAAGCGCTACCTCGACTGGAAGCTGGACGACCCGGCCGGGCAGGGCGTCGCCGCGGTCCGTCCGATCCGCGACGAGATCGAGCGGCGCATCCGTCGCCTGCTCGCCGAACTCGGCATCGAGGCCGCGGCATGAGCGACACCGCGAACGGCGTGCGGATCGCACCCATGCACCCCGGGCACGCCACGCAGGTCCTGGCGATCTACCGGCTCGGCATCGACGAGGGCAACGCGACCTTCGAGACCACCGCCCCGACCTGGGAGGCATTCGACGCCGCCAAACTGCCGGACCACCGCCTGGTCGCGCTCGACGGCAGCCGGGTTCTCGGCTGGGCCGCGGTGGTGCCGGTCTCCGACCGGTGCGCGTACGCGGGCGTCGTCGAGCACTCCGTCTACGTCCACCCCGACGCCCGCGGCCGCGGAGTGGGCCTGGCCCTGCTGACCGCCCTGCTCGCCTCCACCGACACCGCCGGGATCTGGACCGTGCAGTCCGGCATCTTCCCGGAGAACACAGCCAGCCTCGCCCTGCACCAACGGGCCGGCTTCCGTGTCATCGGCACCCGCGAACGCATCGGCCGCCACCACAACACCTGGCGCGACGTCGTCCTCGTAGAACGCCGCAGCCCCACCGTGAACTGAGCAGGACGGCAGAGGTGGTACCCAGACGGACCCCCTCGGTGTCGCAGCTGCGCAGATCCGACCACGGCCTGGACCGCCGGACGTCAGGCACAGCAATGGAGTGCGGACGGATGGAGCTACGGCAAGCACCTTCACCCATTCGGGCGTATCCGTGAGCGGCGTTCGGAGGTCGGGCTGAGGCGTTCTTCCAGCTCAGAGGGCAGAGGCGATGCCAGAGCTTTGGCTGGGCGTGCGCTGCGGTGGCGAACGTACGGGTCCCGTGTCCGCCATGCACTTCCTCACCGAGGGAGAAGAACTCAAGGCGATATCAACGCCTCGGGAATTCTGCGCGCTCGCGGTGTGTCTCTGGGACTCCAGCGATGGCTCCCAGCCGGATGGCACCTGGTACACGCTCTACCCCGGGGGAGGTATGGGGTTCACGAACATCACCCTCCTGGTGAAGGAGACCAACCCGGACCCGGACAATCCCCTGCTGTGTCCTCCCGATCACTACGACCAACTCACCGAACAGGTGTGGAGGCCCGTCCCCCCGGACGGCTATCCGGCCTTCTCCGATCTGTCTTGAGGCAACGATCCGAACACGCCCGGTGCCGAGCGCGGGTACGTGTGCGTGAAGGAAGGGCCGTTCGTTGACGGTCACACCCACGTCCAAGGCAACGCACCGGTCCAAGGGACGGCGGCTCCCGGATGGTGGGTGATCACAGCGCCGCCGTACACGGGCGACGTCGACGGCGTCCTGGTTGTCACCACCGGTCAGGGGGTCCATTCGCCCGACGGTGAGCCCACAGACGCCCCCGTGCAGAATCTCCTGTGTCTCCCACCAGCCGTTGCAGACGGTCCCGACCCCGTCAAGCCGGTCATGGACAGCTTCGACGAGCCCGTCCAGAGCACGGATCCGTCGATCGACCGGCAGGTCCTCGTCCCGTGCATGGCCATCGAGGACGGGATGGACCTCGACTGGCAGCTGGCCGACTCGCCCTTCTACACGGTCCTCCGTCAGCGCTGCTACACCCTGGCACGGTTCATCGACAATCAGGACGGCAACGTCAGGAATCCGCGAGTCAGACCGTGACATACGACGTCAGTGACACCCAGTCCCAGACTTTCAGCAGCTCCGTCGGAGTCACTGTCGGCTTCACGGCCGGCGTGGACATCTTCGGGAATGAGGCCACGATCTCCGCGTCACTCGCGTACAACCTGGGCTACTCGACCTCCGACTCGGTCACGGAGATGTCACAGACCACCTACACGGAGCCCATCGTCGCCGCAGCCGGGTGTTGCGAGGCCATGTACACCGAGACCCACACCATCAACGTCCTCCGCCAGGACGGCACCCCTGCCAGCGACACGGACCCCTCACCTTCCAGGCCATAACCGCGCTCACGTACCTGAGTTACCCTCCCCAGGCAGCCACCGCAAGGCTCACCGAACGCCCCGTAGGGCTCCAGAAGCCTGAGACGGCCTAGGAGAACAACGCCTCCCTGGGCGGTGCGCAGTGATACGCGCAGGGGCAGGCCAGGCCCTGTCACGGGTAAACCCGGCCTGCCCTCAGACCTCCGGGTTCACACCGATGCACGCGTAGTGAAGTGGCCCTAATGCTCGCGCTCACCATGAAGATTGGGACCTGGCTCCGATGCCGCGGCCCGCGTCAGTCAGGCTGCGTCAGCGTCCTGCCGGCCGGCTCGCGGAGGCGTGCAGGTTTGTGCCGGCCGCCCTGGATCAAGCGCAGATGCCTGTGGCGGGCGCGGTCGGGTGGCTGCGGGGCGGGGGTTGTCTGCGCGGCACAGATAGCCTGCGCCAATGAAGCGGATTCAGCGGGCCGCCGGGGTGATCGTCGGCTCAGCGGTGGGTGACGCTCTGGGTGGCCCCTTCGAGTTCGGTCCCCAGGGAGCGTTCTCCGCACGGTTTCCCGCGCCTGGTGCCGGCAACGAGATGTGCGGAGGCGGTGGTTGGAACCCCGGCGAGGCGACCGACGACACGCAGATGGCCATCCTGGTCGCAGAATCGCTACTGGAGCGGGGCGGACTGGACCTGCCGGACATCTTCGCCCGCTTCCAGCGATGGGCATCGTCGGAACCGAAGGACATCGGCCTGCAGACCGAAGACGTCCTGACCAACGGCATGCCCTGGGACCTCGCCGCAGCTGTCCATTTCCAGGTCAACCACCGAGCAGCGGGAAACGGCTCCTTGATGCGGGCATCGACCTCCGCGGTCCATTTCGCCGCCACCGGTCGGGAATCCACCATGGACGCGGCCCGCCGGATCGCTGCCCTCACGCACGGTGATCGCGCGGCCTGGGAAGGCACCGCGATCTTCCACGAACTTATCCGCGTCACGTTGGAGGACACCGATCCCCTCGCCGCGCTCCCGGACCTCCTGGCTCATGTCCACCCCGACCACCGCGGCCGCTACGCCACCGTCCTCGCGCCCGACTGGCACCCCGATCAGGCCACCGAGTTCAACGGTGCCGTCTGGCCCTGCCTGGGCTCCGCCGTCTGGGCCCTGCGCACCACCGCCGGCTTCGAAGACGCGATACGCGCGGCGATCGACCTCGGTGGTGACACGGACACCGTCGCTGCGGTGGCCGGAGGCCTCGCAGGCGCCTACTACGGGCTGGACGCAATCCCCACCCGCTGGACCCAGCCGCTCCATGTCCCCCTCCCAGGATTCGACGGACGGGTGCTGCACCTGGCGGATCTCCTCCACCTTGCACACCGCCTCGGAGACTGAACCGGGCGCTGCTCCGCACTCTCCACCGACTACGGCCCTCCCCCACAGTTCCCTGGCAGGTGGCTCCGCAAGGAGGACCGGTCGAGACAACGCAGCATCCGCAAGAGGCAGTGGAAGCGCCACTCCGCGCCGAGGACCACGACATCAAGGGCAAGGAAGTGGCCCGCCTCTCCTCGCTCATGGACCGCACATCGACTTCCCGGGCCGCCACCTTTTCACCATCAAGGCCGGCGGACCCGGGCAGCGCCTGTGCCCCTTCCGCCACCTAGAGGCTGTCGAGGACGACAAGGATAGACGCGGCGAACCCTGCCTGGTGGACCACTCTTTGCATCCCATGAAGGCCCGGCGTCCGACGCTCCTGGCACGGGGCGCGGAACGCCGAACCGGGCTCAGCGCTGGTTCAACGACCTCGCGGAGTCCTACATGGCACCCTCCTGCACGGGATCGCAGGATTGCGGGCGCACTGGATCATCAGCCGGGGCGGCGGCACGCAGCGCCGCCTCGACCCGGCGGTTGCTGGTCATGGTCGACGTGACCGCGGTCATGGTGAGGAGGAGGCCGGCGGCGGTGAAGAGCGGGGTGCGTACGTCGTAGGTGGTGGCCAGCCAGCCGCCGAGGAAGGCGCCGAACGGAGCGGCGCACATGGCGAGCATGCGGGAGGTGGAGGCGACCCTGCCCATCAGATCGGCGGGGACGATCGCCTGTCGCAGGGAGGGGCCGAGCACCATCGTGGCGCCCATCCCCGCGCCGCAGACGGCGAGCGCGAGGCCGGCGACGTACGGGTTCGGGGCGGCCGCGAGGCCCAGGACGGCGAGTCCCTCGACTGCGGCCGTGCAGGTCAACGCAGTGCCGGTGCCGAGTCGTCGGCCGAGGAACGAGGCGATGCCCGCGCCGAGCAGTCCGCCGGTGGCCTCCGCCGTGAGGAGCAGGCCGAAGCCGAAGGTCTCGACGCCGAGACGATCGTGCGCGAAGAGGGCGAGTACGGTCTCCACGGCGAGGAAGGCGATGTTCCCGACCGCCGGGCGCAGCGCGAGCCCGAGCAGCAACCGATCCCGGAACACGTACGAGGCGCCGGCCCGCGCTTGCCGCAGCAGCGACTCACGGGCGTGCGGTACAGGCCGGGGTGCAGCAGGCAGCGACCGTACGAGCAGTGCGGAGAGCGCGAACGACACCGCATCTGCGAGTAGCGGAACCGCCCGCCCGAGCGCGAGCAGGGCGCTGCCCGCGGGCGGCCCGGCGAAGCCGGACGCGGCGGTCTGGGTGCCGCGCAGGCGGGAGTTGGCGCGCTCCAGGAGCGCGGGGTCGCGGCCGAGCAGATCCGGCAGATAGGCCGTAGCGGCCGTGTCGAAGAAGAGCCCGCCGAGACCGAGGCCGAAGGCGACGGCCGCGAGCAGTGGAACGCTCAGCACGTTGAGTGCGGCCGCTGCCGCTGGTATCGCGAGCAGTAACGCACGCGCCGCATCCGTGACCCACATCGTGCGCCGGCGGTCCCAGCGGTCCACCAGCGCACCGCCGAGCACCCCGAAGAGCAG
Organism: Streptomyces sp. NPDC015139; assembly: GCF_043079785.1. Classification (NCBI taxonomy): domain Bacteria; kingdom Bacillati; phylum Actinomycetota; class Actinomycetes; order Kitasatosporales; family Streptomycetaceae; genus Streptomyces; species Streptomyces sp. NPDC015139. Next base: position 46,408 of record NZ_JBIBUW010000025.1, on the reverse strand, counting down.
CCACGGCAGGGTCCCCGCGGCCGTGACGACGGCGAGCGCCATCGGATCCCGCGTCAACGTCAACGCCAGCAGCGGCAGCGCGGCGTGTGTCACCCCGTCACCGAGTGAGGACACCGTCTGCGCAGTCCACAGCCGCCCGAACTCGGTCGGCAACTTCCGGACGTCTGTGGTCACTTGGCATGCCCCTCGGCCTGCTCGCGCGATGCCGGGTGGAACAGTGCGAAGACGAGTGACGCGTCCGGCAACGACGGATCCGACAGCTCCCGGTACTCGTCCGCCAGCGCCTGCAGCCGCGCCCCCAGCTCCGCGAACTGCTCCTCGGTCAGCCGCAGATGCGCCATCCGCACGTGCCGTGCACCATCCGTCGGTGCCGCCTCCAGGTCCGCCACCGCATGCCGCATCAACACATCCGGCCCACCCTCCCCCGGATCCGGGAGCACGATCGCCCGCGCGGCCATGGCGTAGTACCGCTCGGTGACCCCCCGGACCTTCCGCGTTCGCACCACCTTCACCAGGCCGGCTCGCTCGAGCAGCCGTACGTGGTAGCTGGAACTCCCCTTCGCAAGGCCCACCCGCTCGGCGATCTGCGTGATCGTCGAGGGCTCGAAGCGGAGCACGGCCATGATCCGGTGACGCGTGAGATTGGAAACGGCGCGTAGCTGTTCGTCCGTGGTGACGTGCAGCGCCTCGGGAAGATCATCGGTAGGCATGGACTCAATGGTCAACGATTCTTGACCATTGAGCAAGGGGGTTTCAGTCCCGGCTTCCGGAATCAGCCGTTCAGCAGGTGAGGCTTTCGCTCATGCCCTCTCCTTCTCGGCCTCGCCTTGCTGCTGCGGCGTCGTGTTCGCCTTCATTCGCGGCCGCCCCCTAGGGCGAAGCTTTCTCCACTTCGGCGGCACCTCCTCCAGGAAGAAGAGGACCTCAAATTCCCTTGATGATCAGCCGTGGCCGGCGCCGTCAGTGCAGCGGTGGCATCAGGTGCGAGCGGCGACCAGCAGGGTGAAGGCGGCGATGATGACGGCGACGCGGACGTAGTGGTAGCGGTTCCAGCGGTGCAGCTGCTGCTTCCAGTCGGCGGGCCGGTTGCCTGGGGTCCAGGTCTTGTTTCGGTTGTTGATCGGGACAAGCAGCAGGATCGACATGACCACGCCGAGGATCAGCAGTCCGACGGCGATGACGACGAGTACGGCGCCGTGATGGTGCCATCCGGCGACGGCCCAGATCGCGCTGAGGACGACCGAGCCCGTGTACCAGAACGGCATCAGGGCACCGAGCATCCGGCCGCCGTGGGCGTGGCCGAGCTGGCCGCTGTCCTCGGGAAGCGCGTCCAGGATCCGGTTCGTGATGAAGGCGACGCAGAACTCCACCCCCACCATCAGGCCGACGATCACGGTGGTGACGACTTCAAGTGTGTTGAGCATGACGATCCCTCCGATTGCTAGCGTTGCTAGCCGACATGGCAACGCTAGTACTGCTGCCGCTCGATTGTCTAGCAGTGCTAGGATCGATTCATGTCGGTAAAGGAACGCAAGGAGCGCGAGCGGGCGGAGCGCGAACGCCTCATCGTGGCGACAGCCCGCGAACTCGCCGAGCAGCAGGGCTGGGACGCAGTTACCACCCGCCGGCTCGCCGAGCGCATCGAATACAGTCAGCCCGTCCTCTACAGCCACTTCCGCGGCAAACGGGAGATCATCGGAGCCGTCGCCCTGGCGGGCGCCGCCGAAATGGCCGCGGCGGTGCGGGCCGCGACCTCCGCCCAAAACGACCCCCGCGCCCGGGTCGTCGCCCTGGCCCGCGCCTACCTCGACTTCGCCGCACGCAACCCGGCGGTCTACGACGCCTTGTTCCAGCTCGACGGCGGCCTCGCGTACGCCCAGGAGGACACCCCGGAGCCTTTGAAGGACGCCTTCGCCGCGCTGATGGAGAGCCTGGGCGAGGTCGCCGGGGACGGCGTCGATCCGGGGTTGTTCACCGAGGTGTTCTGGGCGTCCCTGCACGGCCTGGCGACCCTGACTCGCGCGGGCCGCCTGCTACCCGAATACGCCGAGTCCAGGGTGGAACTGCTGGTGGACCGGCTCGCCATGGTCTGACGCACCGTCCCACGGGCACAGTCAGCCGGCCGGCCTGCTGGCCGCCACTGACTCTGCCGCCGCTCTTGGAGTTCGGGTCCCCCACGACGCTGCGTGCACCCCGGACGCCTGTGGTCTTGGTGTGCTTCGGGAGTAGGAGAATCGGCAGGTCACCCCTTGGCCCGGTGCGCGCGGCTCGCCGGCGCGGCGGGGAGCGGGCGGGTCGGGGGGGTGGTCGCCGCCGCAGACCCGGCCGTATCAGGTGACGAAGATGGCCCGCCCTCACGGGGGTTGAGGGCGGGCTCTGACGGCGCTTTCTACCGAACTGCAACGAAGGAATGCAGCAGGGCGGATCCCGTCCGCGGGTTACCAGGCCGCGGCGCCGCCAGGAACTTGGTTGCAAGGAAGCCGGCGCGTGCGCAGACAGTCGGCGGGCACGGTTCTCTCACTTCAGGTGACGGTCTCGCTCGCGGCGGGTTCATTTCGTTGGACCGGCTCGTGGCCGGTCCGGCGGCGGCGCCCCTCAGGGAGGCGAGGGGCGCACGCCCACCAGGCCTTGGAGCCTCGTGCGCCTCACACCGTTGTCGGTGCGAGGTGCCGTCGGGCTCAGGCGGCTACTTCAGGGGTGGTCCGAGACGGACGATGGTGGAGCAGTCGATGTGTTGTTGGTACTGGGTCGCGCCCTGCCGGTACGAGTAGCGGCAGCCGGAGAGGCTGTCGTGCACCGGGCCGGTGACCTTGACGCGGGCCACGTAGTAGACGCGGGAGCTGGATTTGGCCTTGACCGTCATGGCACGCCCGGCATAGTTCCGCATCTTGAACAAGTCGCCCATGCTGCTCTCGTCGGCGTCGGTGCTGGCGAAGATGACGTTGCCGTCCGTCTCTCCGGCGTCGAACGCGCGGTACTCCACGACCTTCAGGCCCTTGGGCACGTGGGTGAACTCGGCAGCGGTGAGCCGGATGTCGCTGCGGGATGTGTTCCAGGGAAGCGGCAGTCCCGCCCAGTACTCGTGACCGACTTGCGCGTGTTCGTAGCCCACGTTGCCGGCGGACTGCATGCCCCCGTCGAGGGCGTTCCCCTCCCGGACGGCGCGGGTGGTACCGCCCGTATCGCTGCCGGTGAGTGCGTAGAGGGCCGCCAGGACGAGCAGGACGGCCGCGGTCAGAGCGGCGTTGCGCGTGCGGCTAGTTCGAGTAGAAGACGCCAGGGTTCTCATCAAGCGGCCCGTTCTTGCCCCAGATCAGGTGCGTGGCGTTCCTGCGCGTGCCTGCCGTGATCTTCTGCCTGTGGCTGTTGTCGTAGCTGGTGGTGGCGCTCAGGCCGATGCCGACGAGGCTGACGGCGTTGCCGAACTTGGTGCTTTTCTTGCGGGTCAGTTCGAAGAAGGTGCCGCGTTCGACCCTGCCCCGGTTCCTCTTGGGGGCGCGGTTGTAGTTGCGGGAGCTGTCCTTGGCGGAGACGTCCTTGCCGATCTTGCCGACAGACCCGCCTGCAGGCAGTTTGTAGCGCTTGGGCTCCACCGTGTACCAGGTGCTCTTCACACCCATGGTGCAGATGTACTGCTTCTTGTACTTGCGGTGTCCATGTACTTGTGCAGGACCCGCTTGCCGGCATCCGTGCTGCTGCCGGCGGGCTCGAAGACGTAGGTCGGTACCGAGAACGTGGTACAGGTGGCGTCGGCTGCGGCAGCCGCGTGGCCCGGGGTCAGGGCTTGCGGGGCAGTTGCCAGACCGGCGGTGAGCACGATCGTGCTCAGCACCTGAACGGCCACGGTGGTACCGCGCCGTTGTGCGACTGAAGACATTGGTTCCCCCCAATGCGCAGGCGAGTCATGGTCGTTACTCGCGTCGCCGCACATCGAACCATGACAGAAAGACCAGCTCATCGGCACAATCGGAAGGTATAGATCCGCTCCCGTGGCGGGATGTCCGAGTTTGGAATCCGCTTGTCCGGTATGAGGACGCCGCCTGCTGAGCCTGATCTGAGGTTCGACCGCAATGGCTTTGCCTACTCAAGACCTGGAGGGGAAGTTCTGTTGGCTCATTAGTTACCGATCAGTAGCCCCCACCGAACCGTGGGAAGTCCTCGACGTCTCACGGTGGCCGCCTAGGGCAGCCCCGGCCTCGCTGGCGCTGCTCGACTGTGCCCACGGGATGAGTGACTCGCCGGCCTTCGGGATCGCTCGCCTGCTATGGGCACATATAGGAGTGGGGCCCGGCCGTATCCGGCCGAGCCCCATCACCTCTCGCGCGTGGCGCGTTCCTGGCGCCGGGTATGTCCGCCGCCTACCAGCGGTACCAGCGGCCCCTACGGCCGCCACTGTCCGCGGATCGGACGACGAAGCCCAGCAGCCACACGACCAGCACGATCACCGCGATCCACCACAGCGCCTTCAGCGCGAACCCCGCACCGAAGAGAATCAGAGCCAGCAGAAGAACCAGAAGCAGGGGAACCATAGCTATCAACCTCCTGGCCACCAGGTGCCCTCACCTCTGGCTGACAAGCCCACAAGGTGGGAGTTACTTCCGCGGGGAACGGGGCATATGCGCGAGCGCCGCAAACCGCGCATGGTTCCCCCAGCCCCACCCCTCACGCACCGCTGCGCCGCGGCGCCGAGACGTCGACTGCGGCGGGCGGGCCCGTGGTCGGGGTGGTGTGGGCCTTGCTGCTGAACATTCCCGCTCCGGCGCACTGGTTAGACGTTGAGGCTGGGACGCTGGTAGCGGGTGGCGCATTGCGGAGGTGTCGTACGACCGGGCCTGGCGGAGCACGATGACGTCGAACTGGCGCGGCGGCAGGCTGGACCTGGCCTGGTAAAGGCCGATGTCGCTGCGCAGCAGGGCCGCCGGCGACTGTAGCTGCGTGAGGATCCGCTGCCAGGTGCCGTTCCGCTGCCGGCGCCTCGCATCGGTCCGGGCCGACCACGTGTCCGCCCCGACCGGGCGCATGCTGACAAGACGTACGCCGCCCCAAGAAACCGCGTAAACCTGCGCCGCCGCGGGATCCGCTGCACCATCCCGGACAGGGCCACCCGGGCGCGCACCCGCTCAAAGCTCGGCTCCCGCGGCGACCGGCCGCCGCATATCGACTCGGCTGACTACCGGGAGCGGCACGCGGTCGAGTGGGGGAGCAACCGTCTCAGGAGACATCACGCTGTCGCCATGCGCTACGCCAAGTCGGCGGTGCGCTGCGAGGCGACCGTCCTCATCGCGGCCATCGACGAGCGGTTGTGATCAGCACCGTCGCAACGTCAAAGGAGTCGGAGTACTTCGGCCAGTGCGCGGGGACGCTGGTCCACTGGCAGAGGAGCAACCAGGTGGACCCGGCACCCCAACGCGCCGGCGCCGGCATCCGTAACGCGGTCGTCTCCCACCATGAGCACATCGCCGGGCGCGACTTTGAGCTGGTCGCATGCCATCTGGAAGATCCGGGGATCGGGCTTTTCCACCCCGCACTCAAAGGAGAGGAAGTAGGCGTCCACGAGGTCATCGAAACCGTGGTCGCGGAAGACGGGGCGCATGTCCCAGCCGATATTGCTCACGACGGCGACCGGGATGCCTCGCCCACGCAGGGCGTGAAGGGTTTCCTCGGTGTCGGGATACGGCTGCCATGCCCCGGACACTTGAGACCGGTCATACAGAGCCTCAGCCAGCTCAGGCAACGGCAGCTTGGCTTCCCGGGTGAGGGCGGTGAAAGCGGCCCGGTGTCGTTCGGCGGTCAGATCACGCTCCCGCCACAGTGCCTCCAGATGGGACGGCACTCGGCGCGGAGGCACCCCTCCTGGCTGAGCCCCTAACTCTTCCAGCCGGCCGGCGCACGCATCAAGTTCTTCGTCGGGCACCACCAGACCGGCACTCGCGGTCACCGCGTTCAGCCACTGCGCGGCCGATTCGATCCGGAAGAGGGTTCCGGAGAAGTCGAACATCACACCTTTGATCATGCCGCCGATCTTGACCGTGCCGACGAGGCAGCGGCAAGCCTCAGATCGATCAAATTCTCCAACCCTGACGATCCAGACGCCCGGATTCTCAGGCAGCACCCGCACCCGCTACCAGACCCTTTCGCTACACGCCCTAGGCACCGCCAGCCGACGCACTGTACGTCGGGGACATGGCAGGCATCCCAAGTCCCCCCGGCGCGTCCGGGCCGGCGTATGCGGCTCGGTGTGCCTCAGAAATCTGGCACGGAGCAGATAAGCCGCCTTCTCCCTCACATCTGTCATGCGGGGTGCTCCGCGTGTTTCATAGAGGTGTGGCCTGCGGTGCGCGACCATATGGATGCGGTACAGCACCATTTCCAACCGGTGAGCGCCGTGGCGCGCTGATTGTGTGGGTCGACGTACTCGACACCAGCAAGCAACGACGTAAAGGGCGGCAGCCGGCAGGAGGAACACCGACACAGGAAGAAGGACGGGCATGTCCGGCAGTGAAAGTGAGAATCCAGCAATCCCTTCGCCGACGCCCACACCGAGTCGGCGGCCCAGGACGAACCGGGACTGGTGGCCGAATCAGCTGGACCTCCAGGTTCTCCACCAGCACTCGCCCCGATCCAACCCGATGGACGAGGACTACGACTACGCGGCAGAGTTCGCGACCCTCGACGTGGACGCGCTCAAGCGTGACGTCTTCGAGGTGATGACCACGTCCCACGACTGGTGGCCCGCGGACTACGGTCACTACGGGCCGCTTTTCATCCGTATGAGCTGGCATGCCGCGGGAACGTACCGTATCGAGGACGGGCGCGGCGGTGGCGGCAGCGGCGCACAGCGCTTCGCCCCCCTCAACAGCTGGCCGGACAACGCGAGCCTGGACAAGGCCCGCCGCCTGCTGTGGCCGGTCAAACAGAAGTACGGCCGGAAAATCTCCTGGGCCGATCTTCTGGTCTTCGCCGGAAATTGCGCCATGGAATCCATGGGATTCAAGACGTTCGGGTTCGGATTCGGGCGACAGGACATCTGGGAACCCGAGGAGATTTTCTGGGGGCCCGAGGACACATGGCTCGGAGATGAGCGCTACAGCGGGGACAGGGAACTCACCGGTCCCTTCGCCGCCGTACAGATGGGACTGATCTACGTCAATCCGGAGGGGCCCAACGGAAACCCGGACCCGGTGGCCGCCGCCGTGGACATTCGGGAGACGTTCGGGCGCATGGCGATGAACGACGAGGAGACGGTCGCACTCATCGTCGGCGGCCACACCTTCGGCAAGTGTCACGGTGCGGTCGAAGCCAGCTACATCGGCCCGGAACCCGAGGCAGCCTCCATCGAGCAGCAGGGACTCGGCTGGCGGAACACATACGGCACCGGCTCGGGCCCCCACGCGCTCACCAGTGGTCTCGAGGGCGCATGGACCACTGAACCCACCAAGTGGGACAACGGGTATCTGGACAATCTCTACGGGTACGAGTGGGAGCTGACGAGCAGCCCCGCCGGCGCCCATCAGTGGACTCCCTCGGATCCCGCGGCCGTGAACACCGTACGCGACGCCCATGATCCGTCGAAGGGGCACGCTCCCATGATGCTGACGACGGACCTCGCGCTGAAGGTGGACCCGGTCTACGCGCAGATCACCAAGAGGTTCCACGAGAACCCGGACGAACTCGCGGTCGCGTTCGCCAAGGCGTGGTACAAACTGCTGCACCGCGACATGGGACCCCTCTCGCGCTACCTCGGTCCGTGGATTGCCGAGCCGCAACTGTGGCAGGACCCGGTTCCCGGCGTCGATCACGAGCTGGTCGGGGACGAGGACATCGCCGCCCTCAAGGGCAGGATCCTCGCCTCAGGCCTTTCCATCCCCCGGCTGGTCACCACCGCCTGGGCGTCGGCGGCAAGCTTCCGCGGCACCGACAAGCGCGGCGGGGCGAACGGAGCACGGATCCGGCTCGCTCCGCAGAAGGACTGGGAGCTCAACGACCTCCCCGAGATCGCCGAGGTACTGCGCACGCTCGAGCAGATCCAGCAGGACTTCAACCTCTCCCAGACCGGGGGAACGCGGGTCTCTCTCGCAGACCTGATCGTCCTCGGCGGGTGCGCGGCCGTCGAGGAGGCCGCGAGGAACGCCGGGTATGACATCACGGTCCCGTTCGCACCGGGGCGTACGGACGCCTCGCAGGAGCAGACCGATGCGGCGTCGTTCGCCGTGCTGGAGCCCAAGGCGGATGCCTTCCGCAACTACCTTCCCGCCGGTGAGAAGCTGTCGCCGGAGACACTCATGCTGGACCGCGCCAACCTGCTGACGCTCACCGCTCCCGAGATGACGGTGCTGATCGGTGGCATGCGGGCCATGAACACCGGCTTCAACGGGTCTCCCCACGGGGTCCTGACCCACCGGCCGGAAATCCTGACCAACGACTTCTTCGTCAACCTGCTCGACATGGGCACGGAGTGGAAGGCGTCGGCTGCGGACGAGAACGTGTTCGAGGGCCGGGATCGCGCCACCGGCCAGGTCAAATGGACCGCCACCGCCGTTGACCTGATCTTCGGTGCGCACTCCCAGCTCCGCGCCCTCTCGGAGGTCTACGCGGCCCAGGATGCGAAGGACAAGTTCGTACGTGACTTCGTGGCAGCGTGGAACAAGGTGATGAATCTCGACCGGTTCGACCTCGCCCGAGCCTGACACACCAGCGGCCCCGCCGGAGAGCACTCCGGCGGGGCCGCTGACGCATTCGGGAAGCGCGCCCTACTTAGGCCACGGCTTCATCCCGTTCGGTGCATGAACGCAGATCAACGGGCGATCCGCGCTGACCATGAGGTCCAACCCCTCGCCAGGGGTGCTTCCAAGGCTCCAGATCAGGCCGTTCGCGTAAGCGGCTACCGCACCGTCCTGCCGCATGAAGACGTGCGAATAGCTGAGCCACCAGCCGACGGGAAACCACGAGCCGCCGATGAGGGAACCAAGGACAGACGCTTCGTCCTGATGCCTCCCGCCGACCCCCACTGCGTCGACGAAGAACGGTTCACCGTTGATGAAGTTGGGGCCGTCCTCACGGGCCGGTCCGATCTTCAGTCCCCGGAACGATGCGAGGAAGTCGGTCGTCACCGGACTGGGGACGTACCCCTGCTCCTCCAGGGACTGGATGTCGGAGGACACGTCGACACATCGCCCGGGAAACCAGCCGGCCAGCCGCAGGGCGGCCAGCGTCGCCGGATTCAATCCGCCGGTGAAGTCCATTTGTCCGCCGCTCACTAGTAGTTCACCCCCAGACTGTCCATGACCCGCTGGCATGCCTTGCACGGAGTGGCGGGGGCACCATGGTCACCCTTGGGCGTGTCGCTCACGTGGACCGTGGACATGTTCCCGCCTCGGATTCCCGGCTCGCCCTCTCTTGCGTACGCCTTGCTCAGGCACTGCATCTCGGCACATCCACCGTTCATCGGGTGGTTCTGCTGATCGAAGATCTCCGCCATGTCGTCCGGAGCGGTGACGGGTTCCTTGTTGTCCGATCGGTAGACATGGCCGCTCCGAGATTCGTATTCGGCGGCGAAGTCGCTTCCGCGGATCTCGCCCGCGTCGGCCTGCGCTTCGAGGGACGCCTCACCACAGTTGTGGACCAGGACCGGCGTGGTCCCTGCCAGCACATAGTACGTGTGCAGCTCACTGACCGTGAGGTTGTGCACCGTGGCCGTCAGGACCGTCCAGCGGTCGACGGCGGTGATCCGTACCCGCTGGCCCGTGCTGGTGCTCAGCCACTCCCCCGCGTCCAGGTCGGTCGCGCGCAGCCAGGCATGCAGTGCGGGGACCCAGAACGGGTGGCCGTCGGTCGCGGTGACCGACGCCGTCCTGGAGCCCTTCTTCCCGTCGACGTCGACGGTGACCTTGGCCAGGTGCTTGAGTCCGGTGCCCTTGATCTCGGCGTTGACGGTTTCGGCCTTGGTCTTTCCTGTCCTGGGGTCGGTGGCCAGGACCTTGTCGCCGATCTTGACGTCCGCGATCTCCTTCGTGGAGCCGTCGGCCATCAGCACCGGGGTGGTCGGTGTGAAGCTGTTCGACTTCCTGGCGCACGTCGCTGCTATGTCGGACAGCCGTCTGGCTTCCTTGCGGCTCTTGCGCCAGTCCTTGAAGGTGTCGAGCAGCTTGTTGCCCAGACCCCAGACACGCTTCGCCAGAGCCGCGGCCTTGTCCCAGCGGAACAGGTATTTCTTCGCCAGCTTGGCGAGTGGTCCGCCTCCCATGAAGGAGGACACGACGTTGAGCGCGGTGTTGCCGCAGGCACCGAGGGCGCCGGTGGTGAAGCAGTCCAGGGCGTCCGTGATGCCCAGCTCGTCGGCGGCGATCTTGCCGAGCTCCTTGGCGATCGCGATCGCCTTCTGCTTGGCGGAGTCCTCCTCGATCTTCGCGACGTCGGCTTTGGCCTGCGCCGGCGTGTACGTCGTGTTGCCGCCCGAGCGGCTCATGGGGTGTCCGTCGGGGTCGTCCGTGTAGGCGCCCCGGTGCTTCGACGGTCCGGGCCCGCACTCGTTCCAGCCGCCCACGCAGTTCGCCAGTCGCAGGCCCGAGGCGTCGTTGTTCGACACGGGGCTGTTGTTGGCGTAGGCGTAGCCGTTGATCTGCTGCGGGTCGGTGTAGTCGACGATCGGGTCGGCCGAGATGAAGCGGCCGGTGTCGGCGTCGTACTCGCGGGCGCCGAGGGTGATCAGGCCCGTGGACGCCTGGATGGTGCCGCCGACGAAGCCCTTGTCGTTGACCCAGCCCGAGCCGGAGGACGAGGACTCGTCGCGGGTGTTGCCGAACGGGTCCGAGCGGCGGCGGGTCGTCGCACCGGTTTTGGCGTCGACGGCCAGCTCCGCCGTGCCCTGGTGGTCGGAGGCCAGGAAGTGGACGCCGTCCGCCTCCCGCATCGCCACCGTGGTGTCGCCGAAGGTGTAGTAGCGGGTCGCTGTCACCTTGGACGAGGACTTGTCCAGGTGCAGTTCCATGCCCGGCAGGTAGAACGTCTTCTCGTCGGGGGTGTCCCGGAGAATGCGTGCGCCCTGCGCGTCGTACTTGTAGTTCGTGACCGAGTTGTCGGCGTTGGTGACCGTGGTCAGCTCACCCTGCTTGTCCCAGCCCAGCGACTGGGTGTCGCCGTCGAGGATGCGCTTGGTGGTGCGGCCCGAGGCGTCGTACTGGTAGCTGTCCTGGGAGGTGACCTCCGGTGTGGTGCCCGTCGCGTCGGTCTTCTGCACGATCGACGACACCGTGTGCGGGCCGGAATCCTTGCCGCCGGGACCGGACCCCTTGCCGTAGGCGTACGTCCGGCTGGAGGTCGCCTTGCCGTTCAGCCCGTGCCGGACCTCGCTCGTGCGGTTCCCGATCGAGTCGTAGCCGTAGTCGGTCCAGTACGAGGAGACACCGCCCACCGTGGCGGACGAGGCCCCCGAAGTGCAGGAGGCGTCCGTGCTGCCCGTGCCCTTGGCATCGTTGGAAGCGACGGAGGACGTCCAGGACGTCGACAGGCGCCCGAGGCCGTCGTACGCGAAGCACTGAACGTCCTTCGTGCCGCCGGTCGGCGTGTCCGCGATGGAGAGGATGTCGCCTGCGTCGTCGTAGGTGTAGTTCGCGTCGTAGGCGACGCTCGACGCACCTTCGACGTCGACCCGCGAGTTGGTCAGCCGGTCGGTGCCCGCCTCGAAGGAGTTGGTGATCCACGTCTTCGGCGCACCCGAGACACCCGTGGACAGCTCCAGCTGCTCCAGGTCGGAGGTGGGCGAGTACGACGCGTCGCTGACGTAACTGCCGCCCGTGAGGGAGGTGTTCAGGCCGGTAGGACGCTGCAGCTTGTCGTAGACGTACGACAGCGCTTCGGCGGACAGGTCGGCTGCCGCCGGCAGGCCCTGGCCCTGGACGGTGCCGTCGCGGTTGTACTGGTTGGTGTACTCGTAGGTGCCGCCCAGCTGCGGCTCGGCCGTCTTGGACAGGTAGTACTTGGTCGAGGTCGGCTTGTAGTCGTTGTCCGAGTCGAGGAGCGGGTAGGTCACCGACGAGTAGACCGCGCCGTCCTTGTATGTGTAGACGCCGTACAGCTTGCCCTTGGCGACCGTGTCGTACTTGGTCACCGAGAGTTTGGTGCCGGTGTTCGCCTCGCCCTGCCAGGTCGAGACCGCGCGGCCCAGTTCGTCGTAGACCGTGGACGTCTTGTCGTTGTTGACCGTGACCGAGGTCTGCCGGTCCATGCCGTCGTAGGTGTAGGAGGCCGAGCCGGTGTCGGGGTCGGTCGCGGTCTTCTTGCGGCCCATCTGGTCATAGGTGTACGACCAGTTGTTGCCCTTGTCGTCCGTGACCCTGGCCAGTTGGCCGGCCGCGTTGTACCCGTACGACGTGGTGACCGGGTCGCCGCCGATGGGGTACTGGACCTGGGTCGTCGTACGGTCCCGGCCGTCCGTCACGGCAGTCGTCTTGACGCCGCCCTTGGGCGGGGTGGCCGTGACGCGATCGCCGCCGTAGGTGTACGTCGTGCGGTACTTCTCCGTGCCCTGGACCTTGGTGATCGTCGCGGTGGTCCGGCCCGCCCCGTCGTACTCGGTGACGGTCTGGGCGTTCAGGTCGGAGTTGACCGGCTGGAAGAGGGTCGCGGACGGTGCACCGGAGGCGTAGTAGGTGTCGTTGACCTTCACGACCCGGCCGGAACCGTCGTACAGGGTGTCGGCGACCATACGGCCGCCGTCGGGACCCTCCGTCTGGTCCTGGCGGGGCCTCAGGTAGCCGTCGTACAGGGCCCATTCACTGCCGTACGTCGTGCCGTCGGCCTGGATCTTCTGCGTGTGGACCGCGGTCGGGCCGGCGTCCCCGCGGATCAGGTACTCGTACTTGAGGGAGGGGGTGAAGTTGGACGCCTTGGGGCGGTCCGGCAGCCAGACCGAGACCAGACGGCCGAGGCCGTCGTAGGCGAGGTCGGCCCGCTTGCCGTTCTCGTCGGTCTTCGACGTCGGCTGGCCCCACTGGGGGGCGTACTCCGTCGTCGTCGTCCAGCCGTCGATGTTGGTGACTGTCGACTTGGTCGCCAGACCGTAGGTGTCGGTGTAGGCCGTCGAGGTCGTGTACTTCGTCGAGGACGAGACGGTGTCGGCGTCCTTGACGATCAGCGGGCGGCCGTAGTCGTCGTAGGTGGTCGAAGCGGTGGTCTGGTACGTGGCCGTCGTGCCGTCGTGGGCCGACAGCCGCTTGGTCTGGGTGAGGTCGCCCTTGGTGGGGGCGGCGCCCAGTGTCGTCGAACCGTCGTAGTAGGACAGGCTGTCCGAGATGACGTCCTTGGCGCGGTCAGGGGTGGTGGCGCAGTCGACGCCGACCTTCTCCACGCGCGAGACGAGGGAGTAGATGTGCGCGCTCGCGCTGTCCGCGTACTCGGTGCGGGTGCACTGGTTGTCCGCGACTCCGACCTCACCGGCGTCGTCGACCTTGACCTCACGGCCGGTCGCGTCGTCGAAGGTCGTCGTCGAGGCGGTGTGCCGCCAGCCACCGACGGCGAGCGCGGTGTAGGAGTCGGTCGAGCCGGTGGAGATGTAGCGGGCCTTGTGCGTGCCCCAGTCGTGGGTCTCGGTGGCGGTCACCGCGGTCCACGGCACGGTCACCGACTTCTGGGTGACGGCCGAGCCGTTGTAGGTGAGCGTCTCCAGTTCCTGGCCGGCCTTCCATTCGGTGTCCTCGTAGGAGACACCGTTGGAGTCGGTGACCGTTGCCGCGCGGGCGTGGCCGTCCTTGTCGACGTCCCCGTCCAGACCACGGAAGAAGACGTGTTCGGTCTTGGTGTTGGACGGGTCGTTGGTGCCGGCGGAGGTGACGACCTGGACCTTGCCGTAGCCGCGCCAGTCGCTCCAGGTGCGGTCCTCGGCCTTGGTGATGCCGTCGGCCGGCGTCTTTCGCCAGCCCGCGTCCCCGAGGTAGGTGTAGGAGGTGACCTGGTCCGGGTTCTGGCCGGTCAGGTCGGTCTGCACGACCGAGCCGACCACGTACTTGTGGAACCAGTCCGTGATCGGGTCGGTGACACCCGGCGGGCTCCACTTCACCGGGAAGCAACGCTTGGTGGAGGAGTCCTCCGCCGGGACGTTGCTGGTGGTGCACTGGTTGTCGGCGTAGTTGACGCTGAGCGCGCCGCCCGACTCGTTCTTCACACCCGACAGGCGGAAGCGGTAGAAGGGCTGGAGGTTGTCGCCGGTCTGGTCGACTCGGTTCGGCAACTGGGAGCCGTACAGCTCGACGGACGGCACCGAGACGTCGGTGCCGGTCTTTCCGGTGTGGTCGATCTTGCTGAGCCACAGCGACTTGGACCCGTCGCCGTTGTCGGTGAAGACGTGGGTGAGGCTCCACTCGTCGACCGGCGTGTACGTCGCGTCACCGGTGCGGATCTGCGTGGTGACCTTCGTGAGCTTCTTGCGGGTCCAGAAGGTCGGCGAGTTCTGGCCGGAGCACTTGGTGCCGGACTTGCAGTTCTGGTCCCACGGGACGTCCGGCCAGTCGGCGGCGGTCGCGTCCGTGAGGGCGCCGGTGGAGCAGTCCGTCAGGGAGCCGACGCAGCGTTCGGCGGTGCTGAAGACGACCTGGGCGGCAGGCTTGGTGGAGTACGCCTTGCCGTCGCGCTGACCGTAGTCGACGCGCTTGAGGTAGCCGCCGCGGAGGTAGGCCTTGCCGTTCTCCGCGGTCTTCAGACCCTGGGTGTAGTAGTTCGTCTCGGTGCCGTAGAAGTACGACTCGGCGTTGCCGTGCGGATCGACGACGTAGTCGAGGTTCCACCGCCAGGCCTGGGTGCAGTAGGCGTCGGCGAAGGTGGCGTTGTAGCAGGGCTCACCGGAGTCGTCGCCGTAGACGGGGACGGTCCAGGTGGAGTTGGTCTCCTCGTTGCCGCTCGCGTAGCCCGGAAGCCGGTTGAGTCCGAAGTAGTACTGGGTGCCGTCCGAGGTCGTGATCTTCCAGTACTCGCCGTTGTTGTCACCGTTCGTGGCGGAAGTGAGGTGCTCGACCTTGGAGTTGTCGTCGGACCCGATCCGCCACTCGCCGGTCTTGTCGTCCTTGACGAGCTGCCCGGAGGTGCCGCCGGTGAGGGAGAGGGTGGCGTTGTCGAACGCCCAGCACTCGTCACCGTTGGTGTCGTCGTGGCCGTCGTCGGCGCACGGCTTGTAGCTGCGCTCGATGTAACCGGGGTCGTAGGAGAAGCCCTGGCCGATCCACGATCCCTGGTTGTTGGTGGTCGCCGTCTGGCCGTCGATGGACTGCGAGTTGTAGCTCAGACCGACCGTCGGCTGCAGGCCGCCGGGTACCGGCGGGACGGTCATCGGGTAGGACCAGGTGAACGCGCCCGAGCTGGTGTCGACGCCCCACTGCGAGGAGGCCGAGAGGCTGGTGGCCTTGTAGTCGCCGCCGTCGCCGCCGCTGCTCGCGGTGGCCGCCAGGACGGTCGCCGAGGAGGCGGTGGTGCCCGCCTCGACCAGCTGCGTGGACGGCCCGGAGGTGTCCCCGGCCGCCTGCACGGTGGCGGTGACCGTCTGCTTCGCCGCGTCGTTGCTGCTCTTGAGGTACGTGGGCGTGGCGCAGGACTTCTTGTGCGGGGTGGTCAGGACGCATGCCGGGTACTGGGCGAGCCGGAGCCGGGAGGCGTAGTCGCCGCCGTAGGCGCCGGCGAAGTCCGCGTAGTCCACGGTGACCCGGGCGGCCCCCTTGGCGGCGTCCCCGTCGGCGCGGGCGACGGTGAACAGGACACCGTCCACGCCTGCCGCCTGCGCGGCCTTGCGGCTCAGCACGCGGAGCCGGACGGCGTGGGCGCCCTTCTTCCCGCCGGCGGTCTTCGCCGACAGCGGCAGGCCCTCTGCCTTGGCGGCCTTGCCGGACAGCTTCATCTCGGCGCTGCCGGCCTTGGGCCAATGTGCCTTGTGCGTCGTCCTGACCGCGGCCTTCTTGGCCTCGTCGGTCTTCTTGAAGGCTTTCGCGGTGGCGTTCCGGCCGCGTACGGGCTTGTCGAGACTCGTCTGGGTCTTCGGCTTCGTCAGGCCGTCGTGGGCCGCGGCCTCGGGTGCGTAGCTCGGCAGCAGCCCTATGGACAGGGCCAGTCCGAGGACCAGCGCCGTCCGCTTGCGGCCGCTTCGCCGGGCCGGTCTGAGCGACCGGAACCAGGGAGGCGAGGACATGAACTCTCCATTGGATCAGGGAGGGTGGAGGAAATGGGTGCGCACGCCGAGATGGGCGGGCGGCACTGTGGCCGCCCGCCCGTTCCTCGGGGCGGTTACGCGGAGGTCTCGTCGATGCTGGAGCCGCCGGGCAGGACCGCGACGGTCGTCACCAGGGAGGCGTCCAGCGGACCCTGGTACATGCGCACCTCGTCGACGGCGCCAGAGAAGTACTCACCGGCCGTCTTCCCGGTCAGCGCGCGGCCGACCTGGAGGCTCGTCGTGTGGAAGTCCCAGGTGTTGTCCCAGGACGCGTCGGCCACCGCGGTGCCGTTGACGTACAGGAGCACGTCACCGAAGACCGCGTTGTAGACCAGCGCGAGGTGGTCGCCGTCGCCGTCCGAGGCGGGCGGGTCGGCGTTGTCGAGCAGGGTGGTGGTCACCGGCGACGCGGTGTCGGCACTGGTCGCCAGCAGCTGCCAGCGGTCGCTGGACGCCTGGTACCTGACCTTGATGGCAGTGCCGTTCACGCCCGCCAGGGACAGGACCGTCTCGTCGGCGGTCGGGTTCGCCGAGGCGAGTCGGGCGCGGGCCGTCAGGGTGAAGCTGTCCTGCGCGGAGAGCGGTGCGGACCCGACGCGGGTGGCGTAGGCGTCCGTGCCGTTGAGAACCAGGTTTCCATCGCCCCACAGGGGGGCTGCCGGGGCCGTGCAGTCCGGGTCGGCCTCGGGGTCGCAGGAGTCGTCCGGTACGTAGACCGAGGCGCCGCCGCCCAGGGTGAGACCGGTGCCGCCGTTCGCCTCCGGCGAGATACCGGAAGCCGCCTGGTCCAGCTGCCAGTAGGCCAGCTGGTGGGGCTGGATGCCGCCGAGTTCCTGGCCCTCGGTGGGCGGGATGACGCGGTCGTGGAGCTTGACGTCGGCGACGCTGCCCTTGAGCTGGTTGATGTAGCCGGCCGGTGAGAGCTTGCGTCCGATCTGCACGCCGCCGGTCGCGTTCCAGAGGGTGTGGCGAGCCTGGACGTCGTCGGCCACGAGGTGCCCGTTGACGTACAGCATCATCTTGCCGAGTTCGGCGTCGTACACGCCGATGAGGTGGGTCCAGCTGTCGGCGACGGCCGCGGCGCCGGACACCTTCCAGGAGCCCAGCGACTCCATGTCGCTGATGGGGATGCGGAACGTCCAGGACGCGGTGTCGACGTCGTATCCGAGTTCGAAGCCCGGCTGTGCGGTGCCGTCCTGGCTGACGACGGTCATGTTCTCGGTGGGCAGCGAGGGCAGCATCACCCAGGCGCTCACCGAGAAGGTCTTGCCGGTGTCGACGGCGGCCTTGCCGGCGTCGAGGTAGGCGTTCGCGGTGCCGTCGAAGGAGGCCGCGGTGTCGGTCGCGCCGAGCGGCCCGCCCTCGCCGAAGGTCACTCCGGAACCGGCCGTGGCATCGGGTGCGCCGCTGCTGCCGGCCGCCCTCGTCGCGCCCTTGGCGTCGCCGAGGGTCCACCCGGCGACCGGTGCGCGGCCGTCGCTGACCAGGAAGACGTAGGACGTCGGGGTCTTCTGCGGATTGCCGGCGCCGTCGATGGCGGTGACGTGCAGGATGTAGGAGCCCTCGCTGGGTGGCATCCAGCGCACCGTCGCCGGACCGCCGGTGGTGGCGGGGTACGCCTTCTGCTTGGTGTTGTTCGCCTGCGGGCCGGTGAAGTAGTACGAGTACGCCGTCACGTCGGCGGACGGCGAGTCCATGGTGAAGGAGCCGTAGTCACCGACGCCCGCGTGCCAGGCGTCGTCCGCCGGGTACTGGGTCGAGGCGATGGTGGCCGACTTGGGCTTGGTGTTGTCGTAGATGAACTCGCAGCGGGTCTGGTCGCCGTCGGTGGACCAGGCGCCGTAGGCCTTCTGGTCGTAGCCCTGAACCTGCCAGGCGATGGTGGTGTTCTGCGGGATGGAGAAGCCCGGCTGATCGTCTCCCGAGATGTCCTCGCCGACGGTGTACTTGAAGGTGGCCTGTCCGGTCTGGCCGGTGCCGGTGGTCGTCTTCTTCGTTGTGGTCGCGTAGTGGACGACCTCGGTGGACCCGCTGGTCCACCAGATCTTGAAGTGCGCCTGGAGGCTCTCGCTGTTGGAGCCGGTGTCGTTGTGGTCGTAGTCCTTGATGACCGCGTACAGCGTCGGCGCCTCGGTGACGTAGTGGTCCGAGGCGTGGCCGTACTCGCACGTGTCGCCGGGGACCATGTTCAGGTCGCTCTGAGCGGGCTCCAGCGGCGGCCGGTTGTAGGTCACCTCGAGGTGCGCGTTGCCGCAGAACCGCTTCCAGTAGGAGGTGTCGGACTCACTGCCCGCCTTGAGCCGGAAGGTGGTGGTGCCCCAGCCGTTGTCAGCCGCCTTCTGGATGGCCCCGGTCACACCGAATCGCACGTTCTGGTTGGTCGACGTGCAGGAGCCCGCCGTCTCCGTGGGCGACTTGGTGGCGATCGTCTCCTTGGACGAGGGCTGGTTCGACCAGGTGGTGGACGAACTGATCGCGCTCGCGCCCGTGCTGTTGACCCGGGCCAGCTGCACCTCGCGGGCGCTGGAGCTGTAGGTGAACACCTGGGTCACCGCGAACTCGGCGCTGACGATGTCCTTGCCCTCGAACGTGCTGGTCGGGATCGCGAAGAACTGCCGCTTGACGTCGGAGGAGCTGGAGCAGCGGTACGACACGTCGGACGGGCAGAGGCCCACGCCCTCGTCGTCGTCGAACTTCCAGAAGGAGGTGCCGGAGTAGTGCGAGGACACCATGGTCCAGGAGCTGCGGTTGGCGGTCTTGACCACGGGGTCGATGTAGACCGGGTAGACCGTGTCCTTGTCGGTGAGCAGGCCGCTGTCGGGGGTGAGGGTCATGGTGTCCGACGTGACGTCCACGTCGACGTCGGCGACCTGGGCGCCCTCGGGAGGCGTCTGGGTGCTTTCGTCGCCGGTCGCGGGTTCGTCCACGGGGGCGTGGCTGGAGTCCCACATCACCGGCTGCGGTGCCTCGAAGACGGTGCCGCCGGCGCCGGCGTCGGTTGCGGTCAGTCCGCCGTCACCGGTCTCCTTCAACTCCACCGAGGACGTGTCGACGGGGAGGCTGAGCCTGTCCAGCTCGGGGTTGCCGGCCGCTTTGGCGTTCTTGACGACCAGCACGTGCGAGAAGCCCTCGGCGCTGGCGGTGACCTTGAGGTCCACGTCGGGCAGGACGTCGACATAGGTGGCGGTCGAACCGACGACCTTCGGCTTGGGCAGCTTGTCGGGCCAGTCGAGGGAGAGCGAGCGGCCGTCCTTCTGGATCTCGGCGAACGTCATGTCGCCGCCACCGGAGAACGACATCGCGGACAGCGCGGCCTTCGGCGTGTACGAGCCGTTCTTACGGCGGACCAGGGTGGTGTCGATGTCCGTCCACTCGCCGTCGACGCGGGTGCGCACGGGCTGGACGTACTGACTGGTGGTGAACGTGCCGTCGGGGTTGGCGTAGGTGGTGCTGCGCTCGTCGCGCAGGCTGAGGATCTCCACCCGGTCGCCGGTCTTCGCGGCGGCGGACTGTGCGGCGGACGCGGTCATCGCCGGAGTGCCCTTGGGCGCGTGGGTGCCCTTGGCGGGTGCCGCGACGGGCCGGCCCTCGGCCGGTGCGGCACCGAGCCCGGTCGCCAGCAGCGCGGCGAGTACGGTGACGGCTGCGGCGCTACGGCCTCTGCCGCTTCTGCGGAGCTTCATGGTGCGGTGGTTCCTTCTCGCCGAAGTCTTCTGACCGTCGCTCATCCGACCGTTCCGAACGCCTCGC
The DNA here is from genome assembly GCF_043079785.1 of Streptomyces sp. NPDC015139. Classification (NCBI taxonomy): domain Bacteria; kingdom Bacillati; phylum Actinomycetota; class Actinomycetes; order Kitasatosporales; family Streptomycetaceae; genus Streptomyces; species Streptomyces sp. NPDC015139. The sequence continues at coordinate 26,472 of NZ_JBIBUW010000025.1, read as the reverse complement.
CCGCATCGGGCAGCCCGTCCTGACCGGGCAGATACGTCTTCGTGCCGGTGCTGGTCGTGCCGTCCGCGTCCGACCAGGGCAGGACGTACAGCGCGCCCTTCGGGGAGTCGGATGCCTTGCTGTTGGGCACGCCGACGTAGAGGTTCGTGGTGCCGGAGGCCAGGGCCATGCCGACGTAGTCGCGTGCCGTGGCGGTGCCCGGCAGTCCCGAACCGCGGGTGAGGAGCCTGTCGTTCGTGCCGATCGCGGTGTCCAGCGGGCGGAAGACCTGGATGGCTCCCGCGTCCTTGACGGTTGCGGTGTCCTTGCCGGGGACGCCCACGGCGAGGCGGATGTTGGCGGTGGTGGTGACGACGGTGGTGTCGGTGTTGTTGATCGTCACGCGCTGTCCCATGAAGTCCCCGGGAACCGGGTCCCCTTCGACGTCCGTGGTGCCGGCGTCGAACGTCGCCACCTGGCTGAACGCGCCGGACGGCTGCACGCGCACCACTTCGACGCTGCCGGCGTCGGCCGCGGTACCGATGTCCTCGCCCGGGATGCCGATGGCGAGGACGGCATCGGAGTTGTACGTCTGGTTGCTCGGCCGGTAGCTCGCCATGGAGATCGACGTGCCGAAGCCGTCACCCGACTCGGGTACGCCGCCGATCCCGGCGCCGTCCTGGTCGATGCCCACCAGTGGAGTGGGAAGTCCGCCGGACAGGGTGTGGCTGAAGATGGCGACGCCGCCGGCGAACTCCTGGTCGCCGATCGCCTCGCCGGGCGAACCGACCGCGAAGAAGCGGTTCGTGCCGCCCAGGGAGTAACCGAAGCGGTCGTTCGACTCGACGGTGCCGGGCACGCCCGGGTCGTCCTCGTTCAGCGGCACGACGGTCGTGCCCTGCATGTACTCGATGCAGCCGGCGTCCCAGAAGGTCTTGCCGTCCTCCGTCACGTCCTCGCCGGGCACGCCGACCACCAGATACGGCTTGTCGGTCGCGGTCGTGCCCGCCCGCACCGAGTAGCCGAACCAGTCGTAGGCCTCCGTGGAGGTCGTCGGGTCGAGTTGCGTCTGGGTGTACCCCTCGATCTTCGACCCGGCGCCGACACCGGTCGGCGTGCCGTGGATGACGTAGACCGCACCGGCGTCGACCAGTTGCTTGCCGGACTCCGCGACGTCCTCGAAGGGGGTACCGACCACGAGGTCCGTGCATCCGTCCCCATCGACGTCGTACGACGTGCGCGAGAAGCCGAAGTGATCGCCGGTTTCCGGCGTGGCGTTCATGCCGGGTGTCGCCTGCGAGATCTCGGAGACACCCTTGCCGCCGCCGAGCACGATCCGGACGAGTCCGGCGTTCTTGACTCCGTTCACCGTGGCGTCCGGATCGGCGATGGCCGTGTCGGTCACCCCGTCGCCGTTGAAATCGCTCGACGCTCCCGCCGTGCACGTGGCCGCTGCCGCGCGTGGCGATCCCAGCGTCACGATCCCCGATGCTGCCAGAAGGACGCCGGCGACTGTGGCCAGCGTTCCTGTCAGACGTGTACGCGTACGCACACCCACCCCTAGTTGTTTTGCGGGAACGCGGACTACGCGTTCCCATGAAGCATGTAAAGGCAGACTAAATACGAGCTGAATAAGGGTCGTCAAGTCGGCCTCAGGGCCCCGAGCGCTCCTCAAAGCACGCAGAAAGTGGCCAACTCAGCTTGATGTACACCAACGAACCGGCCGGGATTCTTCCACATCCAACATGGACAAAACGATCATGGCTCGCAAGGGCATCCCACCTGGCCAGAGGCCTCTTTGCCAACCGTTCACCAAGCGGATGCTAGAGTGCCATGACCCTGCCAATGGGCCCATAGCCTGTTTGTCGGAAATCAAACTCCACCGAAAGACCCGGTCGGATAGCGCCTGAAAAACTTCGGGCTCCAGAAACAAGATGCGTGTACCAGCTACCTGCGCGAGAAATATCGGCGGGGAATCGCTGAGCGTTTAGGCATTTGCTGCAGTTCAGGACTGCGCGGCCAATGAAAGTGACCCAGCCCCGGCATCGCACCGCTCGCCGAGCGCCGCCACGCGCTGCTCGCGCGAGGTTTCCGGCTTCCGACGAGACGGCCCTCGCCGTAACGGAAAGCGACCAAACGCCACATAACGTAGACCTATTGCCAAAAGCCAATGGACAGGATTAGATCGCCTGAATTCATCCAGATTAGGATGGGTCCGGCGGATGTAGATCACTGCGGTCCGCAACCGATCACACAGAGCCCAGCCAGCACCCGAGCGGTGAGCGGAGGCGACAGTCGGCGTGGTGAATACCAGAAGCAGCGATGCGAACGGCATCGACTCCCCCAAGTCCCGCGCTCACCGTCCACCGCACCAGGCACAAGGCCCGCGAACCCGGCAGACCATGGGGCCCCTCGAACGCCACAGCGTGCGCATGCGGCTGCTCGACGCCGTGGACGAGGACCGGCGCGACGTCGACGTGCTGCTGACGGCGCTCCAGCAGGCCGTGGCCGAGGTGCGCGGCTTGGGCGGAATGATCCATCTCCCGGGCGGCGGGATGAGCGGCATCCTCTACCTGGTCGCCGACAGCGGCCTGCCGGAGTCGATGACCCGGCCCTGGTTGATCATCCCCGCACAGGGCACGGCACCGCCCAGCCGGGCCGCCCGTCACGACGCCATCACGTGGCAACCGCACCTGGCCCCGCCCGACCCGGTGCCGGGCCGGGACCCTGCCGCGCTGTGGCCTTCCCGGCTCCCCGCCGGCATCGCGCACCTGGCCGTCCCCATTCCGGGCGGCGGCAAGCGACGGGGCGCGCTCTCGGTCCTCTTCTCAGCGGATGACCAGCCCGGCGCGGCGGAGTGCGCGTTCCTGAACGAGGTGGCCGCCTGGGTGTCCGGGAGGCTCAGGGCTTCGGGGATCCTCAACCCGTCCCCCGCCCTGCTGCGGGCCCTGGAGAACGGGCCCGGATCTGGGGAAGTGGATCCCTGGGATGCGGAAGGGGCGCCCTCCGTCACCTACACATGGGACCTGCGTACCGGTGAGCTGACCTCCGACCGGCCCGTGGAGAAGGTGCTGACCGGCATCGATCCGGAGGTGATGGCCGGCGGCATCGAGGCATGGGCGGCGCTGATCCACCCCGATGACCTCCCGGGGGCGGTCACCGGCTTCGACATGGGCATCCAGCTCCGCGGCGGCTTCCAGGACGAGTACCGGATCCGGCGCCAGGACGGCACGTACCTGTGGATCGAGGCTCGCGCCCGGACGATCACGGACGAAGCCGGGGCACCGGTGAAGGTGATCGGCACCCTTCGTGACAGCAGCGAAACGCACACCGCCGCCGAGTCGGTGGGACGGGCGCTGCGACACATGAGCGACGGCTTCGTCTCCGTGGACACGGACTGGCGCATCGGGTTCCTCAACGAGGCGGCCGAGGAGCTGTTCGGTCCCGCGGGGGACGTGGCCGGATCTCTGCTCTGGGACATTCCCGCACTGCATGCCGTGCCGGGGCTCGAGCAACGGTGTCGGGCGACAGCGGCCGAGGACGAACCGGCCGGATTCGACGTACCGGGGCCGGACGGGAGGTCCTGGTACCACCTGCGACTGGTACCGGTCCCGGAAGGACTCACGCTCTACATCACCGACACCACCGAGCGGCATCTGCGCGAAGTCGAGCGAGCCGAGGCGGAACGGGCAGCCGCGGAACGGGCGGCCCTGGTCCAGCGGATCACGCGGGAGCTGGCCGAGGCGGCCACCGCCCAGGATGTGATGGCGGCAGTGGCCGACGGCGTGATGACACCCCTTGGGGCCACGGGACTGGTCATGCTCGGCGTGGCGGGCGACCGGCTCACCGTCATCGGCTCCCGTGGATATCCGGAACGCTTCCTCCGACTTCTGGACGGCACCTGGGAACTGGGGGACACGGCGAACCCGGTGGGGTACGCCCTGCACACCCGCGCTCCCCTCTGCATCTCCTCGCCCGAGGAGATGCTGGAGAGTTACCCGGCAACCGAGAAGCTGGTCCGGGAGGGAGGCAAAGCGACGTGGGCCTTCCTCCCGCTGGCCGTGTCGGGGCGCGAGATCGGTGCGGCAGTGATCTCCTTCGGCCGGCCACGGGCACTGGGCGAAGAGGAGAAGACACTGCTGGCGGCTCTCAGCGGACTGATAGCGCAGGCCCTGGAGCGGGCCGGGCTCTACGACGAGGCGACGACGCGAGCCCGTACCCTCCAGCGCAGCCTGCTGCCCAAGGCACTGCCCGAGCTGCCTCAGGTGACGACGGCGGCCCGCTACCAGCCGGCGAAACAGGGAGCCGACGTCGGTGGTGACTGGTACGACGTGATCCCGCTTTCCGCGGCAAGGGTGGCACTCGTGATCGGCGACGTAATGGGCCACGGCATGGCCGAGGCCGCCATCATGGGCGGCCTCCGCACGGCCGTGCGCACCCTCTCGGAACTGGATCTACCGCCCGACGAAATCCTCAGTCACCTCAACGACATCGTCGGCAGCCTGGGAAGCGACGCTTTCGCCACCTGTCTGTACGGCATATACGACCCGGTGACCCGGCGTCTGTCCTACGCCAGCGCCGGTCACCCGCCCCCGGCCGTGGCTCACCCCGACGGCACCGTCACCTTCCTGCCTGTCACTCCGGACCCGCCGTTGGGGGTGGCCGCTCCCCCGTTCGAAGCCCTGGAGACCCTGCTGCCCGCCGACAGCCTCCTCGCCCTCTACAGCGACGGTCTCGTCGAGAGCAAGGACAGGGACATCACCACCGGCATGCGCCACCTCGCCGAGCTCCTCTCGCAGTCCGTGAACGCCCGGGCGACCTCGCCGGCGGACGCGTCGGAGCTGGACGCCCTCTGCTCCGCCCTCGCCTCCGCCCTTCTCCCGGCCCACGGCGCACTGAGCGATGACGCCGCCCTGCTGCTGGCCGCCACCCACCCGCTGGCCGCGGAGAATGTGTCCGAGTGGCCGTTGCCCGAGGACCCGATGGCGGCAGGTCAGGCCCGCGAGCTGGTCCGTTCACAGCTCACCGAGTGGGGCCTGACCGATGAGGACCTGATCATGACCACCGAGTTGCTGGTCAGTGAGCTGGTCGGGAACGTCGTCCGGCATGCCTACGGCCCCATCCGGCTGCGCATGCTGCGCAGCCGCACACTGACCTGTGAGGTCTCCGACGCCAGCCTGACCACACCGCACATCCGCCACGCCTCCGCCATGGACGAGGGAGGGCGCGGCCTGCAGCTCATCTCCGCACTGTGCCAACGCTGGGGCACCCGGCACACCCGAACCGGCAAGTCCATCTGGACGGAGCAGCCCCTTCCACGGTCCCAATGATCTCCGAGCGTGGCGGGTGGCCGGGCCGACGGCACATCAGGCGCGACCTGTGACCGCCTTCGTGTCGTCCGGCGAAGTCACCGGCAGTCCTGTGCCCCTGACGCCGGATCAGCTCGCCCTACGGCGAGACCGTCGCACTCTGCCGCGGACTGTGGGCACTCGGTGTCGGCCGGCCGCAGCCGAAGGCGGCCTCCACGAAGCACTGGTGGTACGCCGCCTGAGCGCCCTGCCTCAGGGCGCGGTCCAGGGCTCGGGCGGGCAGTGCCGTGCGCCGGGACCATCCGTCGCGCAGCAGTGACACGACGAACCCGGCGAGGAACGCGTCCCCGCAGCCCATCGTGTCGTGCATCGCATCGGGGTCCTCGGCACTCGCCGGTGTGGCGGTCGTGGTCCGGCCGTCGTGGGCGATCGCCCCGTCGAGACCCCGGGTGGCCAACGCCGTTCCGACCCCTCGCCGCACCGCCTCGGCGAGCAGTCCGCGGGTGGTGGTCTCGTCGAGGTGCGATCGCGTCAGAACAGCGCTCCGACACGGAGGTGGGACCCGAGCGCTGTCCCCCACCCGGTGTCGCGGCGCGGTCGGTACCGGCACCGAGGGCCTGCTCACAGAAAATGGTTTGAGCGAGACGGCACCGCTCCCCTACCTTCGTGGTGGACCGTGAAGTCGTCGTGTGGAGGTGAGCCCCGTGAACACAATCACCCATGGGTGCTCCCTCAATCCGTCACGGTCCGGCGGCTGACATTCGGTGTCGCCAGGAGCGCCTGAGATCGAGGCACTCCTGAGGAGACTCCGATGAGCACAAGACCTTTCACTTCTGGCCTGAGCGACAACGCGGTGATCGTCACGCGCGTCGCGGACAGGCAATGGCATGCGCTGGAAGACGACCTGGTGGTCGGGCGCGGGCATGCCCAGCACCGGCCCGACGGACGCCTGTTCGTCAGCATCGACGCCTGGAACGACGCCGCCTTCGACCGGCTCGCCGAGGCGATGGTCGCGGAACTGCCGGCGCCTCTCTACACGGTGGTCGACGAAGCCGACGTCGAGCTGACGGCCGGCTGGCGGCGCGCCGGTTTCACGATCCGGCGCCGCGAGTGGGAGTACGTCGTGCCGACCGACCCGCGGGTCACAGGGCTCGAAGCAGTCCTGCCGCCTGCGGGCGTGACGATCGTGCCCGCCGGTCAGGCGGACGAGAGTCTGCTGCGGGCGTTGGACCGTGCGATCCGTGACGAAGTCGAAGAGACCGTCGGATGGCAGTCGATGCCCGCGGAGGTGATTCCCCGCCCCGCAGGCGACACCATCGTCCACCCGTCGAAGTACGCGGTGGCGGCGACGCCGCACCGCTACCTGGGGCTGATCCGGGTGGTCACGGTGAAACGGCCCCGCATCGGGTTGATCGCGGTCCGGGCCGGCGAGCAGCGCCGCGGCATCGCGCGGGCGCTGTTGGCCCACGCGCTCGGAACGCTGTACGGCTCCGGGACCGCCGCCGCCTGGACCGAAGTCCACGAGTCCAACCAAGCAGCCTCGGCGCTGTTCGACGGCATCGGCGCCCGGCCGATGAGCAGCAACCTGGAGCTGGTGCGATGACGAAGCACAAGAACGTCATCGAGGTCGAGGGCAAGGTCGTCGAGTGCCTGCGCAGCGCCATGTTCACCGTGGAGCTCGAGAACGGCCACCACGTGCTCGCGCACATCAGCGGGAAGATCCGCAAGCACTACATCAAGATCATGCTGGAAGACCGGGTGCTGGTGGAACTCCCGCCGTACGACCTGACGCGTGGCCGGATCGTGTTCCGGTACCGGAACTAGCGGCGGTCGGCACCTTCCGCGCAGGCCGTTCCTGAGGCGCCCCGGTCACGACTCTTGCGTGACCGGGGCTCCGAATGGCCTACAGGGCGGCGATGTCACCGGCCCATCCCACCGAAGGCGCACACGCGTTGCATCGGCTCGGTGGGGCGCCCTCGACGCGTACACGCGACAGTGTGCGGCAACTGCCCGATCCACGGCTTCGAAGCCAGGCCCGGACACCACCGCATTCCGGCCGGCTCCGCTACGGCGGCATACGCGGCCCTGGGGCAGAGGGGTCCGGCGGTGGTGGCGGGGCGGGACAGTCGCGCCGGTGGCACGGCCGCCACCGGGCAAGACAGCGCGTCCTCTATCGGTGGCCGCGCGAGGATCAGCGGCGGTGGTCGGTGCTGTAGCGGGTGGTGGCCCCAGAAGGCGACGTGGAGGTCCACACCGGATCGGGCGGAGTGGGACGGGCGGGTGACCCGTACGGCAGCCAGGGTGAGGTCGCCGCCGCAGCCGGGACTGCCTGCGCCTTCGTGCGGGAGGGCGCAGGTGTGCCACATGCCGGCGCCGGTGTGGGCGCCCGGGCGTGCAGTCGGTGAGACCCCTTACGCCCGCCCGGACCGGCGCAGCAGGAGCGGCGAGGGGCCGCGCGAGAAGACTCTGGAGGCCGCGCGAGAGCGCGGTCGTGCGATTTCCCCGTCTCGGCTGCTTGAGCGGCAGCCGGCTCCGCCGGGTACGGCGCTCGGTTCGAGGCGTGTTGTCTGGTCCCGCGGCATGAGAGACGTACCCCTGACGGGGCGCCTTCGTCAGGTTTCGTTGTCGACACGCGCCAAGATGCCTTTGAGCAGCCCCGTGGCCTGACCCACCTCGATGAGGTAACCGTCCGGATCACGCATGTAGCAGCGCAGCTCGGCACGGCGGTCGATGGGCGGGGTGAGGAACTCCGCCCCTTTGGCGCTCGCCGTGGCGTAGAAGTGGTCGATGTCCGCCACCCGTACGTTCAGGAAGCTGGAGACGGTGTTGAGGTCATCAGGCGTGCGCAGGACGACATCGGGCTTGTCGTCGGTGGGCCCGCCGCCCGGGTTCATGATGATCCAGCTGTTGGCGACCTTGACGATGCAGGGGTTCTCGTCCAGCACCACCGTTCCACCGAGTACGTCGGCGTAGAACGCCCGCGAGCGAGGGACGTCGCTGACCGTGATGAAGTGCGTGAGCACCAGGCCTTCAGCCGGTGCGGGAAGGTCGTCGGCTGTAGCGCCGGCAGACGTGAAGTCGGACATATGTCGAGCGTATGGCGCGCATGGCAGTGCGGCATTCGCAGCCGGCGCGCCTCTTCACCTGGGAAGTGCCTCAGGTTGGTGCAGAAACAAGGACCTCGACGATGCGCTACTCAGGGTGACTGTTGATCTTCACCTGATAGTGCCCTTTTTGTAGTCGTGGGCAGTCGGTGCGCGCACGACTGGCAGGCCGCGCATGAAGATGACTCCACTCATCAGGCCACCTGGATACGACCGTCTAGGCTGGCGCGGTGACTGATGAGCAGGAGCGGGTGCAGCCGTCGGGAGTGTGGGCCACAGCGGTGGGAGTGGCCAGGGTACGGGCGCTGGAGACCGAGCGGGAGAACGCGCTGTTCCGCGACCCACTCGCACAGGCCTTCGCCACCGCAGGCGGCCTGTGGCCCTCCTCGCCGCCGCTACCCGATGACGAGGCCGCGCGACGGCGCCGGCTGGCCGTGTCGTTCTCCATCGTGATCAGGACGAAGTTCCTGGACGAGCTGTTGCAGCAGGCCTCCGCCTCCGGGGTCCGGCAAGTCGTGCTGCTCGGCGCCGGCATGGACAGCCGGGCGTTCCGGATGGACTGGCCCGAGGGCACCCGGCTGTTCGAAGTCGACACCGCCGCGCCACTGGACTTCAAGGCTTCCGTGCTGCGCCAGGAGCGGGCCGTCGCACGCTGCGAGCGGATCACCGTCGCGGTGGATCTGCGTGAGGACTGGCCCGGCGCGCTGGCCACCGCGGGGCACGACCCGACGTTGCCGACTGTGTGGATCGCCGAAGGACTGCTGATCTATCTGCCCGAGGACGCGGTGGAGGTGCTGCTGGCCCGGATCAGCGCGCGGTCGGCGGCGGGCAGTCGGATGGGGCTGACGTTGGGCTCGCGTGGCGTACTGGAGCGCTTCGGCGCCGATGCCGTGCCGGGATCAGCGGCGTCCATGTGGGTCTCGGAGATGCCCGACGACCCGGTGGGTTGGCTGGCCGGGCACGGCTGGGAGGCCGAGAGCCACACCCTGCACGAACGCGCTGCCGCCTACGGCCGCCCGCTCAGCACCCCGCCGCAGCGCGAGGAGGGACCCGGCGGACTGATCTCGGCAGTCCGCCGGTAGAGGGCTTCCTCGAGTGGGGCCTGGCGTCACCTTCGCCAGAAGAGGTGGTGCGTCACGCCGCTCGGACTGGGCACGTTCTCCAGGTGGAACCGGTCGAGCAGCTCATCGGGGGACTCCCAGAGCCGTAGGCCGGACCCGAGCTTCACCGGCGAGACCGCCACGTGCATGGTGTCGACGAGGTCGGCATCAAGGAACTGCCGGACGGTGGTGACCCCGCCGCCGAGCCGGACGTCCTTGCCCTGCGCCGCTTCCCGTGCCTGTGCGAGGACCGCGGCCGGGCTGCCGTCGACGAAGTGGAACGTGGTGTCGGACAGCACGAACGACGGACGCGTGTGGTGCGTCATGACGAACACCGGGGTGCGGAACGGAGGCTCCTGGCCCCACCAGCCGCGCCAGTCATGGTCATGCCAGGGCCCGCGCTGGGGCCCGAACTTGTTGCGCCCCATGATCTCGGCGCCGATGTTGCGCGCGAAGTCCCGCGTGAAGTAGTCGTCGAGGCCCCGGCTGCCCCCGGAATCCCCGCGCATGGGCCAGCTCGCCGTGGCTCCGGCCCAGGAGAACAACCTCTCGGGATCATCGAAGCCGAACGGCCGCTCGAGACTCTGGTGCTCACCGGCACCGATTCCGTCACTCGAGACGTTGAAATTCATGACTTTCAGCAGTTGCTCCACGTGCGTCCTCGTCAGTTCTGTCGCGCCGGTGTGCGGGAAAGCGCCGCACATCTTGACGTCGAACGGGACGTGGCCGGATCGACAGCTGCGCATAAACTTCTTCGCGGCGTGGCAGGAGCCGACCCGTGCGTAGGAGCGTTGCCCCGTTGCGGTCCTGGTAGCCGGGTGCGGTGAAACGAAGGGAAGAGCGATGCGGGACCGGCGGTCAGGAGCTTGGCGCGTGCAGAGCGTCCGGTAGGTCTCGTCGGGCCTCGTTTCGGGCCTGCGCCAGGCAGGCCGCCGCCGCCGGCAATCGGCTGCCGCGAGCCGACCGCTGGACCTCCAGCGCTACCGCAGCGACGACCATGCGGTCAGGGTGTGTCGCCGGAATAGTGGAAGCGGCAGGCCACTCCCGGGCCCGGTATGCGCGGTTCGTCGGCGCTCGGGTCGTACAGTGCGCGGCCGCCGGGCCACCGCGACAGCTCGGTGGACAGCGCGACGCCACCGTCGACTTCTTCCGCCGTCCACCCGGTGATGTCAAGCAACAGACCGTCCAAGGGGCCGCCGACGAGCGTGGCGTACGTCCGTTGGGGCAGGGGGCCGGGATTGGGGTCGTCGTGGTCGCAGCCGTAGACCCGGCCACGCAGCAACTGCTCATCGCCGTTCATACGACCAGCCTCCCAGCCACCACCGACAACCCGGGCAGGCGTTGGGTCGTTCGCCGTGCGGGACGGCCGGATCAGCGAGGCCGCCGGCAACCCTGCGCCCAATCGCCCTCCGGCGAGTAGGCCAAGGCGTGGAGCCCAGGGGATCGTGGGCGCGGCCTCGGGTGATGCTGTGGTCATGTCCCGGGCTTCTCAGCAAAGCACCCTCAGGACCCGTGCACCAGCAGCGGGAAGAGCGGGGTGGTCCCCCGGGTCGTCAGCCTAAAGGGTTTCCGGCATCTCCATCGCGCTCTCGTCGTCCGCCGCGGTCGGCAACGCCTTATGGCCCTCCGACCAGTGATTGATCCACCCACAAACGCCGCATGCGTACCGGCCATTGACCCCGGCGACCTCGGAACCGCACCTGCCGCACTGCGTCCGGGTGATCTCCTGGCCGGCAAGGAACGCGGCGGCGGCCGCTGCCCGTTCAGGATCCGGCACCGGCTGTACGCGCTTCCGTGGTCGACTCACGCCCTCGACCCTATCCGCGGTTCAAGCGCAGCGAACCCGTCGGGGCCGAAGCGACGCTGCGGTGGCCCGGCCGGTGTTGAGCACTCCCCGGTCCCGGCTGCGGCCGTGGGCAGGGCGGCACGTACTGGACATTGCTGTACGGCGAGTGCGCGGGACCGCCGTTGGTTCAACGTGTTTCGTCGACTTCAGGTGCCGTCACTTCAGTTCGATCTCGATGAAGGTCAGCGGGGCGGCACCGGTGTTGACGACTTCGTGTTCGGCGCCGGCAGGGCGCGCGTAGGACTGGCCGGCCCGCAGTTGCGAGGAGGTGACCGTGCCGTCGGGAGTGACCACACCGGTTTGCCCGTCGGTGACGGGTACGACGACGTAGTCGTACTCGTGCACGTGACGGCCGGTGCTCTCCTGGGGTTCGAAGTCCCAGCGGGTGACCCGGACCCGCTCGTCTTCGTGCTGCACGGTGGCGCGGGCGGTGGTCGTCACGGGCGATCTCCTCATCGTCGGTTGCCGTACCGGTACGGCTGATGTCCCAGGTGGCAGGCTATCCGCCGCGTGCCGCGACGGCGGGGAGGTGTCCGCTCCTCGCCGGGCGAACGCGTCGGCGAATGTGAGGATGACGATCGGTCGACGGACGGCGGACACACGGGGTGGCAGTGGCGAGAACATCGGTCGAGGCGGTGGACGCGGTGGACTGGAGCCGGTTCCACACAGGTAACCCGGACCACCATCCGATCGAGGAGGTGCCACGAGCACTGCGACGCCTGGTCAGAAAAGGTCCTGAGGCGACGGAGGAGGACTGCTACCCGCTGCACGACTGCTTGTTCGGGCCGAAGGGTGCGCTGCCGTCAGCCGCGATCGCGGCCCTGCCGTTCCTCGCGGCACTCGCCTCCGACCCCGCCAACGGGGCGCGGCTCGCCCTTGTCGAGCTCCTCGACGCTCTGAACGGCGCGGCGCGTGGGGGCGGTGAACAGGGCCCGCGTGAGCAGTGGCAACAGGAGTGGCGACGTCAGGGCAACGCCATCCTGGCCCTGCTCGCGGACCCGGACCAGGAGATCCGCCGTGCTGCCATCCCCCTCGCGGACGGCAGCACGTTGCTGGAACGGTGGCGCACCGAGCCCGACCCGGCCGTGCGCGTGGCTCTGCTGCTGGCGTTGTCCACCTCCGCCGCCGCTACCACCAGCGAGCCGGACACTCGGGCTCCTGACGGCCGGGATCAACTCGCCTCCGCCGTAGGAGCGGTGCTGCACCAGGTATTGCGGGACGACGAGCCGGTGATGAAGGTCGCGGCCGTGTTCGCCTGGGCGTCCCTCGACCGTGACGTTCCCCTCCGCCACATCGACCTGCTGCTGGACGTCCTCACCGATCCCGCCGTACGGCCCCGCTTCGAGCAGATCTGGTTGCTGCCGGACGTCGAAGGCTCCCTGACCCGTGACGACGTCGTCCCGTGGGTGACCGGTCTCTTCGACCACGTTCCCCGGATCGCCCTGTCGTTCGTGATCCGGTTGGCCGAAGCGGCGGAACGCACCGCGGACACCGGGCTCCGTCGGGTCGTCCTCGACGAGGCATGGCGGCTCTTGGTGCTGCTGCCCTCCGCGGCCCCGTCGGTCCTGCCGCTCGCGGCACGTCTGCTGGATTGCACCGACAGCTGTGCGCGGCTGAAGGCCACTCATCTCCTCGCGATGCTCGCCCCTCACTCCGCACCGTACGCCGACCGTCTGACGACACTGCTCGACGACCCGGGAACCGACGACATCTCCTGGATCGAAGGGACAGTCGGCGCGTACGCACGCTGGGCCCTCGTCCGTCTGGGCGACCCCCGTGCCCTCCCCGGCCTCGTCGAGTACCTCTGCGCGCCCTATCGGGAGCACTACGGACGCAGCCATGTGAGGGGCGACCCGCGCCTTCCGGAGATCCACGAGATCCTCGCCCCTCTGCGGGAGCACGCGGATGTCGTGCTGCCCGCACTCCTTGAGGAGGTACGGCAGCAGTACGCACACCGCGACGAACACGGCCCGCTCACCGGCGACCTTTTGAAGATCGCCGAAGAGTGGGGGCCGGACGCGCTGCCCGCGCTACCGGACATCCTGCCGCTCCTGGACGATGCGCAGTACTCGCTCAGCGTGGTCGACGTGCTGGTCGCGATGGGTCCGGCCGCCTCGTTCACGGCGCCCGCCGTGCGCGACGCGGTGGTCCTCGACCACCCGGCCAATCACCACAAGATCGCCTGGGCCGCGTGGCGCATCGCAGGCGACGACGGCACCGCGCTGCGCCTCTTGGGCGAGGCGGTGGAACACGATCAGGGCCCGTGATACGGGCCGGTCGCCCTCCTGTCCGACTTCGGCTCCGCCGCCGCCGAGCACGCCGGGCGAGTACGTCAGATCGTGGAGGACGCCAAGCACGGGCAGGTAGAGGCGGCGGTCGCACTGTGGGCGATCACCGGCAATCCGCAGCCGACCCTGTCGGTACTGGAGAACACCGTCCTGAGCTTCACCGAGGACGACGACCGATACGGGTACCTCCTCGAGGCACTCCGCGGCTTCCTCCGCATCGGCGCCACCACGCCGGCCGCACGGACAGCGCTCGACATCATCAGAGCCCGCGATCGCCGCCTGTCCCACTACAGGGACTACCGGGCCATCCTCGACGACCAGGAACTCCGATCCGCCATGGAGGCGGTGCTCGCCCTCCCTGCAACGGATTGATGGGGCATCGGGATCGCCGTCGATCGCCCGACACTCGCCGGCGTCAACCGCGCGGTGGGCCGGACCCGGCGCAACGGACACAGGTCGTCGCCGCTGGACGGATCTCCAGGCGTTCGGGCGGGATCGTCCCGCCGCAGCCCTCACACTGCCCGTACTGGCCCTGTTCGAGTCGTTCCAGTGCCCGGTCCAGTTCTCTTGAAGGTGCTCACGCGTCTGCGCCATCAGCGCGGCAACGTGCGCCCGCTCGAAGGCGGTGGTGCCCCCTTCGGGATCGTGCTCGTCGTCCACCGCGACCAGGGCGTTCGCCGCGACGATCCCGTCGAAGTCACGGCTCAGCGCGGCCGCCCGGGCGAGGGTGTCCGCACGGTCGGCGGCGAGGCGTGCGCGCACGGTCGAGACGGTGGACGGGCCGGGCTCGTCATGGCCGTAGCGGACTTCATCACCCATGCTCCGACAACGCTGATCCGTGGTCCTCGATTCCCCCTCGCCGTCCGTGTGCCGCCGCCGGGCGGCCAAGGTGCGGTACCTGCGCCGGCAGGGAGCTGGATTGCCGGCCACGTAGGTGGCCGCAGGAAGCAGCGCCGGCATGCGAGGACCTGCCACGGGCGCAGACTGGACGGCGGCCGAGTCAGGACTGCCGCCCGGTCCGTTCGGCGAGGTAGCTCCGGACGAGGGACGGGAAGCCGGGGTCGGGCCGCAGGCCGAGGGCGGCGGCGCGGCGGTTGTCGAAGACGGCGGGCCAGGAGGCCACGATGGCTTCGACGGCCGGGTCTGGTGCGACGGTGACCAGGTCGGCCACGGCGTCGCCGGCCAACTGCCGCAGCACGGCGAGCATCTCGGCGACCGTCACCGTGAGGGCGGGGAGGTTGACCGGTGCTTGGCCTTGGAGCCGCCCGGGCCCGGCGCCGCGGTCGACCTGCGCGATGCGCAGGAGGCCTTGGAGGGTCGTCCGGGGTGACGCCAGCGCCACTCTCAGGTCGGGCCGCACAGGACAGGTGGCCGGGAGTCCGGCGAGGGGTTCGCGGATGATCGAGGACAGGAAACCGGAGGCGGCCGCGTTCGGGCGGCCCGGCCGCACGCTGACGGTCATCAGCCGGGCTACGCGCCCGTCCAGGAATCCGCGGCGGGTGTAGTCGGCGATCAGGTGCTCGCAGATCAGCTTCTGCGTTCCGTAGCTCGAGCGGGGCATCGCCGGGGTCGCCTCGCCGACCACGGGCGGGAGCGGCAGGGCGGCGTCGTGGCCGTAGACGGCGAGGCTGCTGGTGAACACCACCCGTGCCACCTGTCCCTGTGCGGCGGCCTGGGCGCGTGCGGCATCCAGCAGCGCACGGGTGGTGTCGATGTTGGCGCGCATACCGAGGTCGAAGTCGGCCTCGCATTCCGCGGACACGGCGGCGGCGAGGTGGAACAGGACGTCGACCGGTTCGGCGAAGATCTCGTCGAGCCGGTCGTTCAGATCGCCGTGGACCAGGTTCACGAGCGGATCGGCTGCGATCGTGGAGTGAGGTGCCCTGACGCGGTCGGCGAGGACCAGCCCGGTGAACCGCACACCGTTGAAGGCGCGTTCGCGAAGGAGGGCCGTGGCGAGTCGCTCCCCCAGGAAGCCGGAGGCACCGGTGATGACGATCCTCATGCGAGCTCCTTCCGGGCGGGGTGATCGCCTGCGCGGGCTGCGCCCGAGGGAGGTACGGCCAGGCTGCTTGCCGCAGCGAGGGTGGGCAAGACCAGGCTGATCGACGCCATGCCGCTATCCCCGCGCGCCGGCCCGCGGACCACGCTCATGCGTCGTCCCGCCTCTCCCCCGAGGACAC
This sequence comes from Streptomyces sp. NPDC015139, assembly GCF_043079785.1. Lineage (NCBI taxonomy): Bacteria > Bacillati > Actinomycetota > Actinomycetes > Kitasatosporales > Streptomycetaceae > Streptomyces > Streptomyces sp. NPDC015139. The sequence goes on along the minus strand of NZ_JBIBUW010000025.1, from coordinate 10,663 downwards.
CGCCCATCCGGCGGCGGCGGTCGCACTACCCAGCCCCACCCATCCGTCAAACAGCGCAGTCCTCTCCGTCCCAGCGCCGCCGCACCGGACAAGCCCACTTCACGCCATTCACCGGGCGGGCCGAGAGGTCCGATGACCGGGCGGCTACACCGGCGAGTGGGCTGGACCTGACCAGCCGTGGTCAGACGGTCTTGACGACGGTGCCGGCGCCTTCCAGTGCGGTCACCTCGTCGGGGGGCGCGGTGGCGTCGGTGACGAGGGTGTGCAGGAGCGCGGAGGGGCCGACGTAGGCGTAGGCGGTGCGGCCGAGCTTGCCGCCGTCCGTGGCGACGATGGTGCGTCGGGCGGAGGCGATGCTCGCCTTCTTCACCGCGGCTTCGTCCAGGTCGTAGGCGGTCAGGCCGTCGGCCGCGCTCAGTCCGCAGCAGCCGAGGACGGCGGTGTCGAAGCGCAGGGCTGCCAGGGAGGCGAGGGTGAGGGGGCCGGTGAGGGCTCCCTCGGCGGCACGGGGCTGCCCGCCGGGCACCACCAGCGTGGCCGGGCCAGGTGTCTCGCCGAGCAGGTGGATGGCCTGCAGGGACAGTGCCATGACGGTGACGGGCCGCTCGCGCAGGAGACGGGCGACCTCGAGGCAGGTGGTCCCGCTGTCCAGCAGGACGCTCTCACCGTCGGCGATGAGGGCACAGACCTCGGCTGCGATCCGGCGCTTGGCGTCCACCGCCTCGTGGGCGCGTAGCGCGAAAGGGGGCTCCGCGCCCCTGAGCAGCAGCGTGCGTGCCCCTCCTCGGACGCGTTCGAGGACGCCCTGCGCGGCCAGGGTGTCGAGGTCGCGCCGGATGGTCATCTCCGAGGCGCCGGTCAGCTCGGCGAGTTCCTGGACCGTGGCGCCGCCGGAGTCCCTGACGGTCTTCGCGATCAGCCCGTGCCGGTCTGCGTTGCTCATACCGGGATTGAACACCACCCGAAAACAAACATGCAAGGCGTTCATAAGAGTGCCTTCCGAACACGAGTAGTGTTCGTTTACGGTGGTCGGCATGGAACGTTCGCTTCGAGCCGCGCGTGTGGCGACCTATGTCTACTTCGTCCTGTGCGGCACCCTCATGGGCGCATGGGTCGTGCACATCCCGGCCGTCGAGGAGCGGGTGGGCATCAGCCACGCCACGCTCGGCGGCTTGCTGGTACTCCTCGGGCTCGGAGCCTTCGCAGGAATGCAGATGGCCGGCCCTTTGACGGACCGCCTCGGCTCACGCGTCGTGGTGCCGGCCGGCGGCACGCTGTGCGGCGCGACCCTGGTGCTGCCCGGACTCGCCCATGATCCGTGGACGCTGGCAGGAGCGCTGTTCGTCTTCGGGTTCTGCAACGGCTGCCTGGACGTCAGCATGAACGCCCACGCCGTGCACGTGGAGAAGGCGTACGGCCGGCCCGTCATGTCGGGCTTCCACGCCACGTTCTCCGTCGGCGGTGTCCTCGCCTCCCTCGTGGCGGCGGGCGCGGCGAGCGCCGGCCTCGACCTCGTCGCAAGCATGGCCGCCACGGGAGCCGTTGGCATCGTGATCGCCCTGGCGTCGGCAAGCGCCCTGTTGCCGGCCGACCCCGCCGGCACCGGCGCCCACTCCGCGGACGAGGCCGAGGCATCACCGGTCGGCGCGCGCCACAGCACCGGGGGGCGGGTCTGGCTCCTCGCTGGCCTGGCGCTGATGGTCATGCTGTGCGAGGGCGCGGCCAACGACTGGAGCGCTCTGCACCTGAAGGACGTCCTCGGTGCGCCCGCCGGCACTGCCGCCTTCGCGTACGGCACCTTCGCTGCGGCCATGACCATCGGCCGGCTGGTCACCGACCGCCTCGTCGCCCGGTTCGGTTCCACGGCGATCCTGCGCCACGGCTCGGCCATGGCCGCTGTCGGCATCACGCTCGTGGCTCTCGGTCCCTGGATGTGGGCCGCGTTCGCGGGCTGGGCGCTGTTCGGACTGGGCCTGTCCGGGTGCGTCCCGCAGTTGTTCAGCGCGGCCGGGCACGCCGACCCCGCAGCCGCCGGCGCCAACGTCTCCCGCGTCGCCGGTCTCGGCTACGTCGGCATGCTCGCCGGTCCTGCCGTCATCGGCTGGTTGACCCACCTCGTCGCCCTGAACCAGGCCTTCGTCCTGCTGACCCTGCTGTGCGTGACCACCGCTGTGGCTGCCGGGGTCCTGCGCACCGGACGCGAACGCACGCGCCGGAGCGAGACGGTACGCATCGGCCACTGACCGCTTGTGCGGCACGGTCCTGACCGCCGTGCCGCACAAGCCCCCACTCCAGTACCCGTACGACATGCCCGTGCGGAAGGCTGGTGGGTCGCTGGCCCGTCCAACGGTGGGGACCTACGGCGGCGTGGGCAGCTGGCATCGGCTGTGAGGGGGATTTGTGCCTCGGCCAGCCCGCCTTGCGCGCCGGGGCCGCCGACGACGTCGCTCAGCCCCTCTCACCGTGGCAGCCGTCGTGGCGGTTTCTCTGACCGGCACCGGGTTGCCGTCTCGGCCGACCTCGCCGACACCGCTCCGACCAAGCCGGCTGCCGACTCCACGGGCAATGGATGAAGCGGTGACCAGCGTTCTCAAACTGCCCCGCCTTTCCCCATGGTGGTGCGATGTGGAGATCCCCGAACCCGCCCTCGCCGCCTCGGATCTGCACGTGGTGATGTGCTGTGCGATGTGCACTGTTACCTGTACGCGGTGCTGAGCTGCACTGTGTTGTGGGGAGTCGAACCCCCGCGTTGCTCTTCACGCGCCAGGAGTGGGCTGGAAAACCGCCGGCCCTCGGTGTGTGCACGCCTCCGAAGCAGCTACCTGCTCCACATCGTCCCAGTCTGTTGGACTACTCAGTCCAGCAGATCGACCTCCCAGTTCGTACGCTGGATCCGTACATCGACTTCGCGGATCTCTTGGGCGAGCGCATCCGCGTGACCGCGGAGTTCTGCGACCGGAAGCGCGGAAAGCATCATCAACTCGGACCGAAGCTGCCGGCCGTATCCCCGCTCGCCCTTGCCCGCCGCCGCGTCCGCTGCCGCGGTGACCACCGAGTGACGCAGCCGCAGGACATCCCGGCGGGCGAGGGCATCGGTGAGCGTGCCGTCCGGACCCATCTCCACGGTGGCATTGGTGCGGTTGATCCGCCGGATCAACGTTTCCAGAGCGTCCAGCACCTCGCCGGTCTCGGCCAACAGCTGTGCCGCATCCTCGGCGGGGGTCTCACCTTCCTGGTACCGCGCACTGCTGACCACACGCGCTCGCAGTTGTTCTACGCGGCGCGTCGCTTCCGCACGTTCCGCCAGTGCCTCAGCAAGCTTCACTGTCTCCCGCCTCCCCTCCATGAGATCGCACGAGTATACGAGTGCTAAGCGGCTCCCCCGCACCTGGATTTTGCTTCGCCGGGGCCCTGCTTCTACGTGGCAGGACTCGATGGTCAGCACGGCCAGCCTCGTGCGACATCGACCGCGGTAGGTGCGGGCAAGTGGAGCAGAGCCTGTGGGAGCGCGTAGGTGGATCTTGCGCATGGTTCGCCTCCTGGAGGTATTCGTGAGTGTGTGGTCGTCGCATGCCCTATGGGAAGTCGCGGACTCGGCCGCGGTGCTCAGGTGAACAGGACGCTCTCGACATCGATGCTGACGAGTTCCGTGTCCCGGAGCACTGGTTCCGTTCACATCAGGGGGTGAGCGACCCGGCAGGCGGGGGTCGCCCCGGGTCGGGGAGGACGACCACCTATGGGACGCCCGTACGGCCGACGGTGGCAGCGCGCGACCGCCGACGGTGCCGGCCGAGTCGAGGCGTCGGCCGACCGGAAGGACGCACCCTCGGTCCGCCTGCCTGGCCAGGGCGCGGTCAGCGGCCGGGGAAGCGCTGCGTGATCTCCTGGAGCACCCAGCCGTTGCCGTCCGGGTCGCTGAAGGTGGCGTAGGAGCCGTAGCTTGCGCGCTCGGGGTGCGGTCCGGTGATGCGCTCCTGGCCGCGACTGTTGTGCACGACTTCTCCGGCGTCGTGGCCGTGGAAGAAGACGCCCTTGTCGTCGTGGAACACTTCGCTCACCTCGATTCCGCGGCCGACGAGGTCCGCACGGGCCTCTTCGATGTCCGTGACGACGAGATACAGCCCCTGAGCCGAACCGGGCGCGGCCGTGGTGAGGCCCTTGCCGAAGAGGATCGAGGCCTCGGACCCGGGCGGGGTGAGGTGGACGGCCGAGTAGTCGTCGGTGATGTCCTTGGCGAGGTCGAGCCGGAATCCGGCCTTCTCGTAGAAGGCCCTGGCGCGGTCGACGTCGGAGACGGGCAGGACGAAAAGCTCGAGTTTCATGGTCATTTCACGGATCGCTTTCGTTGTCCGCGTTCCAGCACGTGTGCGGAACCGCGGTGTATGTGTGTGGGGGGGAAGAGGTCCGGCACACCTCATCCCCCGATGAGCGGGTGCGGTGGCACGGGAGCCTGTAACAGGGCGAAGGCGCCTGATCCTCCGGCCCGCGAGCGGCGAGCCGTGGGGGAATTTCAGCCCAGGTAGAAGTCCTGGCGTGCCGCGACGAATTCCTCGATCGTCTGGGCTGGGGTGCCTGTCAGGCGCTCGACGTCGTCCGAGGCCCGGTCGTATCGGTTCTGCTGATGAAGGCGGCACATGGTGACGATGTGCTCCTCGATGTGCGGCGGCAGGCCGATCGTGGACAGCACCTCTGTGCGCCACTGTTCGAGGGGGACGTCCACGTACGAGACGGGCCGGCCCAGCGCCTGGGAGAACGCCTCGGCCATCTCGGTCATGTCGACCGTGCGCGGGCCTGTCAGTTCGTAGACACGCCCCACATGCGGAGCAGGATCACGCAGTACGGTCGCGATCACCCTGGCGACGTCGTCCACGGCGACCGGTGAGGTGCGCCCCGCTCCGAAAGGCAGCTCGATGGTGCCCTTCGCGCGGATCGTCTGCGCCGGAAGCGTCGTGAACAGCGGGTTGTCCAGGAACGATGTGGGGCGGACATGGACCACCGGCAGACCTGACCAGTCGAACACCTGCTCCGCCAGCCAGTGGAGCCGCTGCTGACGGGATTCCGCGGTGCTGGTGGCGGTCATCTGCGACACGGTCATCTGAGACATGTCGAGGAGTGCGTCCAGCTTGCCGTACTCCCGCGCGACGCTCGCCACGACGGTCGCGGCGAGAAGGTGGTCCGGTGACACAGGCATGGCGAAGTACATGCTCCGGGCCCCCTCAAGCGCGGCCGAGACGGTCTCGGGGCGCGTGAGGTCACCGAGGACGACCTCCGCGCCGAGGGCGCGCATCCGCGCGGCACGGTCGTCGTTCCGGCGGACCATGACGCGCACCGGTACGTCCCGCGCGCGCAGCCCCTCGACGACAGTGCGGCCCACGCCGCCCGCGCCTGTGATGAGGACGGGGTTACTGGCGGCCATAGATCGGCGCCCCTTTCGTTGTGACTGAGTCTTGTGGGACTGGGTTCTCTGCGACTGGGTTCTCTGTGACTGGGCAAGATCGCGTCCGCGGCCGCACCCGGAACTCTCGCGCGGCCGTCCCGGCGGCGCTTCCCTGGGTCTCGCGGTGGGAGCAAGGAAGGACTCGATCAGCCCCACCCTGGATTTAGGAGCATATGCTCCTAATGGCTTGGGTGCAAGGGCCTCTGTTCTCTCGCGATGCAAGGCGGTCGCCGCCACCCGGTCACGGCGCCGCCACGAGCGGAGGCCTCAGCTACGCAATTCGGGCCGCCGGATCAACCCCCGGCAGATCCGACTGGCACACCCGCCGGATGCGCCGCCATTTGACCCTACGCTCCGGCAATTCGGCCGTCGCGGCCAACCGCAAGGGATGGCGTGGCCCTGCCTCGGTGCGGCACTACCGCATAGGAGCTCCAGGTTACGTGCATATACTCGTACATTGATCCCGGATCTGGAGGAGAGCATGGCCGACATGGAGAGGGACACCGTCGACTCCTGCAACAACCTGGCTCTGCGCAAGGCAGCCCGTTACCTGGGTGCCACCTACGACAAGGCGCTCGCCCCGACGGGTCTGCGCGCGACGCAGTTCAGCATCCTCCAGAAGCTGAGCACCCAGGAGCAGATCACCATCACGAGCCTCGCCGAGATGATCGCCATGGACCGCACCACCCTGGCCAGCAACCTCAAACCGCTCGCTCGGGAAGGCCTCGTCACCGTCGAACCGTCGCCGACGGACCGCCGCGCTCGCATGGTCGCTCTCACCCCCGACGGCCTCGCCCGGATGCAAGCCGCCCTCCCGTTCTGGCGCACCGTGCAGTCCGAGTTCGAGGAGAGCTTCGGCGCCGACAAGGCGGCCCGGCTCCGCGCCGCTCTCGAAGACATCCTCAACACCGGGTTCCACCCCTGGGCCGAGTGACGGACACCTGCCGCTGGGACACGTGCTGCCGGGGTGCGGTCGCGACCACTGAGGACGACGCTGAGGGAGGCTGCCGGCCGTAACCACTGTCCCCTGCCGGCACCGAACAGCGATGAAGGCCGGTGGCACACCGAGTGGCGCAGGAGGGATCACCGTGGGTGCGATGCGAGTCGCCGTCGCCGGAGCGACAGGGAACATCGGGGCACGGACCGCGGCCGCCCTGGAACGGGCCGGGCACGAGGTGGTGCGTATCAGCCGCTCGCTCGGCATGGACCTGATCACCGGGGACGGTCTCGACGCCGCCCTGTCCGGCGTCGACGCCGTCGTGGACGCGACGAGCCACGAGGCAGCCGACCGGGACGAGGCGGTGGCCTACTTCGGCACCGCGACCCGGAACCTGTTGGCCGCCGAGGCGCCGGCCGGCGTCCGGCACCACGTGCTGCTCACGATCGTCGGCGTGGACCGTGTCGAGGGGAACGCGCACTACGCCGGTAAGCGGGAGCAGGAGCGCCTGGTGTCCCAGGGCCCCGTGCCGTGGTCGATCGTTCCCTTCACGCAGTTCCACGACTTCGCCGCGACGGTGGTGGCCTGGACCGAGCACGAAGGCGTCGCCACGATCCCCCCGCTGCTCGTCCAGCCGATCGCGCCCTCGGACGTGGCCGACGTCCTCGCGGAGATCGCCGCGGGCACGCCCCAGGGGCGGTATCGCGACGTTGCCGGCCCGGAGCCGCAGGACCTCGTGGACATGGCCCGGCGTACCAACGACGCCCGCGGTCACAGCGTCAAACTCGTCCCGACCTGGTCATCCATTCTGGGGCCGGAGATGGCCGGCGACGTCCTCCTGCCCGGCGAGGACGCCCGTATCGCGCCGACCACCTTCGAGGAGTGGCTCGCGAACGATCGGCGAAGCGGCCGAGGCACCATCTAGTCGCTGCATGCGTCGAGGTTCGTCAACAGCGCCGTGCGGTCGCGGGCCGCGCTGCTGCGGGCATGGCGGGCGACCGGAACCGGTGCGTGCCGGGACCGCGCCGTCGCTCTCCGGGCGAGATGGATGGATGCCCGCTTCGTTGTACTGGCCGGTGATCAGGTCCGTTGAGCGGTCCCCCGGCGCAGAATCGCGAAAGACGGTGCAGCGCCACGGGCCGCCCGCCGTCCGCCGTCCGCCTGCGCGAGGGTCCGGTCGGCCCAGAAAGCTCATCGCGTTGTGCGGCTGTCGTGTTCAGCGGTGGGCTGCCCCGACGATAAGGACGACCGCGGTGAGGACGACCGCGATCGTCATCGCTGTCGTGGCAGGCGCCCCGAGGACTCGCCGGTTCGCTGGTCGCTGCTTGTGGGCGAGCCCGAGCGCCACCCACGCCGCCTGGGCCAGTACACCGGCGACCACGGCGAGGAGCCACGGCATGAGAGCGTCCGGAATGGGGGCGGCGCTCGTCACGAAGGCCCCCGCGATCGGACTCACGCAGGCGAGCCCGATCCATGGAGCCATACGCCGCCTCGGTTGCGTTCCCAGCAGCGCGGCCAAGGCGAGGCCTTCGCCGGCCGCGTGCACGAGGAGTGCCGCCACCACGGCGACCGAGGCGGTCAGGGCCAGGGTCGCCCCTTCCAGAAAGCGGTGCAGAGCGAGCCCCGCTGCCGCGCCTATGCCGCCCGCGCGCCCCAGTGCGCACGGGCAGCCGATGCGGGTCAAGGCGCCCACCAGCCAGAACGAGGCGAGCGCGGCCAGCGGCACCGCCCACTGCGGCACGCCGACCTCACGGGCCTCGTCCCACGCGTCCGGCAGAAGATGGAGGACCGCGACGACCAGCAATATCCCGGACGCAGCCGCCAGTACGAGCGACGAGCGGCCCGACGCCCGCCGCGCCGACCAGGCGCCCACCACAGTGGCCAAGGCCACCAGGAGCACAGCTACCAGTGATTCGGTGGAGGGCGGCTGCCATTCCGCTCCGTCGGCGGTGCGCGCGCCCACTGCCTGAGCCACGAGGAGCATGTTCCCTCCTGCAGGAGCGGCGGGCTACGCGCCCAGCGCCCGCGTGCGCCGACTTCGTCAGCGGCGGTAGCAGTAGGAGTCCGAGGAAGCATCGCCTCCTTGCAGGCGCGTCTGGTGCACGCGCAGGCCGAGGAAGTCCGCGCCGTGCGGGAAGAAGCGGCTGTCGACCGAGAGTCCCCCGTTCGAGGTGTCGGCGTCCAGCTTGATCATCCACGGATCGATGCCCGCGGGATAGAACTGTTCGTCCCAGGCGGCGTACAGGGAGTTCGTCAGGTAGACGCGTCGCCCGTCGCGGCTGAGCTCGACCATCTGCGCTCCGCCCGTGAGCGGTACGTCGGGCTCGGCGGGGTGCGGCTGCCCGCCGACGATGCCGCCAAGCCGCACGGCCGCGGTTTGTCTCGGATGGAACGGGTCGCTTACGTCGTACTGGAGCAGGTCGCCGGTTCCCCATGCGGAGATGTACAGCCACTGGTCGTCCACCGACAGATCGATGTCGGTGATCAACGGGGGGACGGCTCCGAACGGCTTCAGGGCCGGGGGCAGGTCCTCCGGCTGTGCGGGCTCGGCCGGAATGGTGATCACCTTCCGGACCTTGAAGTCCTCGCCCTCCCGGTTCCACAGCCATACCGAGGCCGACAGGTCCTCCACGTTGATCACGGTGTTGGTGAACCCCCACGTCGCCTCGGGGTCGTGCGCCGGGCGCAGTTCCAGCACCATCTGGTGTTCGTCACCCAGGTCCACCTCTTGCAGGTGCCGACCGGCTTCGAGGTCCCAGAAGTGCAGTGAGTGGCCGTACTGGCGGTTCAGCAGCAGTTCGGGGACGACGCCGTCCTCGATCATGGAGGGGCTCCCCCACTCACTGGTCACGGCGATGTTCTGGCGCAGATGCCACCAGACGTCGTAGGCGAGCTTCTGCGGCCCGCGCTCGCTCTCCCAGCTGCGCAGCACGTCGAAGCTTTCGTGGTCCAGGAGCGCCACGCCGCCGGGCCCGTCCGCACCGTCCGCGCCGCCCAGGCAGGACAGAAAGACTCCGTCGGGCCCGCAGTGCAGGGTGTGTGGGCGCGAATACCCGGCCTTGGCGGCCAGTTCCTCGGCCTCGATCACCTTGACCAGGCGAGGGCTCGCCGCGTCGGGGACGGTGTCGAAGACGTGCAGCCGGGAGGAGCGCAGCCCCGGAACGATGAGATAGCGACGCGCGGCGTGGTGATGACCGGCGTGCGCCAGCGCGCTCGAGCAGGCGTTCCAGCCGAAATGATGCAGTTCATTGCCCAGGTCGGGCAGCGTGGCGTGGGACGTCACGCGGCCGTAGGTCGGGGACGCGGGGGCGGTGTCGACGGTGAACAACGCGTCCGCGCGCTGTGCGGTCGGATCGAAGCCGACGACATAGGCAAGCTCCTCGGGGGGCGCGGCGACGGCATCGGCCGGGGTGCGGTACAAGGTCGGGTCACCGTGGCCGTCGGAGTCATGTAGGTGCTCGGTCGTTCTCATCGCTGTTCCTTACTCCCGAACGGAAGCCAGGATTGGGTGAACTCCCGGCAGACAGGCCGGCTCCCTCGTTCGGCATCGACGTGCGGCGAGGGCCGGATATGCCACCGAATCGAGCGTTTCACAGCCCCGGGAACTCTGCCAAGGCGGCAGCATGACGGCCATCCTGTATGAGCCATGTCCGACGGTTTCGCCCGCGTGCGGGCGCCCAGGAGGGCGCGGCCGTGCTCGGGCTGTCACCAGGGCATCGTCGCTGCTGTTGGGTACGGCGGGGGGCGTACATACGTGTGCAGGCGTTGCGAGGACCGCGCGCCACCGGCGGAGCCGCACGCTGAACCGGAACGCGGACGGGTTGGACGCTGCGCATCGTCGCCCCACGCACAACACGCCATGCCACCCGCGCGCCGGCCACCACCCCTCGGTCGTCAACCACCGGCGGACGAACCGGACGTGACCGCGGGTCAGTGCCCTGACCATACGTTTCCGTCGTTCCGGTGGTGTGCCGTTCCGGCATGGGTGCCCAGCGTCAGCCGCGTCGAATACTGGCCGGCGCATCACCTCGGCTGTCGGAAGGGGGCGGCATGCCCGACGGCAGGCACGCACCGGAGCCCGCGGGACCTTCGCATACCGCCATAGCCGGAATCCTTGCATCCGTCCAGTCCCGAGATGCAGTGCCGTGACGGGGCAGGCACGCGGCATGCCTACTGGATGCACCGGGGCCGCACGACAGAGCGGCTCCCCCACGAAGGAGTCCCCCTCATGTCCCTCACCGCCCCCACCACCCCCGGCACCTCCCGTAAGCGGCGACTGGCCCTGCTGG
>NZ_JBIBUW010000024.1:3524-72915 GCF_043079785.1 Streptomyces sp. NPDC015139 | reverse complement strand
GCACCCAGCACGGCCGGATCTCCGTCACCGCCGCCCGCGGCACCTCCGCCACCCTCGACGCCGGCACCGCCTACGGCCGCATCCACAACGCACTCGCCAACACCGACGGCGCCGCCGCCAACCTCACCATCCACGCGTCCACCGGCTACGGCGACATCGACGCCCGCAGCCTGTGAGGGAGCGTCCCATGACCGAGCCGGCCCCTGTCGAGCCCGATCGTCCCGGAAGTCCGCACCACCGCACCACCCCACCAACCGACGAGCGGTCGGGGTTCGGTTCCGCAGCCGCGAGAAGAGGAGGGGACGGCCCTCGTCCCAAGCCGCCCGACCGGTGACCGGGCCCCTCCCCTTGCGGCGAGGGGCGTCGGGCGGGACGCACGGCGGCGCCGGGAACACGCCGTCGTCGTCCTTGCGCGGCGGTGAGGGGTCCGGTTCGTAGCATGAGCCGGTGATCACGTCCGATGAGCGGGGTCCCCGGCGGCACGGGCCGCGCAGGCAGCCGGTGCGGTGGCGCCGGCTCGTCCTCGGTGCGGCCGGGGGCCTGGCGGGGGCCGGCGTGATCGTCGCCGGGCTCACTCTCCGCGACGGCTCGGCGGAGCCGGCCCCCGCCGCTTCCGCCGGCACTTCCCCGCGGGCGGCCCGGAGCACGGCGCCCCCGCTCCCCGCGGCTGCGCCTGCGGCACCGCGTCCCACCGGCAGCGTGCGGATCGCCGCGGTCGGGGACGTCGTGATGGGCACACTGCCCGACGACCTGCCGCCGGACGACGGCGCCTCCTTCTTCGACCCGGTCCAGGACCTGCTCGCCGGCGACGTGGTCCTGGGGAACCTGGAGGGCACCCTCACCACCGGCGGGACCAGCAAGTGCGACGACGACAGTCCGCACTGCTTCGCCTTCCGCGCCCCGCCGTCCTACGGCCGCTGGTTCAAGAAGGCCGGCTTCACCGTGATGAACCTGGCCAACAACCACATCGACGACTTCGGGGCGCAGGGCCGGCGCGAGACGATGGCCGCGCTGCGCGCCGCGGACCTGCCGTTCACCGGCCGCGCGGGCCAGATCACCCTCCAGCGGGTGCACGGCATCCGCGTCGCGGTGCTCGGGTTCGCCCCCGACCAGGGGTCCGCCGACCTCACGGACATCCCCGCCGCGAAGCGGCTGACCGCCCGCGCCGCGGCGATGGCGGACCTCGTCGTCGTCACCATGCACGCCGGCGCGGAAGGCGCGGACCACACCCATGTCGAGCCGGGCACCGAGTACTTCCTCGGCGAGGACCGCGGCGACGCCCACCGCTTCAGCCGCGCGGTGATCGACGCCGGCGCCGACCTCGTGGTGGGCAGCGGCCCGCACGTGATGCGCGGGATGGAGTTCTACAAGGGCCGGCTGATCGCCTACAGCCTGGGCAACTTCGCCGGCTACAAGGTGTTCGGCCTCGGCGGCATCCTCTCCACCAGCGGCGTCCTCGACGTCACCCTCCACGCCGACGGCACCTACGCCTCCGGACGCCTGCACCCGACCGAACTCGTCCCGCCGGGCACGCCGGAGCCGGGCGGCGACGGCATCGACCTCGTCGCCGGCCTGTCGCAGGAGGACTTCGGCCCGTACGCCGCCCGCATCGCATCCGACGGGACGATCCGGCACCCCTAGCCGGGGCCGCCGGCCAGCAGCGCCCGGTCCCTTCCAGCATTTAGATTGTGCACAACTTAATTGTGTGCTTTGATTCGGGTCGGGGCACCCCGGACCTTCCCCAGCAGGGAGGACGGACGCGCGGCCGGAGAGCGAGCGATCCCTTCGCCCTCCCCCGCGCCTGTCCCAGGTGCTCGACGCGCCCGCCGCCGACCGCGGTGCGGCGCTCCCGACTCACAGGAACCGGAACACGCCATGAACTCCCCCAAGAGGCTGCTCGCGCTGTCCGCACTGGCGACCGCGGCGGTCGTCGCCGGCACCGCCCCGACCGTCGCGACGGCGGCGCCGCGGCACGCGGACGAGCCGGCCAGGCCGACCGTCGTGCTGGTGCACGGCGCCTTCGCCGACGGGTCGAGCTGGAACAAGGTGACCCGGCGCCTCCAGGCCGCGGGCTACCGGGTCGTCGTCCCCGCCAACCCGCTGCGCGGCCTCGAGAGCGACTCCGCCTACCTCTCGAACGTGCTCAAGAACGTGCCCGGCCCCGTCGTCCTGGTCGGCCACTCCTACGGCGGCGAGGTCATCACCGACGCGGCCGCCGAAAACGCGCAGGTCAAGGCACTCGTCTACATCGCCGCCATCGCCCCGGAGAAGGGCGAGAGCGCCAACGACATCCTGGGGGCCTACCCCGGCAGCGAGCTGCCCGGCGCCCTCAACCCCCTGCCCTACCCCCGCCCCGACGGCAGCACCGGCACCGACCTGTACGTCAAGCCCGACAAGTTCCGCGCCGTCTTCGCCGCGGACGTCCCCGCGGCCGAGGCCCGCGCGATGGCCGCGGCGCAGCGCCCCATCGACGCCTCCGCGCTCGACGCCCGCAGCGAGCACGCCGCCTGGCACACCCTGCCCTCCTGGTACGCCGTCGCCCGCAACGACCGTACGATCCCTCCCGCCGCCGAGCGCCACATGGCCGAGCGGGCCGGGGCGCACATCACCGAGGTCGACTCCTCCCACGCCATGGCCGTCTCCCACCCCGGTGCCGTCACCCGCGTGATCGAGCAGGCCGCCCGGGCGACCGCCTCGCGGTGACGACGCCTCGCCTCCCGGCGCGGGCCGTGCGGATCGGCCGCCGGCTCACCGGCTCCAGTACTGGGCGAGGGCTCCCTCCCGGTACGGGGCCGGGCTGACGCTGAGTTCGCCGGCGAAGGGGCGGTCCAGGACGAAGACCAGGAGCAGGCTGAAGCCGACCAGTCCCGCGACCGAGGCGACGAACAGGAGCTGGACCCGCAGTTTGCGCATGCCGTAGAGGAACGTGAGCGGGACCAGGACCAGTGCGCCGCCGAAGGCCAGGACCTGCAGCAGCGGAGGGAGTTCCTGTCCGGCCATGGTCAGCCGGGCGCGGCGCTGGGAGGCGACGTCGTTGAGATGGCTGACGGCCTCCTCGTAGAAAACCTCCTCGCGCCCGCTCCTGGGATCGAAGGTCTGCAGCGCCTCGAAGGCGGCCCGCAGGTGACTCTCGGTGGCCCCGTAGCTCGGATGCCCGGCGCGCATCCGGGGCCACTGGTCCTCGACGACCGCGTGGACGTAGCCGCTCAGGCTGGCGTCGAGGCGGGCGTGCACCGGTGCCGGAAAGGCCGCGGCGTCGCGGGCGATGAGGGCCGCGTCGGTGGCCTCGGACGCGACGATGGTCTGGGTGTCCTCCATCTGGGTCCACAGGGTGACGATGACGAACGCCAGGATGATGCCGTAGATCGCGCCGAACATCCCCAGCGTCACGCCGACCATGTCGTTGTGCTCGCCGCGGGCCACCGAGGGATAGCGGCGGCGCAGCAGCACACTGCCGGTGACGGCCACCAGGACGGTCCCGCCGACGGCGACGACGGCGAGGGTGAAGGTGCTGAAATGGTTGAGCAGCCACAGCGACGACATGGGCGCGGAGTCTAGGGCGGAGCGAGGGGCCCTTCGCGCCGGTGAGGGCGCGTGAGCGGTGCGGGGGCGGGGAGTTGGGGCGGGCGGTGCACACCATCGAGTGAGCGGCGTTCGGCACCCCGGCCCCCGTTGCCGGGGCCGGTGTGTGCCGTGCGCGGCGGCACGGTCGTCGCTGCCGTGCCGCCGCGGGTCCACCCACCTCCACCACCGCGCGGGTACCCCCGGGCGGGCGGCTCACCCCACGCCGCCGCCGGGAGTCGCGGCCCGTGGCCGGCCCGGTGGCGGGCAGGCCGTCGCGCCGGTGCGGTTTCGGCCTCAGGTCTGCGCGGGCGGTGCCCAGGGCTTCGCCGCGGGCCGCGGGGCCTCGAAGGCGCTGCGGAGGGTCTCCTTCAGGGACTTGGGCGGTGCTTCCTTCTCCTGGGTGAGTGCATGAGCCGGGCGTGCCGGGCGAGTACGCCGGGCGTGTGGTTGCGGGCCGCGTCCTCGGCGGCCGCGACGGCCTGTGCCGTCCCCGTCCCGCCATGTGGATCTTGAACGGCGGGTGCCGGGGCCGCGCCCGCGCACGCCGCGCCGTGGTGGCCGCCGGCCGGCGGGGTGGCCGGGTGGTCCGCGAGGGGGACCATCGGGCCCTGCCCGCCGGCACCGCTGGTCACCGATCCTGAAGACGGCACCTTCGCATCGGCCGGGAGAAGGCGATCGCCATGTTTTGGTACGGCGGCTGGGGGCCGGGCGGCTGGTTCCTCATGCTCGTGACCACGCTGCTGTTCTGGGCTCTCGTGGTCGCGGCGGGCGTGGCCCTCGTGCGCCACCTGTCCGCTTCCCCGCGCGGCCGGCAGGCCGCGCCGCCTTGGGAGCCCGGTGATCCGCGGTGGGACGGCCGGCGGGCGGAAGAGCTGCTCGCCGAGCGGTTCGCGCGCGGGCAGATCGACGAGGAGGAGTACGAACGCCGTCTCGCGCTGCTGCGGGAACACCGGTGACGGCCCCGCGCGCCGCGGCCAGGGGCGCGGCAGGAGGCGGGGGGCGGCGGGTGACCGCAGGCGGGTTCACTCGTTTGCCGGATTGCCGGGCCCCACCTCCTAGGTCGCGGAAGGCACCCGCCTGATGGTCTCGTCCTTGCTCCGCCGCTTACCCAAGGTCTCCCCCCGCGGCCTGCTCCACGCCGAGCAGCGGCTCGCCGAGCGGTACGCCGATCTCGTGCGGCTGGCGTATCTGGTACTGCCCCCGGCCCTGGGCAGGCACCGGCGGGTCCTGCTCGCCCACGCGCTGGTGCAGCGGACCCTGCCCGCCGCGGCGCCCGGCGTCCCCGCGCCCCGTGCGGCCCGGGACGACGCCCCGCCCATGTCCCGGTCGCTGTATGTGCCGGTGCTGCGCGAGGTCCTGGCCCTCTCCCGGCGGCCGCCGCTCTGGCCCGGCCGCGTCCCGCCGCCGAGGATGCTGCTGCCCCGGCTGCCCGTGGTGTGGGGGCTGCGGCTGTCGCCCCGCGCGGGCGGGGCCGACGAACTCGCCCTGAGCCGGGCGCTGTCGGAGCTGTCGGCGACCGCGCGGGCCGCCTTCATCCTGCTGCGGGTGGAACGGCTGACCGAGGCGGAGACACGCGGGGTCCTGGAGACGGCCGGGTTCGGCGGCGTCGAGGCCGACCTGCGCACGGCACTCGATCTCGACGCCGTCCTCGACTCCGGCGCCGCCGGAATCCTCACGTCCGAGGAGTTCGACCCGTGCACGGTGCGGGCCCGGCCGAGCGATCTGCTGCGCCGCCGCCGTCGCGTGCACCTGGCGGGAATCGCCGTACTGGTGGCGCTGATCACCGTGGTGACGCTGGTGGTCAGTGACGGTGTCCCCACCGTGCCCGCGGGGGCCGGGGCGCACCGTGCGTCCCGGCCCGCGCCGGCCGTCGACGACGTGGTCCGGGTGGCTTCCGGGGCGTGGGCCGCCACCTCCCGGGTGGACTTCACGGCCTGGCCCGCGCGCGGCCCGCGGGTGAAGGACCGGGCGCTGCTGCGCCGGGCGCTGACGGCGTGGGCCGGGGACGCGGACGCCACGCGGATCAGCCGGAGTGCCGGCACCGCGGCGGGCCCGCCCCTTGACGCACCGCACCTGCTGTACGCCGGACCGGCCGGCGGCGGCACGGTGGTGCTGCTGTACGACGGTCAACGCCTCGCGCGCTACCGCGAAGCAGCTCCCTCAGGTGCCCGGTCCCTGGTGCTGGCCCGGGTGGACGACGCGGACGTGACGACGGCCGCCGCCGTCGCCCTGGACACCTCCGGCAAGGCGGTGCGCTACCTCCTGGCGCCCTGGGTGGCCGAGTCGCAGACCCGCGACCTGTTGCGTCCCGCCACCCCTGCCCGCCCGCTCGCCGTGGACGGCGACGGACTGACCGCGCCGGTCCCGGTGTTCGGCGCCGGCGCCGGCTGCGGCAGCCGTACCGTGCTCCAACTGCGCTCGTCCTCGCGGATCGCCGAACACCATGCCTTCCTGCTGGCCGGGCTCGGCGAGCTCACCGCCGTGCACCTGACCTACACGCCCCTTCCCGGGCACGGCGCGCCGGCGCGGCGGCCGCGGGAGGCCACCGGCCCGGCCGCCCTGCTCGCCTGGGCCCGGACGGGCTGCGCCGTCGGCCTGCCCCACGGGCCGGGGGTGAAGGCGGTCAACGTCTGGGACTTCGCCGAGCAGGACCTGCCCGACAGGGCCGGGCCCGGTGTGTGGACGTGCGCGCGGGCCGACACCTGGCGCGGTCCCGGCGAGGTGACGGTGGCCCTGCGCACGGCCGGGGCGGGCACGGGCGAACAGGCCCGCATCGTGGCCAGGGCGCGGGCGACCGGCGCCTGCGGCAGGTTCGGGCAGCACGTCGTCGTCCACGCGAACTGGCGGTCCCCGAAGGGCACCTGGTACGTGCTCGCCGCGGGAAGCCGCGCCGTGAAGGGACTGATCGTCACCGGTGACGTCACCGCCGGCACCGACGGCACTACCCTCGCAGTGCCCGCTCCGGCCCGGGCCCGCACCGCGGTGCGGGCCCGGCTGGCCGGGGGCCTGCGGCCCATCGACCTGTCGGCAGGACGATCCGGGTGAACTGCCAAGGAGCCGTCCGGCATGAGGGGGGCGAGCAACAGGCAGACGGGCGGCGCAGCAGCCCCACCGATTCCACGCCGATTGTGCCGCGCTCGCCTTGGTCGTCCGCCGTGTCGGTGCGGGCTGGCTTCCAGCGCGGTCAGTCGGCGGGACGGAAGCGGAGCGCGGACCAGGTGTCGTCGATGGCGATCTGCCGCACGGGGCGTACGCCGTGCACGGAGAGCGCGGCGGCCAGGGTGTCGCGGTTGAGGTCCGTGCCGAGCTTTCCGCCTTTGGGGTAGGCCACCCAGGCGAGGGCGTCGCGGCGCGCGGCGGCGAGCACCGCCTGGGCCTTTGCCCCGAGAAGGTCGCCGGAGGTGGTCACGAAGACGAGCACCGCGTCGGCCGACGCCGCGTCGCCCGCGGTCACCCCGCCCGTGGCTTCGACCTCCAGCGGGAGGTCGTCGGGCTTGCCGAGGACGACGACGCTCTGACCGGGCTTGATCTGGAGCTTGCTCATGACGGACACCCCCTGATGCTGCCATCCGGGATCCGGCTCTGCCCACCGCGGGGGTCGTGTCTGCGGGTGGCAGCCTCGTGCAGGGGGCCGGTGCCCACCCCGGCGGAGCGGTACGCGGCTTCGGCGCCGTCGGGGCCCTCGTGCGCCGTAGCAGCCGCGCCGTTTCCTACACTCACCGGATGAACAACTTCACGTGCACCCACTGCGGCACCGTCGGTCTGATGGAGGGTTTCATCGAGGATGCCGGCGAGCACTCACGCGGGTACGCGCGCTGGATCGAGGGCGCGTTGGAGCGGGGGATCTTCGGGGGCGCCAAGCGGTTGGGCCGGCCCCGGCGGCAGATAGAGGCCTACCGCTGCCCCAAGTGCGGGCACCTCGAACTGTTTGCCACCGGCGAGGTGTAGTCGGCTCGTTGATCAGTGATCGGATCGGCCGCCGCCGTGCGAGGCTGTTGCGCCGGGCTAGGCCGTCATCTGGAACTGGGGGCGGGTCCCGGTGAGTTCGAGGACGCGCCGGGGCTGGGTCTGCAGACCGGACAGTTCCAGGAGTCCGCCTTGTTCGCCGGCGTGCCGGTCCAGGCCTTGCAGGAGGCCCAGGCCGCTGGCGTCCAGGAACGGCACACCCGCGAGGTTTAGGCAGAGGGTGCGGTTGCGGATGATCAGTGTGTCCGTTACCAGGGTGACCTGCGGGCAGGTGTCGAAGTCCAGTTCGCCGACCACGGTGATGACGGTTCGCTCTACGTAGTTACTGACGTGCACGTCGAAAGACGGCATGGGAAAACCACCGTTCGGGATCTAAGCCCATCACGGTCGGCTCCCTCTGCCGGAAGTAGGCCGTCAAGCGCGCGGCATACGGTGCCGCATCACAGCCGAGCAAGACCACCCGCACCATCCACCGGCCACCCGATTTTCTGTCACCGCACGGCGGCGCGGGGTCTCCCACCAGACCAGGCTGGTTCCCCTCGAGCGTGTCACATCGAGGCAACCAGCACCAGAACGCCCGCGGCACACCGCTCGAAAGCGGGAAGCCACCGGCCGCTCTGACGCAGGGGCCTGCCGCCAGAGGCGGTGCGGCCACGCGGGCGGGCGGGTTGCCTGCGGGCGGCATGCGCCGATCCTCGTTCCTGCCTTCTGCGATGCAGGGGGGCGGGGGTCTGCGCCAAATCGCCGGGCTGGCGGTCAGCGGCGGGCGCCCGTCCTGAACAGCTGTTCCGTACCCTGGCGGCATGCGCATGCGCCCCACGTTGAGCTGGACTCCAGCTGAGGACTGGCCGCCGGGCACCACGGATGTGGAGCCGGTCGGCGAGGTGCTGCGCGCCGGCGGGGTGCTGGTGCTCAGCGGGGCGGGCATCTCCACGGAGTCGGGCATCCCCGACTACCGGGGCGAGGGCGGCAGCCTGAGCCGGCACACCCCGATGACCTACCAGGACTTCACCGCCAGCGTTCAGGCGCGGCGCCGGTACTGGGCGCGCAGCCACCTCGGCTGGCGCACCTTCGGCCGGGCCCGCCCCAACGCGGGCCACCGGGCGGTGGCCGCGTTCGGACGGCACGGGCTGCTGGCGGGGGTGATCACCCAGAACGTCGACGGCCTGCACCAGGCGGCGGGCAGCGAGGGCGTCGTGGAACTCCACGGAAGCCTGGAGCGGGTGGTCTGCCTGTCGTGCGGTGCCTTCAGTGCGCGTCGTGATCTCGCCCGGCGCCTGGAGGCAGCCAATCCCGGTTTCGATCCGGTGGCCTCCGGCATCAACCCCGACGGTGACGCCGACCTCACCGACACACAGGTCGGGGACTTTGAGGTGCTGCCCTGTACGGTCTGCGGCGGCGTCCTCAAACCGGACGTGGTGTTCTTCGGCGAAGCCGTTCCTCCGCAGCGGGTCGAGCACTGCCGCACGCTGGTGCGGGAAGCGGCCTCGCTGCTGGTCCTGGGTTCCTCACTGACGGTGATGTCCGGGCTCCGGTTCGTCCGCCAGGCCGCCCAGGCCGGCACGCCCGTGCTGATCGTCAACCGGGATGCGACCCGCGGTGACCGGCACGCCCTGACCCGCATCGGGCTCCCCCTGGGAACGGCTCTGACCGCGGTGGCCGGCCGGCTGGGCATCTGCGTCGACGGCCCAAGCGTGGTGTCTGACACGCCCTCCTGAGCGTGGTCTGACACGCCCTCCTGGCCGCGGCGGATCTGCGCGGCCCGGGGGGGCCGGCGGTTCTCACCGGCGGGGTGCGGTGGTTGGCCGATTCACTCTGCAAGGGATGCGCTGCGGAGGTGGTTCGCGGGTAGCCGCTGCTCTGGTCAGCGAAAGGGAGACGCAGCACATGGCTACCGAGGCGAACTCCGCCAGAATCACGGGGAAGGTCCAGGGCAGGGACATCGTCCTGGACGGGGCCCTGTCCAAGGACGAGATCCGGGACAGGGTGTGGTGGTGGCAGATCCCCCACCCCCGGACATCCAAGGAGCAGGAAGACCGCCGGCACGAGTACGACGACTCTCAGCGGGACGTGATCGCCACCCTGGGCGGGTACTACGAGGTGCCCGACGACCCGCACGCGCCGGAGGCCGGCGAGCTGGTGGAGATGGTGTACGCGGAGCTCAACCCGGACGGTTGAGACGGTTCGCGCGGTGGTGGGCGCGGCCCGGTCGGCGCTCGCGCCCCTCTCCTCGCGGTGGAGCGGGCGCGTGGCGTCAGGCGGCCGCGCCGGGCTCCACGGGCCACGGGGTGGCTCAGTACGCGGAGTTGACGTTGTCGATGGAACCGTAGCGGTGCGCGGCGTAGTTGGCGGCCGCGGTGATGTTCGCCACCGGGTCGGTGGAGCTGTGGGCGGTGCCGTCGACGTGGTAGGCGTTGAAGGTGGGGTCGATCACCTGCAGCAGGCCCTTGGACGGGGTGCCGTTCTTCGCGTTGACGTCGTAGTTGTTCTGGGCGTTGGGGTTGCCGCTGGACTCGCGCATGATGTTGCGGTGCAGGCCCTCGTAGCTACCGGGGATGCCCTTCTTCTTCATGATGGCCAGCGACTGCTTGATCCAGCCGTCGAGGTTGTTGCCGGCACCAGCGGTGTCGGCGCGGCCGTCGCGCGCGGGAGCCGTGGCGCTGTGGGCGGCCTTCGGTGCCTCGGCGGCCTGGGCGGAAGCCGGCACCAGGGTGAGGGCGGCGGCAGCGGCACCGGTCGTGGCGAGGCCGGTCACAGCGAGGCGGGCAAGACGGCGGGAAGCGGTGATCGCGATCAAGGGACTCTCCTGTGGGACGTCGTCGAGGCGCCGGCCGGATATCCGGTCGCGGCCTGCAGGGCGTTCGGGGCGAGCCCTGCTGCACGCTTCCGCGGGCACGTCCGGCGATCAACGCCCGGTCGGCCAGCGGCTTGCGGCAACGACCAACATGGTTAGCGACCCCTGGAACCCCACGCAAGAATGTGACGTACTACCCACTTTCGGAGAATTGGCCAAAATCGGGCATTCGATGGCTTATTTGCCCGGTTCGCCGCGATAGCGCCCTACGATCCTCCTTAGGACGTGACATGGCTCCTATGGGGCTCATCACCCGATTCGCAATGAAACGGGCCTTTCGAAGCGTCCGCTGCGCTGGCCGAGCGGGCCGCCGCGCGCAGCCCTGAGACCTCACGGTGGGCATCGAACCGTCACCGGCCGCGACATCGGCGGGCGTGGGTGGCGGAATGCCCTCCCGTGGTGAGTTGTCGCAGCGGGGTGCGAGAACGGCATGCCGCAGACTCTCCGGATGATCGTTCTGCAGCCCGTCTTGAAGATCCATGCCTCGGACGGCTTCGCACTGTGGACCGTCGCCAGCTGCGGGCCGTACGGCTTCCTGCCGCTCAGCGGCAGGCTCGGTCCTGCCGAGGCCTGCACAGCGGTGATGAGCATCGCCGCCTGCAACTCGACCGATACCGACGACGACAGTCACCCGCCAGGGCCCGCAGCCCCCTTCGGACGCTTCCTTCACGGACTGCTCACCACGGATGAGCTCTTCGCATCCGGAGGCCTGCAGGTCATAGACACCGCGACCGGCACCGGGCTGCTGCAACGGGCTGGGCGAGAGGCGCGACTGGCATGAGGTCGTCGAGGGCATCGGCTGGGCCTGCTTCGGTCCCCCCTCCCTCTCGCTGAACGTCAGGGCGGCATGGTCCGACTGGCCATCGACGCCGAAGACGACGACAGCCAGGTGATCGAGCCGCCTGTCACTGGCCAGCGGCGCCTGCTCGCCGCCGCGGAACACGAACCTGACCGACTTCCTCCACCTGGCCGCCACGTGGGCCGCCCTGCACCTGCCCAATCACACCGTTCCCGTGGTCTCCGCCCCCGGCTGCGCTCTGGACCCGCCCACCCCGGTGATCCCGCCGCAGCGGTAGAGCCTGTGTTACGGCAAGACAGCCTTGAGTACCAGCGCCGGCAGCGGCCGTCAGATCCGACCCGCTTCCGGCCGCCGGGCGGTCGTGAGCGCTCCAAGCGGCAGCACCTGCCGGGAACACCCACGACGCCAACGCAGCAGGGGGTGTTCATCTGGCGAGGGCGGCCGGCTCTTCCAGTCGCGCAAGCTTCCCCGGGTTGGCCACCGCGTGAATCCGGCTAACCCTCCCGCCTTCTACGACCAGGCTGACTGCCGCCAGTTGCCCGTCGGCCTCGATCCGGCCTGCTAGAGCGCCGTTGAGCCACACAGACGACACCACGCGGCCGGGGCGCGCAAGCAGCGCGGCGACCCGTTCGGCTCCGTGGACGGGAGCCGACGCGGCGCTCGTCACACCGCCGCCGTCGGCGATCAGCACCACGTCGGGCGCCATCACGTCGATCAGCTCCTGCACCTGCCCGGTCCGCAAAGCGGCCAGGAATCGCTCCACCACCGCCTGCTGCTCAAAGCGGCTCACCCGCACCCGCGGCCGTCGGGCCGCCACGTGCTCACGGGCCCGCCGTGCGATCTGCCGTACCGTGACCGCCGACTTCCCCACCGCTTCGGCGATCTCGCCATAGGGCAGGTCGAAGACCTCGCGGAGCACGAACACCGCCCGCTCGGTCGGCCCGAGTGTTTCCAGCACGGTCAGCATCGCGATCGAGACGCTCTCAGCGAGTTCGACGTCCTCGGCGACGTCCGGAGTGGTCAGCAGCGGTTCGGGCAGCCACTCGCCGACGTACTCCTCGCGGCTGCGTGACAGCGTCCGCAGCCGGTTGAGCGCTTGCCGGGTGGTGATCTGCACCAAATACGCCCGCGGGTTGTGCACCCGCGAGCGGTCGACGTCGGCCCATCGCAGCCAGGACTCCTGGACCACGTCCTCCGCATCGGCCGCAGAGCCGAGCATTTCGTAGGCGACAGTGAACAGCAGGCTGCGATGGATGACGAACGGGTCGGTGCTCACGCCGTCGATGCCGCACCCGCCTTCTCCACACTCGCGGCCAGCGGAATGGCGCAGGCGTCGGAGAAACCCTGCGACGTGATCCCGTTGGCAGTGTTGTTCCGGGTAGCCATGTTGACGAAGGCGATGTAGGCGGTTAGTTCGACCATCGCCGGCGCACCGAGTTGGTCGAGCAGGCCCGCATACAGCTCGTCGGTGACGGTCGGTGGGGTGTTCGTCATGGCTTCGGCGTACTCCAGCACGTCCCGCTCGAGCGGAGTGAACACTGCTGACTCCCGCCAGCGCGGCACCTGGCTCGCCTTGGTCAGGTCCAGGTTCTGGTTCTGCGATTGGAAGTAGCCGACGTCCAAGCACCAGCTGCAGCCGACCTGCGCCGCGACGGCCATGTGCGCGAACGACTTCAGGCCCGCATCGGCCTCATCCCACTCGCTCAACTCGGCCGAGAACTCCAGGTTGGAGGTGGCGACCTTCGGGCTGTGCCACACCACTTCGACGGGCTCGGGCACGGCACCGAGCTGCTTGATCAGGTTCTCGCTCATCTCGGTGGGAAGTGTGGCCTTGGGAATGCGCAGTGTCATGGTGCTCCCTGTCCGTGCGTTGGTCTGTCAGGCATGTAGACACCGGCCATCCCTCGAATGTGACGGAGGTGGGCAGTGAATGTAGTGCCGGTACACCGGGCTTCGGCAGCAGCCGTCCGCCAAGGTCGCTCGATGACCGGATGTCTAGGGCTCATGCCCCGTCCTTCAGGTCGGGGTCAGCCCATCCTCGGCGCGGAGCCGCGCAGAGGCTGCGCCCACTGCGTTGTCCTCTGCCTCCGCTACGTTGATCACACGAGCTGGAGGGGGGTGTTTCATGCTGTCGGGACGCAGGTATCGGCTTGAGCTGACGGTCGAGCAGGCCGAACAGTGCCAGGAGTTCGCGAACGTGTGCCGGGCGGTGTGGAACACCGGTCTGGATCAGCGTCGTCAGTACCGCAGGCGCGGCGCATGGGGGTCAGGGTCGTCCCGGCGGGCGCGGAGGTGCTCGTTGCCGAGGAGGCTCAGCGGCTACCCATCCCGCTCAGTGAGGAGGAGGCGCTGTGGGTGGAGCACGCGTGTGCGCCCCGGTCCGTGAGGGACATGGAGTCGGAGCTGCTCAGTTTCCGGGATACCACCCAGGACTGGCAGTCGCTGGTGCACCGCGCCCTGACCGCCGGCGTTCCCGCGCCGCGGATCGCGCAGCTCACCGGTCTGGATCCGCTGGACATCGTGCAGGTGGTCGGCGATTGAACCCTGCGGCGCCCCGCGCCGTCCCCGCGGCGTGGGGCGCTTGGCCCCGTCGGGCCCCAACCCCGGGCCGGTCAGCCGGGGTCGGTGCAGCCGAACAGGCCGGCGTGGCCCGGGGGGAGCTGGGTGAGCAGGCGTCGTAGCAGTGCGTCGTCGGCGGCCTTGGCGAGGGTGGGAAGGACGGCGTCGATCTCGCGTCTGGCCTCGACGAGGTCGGCGTTGCTGCGGTCGGCGACGGCCTCGACGAAGGAGGCGGGGGTCAGCGGTTCGCTGGCCGGCTCGACCGCGGTCAGCAGAAAGGCGCACCCCTCGGGCAGGAGAGCGGCCAGGTCCGTGCGGTCGTCGCCCACCAGGTGGGCGCCGAGGACCTCCAGCACGTTCTGCACGGCTCGGGCCCCCTGTTGCTGCCTGTCGTAGCCGGCGCGTTCGGTGACCTGGGTGAGGAAGGTGCCCAGACTCCAGTCCATATCGGCTCCTAGTCGTCGAACGAATCTCTTGTCTGCGGTGGCCCGTTCGCCCGGCTTTCGAGGCTGCGCGGCGTGGGTCGGCAGCGTCAGACGGGTGCGGCGGCGTGCACCAGGCGGTGGAGGTGGGCGATGCTGCCGCACCGCGCCGCCAGCAGGTCGGCTTTGGTCCGGGCGTAGCCGGCGCCGAGTTCCTCGCGGCACGGCCGACTGAGGCTGTCGCGCACCTGGTTGACGAGGGTGCGTTCCTCCTCGTCGGTGTGGCGGGCGGTGACGCAGGCCAGTTGCTGCAGCCTCCACTCCCATTCGACGGAAGCGATCTCGCGTACCTGCAGGAGCGCGAAGAGGACTTTGACGGCTTCCTGGTGTGCGGTCTCGATGTGGTCGACGGTGTCGTGGTCCTCGAAGCAGGTGAGGACCGGGTGCACGGAGGTTCTCTCGGCCTCGCCGTGGGCGATCATCAGATGCGCGAAGTCGTGGAGCGCTCCGGGGCGGTCGGCTTCCGTGCTGCGCATGAGGCGCAGGAGGTCCTCCATCGTGCGGTGATCCTCGAGAATCAACTCGACGACATCCTGGGGCGGGTTCATGGATGCGCCTCCCTAGGTGAGTGGGTTTCACCTCCGCTACCCGAACCCACGTCACAAATTCTCCCTTTTGCCCCTTTTGCCTATTCGTCGCAGGTCACAAGGGTCACAGCGGCCCGTTTCCGCAGCCGGTCGGCAGTACGCCGACCACCTCACCGCCGGGCCGGGCCGGCCGCCGCCCCGCAGCGGCGCGCCTCCTGCCCCGCATTGGCCGCACCCGGTGCGCCAAGTCGCAAGCGACGGACGCCTGTACGAGGCCGGACACCGCGCGGCAGGAGCGTGTCGTCGGCGGAGCGTCGCAGGCGCAGTGCATACGGTGATCCCTTAAGGGCACACGGATGCCTGGAGCACCTATCTGCTCCGTCCAACCGGGGTGCCGCCTTGAGGGTGTGCGCTCGGCGAAGGTCGCGGGACCGGTGTGCCGGCCCGCTGCACGAGAGGGGTTGCTGCTGTGCTGCTGGCGGCGGAGAAGGAATTGCGCGCGGTGCTGGCCCGCTTCGCCGAGGCCCGCTTCCGCCACGATCTGCAGCCCACCGGCCGCTCGAGCCGGGAACTGGAGGAAACCTCCGCCCGGCTGTGCGCGATGACCGGCACCGCGTCGGTGGACCAGGCCCTCGCCGCCGCCGACGTCCTCCTTCAGCAGCTGCGAGCAGACCGGCGTGCGGCCACGAAGGCGTCCCGATCCCTGGCCGCCTGAAGCGATCGGGCGCCGTTGGGAACTGATCGCCGCGCGGAGGGTGCCACCGGCCGGGTGCCGTAGGACCGCCGGCCCGTCGGGGACCCGGCCCGCCTGCCGGGCTGGCCCGCCTCAACGTCACGGATGCGGGATACCAGACCGGCTTGCCCTCCTTGTGTCTCCCCTACAGAGGTCAGGCTCGCAGCAGCGCCCGCTGCAGCTCGTCGACCACCAGGGCGGGCGTGCCGGCGCCTTGAACCAGCCCCAGAACGTGTTCGGCGACCTCGTGCAGGTTCAGGCCGAGGGCGGCTGAGAGGTCCCGCAGCACCGCTGCCGCTTTCTCGATGGGCAGCTGTCCGAGGACGGCGAGGGCGCCTTCGGCCATGGAGATCCTGGAGCGTGCCGCCACCTCGCGGCGAAGGTGATCGATTTCCGCGCGCAAGCGCGCACTGCCGTCCCCGTGCGGGTGTGGTGCGATGGAGAGCGGTTCTCCCGTGTCGTGCTCGGGCCGGTCGAGCCGCATGTGATCACCTCAGGAGTAGCAGCGGGGCAAGGACCCTGCTACCCCGGCGTCGGCATCGCAAGCCGCCTCCCCCGGCCCGTCGCATCCTCCGGCGAAACCGGCAGAGGCGAGGCGTCGGCGCCTCCTGCCCGCCCATGACCGCCACGACCGGGTGTGCGGCATTTTCGTGCGGCCCGGCGTCGCACCGCAGGGCTCGCACAGGGATGCCCCGGCCGATGTTCTGGCCGGGGCATCCCCAAAAGGACGTGATGGTGAAGGGCGGTCGCCTACGCGGCGAAAGGCCTGGCCGGCCCCGCGCTATCCGCAGGGGCTGCTGATGCGGTCCGGCTCGATGACGTAGATGACGCGGACCTGGTCGCGGCCGCCGAACCACGGATACGGGCCACCGAGATACCTCTGGGAGAGCGACTCGATGTGCTCGGCGGCGCCGTCCTTTCGTACTTCGACCACCCGGCCGCGGATCTGGACGTAGGCCGTGGGGTCCGCGGGGTCTGCCACGGCGAGCGCGATGCGGGGATCACGGGCGATGTTCCGGGTCTTTTGGTGGGTCTCGACGCTGTTGATGAGTACGTGGCGCCCGTCGGTGTCGACCCACGTCTGGGTGAGCTGGGGGGAACCGTCCGGCATGAGCGTGGCGATGTAGCAGGTGGACGGGTGGCGCAGCAGCGCCAGCAGATCCTCGCCGAGCAAGACGGGCACCCGTTCCTCCGCTGTGCGATCGCTGAAGCAGTTCGCCACGCTAGCTTGCGGACGAGGGCGCGGACGCGTGCCACGCCTGCGGCCGGCGAGAGGACCGCGGGGTGTCCCCGCGCGGGGCGCACCTTATGATCTTCGGCCTGATCGAGGAGGAGGCCCTGTGGCGTTTTCGGACCATGTGAGGCGGGTCGCCGGCGAGGTCGTCGCCGGCTTTGCTGCGGGCAGCGGGATCTACGCGGTGACGTTCCGCATCGACAGCGTCGATCAGGATCCGCGCTTTCCGTATGTGGCGATCGGCTACACCACCGAGGCCGACGCCGCCGCCTCGGCGGGGGCGGCGGCGTCGGATGCCTGGGAGGCGCGCTGGAGTTACGCGTGTTTTCCGCCGACCGGGCTCGAAGGGGTACGGGCCGTGGGGCAAGAGGCGCAGGGTGCGGCCGCGTACCGGCGCGAGGCCGAGTCCCGGGGCCTGTGGTACGAGGACGACGAGGAGCCCGGCGAGCGTGACGAGCAACTCATCGCCTGGTTCTACGAGGTGTGCGTCGCGGCGGCTCGCCACCTCCATGACAGCGGCCTGCTTGTGCAGGTGCTGGGACGGCCGGCCCCGGTGATCCTTTACGACATGTTCGACCCGGACGCGATGTTCGCGCTGACCCGCAACGCCAATCCTGCGGAGCTGGCATCCGAGTTCCTGACCATGGATCCGGCCTAGACGGCCGTCTCGGGGACTTCAGCCGTCGTAGCCGGTCAGCTGGCGCACGACCGTGCGGCCGGTGCCGGTGTGCACCAGAGCGGCGGCGAGGCGGAAGGAAGCGCTGCAGGACGCGGACGGCCACGCCCTGCAGGCGTGCGACCGCGGTGCCGGTCGAGAGAGGACCGATCTGGTGAAGCCGGGGGGCGCGATCACGTTTTGGAGCTGGAGAGCGCACTCGGATTGGTCGTGTCGAAGTAGACCCAGTCCGCACCCGGATCGAGGAAGAACGTGCCGGAATACCTCTCGCCGGTCATGTGTCGGTCGAAGGACTCGCTGCGGACCCACCGGGCCTTCTCGGGCATGAACGGGACCAGCCTGTGGGGCAGTCGGCGTGGCTGGGCGGGCTGAAACCCTCGCGGCGATGCACCCTGCAGGGCGGCGACGGCGCCCGCTCTCAGCCGGGCGAAGCCCACCACGCGAACGTCGGTGGGGCCCGGAACTCTCCAATCGTGATCGGTACCCAGGACAACGCCGAGCCAATGCGCGTCGGAGAGCGGGCCGAGAGCGGTGAACCGGCGTTCGAGCGGTTCAGGGTCCGTTCGGACGCCGCCGCTGTCTGCGCTTTCCCCATGAGTCGACGTACACGCCGAGAGCACCGCCGCCAAGCCCAGCGCGAGCGCGCTGCGACGTCCCGGACCCGCCATACCGGTCATAACTGACGCCCTCCCCCGCAGCGCTAAGGGCATGTGAGCGTAGCGGTCCGCTCGAGGTGACTGCCCGGTGGGGATCGAGCATCAAGTGCTCCAGCAGGAGAGCGGCTGACGGCGAGCGCAGGCCGCCGGGAGCGTCTGGCGGCAGCCTTGACCGGCAAGATCACGACCCACTCCTGGGTTACCGAGTAGTGATCCCGGCAGCGCGGGCCAGGATGCCGGCGGTCCGCGCCCCCGCCTCAACGGCATGACCGGCAGCGCTGGGTAGGCAGCGATCGCGGCCGGGGTCGAATGCGGTCATGATGACGCCGGCGTGATCGGTTGCGACCTCAGTGAGCGACACCGGCCAGTTCCGCTTCTCCAAAGCTGTGGCCAACTCGCGGGAACGCTCGACGTCCACCACGTCATCGGCCAGGCCGTGCACGAGCCACACCGGCACAGGCGGCACCATGCTGTCGCCCAGGCGGAGGTCGTCGAGGGGAACGGTGCCGGTGGTCGGTGCCACCGAGTGGTAGGCACCCGCGATGCCCACGACGGCGCGCGGCCTCCAGTTGCCGAACGCGGCGGTATTCACCGCGACAGCCACCGCAGCCTTGCCGCCCAGTGACCAGCCGACGAGCGTGATCCGCTCGGGATCCCCGCCGAAATCGGCCGCGTTGTGCCGTACATAGTCGGCCGACTCCCTCAGGTGCGTGCGCCCGCCGTCCGCAGCGTCGGATCGCCAGTCCGGCACCAGCACGACGACGCCCAGCTTCGCAGCGGCGCGAGCGACGGGCGCCAGAACGTCCCTCTCATCGGGGCCCCGGCCGTGCCACAGCAGCGCCACGGGAGCAGGCTGCGAAGCACACGCAGGCTGGTACACGTCCATGAGCTTGCCGCAGGCCCCGTACTGGAGACCCGTCCTGACGACCACTTCTGCAGCCACCGCGACACTCCCGACTCGTCCGTCACGAACCGCATCACCCTACCCACGCAGGCCGGCCTGGCCTGAGTGCCGGTCAGCAGGTCGGGGCCGTCGCGAGGGATGCCCGCGCCGTTCACCCCAATCGGTCTGTAGTACCGCGACCATGCGCGCGGGCTTCCTGATACCCGCTGCTGACGCCACCGAGTTGAGCGCGCCGCGCGCCGCTCGAGGACGTGGCGGCGTTGCGCTCCACGCCCTGGAGGAGCTCTGCACGAAGACGCGGTGGTTTTCAGGGGACAGGCATCCCTTTTGAACGCTGGGTGCTGGGTGTCTGCGACGGAGAGAGTCGGGGCGGGCGTGCGCCGGGGGCGGCAGCAGGGGGTTACAAGGTCCCTGGTGCCGCCCCCGGTGGGTTGGGGGTGTCAGCTGACGGCGACTGCGGTCCAGGCCGCGGCGACTGTTTTGGCTTCGGTGCTGTCCGCGCCGTACAGGTCCGTCGCCGCCTTCAGGGTGCCTTCGCGGGCCGCCTTGTAGTCGGTCTTGGACGTGAAGTACGTGGTCAGCGCCTTGTACCAGATCTGCAGAGCCTTGTCGCGGCCGATGCCGGTGACGGTGGAGCCGTCCTTGGTGGGCGAGTCGTAGCTGACGTCGTTGATCTTCTTGGCGCCGCTGCCCTCGGCGAGGAGGTAGAAGAAGTGGTTGGCGACGCCGGAGGAGTAGTGGACGTCCTTGTCGCCGACGTCCGCGGACCAGTAGTCGGCGGAGCCGCCGTCCTTGCTGGGCTTGTCCATGTAGCGCAGCGGGCTGCCGTCGCCGTTGATGTCGATCTTCTCGCCGATGAGGTAGTCGCCGACGTCGGTTGCGTTGTTGGCGTAGAACTCCACGCCGGTGCCGAAGATGTCGCTGGTGGCCTCGTTGAGGCCACCGGACTCGCCGGAGTACTCCAGGCCCGCGGTGTTGGAGGTGACGCCGTGGCTCATCTCGTGGCCGGCGACGTCGAGGGAGGTGAGGGGGGCGGCGTCCTTGGTGCCGTCGCCGTAGGTCATGCAGAAGCAGCTGTCGTCCCAGAAGGCGTTGACGTAGGCGTTGCCGTAGTGGACGCGGGAGTAGGCGCCGACGCCGTCGTTCTTGATGCCGCTGCGGTTGAAGGTCTTCTTGTAGAAGTCCCAGGTCTCCTGGGCGCCGTAGGCGGCGTCCGCGGCGGCGGTGCCCGCGTTGGAGGCCTTTCCGTCGCCCCAGGTGTCGCTGTCCTGGGTGAACAGCTTGCCGGTGCCGTCGGAGCCGTGGTCGAGGTTGTAGGTCTTGTGGCCGCCGCGGGTGGCGTCGGTGAGGGTGTACGACGATCCGGCCTGGGTGCTGGTCAGGTCGACCTTGCCGCTGTACTGGGTGTTGCCGACGCCGGTCTCGATGCCCTGGTACTGGAAGAGCTTGTTGCCGGTGGCGGCGTCGGTGATGACGTGCAGCTGGTTGGGGGTGCCGTCGTCCTGGAGGCCGCCGACGACCGTCTCGTAGGCGAGGACGGGCGTGTCGGAGCCGGCCCAGATCACCTTGCGTGCGCTGTTGGCGGAGGACTTGGCGGAGCCGAGGGTCTTGGCGGCCAAGACGGCCTGCTTCTCGGCGTGGGCGGCGGTGATCCGCGGCGTGAGTGAGGCGGGCTTGATGGCGGAGGTGGTCGCTCTGGTGACGCCCTCGGTCTTGCCGGACTTGGCCGTGTGGACGACCAGGTCGCCGCCGAGCACGGGCAGGCCCGCGTAGGTGCGCTCGTAGCGGGTGTGGGTCGTGCCGTCGGTGTCCCTGACGACGTCCTTGACGACCAGCTTCTCCTTGGCCCCGAGGCCTATGTGCTGCGCGGTGGTGGCGGCGCCGGCCTGCGCCTGGTGGATGAGTGTGGTGCGGGCGGCGGCCGACAGGGTGGTCGGGGCCGCGGCGAGCGGCTTCGCGGCTGTGGGTTCCGCCGGGATCTGGGCGGAGGCGCTGGTGGCCAGGCCCGTGGAGAGCAGGGCGCCGGCCGCCACCGCGGTGGCGATGGCCAAAGTGGTGCGCTGGTGACGCACGTTGAGGAGGCTCACGAGGAAGGGCTCCTTGTTGTGGGGGGAATGCCGCCGGGCCGGTGTGGGGCCGGCCAGGAGCGGCTCTGGGACGGGTGGTGCTCGTGCAGCGGTGAACAGAGCCTGACATGTATGACATGCCCATGTCACTACCTGCTGAGTGATGTTGGTCGAGAATCGGCCGACCGCTCCCACCAGGGAAAACGGCACACCGATTCCGCCGCGCGTCGGCGCGGCCTGCAGCGGTCGGCTCCGCGTGAGCCGACCTCCCAGCCGTGCTCGAGGCGTGCCGCCCCCGCGGCGCACAACCGCGCACGGCTGTTGCCTCAACGGCGCCGATGCCCCAAGCCCGCGCATGGTCGGCTGTTTTGCGCCGGTGTCCGGCACGCCAGGGCTGAGGCCTGCACCCGTGTCACCGCGGCTGCCCGGCCGGGGCAGTTGCGGGTTTGTTCAGGTGGTGCAGGTGTCGAGCATGGAGGACAGTGCTGTCTTCTCCTGGTCGGTGGTGGTCAGCTTCCACACGGACTTGATGTGTGTGTAGTCCTTGGCGTAGGTGCACCAGAAGGCGTGGTTGGTGGGTTTCCAGTCGGCCGGCCCGCTGTCGGATTTCGAGGTGTTCGACGACTCCGAGGCGATCAGCAGCTGCGGGTCTTTGAGGTCGTTGCCGAAAGCTTTCCGCTGGTCCGCACTCCAGGTGTCGGCGCCGGAGCGCCAGGCCTCGGCCAAGGGGACCATGTGGTCGATGGTGGCCTTGGCGACCTCGGTGACCGTGGCGTCGTCATACGCCGAGTACCAGGAACCGGACGTGGGCTGGCAGCTGCTCGGTTTGTCCTCGACGCCCTTGCCGTCGCGGGCCAGGACCGTCTGCCGGGTGGTGCAGCCGCCCGGCTGGGTGGACCAGATGTCGAACTTGTCTCGGGCGTAGCCGTCCATCGAGTGCGGGCTGTCCACGGTGAGCGCGGCCAGCTCTTGCCGGGCGGTCGCCGTCGACGGCGGCGGGGGCGGGTCGGCCAGGGCGGGAGACGCGCCGGCCCCGATCAGGAGTAAGGCGGTTGCGGGCAGGCCGAAGACGGCATGGCGCATGAACTCTCCAAATGGTGTGGGGGGTTGGAGATGTGCACACGAGAAAACCGCAGCCGTTGCATCGTCCGCTATGCGCGTCGATCAAATACGACAACTCCCCCACGCGACCTTCACTCGGTGGTCATGGCCGCCCTGTGTGCTGGCCGTTCGCGCACCTCAGGCACCCCCTGCACCCCTGTTTCGTGTGAGGCTTCAACCATCAAAGGCTGCGCGGCGGCCCCGGCGCCGCCGTCGTCGCCCGGGCTGCCGCGCAGCCGAAGCGTTGATGTGCCGGGCGGGGGGGGCGCCCCGCGGTGGTCAGGAGCTGAGGTGGTCGCGGTCCCCCATGACCACGACGGGATGCTGCACCGGGTCCAGGGTGCGCAGGAGGGTCTTCATCCCGGACTCGGGGACCGTGACGCAGGCCGAGGTGCCGTCGCCATGGTCCATGTGCAGCCAGATCCCGCCGCCCTTCTCCACGCCGTCCGGGCGGTTCCAGTCGAACGGCGCAGCGCCGGTGAGCCGGTTGTAGTCGATGGCGATGACGTAGTCGAAGTCGTGGGCGTGGGCCGGTTCCGGGTTCAGCATGGTGGCGTAGGCGTTGTCGTCGTACCAGTACTTCAGCCGGCTGCCGGGGTCGGCGAGCGTGCCTCCCGCGTCGGTGAGGGTGAAGACGCCGACGGGACTGTGCTCGTCGTCGATGCGGTGCTGCGTCGTCCAGCCCAGCTTGCCGTTGTGTCCGGCCCAGCTCTGCGTTCGATACCAGGTCGGGCCCTGCTTCTCGTACAGCACGACGAGGCTGTCGGGGGAATCGGGGCCTTCGCCGTAGACGACCACGGCCTGGCGGGTGTCGGTGGGCACCTGACTGAACATCCGGTCCCCGACCCCCGGAAGACGCAGGCCCACCACCTGGCCGGGGCGGGCCGAGGCCGCGCCGGGCGCACCGCCGGAGGCCTTCCGGTCGGTCCCGTGCCCGCACGCCGTGGCACCGGCCAGCAGGACACAGGAGGCGACGGCGGCGGATATGGCATGGCGTGCACCGCCGCGCCGCATCAGCCGACGAGGGGACGGGGTCACCGTGAAGATCCGCATGGTCCAGATCCTGTGGCGAGGCCGTTGCGGGGTGCATCCGGAAGGCGGCATCCGGCCCAACTGCTCCCCCGGCGCCCGGCCGAGGGTACCGTTCGGCCGCCGGCCGGGCCCGCTGCGCTTCCGGCAAGCCCTGGAGCAGTACCGCCATCGTGGTGGGACGGCCGGGATCTGCGCGTTCGGCATCCCGCAGTCCAGCGCGGCGTCTCTGGTGCGGCGCGGGCCGTGCTGCGGCCAGGCGGGTGACGCCCGCGGTCGCCCGATCGGTCGCCGGGTAGGCACGGCGGGGCCATGCGCTGTGCCCGGCTGCAGCAGGAGTCGTCCTGTCCACTGCTGTAGGCGGTCTGCGTCAAAAGCGCCCGCGGCGAACATCCTGCGGGGGTCCACGGCCACCCTCAGCTGTCACGCCGCCGCAGTGTGGTGGATGTCCGGGCGATAGGGATGATGCCCCTCGGCGGCGAACCGCTCGTGCAGATGATCGAGGGTTCGGTGGGCGTCGAGTCGAGCCGGACTCTCCAAGGCCGAGCACCCATTGGTGGCGGCGGTGGGCAGGGGGTCGGCTTCCTGCTCCGGCCGTGCTGCAGGGGCTCGCTCGCAGGCGGCGCCCTGCAACCCGGGGTCGGCTAAGAGCCGGCCCGGTCGCCGGTCAGCGAGTGGACAGCCGGTACTCGCCGACGCGGGAGTCGCTCTCCGTGCGCGGAGCGGGGGGCGCGGCGGCAAAGCGAGGACGCGCCGCGGTCCGGGTGCCGGCGGCGCTGTGGTGGCGTTCCACCTGTCGGCGGGCGCGCTCACGGTTGGGGTAGGGGCGGTGGGCCATGCGCCGCAGTCTGGCAGAGGACGACGACGCGGCCGACCGCACCGTCAACTCCCCGCCCCGTCCTCGCCGCAAAAAGGCGGGGCGTGCGCCCCGCGCCGGCTGCCCGTCTCGTGCTGCAGCGGCCCCGCAGGGCAAGCAGGGACCGGGGTGCGAGCCACTGCCCGCCGGGTGCCGGCGCGCCCAGCGGGGTGCGCGCGATGGTGACCTCATGGGAAAGGTGGGCCACCCGCACGGGTGACCCACCTGAGTGACGCCGGCTTTACCGACCGGCGTCACCTGCCGCCACTGGTAGGGGGTCAGTGGCGGTGTCCACCGCGGTGGTCACCGCCGTGGCGGTGGTGGCCCCAGGAGGCGTCGTCGACGAACCGGCCGTGGTCGTTGCGCAGGGTCGCGGTGTCGGCGTTGTTGTCCCACACGTAGTTGTGCCGGTCCTGGAAGAGGTCGGTGCGGGTGTCGCGGCCGACGCCGGTGTGGACGCGGACCGTGGAGCGCCCGTCGAGGCGGAAGTGCCGGAAGGTGTAGCTGTGGCCGTCCTCGTCCTCGAGGGTCCAGCCGTCCAGGTTCACCGCCCGGCGGGTGGAGTTGGAGATGTCCACCCACTCCTTGTTCAGCGACCGGTTCGAGCGGTCGTCCCGGCCCGGGGAGTCGTACTGCACACCCGAGATGTACACCGCGGCGTGCGCGCGGCCCGGGTGGTGGTCGGCCGCCGAGGCCGGCAGCGCCACCGCACCCACGGCGGCGGCCGCGACAGCGGCGACGGCGGTCATACGACGAACAGAAGAAACGGACACCGAGGTCCCCCTTCATTGCGCACACCCCGCCCGGGCACCAGAAACCACAGGCCAGCGAGGTGCGTTGTGCTGGTGTGCAGCCGGTCGGCCGCACACCCACACCCTGCAACCGGAACCCTGTCGATGTGTGGGAAATGCGCAGGTGATTACAGATTCACCAGATCTCTGTGACACTCACCTGTAGCGACCATCTATGTTCTGAATGCACTAGGTTGACGCTATTTCAGGCATATACGCCTTGGTATTGCAGGCCCGGAGCAACCATCCCGCTAGGCCCCGCCACCCCGCCGCCGTGGACGCGATCACCCGAAAGTGAGTAACGAGCCGTCGGCCCGGCCCCAGCGGCCGCCCGCGCCGACGGGGTCCATAGGCCCCCCAGGAGACCTGGTCGGCCTGTGGCGGACACGCTGACAGACCTGCCCCGGCTGCAGGCGCGACGGACCCTCACCCGCACCGCCCGCGGTCGCGCACCAGCCGGCCCGGCGAGAGACGGCTACGACAGTCACCGCGCGACGGTGTGCAGTGGCGCGTAAGGCAGGAGCTGCAGCGAGGGGCGAGGCGCCTTCCGGATCCGCCTCGTCGTCAGGCGCCCGCTTCGACGAGGTCGTGGGGGTGGAAGGTGCGGCGGTAGGCGGCGGGTGAGACGCCGAAGGCGGTGCGCATGTGGGCCCGCAGGGAGTTGGCGGAGCCGAAGCCGGAGCGGTGGGCGACCAGGTCGATGGACAGGTCGGTGGTCTCCAGCAACTGCTTGGCCAGTT
Source organism: Streptomyces sp. NPDC015139 (assembly GCF_043079785.1). NCBI lineage: Bacteria > Bacillati > Actinomycetota > Actinomycetes > Kitasatosporales > Streptomycetaceae > Streptomyces > Streptomyces sp. NPDC015139. Next base: position 47,378 of record NZ_JBIBUW010000024.1, on the reverse strand, counting down.
CCAGGCGTTGTGCGGTGAGCCACTGCACGGGGGTCATGCCGACCTCGTCGCGGAAGCGGCGGGTGAAGGAGCGCAGGCTCATCCGGGCGTGTTCGGCCAGGCGGTTCAGGGAGAGGGGCTCACCCAGGTGTTCCAGGGCCCAGGCGCGGGTGGCGGTGGTGGTGGCGACGGTGGGTTCGGGCACCGGGCGGTCGATGTACTGGGCCTGGCCGCCGTCCCGCCAGGGCGGTACGACGCACATGCGGGCGGCGCGGTTGGCGGCGGCGGCGCCGTGGTCGCGGCGGATCATGTGCAGGCACAGGTCGACGCCGGCGGCGACGCCCGCGGAGGTCAGGACGTCGCCGTCGTCGACGAAGAGGACCTCCTCGTCGACCTTGACGCGGGGGTAGGCGCGGCGGAACTCGGGGGCGAGGTTCCAGTGGGTGGTGGCGGGCCGGCCGTCCAGGAGGCCCGCGGCGGCCAGGACGTAGGAGCCGGTGCAGATGGACACCAGGCGGGTGCCGGGCCGGATGCCGGCGATGGCCGCGGTGACCTCGGGCGGCAGCGGGCCGCCGCGGCCCAGCTCGGGCATGGCGTGTGTGGGCGGGACGATCACGGTGTCCGCGGCGGCCAGGGCCTCGGGGCCGGCCGCGGGCTGCACGGTGAACCCGGCGTCGCTGAGTACCGGGGCGCCGTCGGCGGTGCAGACGGTGACCTCGTACAGCGGGCGTCCGCCGGCGTCCAGGACGCTGCCGAAGACGCGGGAGGGGATGCCGAGTTCGAAGGGCGGGACGCCGGGCAGGGCGAGGACGGCGATGCGGTGCCGCCCGGCCGCGTCGGCGCTCCGGTCGGGGCGGGGGTCGGTGCACGGCCACTGCATCTCGCTCATGGCCAGATCCTGTCACATAGTGGCCAAACGGCCAACACCATGGTGGGGGCGGGTGCCGGATCGTGGACTCACGTCGCACCGGGAAGGCCCGGGCGGCGGCATCCGATCGAGACGGAAAAGAGTGAGGCGGACAGCATGCGTGCGGTGGTCGTGGAGCAGTGGGGCGGACCGGAGATGCTCGTCGAGCGCGAGGTCGCCCGGCCCGAGCCGGGACTGAACGAGGTCCTGGTGCGGGTCCACGCGGCCGGTGTGAACCCGGTGGACTTCAAGACCCGGGCCAGCGGGGCCCTGATCGAGTGGGGCGAGATCCCGGCGGTCGGCTGGGACGTCTCCGGCACGGTGGAGGCCGTCGGACCGGGCGTGGGGATGTTCCGGCCCGGGGACGAGGTGTACGGCATGCCGCTGTTCCCGCGGCAGGCCGGCGCCTACGCCGAGTACGTCGTCGCCCCGGCGCGGCACCTCGCGCCCAAGCCGGCGAACCTCACCCACGTGCAGGCGGCGGCGCTGCCGCTGGCCGCGCTGACCGCCTGGCAGGCCCTGGTGGACACCGCCCAGGTGCGCGCCGGTGAGCGGGTGCTGGTGCACGCGGCGGCCGGCGGGGTCGGTCACCTGGCCGTGCAGATCGCCAAGGCCCGCGGCGCGTACGTCATCGGCACGGCCAGCGCCGGCAAGCACGACCTGCTGCGGCAGCTGGGCGCGGACGAGGTGATCGACTACCGCACGGTCCGCTTCGAGGACGCCGTCGGGGACGTGGATGTGGTGCTGGACGGGCTCGGCGGCCAGAACGCCGAGCGGTCCCTGAAGGTGCTGCGCCCGGGCGGCCGGCTGATCACCCTGCCCGGCCCCGACGACGTCCCCGCCGACGTCCCCGGCCACGTGCGGGCGGTGTGGATGCTGGTCGAGCCCGACCACCTGGGCCTGCGCGAGATCGCCGCCCTGGCCGAGCGGGGCGCGCTCACCCCGGTCGTGGAGAGCGTCGTACCGCTGGCCGAGGCCGCGAAGGCGCACGAGATCGGCGAGCAGGGCCGCACCACCGGGAAGATCGTCCTGAGCGTCGCCTGACCCCGGCCGAGCCGGCCAGGGCCGGCTGCGGGCAGAGGCGAGACGCCAGCCCCGGGGCCGACAGGTCCCGGGGCTCCGGGCGCGGCCGGACGGGCGGCGTCCCGGAATCTTGGGGTGCGGCGCCCGATCCGCCCGGCGGGCAGGCCGGAGGACGCAAGAGCACCAAGGCTTCCGCACTACGCGGATGGACTCCCGGCTGTGCCGCATCGCCTTCCGCCAGCTCCCTGCCCTTGGCACAAGGGCATCGGGACAGGGCCCTCGGCCACGGCGTGGATGCCAGCCCAGCAGGTCAGGTGGGGTTCAGCGGAGTGACGCCCGTGCCCGCGTACAGCTCGGGCTCCAGTGACAGGACAGTCAGCGGCTCCCCCGCCTTCATCGCCTGCCAGGCGATCGCCGCCGGGTGCACCACCGGCCAGCCGACGTCCTTCCAGTCGATCGAGTCCACCGCATGCGCCGCAGTGAACGGCACGCTCTGCGCGAACCGCAGGGAGGCTGCATGCCTGCCCGCGCCGACAATCTGGCGCTCGGCAGCCACCAAGGACAGCGACGGAATGAGGACCCGGCCTGTGCCACGCGAGGCTTCGATATAGAGGCCGGTGAAGAAGGGATCCGCGCGGAACAAGGCGGCCAGAGCGGTGTGGTCCAGGACAGCCGTCAGATTCATACGGCGGCACTGCCCTGATGGGCGCGGATCTTCGCCCAGGCGTCCTGGCCGGCCTGCTGGACCTGCTCGCTGTACTCGACCCCGAGCTCACGGGCAGCCTCCGCCGCCCGCTGCTCCCGTTCAGCTGCCGTGAGTTCGCGACTGGCAAGCTCCTCCAGGAGCTCCGTAATGGTGGTGCCGCGCTCGTCCGCAAGAATGCGCAGCCGGTCACGCACAGCCTCGCTGGTCTTGATGCTGGTCGGCTTGCTCATGAGCCGATTCTACCGCCGGTAGAACACAGGCGGGGTGGAGGGTCTGCGAGCGCAAGGCCGGTCGCACCCGGCCCTGCTCCGGCTGTCTTCGTCGCAGGTGAGCGGCGGCAAACAACATGCCGGAAGACGCGGCGAGCCCGTCCGGCGCCATGGGCACCGTGAGGGGTTCATCGCCGTCGCGCATCCGGCCGAGCGGCCCACCGTGGACAGCCTCCATGGCCCGTGGCCACGGGGGCTGTCCACGTCCAGGAGCACCACCTGGGCCACAGCGCGACCCGCGTCGCCGTCTCCTCAATGCCGGCTTGACTGCGCCCTGCCGTGGGCGACGATGGCATCGACTGACGACGATTGTCGCGTCCATCCCCCAGAGGCAGAGGGCCGTCAGCGCGCAGTGACGGGAGGGTTTCCTGCCCTGTGACACATGGGATGAGCGTTCGGGCGGAGAACGGGGTCGTGGCGGACCCGACGCCGCACCGAAGGGCTCGACCGGTTCAGTGGCCGTCGACGGCCTTACCGGGCATCCACCTGCGGTTGATCGTGAGTGCTGCACCTTGAGCGGTGGGGGCTAGGCTCGTGGCTGATCACGGTCACCTACGAGGGGGTTCGGGGTATGGGCGGGCGAGTGGCGGCGGTCAGCAGCAACGGGGAGTACTCGTTCACCAAGCCGAACCGGGACAGCGTCAGACTGCTCGCCGGATTCGGTGTGGAGGGGGACGTGCATGCCGGTGTGACGGTCAAGCACCGCTCGCGCGTCGCGCAGGATCCCACCCAGCCGAATCTGCGCCAGGTCCACCTCCTTCACGAAGAGCTCTTCACCGAGGTCGGCGAAGAAGGGTTCTCGGTGGCGCCCGGCGAACTCGGCGAGAACATCACCACGCGTGGCATCGATCTGCTCGCTCTCCCGGTCGGCACCCTGCTGCGTATCGGCGAGTGGGCGGTCCTGGAAGTCACCGGTCTGCGCAATCCCTGCCTGCAGATCGACACCTTCCAAGGCGGCCTGCTGAAGCAAGTCGTCGGCCGCGACGATGCAGGGAACGTCGTCCGCAAGGCCGGAATCATGAGCATCGTTCGAGAAGGCGGCGTGGTGCGCCCCGGCGACACGATCGAGGTGGACCTTCCGGACGGTCCACACCGGCCCCTGGACCGGGTCTGACCGGCTTCCCGGGCAGGCCGTGGCATGACGACGGCCGCGGGGGATCTGTGAGGTGCCGAGCCCCCCGGCCGGCTCGTGCTTTCCCCTGGCACCGACGGCCAGGACTGGCGCGGACGTTCACTGCCCCGCGGACCACCCGCGCACGAGCGGCGCAGTCCCAAGCCGGCTCGCGTGTCTCCATCGCGGAGGCCGCCGCCGATCGAGCCTCTCCCGGACGTGGCCGCGGACGACCGCGACGCCGGACATCCTTGCCCTGCCGGGCCGGTGAGTGTGTGTCATGTGTGCCGGGCGCGGCACTGCGCCATCGTGGGGGCGGGTACGCCCTGACTTCCGGCCATTCTGCGGGGTGTGACGACCATGGCGACCTGGTCTTTCACCCCATCAAGACTAGTCAGATTCACACTAGTCCGAACTGAATGGAGATCTGCCGCAGGTGGGCCGCACCCGTGACCTGCCCACACGGCGTTCACACCCCGCACACAGAGGGGCACGTCTCAAACACGGTCCGTCAACTGGCCTTGCCCCGTTGCTCAGGCGAAGCTGCTCCCGGCCCACAAGGCCGTCGACCCTCACGAAGGAGCTCTCATGCGCACGAACCTGCGCTTCGCCGTCACCGCCGCGGCAGCCACCGCCTTGATCGGTGGAGCGCTCGCCGTCACCTCGGTCACCGCCACCGCGGCACCGGCCGGCCTGTACGCGCCCTCGGCCCTGGTCCTGACCGTGACCCACCCCGGCGGGACGACCGACACCGCAGCTCGCGCCGTCACCCTGAGCTGCATGCCCGGCGCCGGCGGCACCCATCCCGATCCCGCCGCGGCCTGCGCCGACCTGCGCGCCGCCGGCGGACAGCTCGACTCGCTGCTGTCCACGGCGCCCGGCCAGGCGTGTACGCGGCTGTGGTCGCCCGTCACCGTCACGGTCGACGGTGTCTGGCAGGGCACGCGCACCTCGTGGAAACACACCTTTGCGAACTCCTGCGAAATGAACCACGCCGTCGAGCAGAGCAGCCTGCTCAACTTCTGATCCCACGGGCGCTCCCCCGCCCCCGGCTTCTGGGCCCTGCCCGGAAGTGGCCGTTGCCTGCCGCGCGCTAGTGTTCCCGCGTGGCAGGCAAGGGCATATCCACGGCGCGTGGCGACGGGCGCGTCGAGCGGGGCAATCGGACGCGGCGGCTGGTGCTGGCGCAGTCGGTGCGGATCGCGTCCGTGGAGGGCCTGGAGGCGTTGTCCGTGGGCCGGTTGGCGGCGGAGACCGGTCTGAGCAAGAGCGGGGTGTTCGCGCTCTTCGGGTCCAAGGAGGAGTTGCAGCTCGCCACCGTGCGGGAGGCGGGACGCGTCTTCGCCGAGCGGGTGGTGCGTCCGGCGGCGGCGGAGCCCGCCGGGATCGGGCAGGTGTGGCGGCTGTGCGAGGCATGGCTGGAGTACTCGCGGTCGCGGGTGTTTCCCGGCGGCTGCTTCTTCTACGAGATCGCCGCCGAGTTCGACGCCCGCCCGGGTCCGGTGCACGACGCCGTGGTCCGCGCCCAGCACGACTGGTCGGCCCACGTGGAGCGCACCCTCGCCGAGGCGGTCGGCGCGGGCGGCCTGCGGGCGGACACCGAGGTGGCCCAGCTCGCCTTCGAGCTCGCGGCGCTGATGGAGGCGGCCAACGGCATCGCGGTCCTGCACGGCCAGGAGAGCGCCTACCGGCGGGCCCGCACAGGCATCGCCTCCCGCCTGCGGGCGGCCGCCACCGACCCCCACCAGGTCCCCCAAGTCCCGTGACCGCTCCGGCGTTTGCGCTCGTGCCGGGCCGCCCAAAACAACTAGCACGACCGTTCGTACAGTTTTAGGCTCGGGTCCATGACCCTTCACGCAGCGGACCTCGTCGAGTGCAACCGGATCGCCGTGCGGGAGGCGGTGCGGGTGGTGGATCTGGCGGGGGACGACGACTGGGAACGCGACAGCCCGTGTGCGGGGTGGACCCTGCGCCGGCTCGTGGCGCACATGGCGGCTCAGCACCACGGTTTCGCGGCCGCCGCACGGGGCGCGGGCCACGAGACCGCCCACTGGCAGGAACCGCGGGACCTGAGCGAGCCGGCGCGTGTACACCGCGCGGCCGCGGCGGACGTACTCGACGCCTTCGCCGAACCGGGCGCCCTGGAGCGGGAGTTCGTGCTGCCGGAGCTGGGCGGCGCCTTCCTGGGCCGCCGGGCCGTCGGCTTCCACCTGGTCGACTACGTGGTGCACGCCTGGGACGTCGCCGCCACCGTCGGTGTGGAGGTCCTTCTGCCGGACGAGGCGCTGCTCGCGGCACTGGCCGTCGCCCGGCGCGTCCCGGCCGACCCGGCCCTGCGGGGGCCCGGCGCCGCCTTCGCCCCCGTGGTACCCACGCCTGAGGAGGCCGAGGGGGCGGGAGCGCTGGAGGAGACGCTGCGGCTGCTGGGGAGGCGGCCGGAGCTGTGGCCGGTGCGCGGATAGGCAGTCGCCGGGCGGCCGCGAGCTTGAGGGAGACCGCCAACTCGTCCAGCCTTCGTCCAAAGGCACCCCTCGGGGATCGCGGCGGTCACCGGGAGCGGGGCATGGACGGCGGATGTTCGTCGCGCAGGGTCGCTGGTTGAGGAGAACCGGTCGCGTCCCGGACATGACTTACCTGTCGTTCTGCTGCACGGACCGGCCGGGCCCGCGGGCGGCCTCGCCCGGGCCTTGCGCCCGGGGATGCCCCGTCTCACGCCCAGAACGCATCCGTGACGGTGATCTGGGGGTCGGCGTGGCGGCGGATGAACGTGAAGATGAGCCAGCCGCGGCCGCCTGCGAGGTCAGCGAGGGGCAGGGACCCATCGGCGTCAATGCCGCGGCAGTAGGAGTCGGGAGTGGTGATCAGCTCGGCGCGGGCTGACAGGACCAGCTGCTTTGCACCCTCAGGCATGCTCTCGAATTCCTGGAGCGCCTCCGCCGTCCAGTCCATCTGCCAAGGCGGACATGGAAGCTCATCGGTCACCGGCCGGGCCCCACTGCGGCCGCCTGGCGGCGCAGCCGGCTGTACTCGGCCAGGAGCCGGGCCGACTCCTCCGGCTGCTCCGACTTCGCAGCACGGGCTTCGAGGTCGTGGAAATGTGCTTCCAGTCCGGGATCGCGGGCGATCGCGTACTGGGTCCACCACAGGCGCATGAAGGCCGGTACCGGAGTGAGGTTGAAGGCGTCGCCGATCGCACGGCGCCAGTGCGCCTCGAAGTCCGGCAGCAGATGCGGGGCGTGTTCCTGAATGGCCAGGCGCAAGGCCTGAGGGGTGCGTTCGGGCATGGGCGGCACCCGGCGGGGCCGGTCCCCGCCGGGGCCTTCGAAGTGAGCGGGCTGCGCTGTCATGGCGAAAGGGCTCCTGGTCTGCCTGCGGTCCGGCCTTGTCAGACCGCATCCTGGTCGGCACCGGAGGCCGGCGGGAGCTGCGCCATGTACTGCTCGAACCACTCGGCGGGCACGAGGTAGGCCAGGGTCTTGCCTTTGCGAGTGATCGCGGCGGGCTCACCCGCAATCCGAGTGCGGTCGAGGATTTCGCCCATCTGCTTGCGGAGGTCGATCGTCGTGTACGTCTTCGGCTCCATCCCCGCAACCTATCCCAACTATCATAGTTGCGATAGTTCACTGACCTCAGTGACCGCAGCGGCTCCCTGATGGCGCCTCTGCCGTCGGCCGCGCCGACGAGGGTGATCTGCCCCAGCCAAGCGGTCGATGGGCACGAACTCGTGGACGTAGGCGGCTGATGCGGGACACCCGGGCGCTCCGCGGCGGGCTGCGCGCGGGGCGCCCTGGCCGTACGGCGCACCTCGGGGCTGGTGACGGACCGGGTCTGCCGATCGGTGCGGGCGCCCCTCGCGAGCGCCGGGTGGGCGATGCCCGTGACGGGCGTGCTCCTCTACCCTCCCCCCGGCTCGCGGGAGGCGGCGGTCCGTCCGCCGGGGACGCCGGTGGCGGGGGCGGCCCCGGCGCGGTGAGCGCTACGGGTGGGTGTCCTCGGCCAGGGTGTGCGCCACCAGGGCGTTGGCGTGGCCGTGCCCGAGGCCGTGTTCGGCCGTGAGCCAGGCGACGAGTTCCATGTGCCGGGTCAGCGGTGAGGTGCGGATGAGGTCTTTCCACTGCGCTATCGGGCGGCCGTACTTCTTCTCGATCGAGGGGAAGTAGCTGGCGGGGCCCTTCACGGATGCGGTCATGAGGAGCTGTCTCCTGTCGACGTGCCGACTTCGATGTGTCGGCCGCTTCGGTGCGGGGGGCGGGGGCTTGTCACCGATGCTGTGCGGTGGGTTCCGGGCGGGCCAGGCGCGCGGTCAGGGCGCTGAGCCAGAGCAGGCCGAGTCCCGCGCCGGCGGTGAAGGCCGCGACCGAGGCGGCGGAGGCGGCGAAACCGGCGAGGACGCCGGCGGGCACCAGCCTGGAGGCGAGCAACCAGCCACGTTCGCCGCGGGCGGTGAAGTACCGGGCCAGCACGAGGGATGCGGCGCACAGCGCCAGGAAGCCGGTCATGGCGGCGGCCATGTGGAGGGCGCCGTGTGCGCTCAGGGTCCCGGGCGGTGCCTGGGGAGCGCCCGCCGGGAACCCGGCTCCGGGATCGGGCGGGAAGAACGAGGCCACGAGGAACGACGCGCCGAAGACGCCGATCAGTCGTGGCGCCCAGGTTCCGCCCGGCGCACCGCGTAGCACCTGGCGCATCCCGGCGGCGCCGGCTGTCGCCAGGGCACCGGTGAGCAGGAAGGCGGTCACCTGGATCCAGCCGAGGCCGCCGAGGCTGAGCTGACTGAGCGCGTTGCGGGTGAAGTCGAAGCCGTCCCGGCTGAGCCCCTGGACGAGGCCCGCCGCGAGGAAGAGCGGCCCTGCGGTGATGCCGCCGGCCAGCAGGAGCCGCGGGACGGAGTGGGCCGTGGCCGGCGTGGCGGTGGCCCGGGCGGTGAGCGTGTGCGTCATGCGAGGGTCTCCCCAGAGTGAGAACTGGACGGTGTAGTACTCGTTGGAACTGGACGGTACAGTACTCAGAAAGGAACTGGACTGTCCAGTACTGAGGCGGTTGCTGATGACCGGAGGAGACATGGAGACCAGGGAGCAGGGGCGGTCGGCCCGCAAGCACCAGGCGATCATGGAGGCCGCGACCCAGGTGTTCATGGAGAAGGGCTACGCCGGCACCAGCATGGACGACATCGCCAAGCTGGCCGCGGTGTCCAAGCAGACCGTCTACAAGCACTTCGCGGACAAGGAGAAGCTGTTCGCGGAGATCGTCCTGGCCACCACCGACCAGGTGGACGCCATGATCGAGCTGGTGGCGGACGTCCCCGCCGACGCCGCCTCACTGGACGAGAACCTCAACCGGCTCGCCCGCCGGTTCGTGGGCACCCTCACCGAGCCTCAGGTGCTGCAGCTGCGGCGGCTGATCATCGCCAACGCCGAAGCCTTCCCCGAGCTGGGCAGCGCCTGGTACACGCAGGGTTTCGAGCGGGTCCTGGACACCCTGGCGGCCACCTTCGCGCGCCTGGCCGACCAGCGGCTGCTACGCGTGGACGATCCGCTCCTGGCCGCCAACCACTTCGCCGGCCTGCTGCTGTGGATCCCGGTGAACAAGGCGATGTTCACCGGCTCGCCCCAGCACACCGAGGCCGACCTCGACCGCTGGGCCGCCGCCGGCGTCCGCGCGTTCCTCGCCGCCTACCGCTGATTCCGCACGGCGCAGCACCCGCCCCGGCCCGAAGGGGGCCGCATGTCCTGCTCCGAGCACCTCGCGGAACGCGACGGTATCGCTCTGGCCTGCCGCGACCGGCCCGAAGACGGCTCACCCGTCGTTCCGCTGCACGGGCCGGCCGGGCACGCGAGCGAGTGGGACGGCCTCGCCCGGATCCCGAGCCCGGACGCCGTGTCGTCGCCGTGGACCAGCGCGGTCCCGGCGCGAGCGAGCACCCGCAGGAGGTCAGCCGCGCCGCCTACGTCGCCTACGTCATGGCCGTCGCCGAGCAACTCGGCCTGCGCCGGCCGGTGCCGGCCGGCCAGTCCCCGGGCGGGCACACCGCCGTGCTCGCGGCCGCCGCGCACCCCCCTCTTGGTCCGCTACGTGGCTCACCTTTCGGCGAAGGCGGGGCAGGTGGAGAGGGCCTGGGCATGGCCCGAAGGACGTCTGCGGCGCTGAAGCGGGTGGCGACGCGGCCGACGTGCCTGTCGGGGCAACGGCGGCCGCTGATCACTGATTCGCCGTTGACCGGTCGGGTCTGATGCCGTTCGTCGATTCCAGCACGCCGCTCTTGGTGGGCTCGGAGGGGAAGCAGGCGACGGCGCAGCGCAGGTGGCCCTGCCGAGCAGGGAGAACGGCCTGATCGGGGATGAAGCGGTGTGCGGGAGAGGGCGCGGATGCCGCGGGCGCGTCGCGGGCTGGGCCTGGGCCGCAGCGGGTCAGGCGAACGATCCGTGGTCGCCGAGGATGTCGCGCAGGCGGACGCGGTCGGTGTAGGCGGAGCTGTCGCACACGGCGACGAGTTCTCTCCGGGTGACCAGGTGGGTCCCCTGGTCGTCCCGGTCGCAGACGACCAGTCGGAGCGTGCGCGCGGCGGCCATGACGGCCAGCGCCACCTCGACGCTCATGTCGTCACAGACCCGGGGTTCGGCCGCGTCCATGATCTCCACCACCGCCTTCTGCGCGGGGTCGGCGCTCGCCGGGCGGGGCTGCATCTGAGTCGGTGTCAAAAGGTGCCTCCTGCAGAGATGGGTCGGCTTCCTGAGCACAAAGGTTCTAGACCGCCCGGTCCGAGGCGGACGTGCGTAGGGAGGTGCGCCGGGTCGCCGAAGAGGGACGGCGGCGGCCACGGGAGGTGGCGCGCTCGGGGCGTTCGGCCACCGGTGCGGTGATGACGACGGGGATGCCGGACGGGGCCTGGGCTCCGGTGATCCGGCTCAGCGCCGCGTCGCCCGAGCGGATCGGGGTGGTCTGCGGCCGGATGCCGGCGGCCGACATGAGGCGGACCATGGCGCGGCGCTGGTTCGGCGTGACGAGGGTGACGACGCTGCCGGACTCCCCGGCGCGGGCGGTACGCCCGCCGCGGTGGAGGTAGTCCTTGTGGTCGATCGGGGGGTCGACGTTGACGACGAGGTCGAGGTTGTCGACGTGGATGCCGCGCGCCGCGACATTGGTCGCCACCAGCACATCAACGTGTCCCGTCTTGAACTGCGTCAGCGTGCGGGTGCGCTGCGGCTGCGTTTCCCCGCCGTGCAGTGCGGCGGCCCGGACCCCGCTGCCGAGCAGTTCCCGGGTGAGCCGGTCGACGGCGTGCTTGGTGTCCAGGAACATGATCACGCGGCCGTCCCGGGCGGCGATCTCGACCGTGGCGGCGTGCTTCTCGGCGTCGTGGACGTGCAGGACGTGGTGCTCCATCGTCGTGACCGCACCGGCCGACGGATCGACCGAATGCACGACGGGGTCGGTCAGATAGCGGCGCACCAGCAGGTCGACGTTACGGTCCAAGGTGGCGGAGAACAGCATCCGCTGCCCGTCGGGACGCACCTGGTCCAGCAGTGCCGTGACCTGGGGCAGGAAACCCATGTCAGCCATCTGGTCGGCCTCGTCGAGCACGGTGACGCCCACATGGTCCAGCCGGCACGCACCACGGTCGATGAGGTCCTTGAGCCGTCCCGGGGTCGCGACGACGACCTCAGCCCCGCCTCGCAAGGCGCCGGCCTGCCTGCCGATCGACATCCCGCCCACCACCGTGGCGAGCCGCAGCCTGACGGAGCGGGCGTACGGCGTGAGCGCGTCGGTCACCTGCTGCGCCAGCTCGCGCGTCGGTACGAGGATCAGCGCCAGCGGCCGCCGGGGCTCGGCGCGCTGGCCGGCGGTGCGGGCGAGCAGCGCGAGGCCGAAAGCGAGGGTTTTGCCGGAACCGGTGCGTCCGCGGCCCAGGACGTCGCGGCCGGCCAGGGAGTTCGGCAGCGTCGCGCCCTGGATCGGAAAGGGTGCCCTCACGCCCTGCTTGCCGAGTTCGGCCAGGAGCGGTTCAGGCATGCCGAGATCGGTGAAGGCCTCGACGGCGGGCAGTGCGGAAGTGATCGTCTCGGGGAGCGCGAACTCGCCCTGCGTCTCGGCGTGTCGGCGGGCGTAACCGCCGGAACGGGCCGGCCCCTGGGAGCGGCGTGGGGCCGGCGAGCCGAAGCGGCTGCCGCCCCTTCGAGTGTCGGCGCCGGCGGCACGGGTACGGCCGGAGCGGTCGCCTGTACGGTCGCGGTTCATGCGGAACCTTCCTCGATGGGGCACATATCAAGGAATTCCCGTAGCTGTGAGCGGCACGAAGAATCGCAAGTATGAACCGATGACACAATGAAGCGAATTCGAGCGGCGGAAATCCCCGCAGGCGCCGGGCTGGAATCCGTGACGCTGCGGGGGGGCGTGGAATCCTGCGTCGACTGCGGTGCGCGTCGTCAGGATGCGCCTGCCACACAAGGAGCACCGCGTGGGGTGAGACTGCGGGTCCGTCCGCGTCGTCGGGCATGGCGAACCGCTGCGGAAATGCGTACAGCTGGGGCCCGCACCCCGAGGGATGCGGGCCCCAGCTGCAAAGTGCGTGTCAGCGTCAGGCCGGAACGATGTTCTCGGCCGTCGGGCCCTTCTGGCCCTGGCCGATCTCGAAGCTCACCTTCTGGCCTTCGAGCAGCTCACGGAAGCCCTGGGTGGCGATGTTCGAGTAGTGGGCGAACACGTCGGGGCCGCCACCGTCCTGCTCGATGAAGCCGAAGCCCTTTTCCGCGTTGAACCACTTCACGGTCCCAGTAGCCATGTCATATCTCCTTTGGGGGCACATCGGTATCCGCACTGTACGGACGCCGTATCGCTGAGATGATTACCCCGCCCGGAAAACGACCGGAATACATAAGAGCTCCCGCCCGGCAGGAGCCGAGCGGGGCACTTGAAGTTTTGGGAACCACAACTGCAACTGAGATCGACAGTAGCACACCGGAAGGCCTGCAGCGTTTTTCATAATTCCCCCGCAAAACTCTCACTGCATGGTCCGTCGAAATCTCACCTCGCGGACACAGATATTGACGCACCCGGAGTGCAGCGTTGCAGGACGCGGGTGCCCAACGGCACGTGAGGCTGCGGGACGCGACCGCGCGACCCGGCTGCCCGAAGGCCGCCGTACAGGCGAACGCACCCGGCCGCCCAGCTGTACCGCGTACGCCCGAGTGAGGGGCAAGCGCCTGCGTCGGCACCGCGTACGCCTGAGTGAGGGGCAAGCGCCTGCGCCGGCGGGGAATGCCCCGGCCCCGACCGGCGGGACGCCGAGCACACCAGGACCAGGCCGGCGGTCCGGGCGAGGGAAGGCCGGCAGCGGCGAGGTGCTCGTCGCCGGCCAGGTCGGCATCCGCTTCGCTCCGGGACGCCGAGGGCCGCACCCCCCGTCGTGCGCCGCACCGGCAGCCGGGTGCGTGGACGGCCGGGGTCTGGGTGTGGGCTGGTTGCTGATCGAGATGTGCCGGGGCTCCGGCACCTGGGGTGTCGGGGCCCTGGTGTCGTGCTGTGCGCACCGGCTCCAGGCCGGTGTGAGGCGGCGGCGCGGACCTGGGACGGGTTCCTGGTCCGCCCTGCAGTCGGTGATCAGCGGGCCCGGCGCCCTTGTCAGGCCGGAGTGTTCGACTGCGACTGGCCGCCCTGGGTGCGCAGTTGCTCGTTGATGCGCTGGGCTTCCTCGAGCTGGTCTTCGAGGATGACGATGCGGCAGGCGGCCTCGATGGGGGTGCCCTGGTCGACGAGTTCGCGGGCGCGGGCGGCGATGCGCAGCTGGTAGCGGGAGTAGCGGCGGTGGCCGCCCTCGGAGCGCAGGGGGGTGATCAGGCGGTGCTCGCCGAGGGTGCGGAGGAAGGCGGGGGTGGTGCCGAGCATCTCGGCGGCCCGGCCCATGGTGTAGGCGGGGTAGTCGTCGTCGTCGAGATTGTCGGCGGGCCGGGTACTGGCAGGGGGCATAGACCTCTTCTTTCACGGACGCGTCGGGGGGCCCGGGTCGCCGTGCGGCGACCCGGGCCCCGAGCTTTCAACACCATCTACCGGCCGACTGCGCCGGCCTTCTGTGTCCGCAGGGCCCGCCTGGGAGGACGGGGCTGCGGGGATCGCGGATGCGTGACCGGGGACCACCTTCCAATCCGGGGCCTTGCGGTACCCGGGCGGACTTCCTCCTCGCCCGGGCGATCCTGATGGCGCTCTGCTCCTTACCTTCGGCTACTCGGTTGCACTGCTACATACCGCGGGTACTGCTCGCGACCCCCTCGGGTCGCGTCCTGCTTGACCTGCTTCGCACGGCGTTCATCCGTGCCCATGTCGACTTCCTGGGTACGACAGAAAGGGTAACTCCGCAGAGGGGCAATGTCTACCGTCGCCGTGACAGATTTCCTCCGCTGCCGTCGCCATGATTCCTGTCCCGAGTGCGCCTGGAGGAGTGCTGCGCCCGGCCGGCTCCGGGCCCGGCGGATCGACGTGACCGACACGGGGACGACCCGCCGACGACCCGGCCGGGGCTTGTGTCGTGATGGATGCCGACAGCCCCGCCGGCACCACCGCACCCGTGACACCGCCCGCGCCCTCGGCAGCCCGGCACCGGCCCTGGAGACGACGCGGGCCCTCGCAGCGGCGGCTTCTCGTCCGGGTTCGGCGCGCTGAAGCGGAGGAGTCCGCCGGGCCGTCGGCCGAGGCGGCCCGGCCGTTCGGGCCGCGCTCCGCGGTCTTCTAGTGCTGCGCCGGCCCCACGGGCCGGGCGGCGGCCTGGACGAGGTTGTGCTCCAGGCGCTCCAGGGTGGCGAGGGCGTCGGCGCGCTCGTCGTCGGAGAGGCCCGCGGTGGAGAGGTCCTCCAGCTGGCTCCAGACCTTTTCGACCTCCCGGCGCAGGGCGTGGCTGGCGGCCGTGGGTTCGATGAGGGAGGCCCGCTTGTCGGTGGGCGAGGCGCGGCGGCGCACGAAGCCGGCCTGTTCGAGGCGGCGGACGGTGCGGGTCATGGTGGCGGCGTCGGAGTCCATCAGGCGTACCAGGTCGATCTGGCGCTGGGGGCCCAGTTCCCACAGGTGCATCATGACCAGCTCCTGGCCCGGGTGCAGGCCGATGCGGCGCAGCAGCTGTCCGGCGAACATGCGGTGCAGGCGGGCGAGGCGGAAGATGGCGTGGCTGATCGGCCCGCCGCCGGCCGCGCCCGGGACCGGGACGGTGGCCTCCCGTTGCGCCGCCGCGGATTCCTGCCCGGCCTCGGGCCTCGACTCGGCCATCTCTTCCTCACTCTCCTGTTTGGACAGGACAACTCTACCGTTCACCGTTGCCTGGCGGAGGGTTTCCTGCTGCTTCCCGGGTTCATCGGTGCAGTTGGCGGGGTGTTTGTGGGGTCACTTCCGGCTTCGGAGAATGAACCGGTGGGCGTTTACTGTTCGGACAAGTGATTTACTTGTTCGGGCAGGCAATGTGCGGGGAGCCGGTGCGCCCGGCCCGCCGAACGTCCCGCTTTCCACGAAGGAGACCCCTGATGACCACCGCGTTCGACCCGATCGTCCTGGGCGGCAGGCCCCTGGCCAACCGCGTCGTGATGGCGCCCATGACCCGCAGCCGCGCCTACGGAGCGGGCGCCGAGCCGACCGAGCTGATGGCGACGTACTACGCGCAGCGCGCCGGCGCCGGCCTGATCGTCACGGAGGGCGTCCAGCCCTCCCCCGTCGGCCAGGGCTACCCCGACACCCCCGGCCTGCACACCCCGGGGCAGGTGCGGGCGTGGCGGACGGTGACCGACGCCGTGCACCGCGAGGGCGGCGTGATCTTCGCGCAGCTGATGCACACCGGCCGCATCGGCCACCCGAGCCTGCTGCCCGGCCACCTGGTGCCGGTGGCGCCGTCCGCCGTGGCCGCCCGGGGCCGGGTCTACACCCACGAGGGGCCCAAGGAGTTCGTGACGCCGAAGGAGCTCGGCGAGGCGGAGATCGCCCAGACCGTCGCCGACTTCGCGGCCGCGGCCCGCAACGCCGTCGCGGCCGGCTTCGACGGCGTGGAGATCCACGGCGCCAACGGCTATCTGATCCACCAGTTCCTCAGCGACAACGCCAACCTGCGCACCGACGCCTGGGGCGGCGGCGCCGAGGGCCGGATCCGCTTCGCCGTCGACGTCGTCACCGCCGTGGCCGAGGCGGTCGGCGGCCGGCAGGTGGGGCTGCGGATCTCCCCGGGCAACCCCTTCAACGACATCGCCGAGGACAACCCGGGTGAGGTCTACGGCGCCCTGCTGGACCGGCTCGCCCCCCTGGACCTGGCCTACTTGCACCTGCTGGAGGGCCCGGACGCCGGGCTGACCGGGCGGCTGCGCAAGGCCTGGCCCGGCACGTTCGTCCTCAACCCCTTCACCCACCCCGACGTCACCGGCCCCGACGCGCTCACCCTGATCGAGGAGGGCGCCGCGGACATGGTGGCCTACGGCGCGCTGTTCCTCGCCAACCCCGACCTGCCCCGGCGCCTGGCCGCCGGCGGCCCGTTCAACACCCCCGACCAGGCCACCTTCTACGGCGGCGACCACCGCGGCTACACCGACTACCCCGCCCTCACCGCCTGAACGCCCCCCACCGCCTGCCCCCCCACCGCCTGGAGGTACCGATGTCCCGAGCGATCACTTTCTCCGAGTACGGCACGCCCGAGGTGCTGCGGCCGGCCGAGGTCACCTTGCCGGAGCCCGGCCCCGGCCAGGTCCGCATCCGGGTGCGGGCCGCGTCCGTGAACCCCCTGGACGTGAAGATCCGCTCCGGTGCGATGGCCGGCGCGTTCCCCGTCCGTTTCCCCGCGATCCCCGGTCTGGACGCGGCCGGTGTCGTCGACGCCGCCGGCGAGCAGGCCGGCGCGGCCGTCGGCGACGCGGTCCTCGGGGCCACGGTCGGCGGGAGCTACGCCACGTACGCGCTGCTCGAGGAGCCGGTGGCCAAACCCGCCGCCCTGCCGTGGGAGGTCGCCGCCTCGCTGGTCACCGTCGGCCGGACCGCCGCCCGCGTCCTGGGCGAACTCGGCGTGCGGGCGGGCAAAACCCTGCTCGTCCACGGCGCCGGCGGCAGCGTGGGCATCCTCGCGGTGCAGCTGGCCGCCGCCCGCGGGCTCACCGTCGTCGCCACGGCCGGCGAGCACGACATCGAGCGGGTCACCGCGCTGGGCGCCACCGCGGTCCGCTACGGCGACGGCTGGCTGCAGCGGGTGCGGGACGCGGCCCCCCAGGGAGTCGACTACGTCCTGGACGCCGCCGGCGCCGGGGTCCTCGCCGACTCCGTCGCCCTGACCGGCGACAGCGCACGCATCGTCACCATCGCCGACATGTCCGCCGCCGAGCACGGCGTCCGCTTCAGCGCCGGCGGCCCCGACCGGACCGGCCAGAGCGGCCGGGCCGACGACCCGCTGCCGCAACTGGCCCACATGGCCGCCGCCGGCACGCTCACCCTGCCCGTCTGGCGGACCTACCCCCTGGAACAGGCCGCCGCCGCACACGCCGACCTCGAAGCCCACCGCAACCACGGCAAGACCGTCCTGCTGCCCTGACCCACCCCCGCCCGGCACCCCTTGGGCGATCCGGTGATTCCGGCGATGCGGTGATCCGGTGATTCCGGTGATTCTGGTGATTCCGGCGACGGGAACGGCCCGCGGCCGCGGGCCGGACCGTGCCCCGGAGCCGGCCCGCGCCAAGTCCCCGGCCGGCCACCCCTGTTCGCCCTCCAGCCCCACCCTCGTGCCTCCCGGTGCGCAACGCCCGAGGCCCGGCGGGCCGGCCGTGCGGCGGCCTGCCCGCGGCGGGAGCCGAGGGGACGCAGGGGCACCGCACCGTCCGGGCCGTCCGCGCCGGGTCCGCCACCAGGCGGACACCGGGCGGGCCTTCCGGTCCATCAACAGGACGGCAACGGGCGGGTGTTCGGGCGGACGTCGTATCAAGTCCCCGCCTCCTGCCCGAAGATCGTCACGACGTCTTGCAGGCTGTTTCAGCGGGCTGCGACGATCCCCGCATGGACGCGCGCGTGGTCGGCATACCCGAGGTGGACGGCACCGAGCAGGTGGCCGTGGTGATCGATGTGATGCGGGCGTTCACCACCGCCGCATGGGCGTTCCACCGCGGGGCGGACAAGATCGTCCTCGCTGCCGACCAGGGCGAGGCACTGAAGATCAAGGCGTCCCACCCGGGCTGGCTCGCACTCAAGGACGGGGCACCGGCCGACGGGTTCGACCTGGCCAACTCCCCCGGCCAGATCCGGGAAACCGACCTGGCCGGCCGCACCGTGGTCCAGAAGACCACGGCGGGGACCGTCGGAGCCCTGGCGGTCGTCGACGCGGAACTGGCGCTGTGCGCGAGTTTCGTCGTGGCCGGCGCGACGGCCCGGGCCCTGGCGCAGGCCGGCGCCGACCGCGTGACGTTCGTCGCCACCGGCGAGGACGGCCGCGCCGCCGAGGACCTGGCCTGCGCCGCGTACCTGGACCGGCTCCTGGCCGGGGACCGCCCCGACGCCGGCCCCTTCCTGCACCGGGCGCGCACCTCCCCGGCCGCGGAGGACCTGCGCGGCGGGCGACGCCGCGGTGCTCACCCCGCCGATGTGGAACTCTGCCTGGAAGTCGACCGGTTCGGCTTCGCCATGAAAGTGGGGCTGGAGGACGGCACCGCGGTGCTGCGGCCGCTGCGGACGCGACCGGACACGGCAACCTCCGCGCACCGCGCGCCGTAGATCACCCTGCGTGCCGGCCGCGGGGGCGGGCGGGAAGAGGGCACCGGCCGGGCACGTAGGCTCCCGACATGGCAAAGCGCAAGGTGCGACGGCGGGCGAGGAAGATCCTGGGTGCGGACCCGGCGGCTCTGGTCTGGTGCGAACTGGCCCGGCCCATCCCCCCACCCCCCGCACAGGTGCACCGGGCCGCGGGCAGCAAACGCCTCAAGCCGGGCCGCCACTGGCTGCTCTACGCCGGCGCGGTGCTGTTCTTCTTCGTCGTCATCCCCATGATGCTGATCGACAAGCTCGGCGACCGCCTCGAGCGTCGGCCGGCCGGCCGACGCGCCCCGCATCCCCGCCACGAACCGGAGCCGGGGTCAAGCTCAAGTTCAGGGTCAGGGTTGCCCGATACCGCGTCCCCGCCCGATACCGCGTCCCCGTCCAGCCCCCCGGCACCCGGCCGGGACCGTCAGGGCCGCCGGCGCCCGGGCGACCCCGCGCACGGCCTCTTCGACGGCGACTGGGAGCGCACCGCGGGCCGGCTGCTGCTGCACTGGTACGGGCACTCCCCCAACCCCCAGCGCCTGGTGATGCTCACCGGTGACGGCATCTGCGTGGCCGCCTCCCCGCGCCGCAGGCTCTCCCCCACCAAGGCCGCCGACTTCCACGCCGTCGCCCAGTTCTCCCCCGCCGAGGCCCGCATCGAGGCCGAGGCCGGCCAGCCGCGCGGATTCGGCACCTTCGTCCTCCACTTCCCGGACGGCTCCTGGCTGGAACTGGGCCGGCTTTCAGGACCGGAGGACGCCGACCACTTCCTGCGCACGGTCAGCACCTGAGACGGACCAGGACCTGCCCGGCCGGGCTTCTTGGGGGGCTTCCCCCGAACCCTCCCGACACTCCGACACTCCTCGATGCCAGCTGACAGTACGTCACATACGGTAACGGACACGCCGGTTGCGCAGTCGGTCTCCCGCGCGGCCGGGCGTCCGGTGTGCCTGAGCGTCCCGGTGGCGTCGACGGCAGGTGCCGGTCGCCCGCCGGGGGGAAATCGTTCGCCTGATGGCGTGCGGGCCAGGAGCCTGGGGGCATGGAGTTCCTCTGCTATCACCGCGACCGGCCCGCCTCCCTGCCGCTGCGCGAGCAGCTGCTGGAGGCCCACTGGTCGTACATGGACAGGTACGCGAAGCAGATGATCGCCCGGGGTCCGACCCTCGCGGACGACGGCGAGACCCCGACCGGAAGCGTGCACATCGTCGACCTGCCCGACCCCGCCGCTGCCCGCGCGTTCGCCTTCGACGAGCCCAACTACCAGGCCGGCGCCTACCGGGACGTGATGCTGCGACGGTGGCACAACACACTGGGGCGCACCATGTGGGACTTCCCGGGCGGCCGGACGGGCGGCAACCGGTACCTGGTGCTCGGCCTCGGCACCGGGCAGGCCGCCGACCTCGCGGTGCCGCACGACCGGGACGAACTGATCGCCTACGGGCCGTTGCTGTCCGACGACGCCGCCACCTGGCTGGGCACGGCCGTCCTGCTGCGGGCACCGGACCCGCAGACGGCACGCGCCGTGTTGGCCCCCCACGGATACGCCGACATCGAGGTCCACGCCTGGCAGTTCGGCGGCTGGCCGTCATGACCGGCAACGGCAGCCGGCCCTCTCGCCGGACCGCCCCAGTGAACGGCAGCGCAGCGCCTGCTCCGCCCCTTGGGCTCACAGAGCGGAGTGCGGGGGCCGGGTGCCGTGCCCGGGCGGCCACGGCACGGCGCGGCGCGGCCGGGCCCGTCCCCGCGCCGTCCGCGCTGCCCGGCATCCGATGCCCGGCATCCGATGCCCGGCATCCGGTGCCTGGCTCACCGCGCCGCGGCGCAGCCGTCGAGGGCGGCCGCGAAGCCGGCCAGTGCGGTGAAGTCGTCCCTGCGCAGGCCGACGCGTGGATCGACGTGATGCAGCAGGAAGGGCGCGCGGTGGGCGGCGGCGTGGCGGTGGTCCGCGTCGCTCTGCTCGTCGTCCACCCAGGCGAAGGGCCGGCCACCGGCGTGGGCGATAAGTGGCGCCGACTTCCGGTGGACCGTGTCCGGGCGCTCGCGCAGCAGCGCGTCGCCGAAGTCGACGAACGGCAACGGCGGCAGGCCGAGGGCGGGACCGATCCACCGGTTCGCCTCGCCCATCCAGGCAGTGGCCCAGCACAGCTCGAACCCGAGGGCCAGTAGGGCGGGGCCGTGGGCCGGGTCGAGCCACACCGTCCGAGGACGCACGTAGGACGGCGGGCTGCCGGCCGCAAAGGGCCGGCGTGCCTCGGCCGGCAGGTCAACGGTGACGTAGCCCTCTGGGCACCTGCCCGAAGGCGTCGCGTACGGGTGCAGTGGCCCGTCGACATCCAGGAACAGCAACGGTCGACGGCTCACGATCCCCCCTCGGCGGCTGTCGGCCGCTTCGCCGCAGCGTAGCCCGAACGGCCGCCGGCCAGGCCGGGCCGGGCCGCCACCGGCCGGGACTGGGCTGCCGGGGGGGGCGGGACTGGGCGTTCGGGGAGTGTTTGCCCGCCCGGGCAGTCACCTGTCAGGATGGTGATGTGAATCTCGAGCATGTCTTCGTCTGCGGGAATCCGGCACTGGACTTCGCCGCGACGCTGCGCGCGCGCCGTTCGGTGCGCTTCGAGATGTTCGTGACGCCGGACCGGCTGAACGCCTGGTACGTGGAGTCCGGCCTGGTCGACGCCGTCGCGCCCAGCACGCAGGCCGACGTCGAGCAGGCGAGGACCGTCCGGGAGGCCGTCTACCGGCTCGTCACCGCCCGCCGGCTCGCGGAGCCCTACGACACGGCGGCGCTGACCGTGGTGAACAACGCCGCCCGCGCCGCGCCCGCGGTGCCGCAGCTGACCCCGTCCGGGCGCTGGACGCAGGCCAGTGCCGGCGAAGCCCTCTCCCTGGTCGCCCGCTGTGCCGTCGAGCTGCTCAGCGGGCCGGACGTGCCGCTGCTCAAGGAGTGCGGCAACCCCGAATGCACCCGCACCTACATCGACCGCTCCCGGGGCATGCGCCGGCAGTGGTGCGGCATGGAATCCTGCGGCAACAAGATCAAGGCGGCCGCGTACCGGGCCCGGAAGAAGACCGCCTCCGCCCCGGCCCGCTGACCCTGCGCCCCCCGCCGCCCGGCCGGCGCGGGCGCCTCCCGCGCCGAGCGAGGGCGGCCGTGCCCCCCGGCCGCTGCCGGGCCGGCGGCGCCTGTGGGCCAGGAGGGCGCCGGCTTCCCGCGGTGATGCGGGCCGCCGGCCGGCGTCGCGGCGAGGATAGGGGTGGGCGACGTCCGATGAGTTTTTCCGTGGCCGGCAGTCAAGGATCACGGTTGGTGCGCCTCAGCCGCGCATACGGCCGCAGCGGGCACTCACCGATCGCCCACCACCCGGACACCGCACCAGACACCGAGGAACCACGATGCGCACCCTGATCAGCACCGCTTTCATCTCGCTCGACGGCGTCGTGGAGGCTCCCGGCGGCGAGCCCGGCTACCGCAACTCCGGCTGGACCTTCAAGCACACCGAGTTCCTCCCCGAGGCGTTCGAGATCAAGGGCCGGGAGCAGAAGGAAGCCACCGCCATGCTGCTGGGCCGCACCAGCTACCAGGCGTTCAGCCCCGTGTGGCCGGACATGGCGGACTTCGCCGACTACAAGGTCATGCCGAAGTACGTCGTCTCCACCACCCTCACCGACGACGACCTCGTGTCCAACTGGGGCGAGACCACCATCCTGCGCAGCGTCGAGGAGGTCGCCGCGCTGAAGGAGACCGAAGGCGGGCCGATCATCATGCACGGCAGCGCCACCCTGAACCACGCCCTCTCCGACGCCGGCCTCATCGACCGCTACCACCTGCTCGTCTTCCCCCTCCTCCTCGGCGCCGGCAAGCGCCTGTTCAGCACCACGGACAAGGACACGCAGAAGCTGAAGCTCGTCGAGCACGAGGCGTACGCCAACGGCCTGCAGAAGCAGGTCTTCGACGTCGTGCGCTGAAGCGGGCCGCCGCGCGAGCCGCGGTGGCCGGTCAGGGCACGCCCTGCACTCGGGGCGGCGCGCACTGCGGGGCGGCATCGCGTGGGCTTGGCGCAGCAGGGCCGTCGTGACACCGGCCTTCCCGCGCGTGCGCCGCGGTCACCTGCCCGGTGTGCTCGAGGGGACGATGGTGTGCAGCTGCGCCGGCCCGGGGTGGGGCTCAGGCGGACTTCGTTGCGTTCGCGGCGTGCGAGGAATGGTACGTGCCGAACGTCCAGGCGCCTGTGGATGACGAACCGCTGGATTCCGGCCGGCGGCGCCATCGATCCGCGGCGGCCCCGGAGCGTGCGGGAGGCGCCGTGGCCCGGGGACTGCACGGTCGGGTGCGGGTGGCGCGGCACGGGAGCGTGGCGTCGCGGGTTGAGAGATGGTGCGGCACCTGGCGGGCAGCCCTCACGTGTCGCAGCTCACTGGGAAACGGTGACAGGGGGGTGTCGCGGACGGCTGCGACGGTCGACGCCATGATGATCACTGATGAGGACTGCCTCGCCGAGACCCTGGCGTTCAACCGGGAGTTCGAGGCCAGAGCCGCGAGCCGCCCGGCGCGCGGCAAGGCGCCGGACGCAGCCGGTCTGGCCGCGCTGCGACGCAACCGACTCGGCGGTGACACGCCGCCGGTGCGCCTGCCGCAGGGCCAGGACCGCATCGTGGCCCAGGGGGTGAAGGTCCGGGCGTTCGTGCCGCCCGGCCGTGTCGAGGGGGTGTACCTGCACTTCCACGGAGGCGGTTGGGTGTTCGGCTCGGCCTGCGGGCAGGACGCAAGGCTGTGGCGGCTGGCCCGGCAGGCACGGCTGGCCGTGGTCAGTGTGGACTACCGCCTTGCGCCGGAGCATCCCTTCCCCGCCGGGCCCGAGGATTGCGAGGCGGCCGCCCGCTGGTTGGTGGAGAACGCCGCCGGCGAGTTCGGAACCCGGCGGCTGCTGATCGGGGGTGAATCGGCCGGCGCCCATCTGGGCGTCGTGACGCTGCTGCGCCTTCGCGACCGGCACGGCATCACCGGCGGTTTCCGGGCGGCCCACCTGCTTTTCGGCCCGTACGACCTGTCGATGACACCCAGTCAGCGGGCGTTCGGCTCTCGGCGGCTGCTGAGCAACACCGACACGCTGCGGCGAACCTACGACCTGTTCACCCCGGGCATGACAGCCGAAGCGCGCCGCGATTGCGGCATCTCACCGCTGTTCGCCGATCTGTCGGGCCTGCCGCCCGCTCGGATCGTCGTCGGCACCGAAGATCCTCTCCTCGACGACTCTCTGTTCCTCGCCGCACGGTGGCGGGCGGCGGGCGCGCCGGTGCAGCTCGGTGTCGTCGCCGGCGCCATGCACGGCTTCACCCTGTTCCCGCTGACCGTCACCGCCCGCGAACAGCGGCGCGAGCGGGACTTCCTGTCCACCGCGGGACAGTAGCCTCACCGGCATGAACCGCACGGCCCGCTTGTATGCCCTGGTGGAAGAGCTGCGTGCGGCGGCGCCACGGCCCCGCACGGTCGCGGCACTCGCCGCGCGTTTCGAGGTCAGCCGCCGCACGGTGCAGCGCGATCTGCAGGTGCTGATGGAGACCGGCGTCCCGGTGCGCGCCGTTGCCGGGCGAGGCGGGGGCTGGTCGATCGACCCCGGCCTGACCCTCCCCCCGATGCGCTTCACCCCCGAGGAAGCCTCCGCGCTGGCCGTCGCCCTCGCCACGGCCGACACCCGCACCCCGTACGCCGGTGCGGCCCGCACCGCGGCCCAGAAGATCGCGGCGTCGATGACCGGCGCCGCCTCGGCGGCGGCACAGGAGGTGGCCGCACGGATCGTCACGCTGCCCCCGCCGGCCGATTCCGCGGTCCGTACCGCGGTGGAAGCGGCCCTGACCACCCGCACGGTCCTGTGGCTGGCCTACCGCGACGCGGCAGGACGGGAGAGCCGGCGCGAGGTGGAACCGGCCGGACTGCTCACCGCCGGCGGCGGCTGGTACGTCATCGCCTGGTGCCGCACGCGCCGGGCCGGCCGGGGCTTCCGCCTGGACCGCATCACCGCGGCCGCCGCCACCACCGAGCCGGCACACCCCCGCGACCTCGCCGAACTGCTGCGCGGCTCGGCCGCAAACGGCGCGGTGCGGCCCGCCGCGCTGGCCCCGCTCGCACCCCCCTCCTGAGGAAGCCCCGTCACCGCCGCGGCGCACCCCCTCGTTCCGGTCCCGGCACTACAGTCGCCGCATGCGACGAAGGACAGGCCTGGCGGTGTCGGCCGGAGCGGCGGTCCTGGCCTGGGGCGAGTGGATGAACTGGCGCTGGTCGCGCACCCTGGTGGGCCACCGTGAGGGCACCGCCGAGGTTGTCGTCGTACTCGGATACCGCAATCCGCAGAAGTCGGCGAACGCCGTCAACCGCCAGCGTGTGCGTGCGGGCATCCGCTCCATCGCCGCCGACCGCGCACACAGCACGCGTGTGATCTTCAGTGGCGGCGCGACCGGCGGCGTCGCCACGGAGGCGCGGGTGATGGCCGACTACGCGAGGCGGGTGCTCGCCTTCGAGGGGACCGTGGCCCTCGAAGAGGCCAGCGGGACGACCTGGGAGAACATCGCGAACGTGATCCCGCTGCTGGAGGACGCCGACCGCATCAAGATCGCCTCCCAGCCCGCCCACGCCCTCAAGGCCCGCGCCTACCTGCGCCGCCGGCGCCCCGATCTCGCCGCCAGGCTGGTGCGCGCCGGCGACTACCGCCTGGGCGAAGGGACGGTCCTCAAACCGCTGCTGGCCCTGTACGGGCTGTGGACCCTGCGCGCTCTCACACCGGGCGAACGCACGATCACACCGTAGGCGGCGCTGCCGCCGGAGCCGTCCGGGATGGCGCGGCCCCGCCGGCCGAGAGCCGGCCGCCCCGAAAAACGCGCCGCCACCCCGGCAGGCACACCGTCGCCATGGCAGACACCGCAGCCACGGCGGGGGGCCGTCTCACGGCGCAGCATCAGGCCGGCCGGGGGATCTGCCGCGCTCTCACCGGCCGGACCGCCCGCGCCGCCGCCCTCACCGACACCGCCGCCCTCACCGTCACCCGACACCGGCGCGGGCCGGCGGCACGAGCGGCCCCGCCGGTGCGGCAGGCCGAACACAACCACCCACCGCAGCAACCCTCTTGCTCTTGCAAGTAACATGCAACAAGCTAGTGGGGTCCTTACCTGCCGTGCCGGACCTGGAGTCTTGTCATGCCCCGCTGGATGCCCGATGCCCAACCGCAGCGCATCCTCGCGGCGTCGAACCTCGTCTACACCCTCGGCAGCGGTCTCCATCTCACCGCCGGGGTGCTGTACTTCACCGAGGCGGTCCGTCTTCCGGCGGGCGAGGTGGGCCTCGGTCTGGGCATCGCCGGTCTCCTCGCGCTGGCCCTGGGGGTCGCGGTCGGCCACCTGGCCGACCGCCGCGGTGCACGCGGCATCTATGCGGCGACCCTGGTGGTGCAGGCGCTGGCCACGGCCGGCTTCGTCCTGGTGGACGGCTTCTGGCCGTTCGTCGTGGCCGTCTGCGCGGCCGCCGCCGCGAAGGCGGCCGGCACGGCCGCCCGCTCCCCGCTCATCCGGCACCACGGAGGAGACCGGCCGCAGCAGTTCAGGGCCTACCTGCGTGCGGTGACCAACGTCGGTATCTCCCTGGGAGCCCTGCTGGCGGGCTGGGTGGTCCAGGTGGGCACGCTCACCGCCTACCGGGCAATGGTCGCCGCCAACGCGCTCGCGTTCGCGGCCGCGGCGGTGATCCTTCTCCGCCTGCCGCCCCTCGCGCCCCTGCCCGCCGCCGGCGGCCCGCGCCGCATCGCCCTGCGGGACCGCCCCTACCTGCTGCTGGTCGCCCTGGACGGCGTCATGGCCGTCCAGTTCAAGGTGCTCACCGTGGCCGTCCCGCTCTGGATCGTCGGCGCCACCACCGCCCCTGCCTGGCTCATCTCGGCCACCATGCTCACCGGCACCGTCATGGTCGTCGCCTTCCAGGTCCGCTCCGGCCGCAGCATCGACTCCCCCGCCGCCGGCGCCCGCGCCTACCGCCGGGCGGGCGCGGCCTTCCTCATCGCCTGCTCGCTGTTCTCGCTGTCCGCGGGCGTCCCCGCGGGGGCGGCCGCCGCCCTGCTCCTCACCGCGGTGGTGATCCACACGGTCGGTGAACTCTGGCACTCGGCCGCCGGTTTCGAGGTCTCCTTCGCCCTCGCCCCGCACCACGCCACCGGCCAGTACCTGGGGGTGTTCGGTCTCGGCGCCGGCCTGGCCGAGGCCCTCGGCCCCGGACTGCTCATCGCGCTGTGCATCACCTGGGGCCGCCCCGGCTGGTACGCCGTTGGAGCCGTGTTCGCGCTGACGGGCCTGGCCGCACCGCCCGCGGTGCGCTGGGCACAACGCCACCACCACGCCGCGCACACCCGGCCGGCACCCGCGCACCAGACACCGGCCGCCGCCTGACCCGGAAGCGGACAAGGCAGCAGCCCGACACCGGCCCGCGGCCCGCGCGGACACCGTCCCGACGGGTCCGCCCACCCCGGGCGGCGCCGGCCCCTGCGCCCTGGCCGCCGCGCCGCCCACCCGGGGGTGCGCCGCCTGCCGCACCACTGCGGGATGAAAACGCGGCGGGCAGGGTGTGTCAGCCCGAAGCAAGCTCCGTCTCCGCAGGTACGGTCCCCCGCATGGTGACGCCCGACCACCCCTGTCCCGGCCACCGCTCCCCCGCCGCCTGGGCGAAGGGAAACCCACGGCGCCGGGCATGCCGGAGGGCGGTCACGCTCCTGCTGTACACCGTGCTGTTCGCCGCCCTCGGAGCGGCGACGGCGCCCGCGGCCCCCACAGCCGCCACCCGAGCGGCACCGGCAGCGGCACCGGCAGCGCCCGCCGCGGCCCCGGCGGCGGCGCCGCCGACCTGCCGGGTCGGCGCCTACGTCACCGACCTCTACGGGCTGGACGTCTCACCGCGGACCATCAACGCCGACTTCTGGCTGTGGAGCGTGTGCCCCAGTGCCGACCTGGACGCCACCCGGCGCCTGGAGTTCATCAACGCCACCCAGGTCAGCCAGAGCGACCGGTCCGTGGTGAAGGTCGGCGACCAGTACTGGTCCCAGGTGAAGGTCTCCGGCACCTTCCGCCAGCAGTTCGACCTCAGCGAATACCCCTTCGACAAACAGGACGTCCAGATCCAGGTCGAGGACTCCCAGCTCAACGCCTCCCAGTTCGCCTACGTCGCCGACCGGGCGAACTCCGGCTACGACCACGCCATCAGCCTCGACGGATTCGAGATCCGCGACTTCAGCGTGCGGGTGGTCACCCACACCTACCAGACGTCCTTCGGCGACCCCCGCATCAAGCACGGGCAGCAGAGCCGCTACAGCCAGTTCGTCATCGAACTCCACCTCGACCGCGTCGACCTGGCCGGCTTCATCCGCCAGGCCTGGCCCGCCTACGTCGCCTTCCTCATCTCCCTGATGTCCTACTTCATCTGGGCACCGGAATTCCTCACCGTGCTCGCGGCCCGCCTCGGCATCCTCGGCGCCTCCCTGTTCAGCGTCGTGCTCAGCATGCGCTCCACCAGCCTGACCGGAACCCAGTTCGGTGTGACCCTCGTCGACCAGATCCACCTCGCCACCCTGCTCTACACCCTCGTCGGCGTCGGCTGCACCACCTACATCCTCCTGAGCTGGGCCAACCCCGACAAACGCGCCGCCGTACGGCGCACCAACCACATCGTGGTCTGGTCGACGACCGCCGCCTACGTCATCGCCAACGCCATCTCCATCGGCTTCGCCGTCACCTGAGCCGCGTACGGGAACCGGGCACGAAACCTGCCACCGCCGCACCTGCAGCGACTGCCACGCCCCTCTCGCTCCTCGGAGCAGCACCGGCGCATCCTGACGCTCCCCGCTGGGAGGGGCGGACGTCGTTGACGAAGGGGCGGGACCCCTGATGCCGTCCAGGAGGAAAACGCAGCAACGGGTGGGCGAGTTTCACCCACCCGTCGCCGTTGCACTCCTTCCAGCTCCGCCTCGACATCCTGGGACACCGCCCGCATGTTCGCTTCACATCGCGTCAGGTGTCGGCGGGTGCACACCTCATGCGGGGACTTCGGCACGGAAAGCACGTCCGCATGTAGGTGAAATACGCAGTGCCGATCACTTCCTATCTCTCCCTACTCAGGCAGAACCATGTGCGTACGCTGATCGACGTGCAGCTGAGGTACAGCTTCCGTCTGTACCCGAACGGGCCCCAGCGTGCCGCGCTGGCCGGGGCGTTCGGGTGCGCCCGCGTGGTGTTCAACGACGCGTTGCGCATCCGCAAGGAGGCCCACGAGCAGGGGCGCCCCTTTCCGACGATCGGTGACCTGTCCAAGCGGGTCATCACCGAGGCGAAGAAGAGCCCTGAGCGTGCCTGGCTCGGGGCGGTCTCGGCTGTGGTGCTGCAGCAGTCTCTGCGGGACCTGGACACCGCGTACTGTCACTTCTTCGCCTCACTCAACAGGACTCGCAAGGGCCCGAAGGTCGCCGAGCCTCGGTTCAAGTCCAAGCGGGACAACCGGCAGTCCGTACGGTTCACCGCCAACGCTCGCTGGTCGATCACGCCCGGCGGTGACCTGCGTCTTCCGAAGATCGGGGATGTGCGGGTGAAGTGGTCCCGCATGCTGCCGTCCACGCCGTCCACGGTGACCGTGATCAAAGACGCCGCCGGGCGGTACTTCTGCTCCTTCGTCGTGCAGACCGCCCCCGCACACCTTCCGCCGGTCGCCAGGGAGGTCGGCTTGGACCTGGGCCTGAGGCATTTCGCTGTCCTCTCCGACGGCACGAAAATCGACAGCCCGCGGTTCCTGCGACGAGCCGAGAAGCGCCTCAAGCGTGCACAGCAGACTCTCAGCCGCAAGATGAAAGGCTCGAAGAACCGAAAGGAAGCAAGGGTTCGCCTCGCCCGTGCTCACGCACGGGTGGCCGATGCCCGGCGGGACTTCCACCACCAGCTCTCCACCCGGCTGATCCGCGACAACCAAGCGGTCGCAGTGGAAGACCTTGCGGTCAAACACCTCGCCCGCACACGCCTGGCCACGTTCGTGCACGACGCCGGATGGTCCGCGTTCGTCGCGATGCTGGAGTACAAAGCCGCGAAGTTCGGCCGGGCCTTCCATCGCATCGGACGCTTCGAACCCACCTCTCAGGTCTGCTCGGCCTGCAGCGTCAAGGACAAACCCAAACCCCTGCACATCCGGGAGTGGACATGCAGGGAATGCGGGACCGTCCTTGACCGGGACATCAACGCGGCGGTCAACGTCGCCAAGGCGGCCGGACTGGCCGTGACAGCCCGTGGAGCGCAGGTAAGACCGGTACCCGTACCGGCGCAGCGCGTAGAAGCAGGAACCCACCGAGACGGTCAGCCGGCCGTGGCAGGAATCCCCTCCCCCTAGGGAGGGGAGCGGAAGTCAACGGCTCCTCGTCACCGTCCCCCCGGCCGTACGAGCTGCGGGCCCAACGAGGAGGGTCCCATGGCCGGGGCTGGGCGGACCTATAGGCGCGGCGTGGGTCGCCGCCCCGGTCCGCATGATCACCGCTGCTGGGCCCTGTCCTAGGATCTGCGGGCACCAGCAGGCGGGCCGCGGTCGTGTCCGAGAAGAAGTGTGGGGTGGCGTTGCGTTGCGTTCTTACCGGGCCCTGTGGGCTCTCGTCGCCGTGGTGTCCGCCTGCGCCGGCTGTGGCCGGCTGGCCCCGCCGCCGGTCCCGGACGGTGAGCCCACCGAGTTGCCGCACCGCCGGATGACGACCGTGTGGGGCGACGGCAAGGGCGGCGTGCTGAAGCTGAAGCCGGACGGAACGTTCACTGCCGAGCGTGTCTGCGGCGACTACGACATCGACGCCTTCGGGCCGAAGAACGAGCCCCGGTCGGGATCGGGCACGTGGAAGGCCGACGACTGGAAGGGACAGACCAGCATCACGGTCTTCTACGACCCCGGCGACGTCGATTCCGGCTACGAGGCCCTGCGAGAGGGCAGGACCTCGAAGCTGTGGACCTACGTCGGCGACCCCGACGACGGCCACTCCTTGTGCGTCCTGACCGAGCGGCACGGCTGAACCCGCCGGCCGGCAGGCCGTCGAAGCCCGCCCTTCTGCCGTCCGGCCGGCCCCACCGGGCGGCCCGCGCCGCGCACCGCGGGAGGACACCCCCCCTTTGTGCGGTGCGGGCCGACACGCATCGGGACGGGGACGAGAGGAAGGGAAGGCCGCCCCCTCACCGGGGGCGGCGGCCGGTTCAGCCGGCGCAGTCGTCCGCCGCCACCGGCTGGGGCTTGGACAGCGACACCTGGTCCTTGACCGTCTGGTTGTCGGGGTCCTTCGCCGGGGACGTCGCGCGAAAGTCGGTGAGGGCCCAGTAGTGGTGACCGTGCCCCTGCAGCGGGCCGGTGCCGGTGTGCTCGTAGTCGATCCACAGCACCCCGCTGACCTGCTGCCGCTGGTAGCGGTGCTGCAGGTGCGCCTTGTGGCCCTTGGGCACGAACGCGCTGAAACTCTGCGTCGTCCCGCGCGAGGACCCCCACGTGTACTGGAAGTCCGTGCGCAGGGACGCCTTGACGAGTTCGCTGAGGCCGATCTCGACGCTCGCGCCGACCGTCACGCTGTTGGAGGTGGTGTAGTCGCTGTGGTCGCTGTAGGTGATGTTGTTCTGCTCGTTGCCGCCCCGGCAGTTGGCGTAGTCGGCCGTCAACGGCTCCCAGGGGCCGAACCCCTTCGTCTCCGGCTCGCCGTAGGGGTAGAAGCCGCACGCCACGCCGGGCGCGTCGGCCTGCCGGTCCACCGCGCAGTCCTCGACTATCTGCCGGGCGGTGATCTGGCTGTCCGTCGGCGTGTCCGGGTAGGAATCGGCGGGGCCGCCGAAGACGGTGCCGTCGGCCAGGCAGACGTACCTGGCCTGGCAGGAGGTGGGCGTCTCGGCGAACGCGGTCCCGGCGCCGACGGCACCGAGACTCACGGTGGCTGCGGTCAGCGCGTACAGGCGGGCTGTGCGACGGGTCATCGGCAGTTCTCTTCCTGGTGCGAAGTCCCTGCGTGAGCCGGACCACGCCCCACCCGCACCCCACCCAGTTCACGCCTCCCTCGGGGGGCGGCTGCGGGCGGGGTCATGGGCCCATGGGCCGTTCTGCTCCCCCAAAAGGTCGGGGGCGGGCAGCCGCGGCCGCGCGCAGCGGGGGTGGGGGGCTTGTGGCCGAAATACCGCTACGGGGCGGGCCGGTTTGCCGGTCACGCCGGCATGGGGCCCGTCGGGGTCGGTGACGGGCCGGGCAGGACCGGGACGCGGGCCGGAAGGCGACGGCGAAGGCCGGGCCGGCATGCCGCGGGCGCGGACAGCCGCCCCGGACAGGCGGGATGAGGGGGTGTCGGGCTCAGCGAGGAGGGTGGTGGGGGGGGACAGCACGGCAACGCCGTGGGGGCGCCGCCGTGTTGGAGTGTGAGC
Source organism: Streptomyces sp. NPDC015139 (assembly GCF_043079785.1). NCBI lineage: Bacteria > Bacillati > Actinomycetota > Actinomycetes > Kitasatosporales > Streptomycetaceae > Streptomyces > Streptomyces sp. NPDC015139. The sequence continues at coordinate 15,216 of NZ_JBIBUW010000024.1, read as the reverse complement.
CTAGAAAACCCGCCCCGGCAGGCACAAGCGTTCCCCCGACAACGTCCGGAAGGATCGGCCGGCGTTCGGTGAACCGGCCGGTAACGCTTAGCGTTTGCTGATTTCGGCCCCCGTCCCGCGCCTCCGGGTGCGGGTGGTGTGCCGCGCCCCGGTGGCCGCGCGGGGCGTCACCAAGTGCGCACCGCGAACCACAGGGCTCTGAGGGGGTTTGGCGGGGACGGTGCACCGCCGCCTGCCTGGAGCGGGCACCGCGCCGCGCCTGGCTCGGGCGGGCGCGGCCGGGTGCGTGGCCGGGCAGCCGGCGGTGCCGGCACAGCAGGCGGTGCCGGCACAGCAGGCGGTGCCGGCCGCTTCGCCGGGCAGCACCACGGCCGAGCAGCGGCCGGCCCGGCGTAAGGCCGTGGGCGATATCCGGCCACCCGGCGCGCGGTACCGGCATCCGCCGTCACGGGGAGGCGCCCGGACTGTTGCCCGGTCCGTCGGCGGGATCGCGTTCGGGGGCGGGGGCCGGCCCCCGAACCGGGGCTATCACGTGGATCGTGCCGTCGTGGCGCCGATCGAAGACCGCCGCCTACGCGTCTGTCGCCATACCGTGGTAGAGAGCCTGGCTCATGTCGCTCAGGAGGCTGCTGATACGCCGTGCATCGGCGTCGACGGTCTCCACCATCAATCGCTTCTGGTCCCCGGTGAACCGGTCCCATTTGGCCAGCAGCGTCGCGGAGAATCCCAGTACCGAGGTCAGGGGTGAGCGCAGTTCGTGCAGGATGTCGGCGCGGAAGGAGGTTTCGGCTCCCTCGCTGCTACGACGGGTTCGCTCTGCCCTGTGCCAGGCCTGCTGCCATGCTCTCGTGGTCTCCCGTGAGGCTCCGCAGCCTTTGACGAAGGCGACGAGGTGGTCATAGCTGGGCAGCGTACGGCCGCTGAGCATGCGGTGGAGGGTCGAGCGCGGGAGTTCGCCGTGTGATCCGGCCCGGTGTTGCAGTGCCCGCAGCGAGGGGGCGCCCGCGCGCAGGTGCAGCTCGCGCATCATCAGAGCAAGGTCGGCGAAGTCGCGGACGAGTTCGGGCCGGAGCGTGAGCTGAGCGTTGCCGCGTTGTCCGAGTTTCTGGCACGCCTCGTAGCGAGCGGCCCTCCACAGCCGATGAGCCACCGTCTGGTCGGCTCGGCAGGCTCGGGCGTAGCCTTCGACGACAGAAAGGGTGGGGACGCTGGTGCCTGCTGCCGCCCGCTGGAGCGTGGTGGCGTGGAGGTCGCTGAGGTGGGCCATCTGCCGGTAGGTGAGGTGTTGTTGGCTGCGCTGGTCGCGCAGCCACTGTGCGAGCTCGGCGAGCGTCGGCGAGCTCGTGATCGGCTTCTGCGGGCGTCCCATGATCAGATCCCAGCCGGGTCGGTGCCGGCGCCGGCTGCTCGTTTGCGGCCTGCCTGCCAGGCGGCGGCGAGTCCGGCGAGCGCGGTGAGGGTTTGCAGCGCCGAGTCGATGGCGGTCCCGGATCGGGTGACGATGACAATGATGACGACGACGGCTCCGGTGAGGGTGCCGTGCGGCGAGGGCAGCGACACGCAACGCCGGGCGCGTTGACGGTTGGGGTTCATGTGAGTTCCTCCTGGACGCGGACGCCGTTCATGCGGAGGTTCGGCATCCAGCGGTTGACGGGCTCCAACTGCGGTTCCTGCGCGGGCATTTGCCGATGCCTGCGCGCACCCCATCGTGGCAGAGTCAGTGGCTCGTCGTGTTCCGGCGGGTACGCGATGATGCAGCGGTGTCCCAGCCGATAAGCGTGACTGCGCGTCATCAGCGATGGACAGGGGCACAGGTCCTGCGGCGCAGCGGGCCGCACGCGGGTGAACGCGGCCGTTGATGCGGCAGTGTCCCGCCTGTCGTTGCCTCGCCGTGGTCGCCGTGCCAGAGTCTTTGAGACGGGATGAGTTCACACATCCCGCTGCTCCTTGGAGACGGGCTCCACCTGCGACAAGGACGCAACCTGGCAGGGCATGTTGCCGCATGTCCGCCCCTCGCGAGGCGGGGCTGCCCGCGCCTGTTGTCGGCGGCCCCGCCTGGTACTTTGCGCGCACTGCCGACTGTCTGGTGCACCGGCTAGCCGACCCGGGGCCTGCGGGTCCTGAACGGCCGCCGCTGCCATCGGTGTTCTCCTTCTCGGCACCGGCCGGCTCGGACAGCGCACCCGCACCTGCGTGTCACTGCGACACGAGTACGCCCTCGGCTCCGAACAGCCCGCGACCCCACGGTCGCACTGGGCCTGCTCCGCCGCCCAGCGCTCTGCGAGGGAAGGCCCGCCAGGTTGTGGGAGGCGCTGGTGGTTCACAAAAGCCGTCTTGGACGTCGCCCCGGCGTCTTTACGGTGGCGCGGTGATGACTCAGGTGATCGTGGTCAACGGTGGTTCCAGCTCGGGCAAGTCCGCCGTCGTGCGGTGTCTGCAGGCCGTCCTGCCGGGTCCGTGGCTGGCCTTGGGGACGGACACGCTCATCGAGGCGATGCCCGCGTCCCTGCGGGCGTCGCAGGGCGGGATCGAGTTCGCCGCGGACGGAAGTGTGAGTGTCGGGGCCGGGTTCCGGGCGCTGGAAGCGGCGTGGATCGAGGGGGTCGCAGCGATGGCCCGGGCCGGTGCCCGCGTCCTGGTCGATGAGGTGTTTTTGGGCGGGGCGGCCTCGCAGCAGCGCTGGCGCCATGGGCTGGGTGGACTGGGGGTGCTGTGGGTCGGCGTCAGGTGTGACGCGGCCGTCGCCGCGGGCCGTGAGGTCGCACGGGGCGACCGGGTCATCGGGATGGCCGCGCTGCAGGCCGACGTCGTGCACCGCGGTGTGACCTACGACCTGGAGGTCGACACCACCGGCGCGGAGGCGATGGCCTGCGCACGGACCATCGCCGCCCACGTCACCTGAGCGGACGGCCCCGGCGTTCTGCCGCCCGGCCGCTTGCACCGGGACACCCCGGGCAGCGGTCGTGCGCGGGGGGGCCGCCCGGCCGATGCCCCCCTTTCGCCGCGGACGCGGGCGCCTGGCCGGCGTGGACGCGGGCGCCTGGCCGGCGTGGTGCGGCACGAACGCACCGCCACAGGGGTCGACACGGATGCTCCGTCCGTGGACGCGGGGCGGGCAAGAGGCGAGTGCGCGGCTCGGCCGGCGGATGAAGGCCCGAGCTGAGCCGAGCCGAGCGGGGCGGGGGGCCGTGGCGGGGCGGGGCAGTGGGTGCGGGCCGCGGTGAGCTGTCGCGGCGGGCCGCAACATGTCACCGGCGCCGAGGACCTGCCGCCTGCGGCCGGGGGGGCAGGGCTGTGACGCTCCCGATTGGTGCAGCGGCCGGATCGGTGGCTAGGGTGCCAGGTCACGACCGCCCCCGTGGTGATCCGCGGGCCGGTCAGAGCTCTGCCCGCAGCCGGCCGCGCCCGCACGGCTGCCCGGCTGATCTCTGCCTGCCCGGGCCCTTCCCCTGCGCGGGGGCGCTCCTCACGGCACGGGGCAGCCGGGCCCCGGCCGACGGGTCAGGAGGAAACGAGTGGCACAGCTCATCGCCGAGGTCTCACGGACGTTCAACGAGTTCCTGCTGCTGCCGAACCGGACACGCAACCACTGCTCGACGGCGACGGTGGACCTGCGCACACCCCTGGTGCGGCACATGGCGGGCGAGACGGCGGCGATCATGCTGCAGTCCCCGTTCACTTCGGCGATCATGCAGGCCGTCAGCACCCCCGAACTCGCGATCGCGCTCGCCCGCAACGGCGGTCTCAGCTTCCTGCACCACAACCAGCCCGTCGCGGACCAGGCCGCAGCGGTGCGCCAGGTGAAGAGCTTCACGTCCGGTTTCGTCACCAGCGACACCAACGTCCGCCCCGACGCCCCCTTGAGCCTGCTGGCCGACCTCATGCGCACCACCGGCCACAGCACCGCCGCCGTCACCCACGACGGGACGGCGAGTGGCCGCCTGCTCGGCCTGGTCACCTCCCGCGATTTCCACCCCCGGCGCCACGACCTCGCCGGACCGGTCGGCGAGCGGATGATCCCCGTCGCCGAACTCGCCCACGCCCGGTGCGGCATCACCCTGGCCGAGGCCGACACCCGGCTGTGGGACGAACGACTTCACTGCCTGCCCGTGCTGGACGGCGAAGGCCACCTGCAGCACCTGGTGTTCCGCTCCGACCACACCGACCACACCGACCACCAATGCTTCCCCCACCAGCTCGTGGATGCCGGCAAGCGCCTGCGCGTGGGTGCGGGTATCAACACCCACGACTACCAAGAACGCGTCCCGGCCCTGCTGGAGGCCGGCGCGGACGCACTGTGCTTCGATTCCTCCGACGGCTACAGCGACTGGCAGGCGCAGGCTCTGGCCTGGGTGAAGAAGCACTACCCGGACACCCCGGTGGGCGGTGGCAACGTGGTCGACGGCGAGGCGTTCACCTTCCTCGCCGAAGCGGGCGCGGACTTCGTGAAGGTCGGCGTCGGCGGCGGATCCATCTGCATCACCCGGGACCAGAAGGGCATCGGCCGCGGCCAGGCCAGCGCGGTGCTGGACGTCGCGGCAGCCCGGGACGCCTTCTGCGAACGCACCGGCGCCTATGTGCCGATCTGCTCCGACGGCGCCCTGGTGCACGACTACCACGTGGCCCTGGCCTTGGCGATGGGAGCCGACTTCGTCATGATGGGCCGCTACTTCGCCGGCTTCGACCAGGCGGCCGGCGCGAAACTGCCCACCCGCGACGGCTTCGTGAAGGAGTACTGGGGCGAGGGCTCCCACCGGGCCCGTAACTGGCAGCGCTACGGCCAGGGCGGCCGGCACCTGCTCTTCGAGGAAGGCGTGGACGGCTACGTCCCCTACGCCGGCGACCTGAGCGAAGGACTCGCCCTGAGCGTCGCCAAACTCAAGACCACCATGGTCTCCTGCGGCTCCACCACCCTGCCCCAGTTCCGCTCCACGGCCCGGCTGACCCTCGTCTCCGAGCAGAGCCTGAACGAGAGTCACGCCACCGTCACCGTCCGCGACACCCCCATGCCGCTCTCCTGACGAACCGGCCCCCCTCCCCGGTGCACAGGCCACCAGCGGGAAGTCGAGCGGCGGGGCGCCGGGATGCTTGTGCCCTCCTCCGGCCGAGCGCAAGGCGCGCGGCCGGCCCCGCCCCGCCACCGTGCCCCGCCCGGCCCCGTGCCCCGGTGCCCCCGCCCCGCCCTGGGGCAAGGGGGGACCGGGCGTCTCGAACTCGGGCGCCGTGGCGCCGAGATGCCGGCTCAGCGGCTTTCGACCGTGCTGGGCGGCCCGCCCCCTCGGTGCGACTGGACAGCCGCCCTCTGCCCGGCCGGCCTCCCCCTCGCGGCGCTGTCCCTGCGCTCAGCGCACTCCGCGGCCGGGACGCGCCTACAGGTCGGGGTCGTCGGGCGGCCCGGCGAAGTCCGCGGTCAAGGCCGTTCGATCGCCGGACGAGACCGGCGGCGGGTGACGGCGGGCTTCGTCGCCTGCGTCCGCGGTGACACCCAGGTCACGGCGCATCGCCTCTCTCATGACGCGTATCGACGACCACAGCGCATGCTGCGCCTGCGCAGCGGACCGCAGGGTTTCACCGGGCCGGCAGTTGCCCTGCTCAAGGCGTTTGACCTGCCCGTAGACCCCGGTCAGCGCGTCGGATAGTGCGTGTGCCGCAACGATCACCGCGTCGGGAGCGATCATCAACGCCTCGGACCACCGGTCGCGGTAGGCGTCCTTGGCCGCTTCCAGCGCCGCCACGTCCTGTGCGGCGGGCGGACGGTCGCGCAGGAGGTACAGGTGCCGGCTCAGCGCCGTGGTGAACTGCCGGGCATCGCGGTGCAGTTGCGTGTAACAGCTGCGCCGCAGCTCACGATTGTCCTTCGCCTCCTGGATGGCCCGGGTCATCTCCAGCTCGCGTTTCTTGGTCCGGTCGGCGCCTCGCTGGGTGAGCAGCGCGGCCCCGAGCGTCCCCGCCACACCCGTCATCGCGATCAGTACCGCCCCCACGTCCATGGGATCACCGTAGTGGGCGTCATGTGCCGGTCGCAGGGGCGTACGATCGCACGCCGTCACCCCGGGGGCTCACCCGGAGCCCGACGTGTCGACTGCGCGTGCCCAGCCGTGCGGGCAGAGCCCGGCGTGAGCCGTGCACCGGGCCGCAGAGGGCAGCCTCGCCCTGCTCGCGTGCCGAGGTCATGCGTTGAATGACCTACCGACAAACACAACGGCGGATCGTACGACGAGCACATGACGGTGCGGCCGGCACGCAACCGGCCGGGCCGCCTTGTCGACCCGAGCGCGGCCCGGCGGGCAACTGCGCCCGGCCGCTCGTGGCGGACACGGCGCCGGGGGCGGCCGCGCCGGGATGCGAGCGGGGTCATCATGGGCCGTACGCACGGTACTTGGGCCGGGCGGACGGCCGCCGTGCGGGCCGCGGGCGCCCGAGGGTGGAACGGGTGTGCGGAAAGTCGCCGGTGGTGCGGGAGAGTTGGGCGGGGCGCTGTCCGGGTGACTTCGCCCGTGTCGCGGTGGATGCGCGGTCGGCGGGTGCGACAGGTTGGAGCGGCAGAAAGTCCGATTCTCCACCTACCGCACGAAAGGGCTGCCGTGAAGAAGGTAGGCATCTACGCGACCCTGTCCCTCGCCGCTGCCATGGCGTGGACGGGCACCACCGCGAGCCAGGCGTCCGCGGCACTGCGCACCGACCCGGTACCCCCCGCGAAGATCAACGTGATCTTCAACAACGGCGGCTGGATCGGCGACATCTCCAACACCGGGGACGGCAACAGCAACAACGTCCAGGTCGGCAACCTGCAGGGCGGCACCCAGGGCGGCACCGGCAACACCCAGGGCGGCACCGGTAACACCCAGACCGCGGCGCAGGGCGGCACTCACAACATCCAAAACGGCACCCAGGGCGGCACGGGCAACGTGCTGGGCGGTACCCAGGTCGGGGGTAAGAAGAACACCCAGGGCGGCGTCCAGGGCGGCACCCACAACGTCCAGGGCGGCACCCAGACCGGCCGGACCAACACCCAGGGCGGCGCGCAGGGCGGCACCAACAACGTCCAGGGCGGCACCGTCAGCGGCATCCGCAACACCCTCGGCGGCTCCCAGGGCGGCACCGGCAACACCCAGGGCGCCACCCAGGGCGCCGGGAACAACAACACCCAGGGCGCCACCCAGGGCGGCACCCACAACCTCCAGGGCGGCGCCACCCAGGGCGCGACGCTGGCCAGCGACGAGGACATCGACAAGGCCACCGACCGGATCATCGCCGACTCCTTCGCGATGGCCTCCCACCTCGCCACCCCCTGACACCCCGGCGCGGGCACCGCTGCCGCCGCACCACCTGACGGCAGCACCGCCCGCCCCGCCCCCACCGCAGCCGCAGCCGCGATCCGCAGCCGCGATCCGGGGCCCTCACCGCACGGCACCCGAGACGACCCGGCACCTCCACCAGCCCCCCCCCCGGGGGGTGGGCGGCGCCGGGGCGGAGGCGTGTCCGGCGGGCCCGGGGGCGCCGGGTGCGGTCAGCGGCCATCGTCGTAGGTCATGAACCAGTGGGCGCCGGCGTAGTGGGCCAGCGTGTACGGGTGGTGCGCATCGAGGAGGATGCGGCAGACGAACTGCGCGGCCGGGCAGGCGAAGACGGTGTCCTCGTCGTCGAAGGAGCGGACCACCACGGGCCGGCCGTCGGGGTCCTCGCCCTGCATCCGCCAGCAGTACCGGTCCTTGTGTTCCGTGACCGCCCAGATCAGCAGCCCCTCACCTTGAAGATCCGTCCACGGCTCCTGGTTCAGATCCAGGTGTCCGTCGAGGCACCCACGCCGAACGTCTCGACCATGCGCCGGTAGTCACCCGGCAGTCGGGTGCCCACCCGCGACTGCACCCGGACCCAGTCCACCTCCGGCCGCCGGGCGGGCCGCGACCAGCCGGTGATCTCCCTCAGCCGACGCACCCAGTCGACCCCGGCCCCGCCCTCACCCTCGTTCTCCTTTCGGGCGGCCGCCGGCATGTCCGGCACCTGCCGGTGCGCGGCCACCAGCACCGGCCGTAGAACCCCCGCCGCATCGTGCGCCGTCCCCGCGGCGACCCACCGGTCCCCGCACGCCCACACCCGCATCTTCACCACCCGCCCCGCACAGGGATCCAGGACGGCCGCCGGCACACTCCCCGACCGTCGGATCGGTCAAAACCGTCCAGGACCAGAGTGCGCGGAATGCCCGAACCGGCCGGCGAGCAGCTCGGTCGGCGCCTGCGGATCAAGGCCGGCGGGCAGATACAGGTGACCGCCCCCTCGGCCGAGCCGGGCCGGCAGATCATCCACGGTCGCGTGCGTGAGCTCCATGACGCCCCGGTGAAACCCACCCCACCGACAACGCACCGGACGGCCAGGCGGCGAACAGCACCTGCCCGCCCCGGCGCCGGCCCTGCCCGGCACCGCAGCCGACGCACCGTGCACCCGGCCCCGCCCGGCGCGCAGCCGGGAGAGGGACGGACAGCGGTACCGGCCCGCCTTGCGGCCGTGGAGAAGCCGGTGCGCTGCGGCCCTCACCGGCCGGTGGCACATGAGGTGCGGCCGGGACACCCGAGCGGTTCAGCTCCCCGTGACCGTAGCCACGCCGGCGAGATCGAGAAGCCGGTGCATCATCGCGGGCGCGAGGGCGGGATTGCCCGCGGCGTACTGGGCGCAGCCGGGGATGTTCAGGCGCCGATGCAGCTCCGCCGTGGGCAGCCGGGCATCGCGCAGGGCGAAAGCACCGACGTCCCAATCGTCCACCAGCCGCAGAACGAGGTCGCCGCCGGCCTCGGGGTCGTCCAGCGCGGCGCGCCGCAGCCGCCCATGGGGGTGGCCGGCGAAGCGGGCGAGTCCGGGTCGGGCGAAGTTCGGGTGGACGCGCAGGAAGCTCCACTTCAGGCCGTGCCCGTGGGCGTACATCTCCCCCAGCAGATCGTGCGGGGCCTTACGGCAGGACTGGCACAGGGTGAGCCTGACGAAGAAGTCCTCGTCGGCGGCCCGGCGTTCCACCACGTCGGCGGGCAGATGACGCTGCAGGGCGATGCTGCGCCGCAACAGCACGTGGCCCAAGGCGGCGGCACGGCGGGCGACGTCCGGCCCGTGGCCGCGTTCCACGATCCAGCGCGGAACCTGGTGATAGCCGTGCGGCACGACATGGGCGATGGCCGCGCGCTGCTCCTCGGTGAGGTCCTCACGCAGGGACAGGCAGAGCCGGACGGTGTCGTCGCCGTCCCCGGCGAGTTCCAGCGCCAGGCCGGTGGGCACCTCAGGGTCCTGGGCGGCCTCGCCGCGGACCGCGGGGTCGGCATCCCTGACGCGTGCGCCGGGCGCGGGCCGGGGCCCGGGCTCGCCGGGGAACAATGCGGCCAGGGCGCAACGGACCTCGGGCGCGGGATCGGCGAACAGGCTCTCGCGCACGGCGGGCGCAGCCCCGGCCCACAGCTGATCGGTGACGGCCGCGGCCCGCACCGCGGCGTCATCGTCCCCGGCAAGCCGCTCCCGCACCGCGGGCGGCACCACCTTCCCCTGCGTCACCGCCCGCCGGATCCTCGCCTCACCGTCACCCGCCAAAACCTCCAGCACCCCCTTGAGGGATACGCCGGCCGAAGTCGCCCACCAGCGCCGCATAAGCGAACCGGACCCGCGGCACCGGATCACGGGCAAGACGCGCCAGCGCCTCCCCATCGGCCGCCGGATTCTCCACCGCCCCCAGCCGGTGACCCATCTGCGCCGACGCCACCAGCACCTGCGTGCCCTGCGTATCCACAGGACACCGGGCCAGCCATGACGAGCCGCCATCGGGCAACTCCTAGGCCGTGAGCAACCGCGCCAGCACCGACGCGGGCAGCGCGGGATTGCCCATCAGCCCACCAAGCCACTGCCACACCCACCCGCCGTCCCCACCCCACGCCCCCACCCTCTCCCCCACCTCCACCACACCCCTCACACCCCCGGCCCGGCCCGGCCACCGCCACGGCCACGGCCACCGGCCGGCACCACCCACCACCGGACCACCCCGCCCCACACCCCCGGCGCCGAACACGGCCACCACACCACACCGTTCCCGCCCACGACGGCGGCACCCCGGTGAAGTCCCGTGCGCGGACACCCCTTCAAGCGGACGACCCCGGGCACGGCCGCCCACCGCACCGTGAACGTCTTCGCCCAGGCCGCGGAACCCGCCCCTGAATGCATCCTCCGGGCGGGCTCGGCCGCACGCCGTCCAGGCCGCGTCCCGGGGCCACCGCCCACGGCCCTTCGTGCCGCCCGCAGCAGACCACGGCTGGACCGGCTCACCCCCTACGCCGGCCACCCGGCCCAGCCGCTCACCGAACACCCGTCACACGTGACCGTGCCGGCCCGCCCTGATCCGGCGGCTGCACCGGACACGGCCACCGCAGCCCCGGCCCGCCCGCGCACCGGACAGGCCGACGACGGGCACGAGACGGCGGCGACGCACCCGCAGGCACGGATCATCCCCCCGCGACCCCGGCAGCCCCCGCGGCTTCCTCTGTGCCCGCGGTGCCCTCACCGCCCGCGGTGCCCTCGGCGTCCACGGTGCCCTCGGCGTCCCCGGTGCCGGCGGCGTCCACGGTGCCCTCGGTGTCCGCGGGGCCGGCGGCGTCCCCGGTGCCGGCGGTGTCCGCGGTGCCGGCGGTGGCCGCGGGGCCGGCGGTGGCCGTGGTGTCCTCGGCCTCCCAGCGCAGCAGATCGCCCGGCTGGCACCGAAGCACCTCGCACAGCGCGGCGAGCGTGGTGAACCGCACCGCCCTGGCCCGGCCGTTCTTCAGCACCGCCAGATTCGCCGGCGTGATCCCCACACGCTCCGCGAGCTCCCCCACCGACATCTTCCGCCGGGCCAGCATCACATCGATGTCCACGGCGATCGGCATCAGATCACCTCGTCCAACTCGGCCCGCATCCGCGCCGCCTCCCCCTCACGGGCCACAGCCTGCACCAGCAGCGCCCGCAGCACGAGCACGATCAACGCCACCCCCAAAATGGCCACACCGATCCCGCCCATGATCACAGTGACACCCGGATCGTCCCGCTGCCCCGGCGCATTGACAGCCGTCACCGCGAACCACACCACCGCAGCCGCCACGATCGCCCCGGCAATACCGTCCACATACCGAAACGCGGCAGAAGAGAACACCGTCCCCCGCCGCACCATCGCCACCAGCCGCCCCACACACACCACAACGGCCTGCACCGACACCAAACCCACCACCGTCAACACCCGCATCGCCGTCAGCGCCGCCGACCCGCCCTCCGGATCACTCCCACTGACCACAACCCACACCATCAACACCTGCACCAACACCGTCCCGGCCAGCACCACCACCAGCACAGCCCGCAACGCACCCACCGTCAGCCTGCCCACAACCCCACCCTCCTCACGAATGACAACCGAAATCTATCGAAACTCGATAGGCCAGGCAAGCCGCGGCAATCCCCCGACACTCCCGGACACCACGCAGCCGCAACACCCGGAAACGATCCCCCACCACAGACACCACACCCGCAGACACACATCGCCCACCGCCCCCGACAGACACCAATTCGACGCCGTACCCAAGAGACACCACGCTCGACCGCGCGCGTCCTGCGCGCGTCTGCTGAATCACACAAGTCCCGCACCACCGGGCAGGGACGCCCGGGGCCCCTCTCACACCACGGGCGGGACGCCCGG
>NZ_JBIBUW010000024.1:0-3431 GCF_043079785.1 Streptomyces sp. NPDC015139 | reverse complement strand
CGAACCGCGCGCGTCCTGCGCGCGTCTGCTGAATCACACAAGTCCCGCACCACCGGGCAGGGACGCCCGGGGCCCCTCTCACACCACGGGCGGGACGCCCGGAGACACTCCCGCACCACCGGGCAAACGCCAGGAGACGGTCTCCCACCACGGGCGGACGCCAGGAGACGGTCCCGCACCACGGACGGGACGCGCGGGGACGCTCCCGCCACCGGGCAAACGCCAGGAGACGGTCCCGCACCACCGGGCGGACGCCAGGAGACGGTCCCGCATCACGGCGGGACGCCCAGGGACGGTCTCCCACCACCGGGCAGGATGCCTCGGGGGCGCCATCGCGGCGGGACGCGTCACCCCCTCCCCCGGCCAGGACGCACCCGGACAGCCGGATCCCCCCACGACAGGCGCAGACCACCGGGGGCGCAGACCTCCGGGGCCGCAGACCGCCGGGGGCGCAGACCTCCGGGGCCGCAGACCGCCGGGGGCGCAGCCCGCGAGAACGCACGACGACAGCACCCCCACAGCACGACAACGCAGAAGAACCACGCCGCCGACACCAGGCCCCCACGAGCCCGGCCGCGCGGGCCCCTCAACGGCCGGCAAGACGGCAGCACGGCAAGCAGCCGGGCAGCAGCCCCCAGCGCACAGGAAAACGTCCGCGGCCTGCCGCCCCCACAGGGCGACACCAGCGGCAGAACGGGACCGCAGCGACCGCAGCCCGAGACCGGAGCCACAGCCAGGGCGGCCACGTCCGGCCTCGCCCACTGTCCGCCAGCAGGCACAGCGAGCACCAGGAGAGCGCGGGCCCGCCCGGCGGACCGGGGCACCACAGCCCGCCGACAACACGCAGTGACAACCAGCCGGACCAAACGAAAGGCGACCGCTGCCGCAGCACAGCCGCCGGCACCACCGCACACGCTCGCGGGCCGACAGCGCCGGGTTTTGCAGGGCAAGCGGCCACCCGGAACAGACCCCGGGGCACGGTGGCGCGCGGGCGCCCCAGCCCGCCGCAAACACACGGCGACCAGACCAGCACGACGACACGGCCGCAGACGAAACCGGAGAGTGCAGAAGCACAGGCCCCGCGGGCCTGCAGGCTCCGCGGGCCTGCGGGCTGTGAAGGCGCGGTCAGCGCGGCAAGTGAGAGGCACACGACAGCCCGGGACGGGCAAGGCGCCACAGCCCGCCGCAAACGCTCAGCGACCCAACCGGCAGGACGGCACCACAGCACCCCGGCCCGGGCGAAACCAGAAGGTGCACGAGCACGGGCTCGCGGGCTCCGCGGGCTCGCGGGCTGCGGGCTCGCGGGCTGCGGGCTCGCGGGCTGCGGGCTCGCGGGCTGCGGGCTCGCGGGCTGCGGGCTCGCGGGCTGCGGGCTTGCGGGCTTGCGGGCTGCGGGCTTGCGGGCTTGCGGGCTTGCGGGCTTGCGGGCTGGTCAGCGCGGCGGCCCGGAGCGGGCGAGGCACCACAGCCCGCCGCAGAACGGACGGCGACCCAACCGACACGGCGACGCGGGAGCGGGACGGCAAAGCGCAAGGCCCCGAAGCTGCAGGCAGACACCGGCAAACACAGCGAGCGGCAGGGAAGACGCGGGCAGCCCGCGACGGACCCGGGCACCACAGCCCGCCGCAGAACACGCAGTGACACAACCAGCCGGACGAAACGAAAAGCGACCGCGACCGCAGCACAGCCGCCGGACACCACCGCACACGCTCGCGGGCCGACAGCACCGCCTCTACCGGTCAAGCAGCCACCCGGAACCGACCGGGAGCACGGTCACGCGGAAGCGCCACAGCCCGCCAAGAACGCGCCGCGACCAGACCGGCAGGACGACGCGAGGGCGGGACGGCAAAGCGCGGGCCTCAAGGCCGCGGACGCCTGTGAACACACACAGCGGCAGGAACGCGCGCCAGCCCACGACAGGCCGGGGCACCACAGGGCCGAGAACACGCAGTGACACAACCAGCCGGACCAAACGAAAAGCGACCACGGCCGCAGCACAGCCGCCGGGCACCACCGCACACGCTCGCGGGCCGACAGCACCGGGTTTGCAGGGCAAGCGGCCACCCGGAACCGACCGGGAGCACGGTCACGCGGGGAGCGCCACAGCCCGCCGCAAAACACACCACAACCGGACCGGACCGGCACGGCAACGCGGGAGCGGGACGGCAAAGCGCGAGGCCCCGAAGCAGCAGGCAGACACCGGCGAGCACAACGAGCGGCAGGAACACGCGGGCAGCCCGCGACGGACCCGGGCACCACAGCCCGCCGCAGAACGGACGGCGACCCAACCGTCAGGACGGCCCCACAGCGACCCCGGCCAAGGACGGGCCCAAGGGGTGCAGGAGTGCTCCCTCACGGGACATCCAGGCTGCTCAGCGAGGCGGACAGGCCACGGATGACGGTGCACTCAAACGATGAGCCGACACCCGGCGTCAACCGGCCGGTCCACCGACCAGCCGACGTACACCAGCCACCCCGAAAGCTGAAATGAAGACACGCAGTCGCCGGACAGGAACTGCATCCACCCCAAGACTTCAGAAAACACGAGGAACTCTCATGCTCAACGCTCGACGTCACATGGCCCGCATCGCCGGCATCTCCTGCATCGCCGCCCTCGCCGCCGGAACGATCGGCGTGGCCAGCGCCGAAGCCGCACCCATGATGCAGCACCACGCGGCCGCACACTCATCCAGCCACCACCAGAACAACAACATGAAGGGCGGAAACACCCAAGGCGGAACCCAGGGCAACGGCCGAGGCAACACCCAGGGCGGCACGCAGGGCAACGGCCGAGGCAACACGCAGGGCGGCACGCAGGGCAACGGAAACGGGAACACCCAGGGCGGCACGCAGGGCAACGGCCGAGGCAACACCCAGGGCGGCACGCAGGGCAACGGAAACGGCAACACCCAGGGAGGCACGCAGGGCAACGGCCGAGGCAACACCCAGGGCGGCACCCAGGGCGGCGGCAACGGCAACACCCAGGGCGGCACCCAGGGCGGCGGCAACGGCAACACCCAGGGCGGCACCCAGGGCGGCGGAGGCGGCAACACCCAGGGCGGCACCCAGGGCTGACCACACACACAACACACCCACCCAGCCCCGCGGAGACCACCTCCGCGGGGCACCCACCCATCCCCCCACCCCAGCCCCCACACCCACGACCGCCGCACCGCCACCAACCGGCACCACACCACCCCGCAGACCCAGAACGCGCACCAGCCGGCGACCACACCCGCCACCGACCGAAAGCCGCCCCCACCACAACCCCGCCGAACAGACAAACCCCGCCACCCGCCCACACCCAGAACAACAACGCCCCCCTCACCAAAAGCAGCAACCGACCCACACCACCCCCTCACACCCGACACCCACCACACCGCCCCGCCAGACGCACCACCAACCCACCCGACCCGACACGCCCCCACACA
>NZ_JBIBUW010000023.1:0-110564 GCF_043079785.1 Streptomyces sp. NPDC015139 | reverse complement strand
TACGACACGGCGATGGCCGACCAGCTCGACACCGCCATCGAGCAGAAGGGCAAGGGCGACCTGGCCGCCCTGCTCGCCGGCAACGACACCTGGACGGTCGTCGGCTGAGTGCGCCGCCGTTCTACGAAGCCCGGGACCTGAGTTCCCGGGCTTCGTCGTACTCCCGGCGGGCCTTCTCCACGTCGCCCATGCGGGTGTCGGTCCACCGCGCCAGGGCGCGCACCTGCTCCGCCGCCTCCCGGCCGAGGGCGGTGAGCGAGTAGTCGACCCTGGGCGGGATGACGGGCTTGGCGTCCCGGTGGACCAGGCCGTCGCGCTCCAGGGTCTGGAGGGTCTGGGTGAGCATCTTCTCGCTGACGGTACGGCCGCCGAACCGGCTGACCGCGCGGCGCAGCTCGCTGAACCGGTACGGCCGCTCCAGCAGTTCGATCAGGACGAGGACACCCCAGCGGCTGGTGACGTGCTCCAGGACGAGGCGGTGGGGGCACAGCGCCTCGGCGTCCGTCATCCGGTTGCTTACCGTCATGCCAGTACCTTACTTCAAAGTGGGTACTTTCGCTTGGTTAGTGCACTACCTATGGTGAGTGGCATACGGCCCACCGAACCTCTCGGCACCCAAGGAGTCCCCACCATGAGCATCGTCGTCACCGGAGCCACCGGACACCTCGGCCGGCACGTCGTGGAGCAGCTGCTGGAGAAGGTCCCGGCGGAGCGGATCACCGCGGTGGTGCGCGACAAGGAGAAGGCCGCCGGCCTCGCGGCACGGGGAGTGCGGCTCGCCGTCGCCGACTACAACGCCCCCGAGACCTTCGACGGCCTGTTCTCGGCCGGGGACCGGGTCCTGCTGATCTCGGGCAACGAGTTCGACAAGGGCCGGGTGCGGCAGCACGAGGTCGTCATCGACGCGGCGCGGGCGGCGGGCGTCGCGCTGCTCGCCTACACCAGCGCCCCGGGCAGCCTGCGGGCGGCGCTCGCCGACGACCACCGGGCCACCGAGGAGGTGCTGCTCGCCTCGGGCCTGCCGTACAGCCTGCTGCGCAACGGCTGGTACCACGAGAACTACACCGAGAACCTGGCGCCGGTGCTGGAGCACGGCGCGGTCGTCCAGGCCGCCGGCGACGGCCGGATCTCCTCGGCCTCCCGCGCCGACTACGCGGCCGCCGCGGCCGCGGTGCTCACCGGCGAGGGGCACGAGAACACGACGTACGAGCTGGGCGGTGACGTGGCGTGGGGCTTCGCCGAGTACGCCGCCGAGCTGAGCCGGCAGACCGGCAGGGAGATCGTCTACAACCCGGTCTCCGTCGAGGCCCTCACCGGCATCCTGACCGGCGCCGGGCTGCCCGCGCCGCTGGCCGCGATCCTGGCCGGCGTGGACGCCTCGATCGAGAAGGGCGAACTGGCGGTCTCCTCCGGCGACCTGTCCCGGCTGACCGGCCGGCCGACCACTCCGCTGGCGGACGCCGTCGCCGCGGCCCTCAAGGACTGAGCCCTTCCCGGCATCCGGAGGGACCCCGCCGACGGGCGGAACCCCCCAGGTCAGCCCCTTGCGGCGCACCCGGCTCATGACTGTCATGACCGTATGGCGATACGGGCATGACAGCCGGGGGTGCTCGGCGTTACCTTCGTTCTCGCGTGCCTGACATGAGAGGGAGGGGCCCGTGGCCGGGACATCCAAGGGCGAACACCGGATAGGCCTGCTGAACGGCTTCGCCGCGTACGGCATGTGGGGTCTGGTCCCGCTGTTCTGGCCGCTGCTCAAGCCCGCCGGAGCGGTCGAGATCCTCGCCCACCGCATGGTCTGGTCCGCGGTCTTCGTCGCCGTCGCCCTGCTCTTCGTGCGCCGCTGGGCCTGGGCCGGGCAGCTGCTGCGCCAGCCGCGCCGGCTCGGACTCGTGGCGGTGGCGGCGGCCGTCATCACCGTGAACTGGGGCGTCTACATCTGGGCCGTGAACTCCGGCCACGTCGTCGAGGCGTCCCTCGGGTACTTCATCAACCCGCTCGTCACCATCGCGATGGGCGTGCTCCTGCTGAAGGAGCGGCTGCGGCCCGTGCAGTGGGTGGCGGTCGCGACCGGCTTCGCCGCCGTGGTCGTCCTGACCGTCGGCTACGGCCGGCCGCCGTGGATCTCGCTCTGCCTGGCCTTCTCGTTCGCCACCTACGGCCTGGTGAAGAAGAAGGTCGCCCTCGGCGGCGTCGAGTCGCTGGCCGCCGAGACCGCGATGCAGTTCCTGCCCGCGCTCGGCTACCTGCTGTGGCTCGTCGCGCACGGCGGCAGCAGCTTCGTCGACGACGGCCCCGGGCACGCGGCCCTGCTCGCCTCCACCGGCATCGTCACCGCGCTGCCGCTGGTCTGCTTCGGCGCGGCGGCGATCCGCGTGCCCCTGTCCACGCTCGGACTGCTGCAGTACCTGGCGCCCGTCTTCCAGTTCCTGCTCGGCATCTTCTACTTCCACGAGGCCATGCCGCCCGAGCGCTGGGCCGGATTCGGGCTGGTCTGGCTGGCGCTAATACTGCTCACGGGCGACGCGCTGCGCTCCGCCCGTCGTGGGGCCCGGGCGCTCCGGGAGTCCGGTGGCGTGCCGGCCGCGGTGTCCGACAGCCCTGTCGCGGCCGGTACCGCCGTCGCGGCCGGCGCGGTGGTCGCCGGGCCGGAGGCGGAGAGCCTGGCCACCGCCCCCGGCCCGGACCCCGAGGTCGCTACGCCGTAACTCCGGGCACGGGGGGGACGGCGCGGTGGGCCGGGCGGAACGGCACGGAAGACGTTCGTCCGGCGGGCCGTCGCGGCTATAAGTGGTCACCATGACCCAGGCACCCGCTCCCACCCCCGCCCCGCTGCACTGGAAGCTCGTCATCGACGCGGGCGACCCGCACACCCAGGCCGACTTCTGGGCCGCCGCGCTGCACTACACGGCCGAGGACAACAGCGCCCTGATCGAACAGCTGCTGTCCGCCGGCGCGCTGCCCGGCGCGGCCACCGTGGAGTACCACGGCCGGCCCGCCTTCCGTGACCTGATCGCCGTACGGCATCCCGACGACCCGTACGACCCGCGGACCGGCACCGGGCTCGGGCGGCGGCTGCTGTTCCAGCGCGTGCCGGAGACGAAGACGGCGAAGAACCGGCTCCACCTCGACCTGCACACCGGCCCGGGCGAGCGCCCGGCGGAGGTGGCACGGCTGGAGGCGCTGGGCGCGCGCGTGCTGCACGAGGTGAAGGAACCCTCCGGCGAGTGGGTGGTCATGGCCGACCCGGAGGGCAACGAGTTCTGCGTGCACTAGTCCCGCCGCCGCCCGTACGGCGGTGGCGGGCCGTGCGGTGCGGGCGCGCCGACGCCCGTACCGCGTACGCCGGTTACGCCTGTGCGGCGCGGGACGCCCGGTCGGTCAGCCGGACCATCCGGGCGCGGGCGGAGTCCAGGGGGCGCGGGTCGTCGGCCGCGGGGCCGGGCTCGGCGCTGAGGTCCGTCCACAGCTCGATCAGGTCGCGCCCCAGCCGCAGGCCCTCCTCGGGATCGCGCACCGCACGCCAGGCGGTCGCCGCGCTCTGCACGTTGCCGTAGGCCGCCTCGGCGTCCCGTGCGTCGCGGCGGAGCCGGGCGAGGTCGAGGGACTGACTGAAGGCGCGGACCGGGTCGCCCGCCAGGTAGGCGATGTAGGCGTTCAGTTCGCGCAGGTGCAGCACCTCGGTGTGGTGCGGGCCCAGCACGGTGGACGCCTCGGTGACCGTGCGGTCGGCGAGTTCCGCCGCCGTGTCGATGTCGCCCGCCCGTACGGCCTCGTTGATGCGGGTCATCGGCTCGGTGAGCAGCTCGGCCCCCTCGGCGGTCTCGGTCAGCGGACCGTCCCCGAGCACCTCCTCGGCGACGGCGTCGAAACCGCGGGGCGGGGTGTGGGTGGGGGCGGAGGGGATCTCGGGCTCGGGCTCGACGGTACGGGTCCGGGGCGTGTCGGTGCGCGCCACCGGCCCGCCGGCGAGGACCGCCGACACGTCCATGACCGGCGCGGGCAGGTCCAGGACGGGCGTGGGCAGGTCCGGCACCGGCGGGACCACCTCCGCGACCGGGGCCGCGGCCACGGCGAGCGGGACGGCGTCCACGACCGGCGGGGCCTCGTCGAGGACGGGCGGGGCCGCCTCCATGACGGGCGGGGGGCCGAACTGCCCGGTCGGCGCCAGTACGGTCCCCGGCGGCAGCGGCTGCCGGGCCGGAGTCCGCTCCGCCGCCGGCTCCCTGCGGCGGGCCAGCCGGACCGGCTCCCCGGTCACCCGGCTGGAGCCGTCCGCCGAGACCTCCAGGGGCACGACGCAGCCGGCGCTGTCGTCGTGCACGCTGGCGCGTATGGGCGCGCCCAGGCTGATGGCCAGGCGCTGGAGGTGGTTCAGGACGGCCTGCTGGATCTGCTCGCCCGGTGCCGCCACGACGGACGCCCCGCCCACCGACGCGCTTCCCGCGCCGAACACCCGCACGGCCACCACCGCCGGGTGCGCCGCGGGCTGCTGCGCCCGCTTCTTCTCGAAGCTGAGTCGAGACATCGGTTTTCCCTCACTCCCCCGGCGTCACGATCCGGTCGTACGCGTCCCTGTCGTCCAGTGTGGACTTTCCCCACGCCCTGTGCGTCACCGTGACGTCACAGCCTCGCACCAGCCACCCTGGAGAAAGTTGCTTGCATGTGCATATGATGCGCGCGTCTTTATTTCTGTGCCGACATCGCTCGTCTCTGGGGGACCCATGAGCCGCCGCTTCCTCTTCGTCCTGGGCAGCGCCCGCGCCGAGGGCAACACCGAACTGCTGGCCCGCCGGGCCGCCGAACAGCTGCCCGGTGACGTCGAACAGCGCTGGATCCACCTCGCCGAACAGCCGCTGCCCGGCTTCGTGGACCTCCGGCACGACAGCGACCACGTACGCCCGCCGTCGGACACCGCGACCGGCCGGCTGCTGGACGCCACCCTCGCGGCCACGGACATCGTGATCGCCTCGCCCCTGTACTGGTACTCGGTCTCCAGCCTCACCAAGACCTACCTGGACCACTGGTCCGGCTGGCTGCGCACCCCGGGCGTCGACTTCAAGGCCACGATGGCCGGACGCACCCTCTGGGGCGTCGCCGCACTGGCGGACGAGGAGCCGTCCGTCGCCGACCCGTACGTGGGCACGCTCAACAACTCGGCCGCCTACCTGGGGATGCGCTTCGGCGGGGTCCTGCTCGGCAACGGCAGCAAGCCCGGCGACGTACTGAAGGACACCGGGGCACTGACCCGCGCGAAGACGTTCTTCGCGCAGGACGCGCCGCTCGCCCGCTTCCCGCACCGGACCGCGTAGGACCGCACCGCCCCCGGGCCGCCCCGGGGGCTACGCGCTGATGTCCTTCGCCGCGAACCGCGCCCAGGCCGCCGAGCCGAACACGGCCGTGTACAGGGCCTGGAGTCCGAGGTTCGTCGTCAGGTCGTCCCAGTAGACGGGATCGCGCATCAGATCGGCGAAGGACAGCCAGTAGTGCGGGAAGAGGTACGGCTGCAGCGCGTGCAACTGGGGGATCTGGTCGAGGATCTGCACGGTGATCAGCAGGCCCACGGTGGTCGCCATCGCCGCGATGCCGCTGCCGGTGAGGGTCGACACGAACAGGCCGAGCGCGGCCACACCGGTCAGGGACGCGGCGACGACCAGGGCGATCAGCAACGCCCGGCCCAGGCCCTCGGCGAAGCCGATCCGGGTGCCGGAGATGGTCGTCAGATCGCCGAGCGGGAAGAGCAGGGCGCCGACGATCAGCGCCGAGACGGCGACGACCAGGGTGGCCAGCAGACAGAACACCATCACGGTCGTGTACTTGGTCAGCAGCAGGCGGGTCCGGCCGGCCGGGGCGACCAGCAGATAGCGCAGGGTCCCCGCGCCCGCCTCCCCCGCGATCGCGTCGCCCGCGACGACGCCGACGGCCATCGGCAGGAAGAACGGCAGCGTCGCCGCCAGTGCCGTGAACACCAGGAACAGGCCGTTGTTGGTGATCTGCGAGATGAACGCCGGACCGCCGCCGCCCCCGCCCGCCGACGAGCCGCCCCTGGTCTCGATCCTCACCGCGATCCCCACCAGCACCGGCACCGCCGCCAGCACACCCAGCAGGGCGAGCGTGCGCCAGCGGCGGACCGTGGTGACGATCTCGCTGCGCAGCAGCCCGAAGGTCCACAGGAGACGCGGCCGCCGGACGGCCGCCTCCCCGGGCGGCGCGGGAACCGGCGTGCCGCCCCCGCCGGCCGGGCCCGGGACCGTCTCAGCCCGCGACATCGAAACCCTCCCCCGTCAGTGCCACGAACGCGTCCTCCAGCGAGGCCCGTTCGAGCGTGAGGCCCCGGACGCGCACGCCCGCGCCGACCAGGGCCGCGGTCACCTCGGCGAGGTCCCGTGCGGGCGGCTCGCCGGTGACCCGGTCACCGTCCGCGGTGACGTCCCCGACACCCTGCTCCTTGAGCACCCGGGCGGCATCGGCCGCGTCCGGGGTGAGCACCACCAGCCGGCCGCGCGCCCCGGCCCCCAGGTCGGCGACCGCGCCCTGGGTGACGAGCCGGCCCCGCGTCATCACCGCCGCGTGCGTGCAGACCTGCTCGATCTCGTCCAGGAGGTGCGAGGAGAGGAAGACGGTCGTGCCGTCGGCGGCCAGTTCCCGGATCAGGGTGCGGATCTCCCGCATGCCCTGCGGGTCGAGGCCGTTGGTCGGTTCGTCCAGGACGAGCAGTCTGCGCGGCTGGAGCAACGCCGCGGCCAGGCCGAGGCGCTGCTTCATGCCGAGCGAGTACGCCTTCGCCTTCTTGCCCGCGGCGGCCGCGAGGCCCACCCGGTCCAGGGCGGCGGCGACGCGGACGCGCCGGGTGCGCGGGTCGGCGGTCGGGTCGGCGGCGTCGTAGCGCAGGAGGTTGTCCCGGCCGGACAGGAAGCCGTACAGGGCGGGGCCCTCGATGAGCGCGCCGACCTGCGGCAGGACCGCACGAGCCGCCCGCGGCATGGGGCGGCCCAACACCCGGGCCGTGCCCGAGGTCGGCTCGATCAGGCCCATCAGCATGCGGATGGTGGTGGTCTTGCCGGAGCCGTTCGGGCCGAGGAAGCCGAAGACGCTGCCCGCCGGGACGGTCAGGTCGAGACCGTCCACGGCGAGCTGTCCGCCGCGGTAGCGCTTGGTGAGTCCGCGCGTGGCTATGACGCCCTCGGGCGCCTGCGCCGGGTCGTGCTCCCGCGCGTCCTCCGGGTCGTGCCCCTCCCGCTGCGTGGCGGACGGTGCGTCCATCGGCTCCCCCCTCGAATCCTCGTGCCCGGGAAGGATTACTTCCCCGTGTCCGCCGCCTTCACCAGGGCCTCCTTGGTCACGGCGCCGGCGTAGACCTTGCCGTCGTCGGTGATCAGGGCGTTGACCAGGCGGGTGGAGAACACCGTGCCCTTGCCGAACTTGCCGGAGACCTGCTCGCCGAGCGAGCCCAGGAAGCCGCCCAGGTCACCGCCCTGGGAGCCGGTGGGCAGGCCGCCGCCGGCGCCGGTGTCGAAGGTGGCGACGGACGTCCAGCCCTTGCCGATGACGGTGGCTCCGTCCAGGCCCTTGCCGAAGTCCTCCCCGCCCTTGCCGAAGTCCTCCCCGCCCTTGCCGAAGTCCTCCCCGCCCTTGCCGAAGTCGTCGCCGCCCTTGTGGGCGTGCTCCCGCCCCTTGGGGCCGTCCTCGTCCTCGGTGACCTTCGCACCCCTGGGCGGGGTGAAGTCGAAGGTCGAGGCCGCCGGCTCGGCGAAGGAGACCTGGGTGAAGCCCGCGTCGAGAACGGCGGCCCCGCCGCTCCTCGGCGTCAGCGTGAACTTCAGCGGCGTACCCGTCTTCGCGTCCACCGCGATGCTGATGGCGCCGACCGTGCTGCCGGACTGCTTGGGCTTGATCAGCAGCTTGTAGGCGTCGCGGCCGGCGACCCGCATGGTGCCGTCGACGGTGACGGACGTGGTGTCGTCCACCGACTTCAGCGCCTCGCCGGCGAAGTCCTCGGGCGTGGCGGGCGGCTTCGCCCGGTGGTCCTCGCCGGAGTCGGCCGCGGTGGAGTGGTAGACCTCGTTGCTCTTGCTGTCGTAGCCCCAGACGTCCTTGCCGTCGTGGATGAGGCTGTACTCGGCGCCCCGCTCCAGCAGGGAGAGCTTCTGCCGGTCCGGGCCGTCTGCCGCCACACGCAGGGTGTGGCTGCCGCTGACCAGCTCGGTGAGCTTGGACTGCGGGTCGGCGGAGGAGCCGTCGCCGGAGCCCGGGGCCGCCCCCGAGGCGAGGCTGTTCTCCAGGCCGCCGAGGTCCGGCAGGCCCAGATCGGTGTTGATCTTCACGGTGCCGGACAGCTGCTGGGTGTCCGACTTGGCGATCTTCTCGATGAGCTGCTGTGCGCTGATCCTGGGCAGGTCGGGGTCACCGGAGTCGGCGAGTGCCGGGACCAGCCCGATCGTGGCCGCCGCCACCCCCACCACCGCGACCGGTACGGCGTACCGGGCGGCCTTGCGCCGGCCGGAACGCGCGTCCTCGTCCCGCGCCGCGCCCGCTGCGTCGTCGGATTCGTACGGTGCCATGTGTGCGTTACCTCCGTCGTCGGCGGCGGCTGTCCTCACGCTGGTCCACCTGAGCCGCCATTCTCACCCGAATCGGTGAGGAGTGGTGATTTCCGTGGTGTCCATCTGACCAAATCGGCCGTGAGGAAGCGTCAGACTGCGGCAGCAACTCGGTGTACGCCTGCGGTATGACACGCGGGGGCGGCGTCTCCCCCTACCCGTAGGGGTCGGCACCGCTCCCCCAGGGGAGAGACCGTCCGGGGCGCCGTTCCGCGGGCGCCGTTCCGTGGGCGCCGTTCCGTGGGCGGCCGGACTAGCCGGCGCGGTGCACCACCGCGTCGCACAGCTCGATCAGCGCCGCCTTGGCGTCGCACTCCCGCAGCGGCGCCAGCGCCGCCCGGGCCTCCTTCGCGTAGCGGATCGTGTCCTGGCGGGCCTGCTCCAGCGCGGGGTGGGCGCGCAGCGCCGCCAGCGCCTCGGCGTGCCGGGCGTCGTCGCTGAGGTCGGAGTCCAGCAGCTCGCACAGCGCGATGTCCTCGGCCAGCCCGAGCCGGGCGGCCCGCTCGCGAAGCCGGAGCACGGGCAGCGTGGCGATGCCCTCGCGCAGGTCGGTGCCCGGGGTCTTGCCGGACTCGTGGGAGTCGGAGGCGATGTCCAGGACGTCGTCCGCGAGCTGGAAGGCGACCCCGAGCCGCTCGCCGTACTGGGTGAGCACGTCGACGACCGTCTCGTCGGCGCCGGACATCATCGCGCCGAACCGGCAGGAGACCGCGACCAGCGAGCCCGTCTTGCCGCCGAGTACGTCCAGGTAGTGATCGACCGGGTCGCGGCCGTCCGTGGGACCGGCGGTCTCCAGGATCTGGCCCGTGACCAGCCGCTCGAACGCGAGGGCCTGCACCCGGACCGCCTCGGGACCGAGGTCGGCGAGGATCTGGGAGGCCCGGGCGAACAGGAAGTCGCCGGTCAGGACCGCGACGGAGTTGCCCCAGCGGGTGTTGGCGCTGTCCACACCGCGGCGCACGGCCGCCTCGTCCATCACGTCGTCGTGGTACAGCGTGGCGAGGTGGGTCAGCTCCACGACCACGGCCGAGGGCACGATGCCCGGCGCGTAGCGGTCGCCGAACTGGGACGCGAGCATCACGAGCAGCGGACGGAACCGCTTCCCACCGGCCCGTACGAGGTGCTGCGCGGCCTCCGTGATGAACGGGACCTCGCTCTTGGTGGCCTCGAGCAAGCCTTCCTCGACAGCCGTCAATCCTGCCTGGACATCGGCTTCCAGAGCCTGGTCCCGCACGCTCAGCCCGAACGGCCCGACGACGGTCACGAGGGGTCTCCTGTCTGCTGGTGTCTGCTGGCGCTTACACGGTTTGTCGATAGGTCGCTGCCATCACTCAAGTCAGCGTATCCGGTCCTCTTTCGATCACCGATAGCGCCCACCGGTCCAGCCTGGGCGGTATCGGATCATGACCGGTATGATTGTGATCGTTTGGTAAGAATGGACATTTATCGACTTAACAGGAATCCGCACACTTTGTCGCGAATCACGGCGTGAGCGGAGTAATGCCGACGCCACCCCGTGGACACCTCGGGAGCACACCGGGAGCGGCGACCCACTCGGGCGCAACGGATACAACGGGCACATCGGGCGCGCAACAGCACCCGACACCCACCCGGACACCCCCTTCTCTCGTCGCCGCACTTCACCTCTTCGCGCGCCGCGGCCACCACCACAACGACCGGCGCCTCGTCGCGGGTTCCGCCGCAATGCCACCTCGGCCGCAAATCACCTGAATCCCTCATGTCTGATTTGCATTATTTTGCTATTTCGTGAGTTGGCTCACTCGGGCGGGAGAATCACCCACACCCACCGGTACCCCCTTCTCCCCATGCCCTACTGGCGAGTTGAGAGTTGGCAACCGCAAAGGATCAAGCGTCTCAAAAGCCACAGACCAAGGTCAAATAGGGTGTTGTGCGAATCGGGTACTTGTTCCCGACATGTGCTCTCGCATACGTTCCGGGCCGTCGGGCGGACGCCTAATCCTGCCGCCGCCCGCGTAACCCATCGACGAACTCATTTCGTACGGCAGGAGCGGGGGACCCAGGTAAGTCATCGCCGTACCGGTCGGCACACGTCGCACCGGAACGGCTAGGGGTGAAGCCGTGCCTCCCCAGGGCACGGCCGGGCACCTCCCCGCCCGAACCCGACAGCTCACCTCGCAGGCGACGGAGAGGAACTTCCCCATGCCTGCTGCCGCTCAGCCCCGCCGCACCCGGAACAACCGCCTCGTCCGCACCATCGCCGCCCTCGGCACCGGCGCCGCCATCGTCGCCCTGCCGCTCGTCGGCGCCGCGAGCGCCTCCGCGGCCCCCACCACCGCCCCGACGGCCTCCACCACCCCCGCCGGGTACCCGAACAACCTCGACGGCTGGATCCGCGAATCCCTCGCGATCATGGCCGAGAAGAAGATCCCGGGCACGTACAACGGCATCCACCGCAACATCATGCGGGAGTCCTCCGGCAACCCCAACGCCATCAACCTCTGGGACTCGAACGCCGTCAAGGGCACCCCGTCCAAGGGTCTGCTCCAGGTCATCGACCCGACCTTCGCCACCTACCACGTGGTCGGCACCTCCTTCGACCCCTACGACCCGGTCGCGAACATCACCGCCGCCTGCAACTACGCGGCCGCGCGGTACGGCTCGATCGACAACGTCTTCGGCGCGTACTGACGGACGGGTCCGGCCCGTACCGGCGGACGCACCGGGCACGTTCCGGCGGACGTGCCCGGCGCGCACCGGCGGCGGACCGGAACCCGCCCGGCATCCCGCACCCGACGCCCGGCGGACCGGAGCGCACCGGCACCTGACGGACCGGCGCGCACCGGCCTCCGGGCGAACGGAGCAGTGCCGAACGGCCGGTCACCCGGCCGGGAAGAGTCCTTCGAGGACGACGGCCACGCCGTCGTCCTCGTTCGACTCGGTGACCTCGTCGGCCACCGCCTTGAGTTCGGGGTGCGCGTTGGCCATGGCCACACCCCGCGCGGCCCAGTCGAACATCGGGATGTCATTGGGCATGTCCCCGAAGGCCAGCGCGCGTTCCGGACCCACTCCGAGCCGCTCGGCGGCCAGCGCGAGCCCGGTCGCCTTGGTCACCCCGCGCGGCTGGAGCTCCACGGTGCCCGGCCCGGACATGGTGACGGTCGCCAGCGAACCCACCGCCGCGCGCGCGACAGCCGCCAACTCGTCGTCGCACAGGGTGGCGTGGCGCAGCAGGACCTTGCTGATGGGCTCGCACCACAAATCGTCGCGCCGGCCCACCCGGAGCGCGGGCAGCGTGGGGTGCGGCATCAGATAGCCGGGCTCGATGAGGGTGAGCCCGTCCACGCCGTCCTGGTCGACGGCCGCGAACACCTGGCCCACCTCCGCCTCGATCTTGCCGAGCGCGGTCTCCGCCAGCTCCCGGTCCAGCCGGACCGACCACAGCAGGCGGTCCGCCGCGGCGTCGTAGACCTGAGCACCCTGTCCGCACACCGCGAGCCCCGTGCAGCCGAGGTTCGCCAGCAGCGGCCGTACCCGCGGAGCCGGCCGGCCCGTCACCACCAGATGCCGGGCACCCGCTCGCGCCACCCGCGCGAGCGCGGCGAGCGACCGGTCGGAGACGGTGTCGTCGCCGCGCAGCAACGTCCCGTCCAGGTCGGTGGCGATCAGTGCATATGCCGGGGTGGGTGCCATGATCAGAGAATACGGACACCGCGCCCCGCCGACTCACCGCTCTCTCCACGTACTTACGTGCTGTTCGGCCCCAAGTGGCGTACCCCGGACCCTCGATGGCCCAGCCGCACCTCAGCCGTGCCGCGCGGCCAGGTGCTTCGCCAGACGGGGGAGGCGAACTCCGTACCGCACACGAAGCGCATCACCGGCCCGTGCGAGGGCGCCGCCGGACGGCCCCGTGAAGTACTGGCATGGCACCGAGGAGACACAGCCGGGGCCGAGCCTCGACGTGCCGCGGCTCACCGCGAGCCGGCTGCGCGGCCCGTGGCCGAGGAAGACTGTCGCCGCGATGTCGACGCGGTAGCCGGTGGCAGCGACATGGTCTGCGGTGAGCCGCTCGGTACGGCCGCCGAGGGTGCGGACGGTCAGGACCGGGTTGCCGTCGGGGGGCCTCGGCACCCACCAGCCGCTCGATCTCCTGGACCCGCACCCCGCTGTCGAAGCGCTCGCGCAGCCGCGCCGAGCGGGCCGGGCACCCGGCGGACCAGGTGGTGGTGGCGGGCGGGCTCGGGCAGGTAACGGTAGAGGTACGGGTAATTGCTGAGCGCTCATGGTGCGAGCAACGATTCGACCGATCAGCGGCGTCTGTGCCGCCGACTCGCCGCGCGCCGTCCGGAGTGCTGAAGGCTGCACCCCCCGAGGGCTGCGGGAGGTGCAACGCCGGAGTTGCTGGTGGCGAAGCCCGAGAGCTGCGGGCGGCACAGCCCAAGAGCTGCGAGAGGCACTGCCCAAGACACGCATCTCAGCCGTAACGTGTGGCGCGACCACATGGAACGCATCGCCATGCATGGCTCGGATGAGAGTGAGGCAGTACCCCCATGCCCCCCTTCGACGTCCCCGAGGGCGACCCCTTCGGCCCGCACAACCTTCCCTACGGCGTGTTCTCGCCCTCCGGCAGCACGGAACGCAGGGTCGGCGTCCGGCTCGGGGACCACGTGCTCGACGCGGGCGCCGCGGCCGTCGCGCTCGGCTCGCCGCACCACCCGCTGCTGGCGCAGCCCACCCTCGACGCGCTGCTCGCCGCCGGGCGCGCGGCCTGGTCCGACGTGCGGCGCGCCCTGACGGAGTGGGTGACGTCGTCCGCGCACCGGTCGACGATCGAGCCGCTGTTCCACCCCCTGTCGTCGGTGACCCTCCATCTGCCCTTCGAGGTGGCCGACTACGTCGACTTCTACGCCTCGGAGAACCACGCCCGGAACGTCGGCCACATCTTCCGGCCGGACGCCGAGGACTCCCTCACCCCCAACTGGAAGCACCTGCCGATCGGTTACCACGGCCGCTCCGGCACGGTCGTCGTCTCGGGCACCGACGTCATCCGGCCGTCCGGCCAGCGCAAGGGCCCCGGTGACCCCGCTCCCGTCTTCGGCCCGTCGATCCGGCTGGACATCGAGGCGGAGGTCGGCTTCGTCGTGGGCGCGCCCTCCGCACTGGGCCGGCCGGTCGCGCTCGGCGACTTCCGCGAGCACGTCTTCGGGCTGTGCCTGCTGAACGACTGGTCCGCGCGCGACATCCAGGCCTGGGAGTACGTCCCCCTCGGCCCGTTCCTCGGCAAGTCCTTCGCCACCTCGGTGTCGGCCTGGATCACGCCGCTGGAAGCACTGGAGCACGCGCGCGTGGCGCCCCCGGAGCGCACGCACCCGCTGCTGCCCTACCTGGACGACTCGGCCCCGGGGATCGAGCCCGGCGGTTACGACCTGCGGATCTCCGTCGCCATCAACGGCCATGTGGTGTCGGAACCCCCCTTCTCGACCATGTACTGGACCGCCGCGCAGCAGCTCGCCCACATGACGGTGAACGGCGCCTCGCTGCGCACCGGCGACCTGTACGGCTCCGGCACGGTCAGCGGACCCGAGGAGGCCCAGCGGGGTTCGCTGCTGGAGCTGACCTGGAACGGCCGCGACCCGCTGGAGCTCCCGGACGGCAAGAGGGCCTTCCTGGAGGACGGCGACGTGGTGACGATGTCGGCGTGGGCCCCGGGCCCCGACGGTCGGCGCGTCGCCCTGGGCGAGGTCACCGGGCGCGTCGTGTCGGGCTGAGCGACCGCCTGAACCCGTGCTCGGCCTGTCGGAGAACGCGGGACGTCGCAGGCCCGGGCGCGGGCGCCCGGGCCTGTGGAGGAAGAGGTGCGGCAGGCTGTCCGAGGGCCTGACTCCTGCCGCCCTTCTTCGTCATACTGACGGGGACACGCACCCCATGCGGCGCGCCGCCGCGCGCCGCTCCCTTGGCACCACCGAGACCCGCGCCCCTCTCCGACCAGGAACCGGAGCCCCGGCATGACCGTCTGCCTGCTCCTGCTGAGCGTCGTCGCCCTGACGGCCGCCGTGCCCATCCCGCGCGCGTTGACGCGGGCCGCCTGGACCGAGCGCGATCCCGTGGTCGCGCTGTGGGTGTGGCAGTGTCTCGTCGCCACCGTCCTGCTGTGCTGCCTGGCCGCCCTGATCCTGGGAGCGGCAGCCGTCTTCCACACCGTGCGCGACCACGTGTTCGCCCCCGCCCCTCCCGCCGTCACCGCCGCGTACGACCTCTCCGCCGCCCCGGTGTGGGCGGCCGTACTCACCCTGCTGCTGGCGTGCGGGGCCGCCTGGACAACGGCGATGCTGGCCCGGGAACTCGTCGAGGCCCGCCGCAGCCGCGGTCAGGCCCGGGCACACCTGCGCGAACGCGCCCCCGAGCTGCCGGCCGGACTGCCGACGGCCCGCGGGCCGATGCTGGTGCTGGAGGACGAGTACCCGGACGCCTGGTGGATGCCGGGGCACCCACCGCAACTGGTCGTCACCACCGGGGCCCTGCACCGGCTCACGCACCACCAGTTGGACGCCGTCCTCACACACGAGCGCGGCCACGCGCGCGCCCACCACGACTGGCTGCTGCACCTGTCCACCGCACTCGCCACGGGCTTCCCACGCGTCCCGCTCTTCGCCCATTTCTGCGACCAGACGCACCGCCTGGTCGAGCTGGCCGCGGACGACACGGCGTCCCGGCGCTGCGGGCACCTCACCACGGCCCTCGCCCTGATCGAGCTGAACCAGCACCGGGGTGTCCTTTCCTGCGCCTCCAGCCACCGCCTCCTCGGCGAGCGCGTGGACCGCCTGCTGGAGCCCCCGCCGCGGCTGCTGCGCCGGCACCGGGCCCTGACGACGACCGTGGCCGCGCTGGTGCCCCTGCTGCCCCTGCTCATCACCTTCGCGCCGGGGCTTACGGCACTGTCGTGACCTGCGGGCGGTGACGGCACCGCTGTCGCTGCCGGCCCGGTGTCGGCACCGGCGCCGCAGGGGGGAGCCGAAGCCCCCGGGGGGAGAGAAAGTCGGCGCCGGGTTGCGACCGGGTGGCAGATCTCCCCTTTGGCTCGGATGAACTCCCAGGTCAGCAGCGTTTTCCACACACCCTCACCTGGCGCAACACTTCAGCAACACCCCTTTCCCTACCTTCTCGGTATGGTTCCAGCCATGCCACCCACCGACCGCCCCCGCGACCATGCCGGTCAGGGCGCAGCGACCACCGTCGCCGCCCACCGCACGCGTCGCCGGCTGCGTGCGGACCGGGCCCGGCAGCTCGCCGACCTGCTGCGCCGGCAACTCCTCACAGGCGCCTACCAGGACGGCACCCTCCCCCACGAGTCGACCCTCGCCACCGACTACCGCGCGACCCGCAACACCGTCCGCCAGGCCCTGGACCTGCTCCGGGCGGAGGGTCTGGTGGACCGGTTGCCCGGGGTCGGAACCGTGGTCGTCGCCCGTAAGTACCCGCACGGGCTCGACCGTCTGATGGGCCTCGCGGAAACCCTCCGCGAACACGGCCGCGTCACCAACGAGGTCCGCACCATGGGCCCCTCTCCCGCACCCGCCCCGGTCGCCGAGCGTCTCCACGTCGCGGCCGGCGCCGACGTCCTGTGCATCGAACGTCTGCGCCGCCTCAACGGCCTGCCGCTCTCCCTCGACCTGACCTACATCCCGCTCGACATCGGCACCGCCCTGCTCGACGCCGACCTGGAGAACACCGACGTCTTCCGGCTGCTGGAGACGATCACCGGCCGGCCTCTGGGCCACGCCGAGATCACTCTGGAGGCCGTGAACGCGGACGCCCACTCCGCGGCCGTGCTCGAGGCCCCGCGCGGCGCCTCCGTGCTCATGCTGGAACGCCTCACACACCTCGACGACGGCCGCCCCGTGGACCTGGAGTTCATCCGCTTCCGCGGCGACCGCATCACCATGAGCGGCCTGCTCCACCGGTCGTAACCACCCGCCAGTACGCCTTCCACGCGTGTGCGTATTCCCGCCCGCACGCGACCCTGCCTGCACGTTTCCTGGAGACAGCCATGCCCTTGGCGCCCCAGCGGGCCGACGTGCCCGTGACCATCGACGAGTCGAAGTGCATCGACGGCTGCACCCTCTGCGTGGACATGTGCCCGCTGGATTCCCTGGCCATCGACACCAGCAGCGGCAAGGCGTACATGCACGTCGACGAGTGCTGGTACTGCGGCCCGTGCGCGGCCCGCTGCCCCACCGGAGCCGTCACGGTCAACATGCCCTACCTGCTCCGCTGACCTTCCGAACCGCTCCGGTGAGAGGCCCGACCACCATGAAACGCACGGCAGTTTCCCTGTCCGCCGCCGCTCTCCTCCTGCCCCTGTCCGCCTGCGGCGGCAGCGCCGAGGCGGGCAGCGGCTCCACGGTCACCGTGACCGTCGGCTACCAGTCCAAGACGATCAACACCGTCACCGCGGGCACCTTGCTTCGTTCCCTCGGGTACTTCGAAAAGCAGCTCAACTCCCTGCACGACGGGCACACCTACAAGGTCGACTGGCAGGACTACGCCACCGGTGCGCCGATCACCGCCCAGATGACCGCCGGGAAGATCGACATCGGTTCGATGGGTGACTTCCCGCTGCTGCTCAACGCGGCCCGCGGCAAACAGCTCGGCCGACCCACCCACCTGGTGTCGGTCACCGGCTACAACCTGCGCGGCGGCCTCAACACCGTGGTCACGGCGCCGCACTCCGACCTCACCTCGCTGAAGGACCTCGAAGGCAAGAAGGTCTCCACGAGCGTCGGCTCCGCCGCGGACGGCACTCTCGTACGGGCCCTGCAGCGCGCCGGCATCGACCCGAACAAGGGGATTTCCAAGCTCAATCAGCAGCCCGCGGTGGGTGCTTCCGCACTCTCCGCCGGCAGCGTGGACGCGCTGTCCCAGTTCGTCGCCTGGCCCGGCCTTCTCGCCTACCAGGGCAAGGCGAAGGCCCTGTACGACGGTGCCCGGCTGAACCTGCCCACCTTCCACGGGGTCACCGCCCGCGAGGACTTCACCGAGCAGCACCCGACGGTCCTGAAGGCCTTCCTCAAGGCGCAGGCGCAGGCGACGGACTACCTCAAGGGCCGGCCTGTCGCCGCCGCCGAGAAGGTCGCCGAGGCCACCGGACTGCCCGCCGAGGTCGTCTACCTGTACAACGGCGCGCACGGTATCGCCACCTTCGACCCCGCAGTCAAGCCGCAGCTGGTCGCCGCGCTGAAGCAGGACGTGTCCGTGCTGAAGGCCGCCGACCTGACCGGTGACGTCGATGTCGACTCCTTCGTGGACGACCAGAACGTGAAGAAGGCCCTCGGCGCGTCGTACGCCAAGCGGCTCGCCGCTTCGCCCCCGCCGGCCGCGAGCGAGGCGTGGGTGAAGGGCCGTGAGAAGACGGTCGCCTTCAAGACCCCGAAGAAGCTCCTGACCTATGTGGCCGGGCACCGCGATGCCGTCCGCGCCGCCTACGTCCCCGACACGACCACCGGCACGCTGTGGTTCGCCGACAAGGCGGTCTGGGTCGCCGACGGCGGACAGTTGCTGCCGTTCGTTGCCCCGGACACCGCGCAGGAGTACGTCTCCGCCCACGGCGACGCCCGTACTGTCTCCTACCGTGCGGCCCTGGAGCAGGCCTCATGACCCGGCGGCCCCTGGCCCGGTATGTGCTGCGGACTGCGTCCCTCGCCGTCGCCCTGGGCCTGTGGCAGCTGCTGACCAGCCTGGATGTCGACCTCTGGCTGCGTTTCTCGCAGTTCCCGACGGTCACCGATATCGCCCACGCCTTCTCCGACCGGGTCTCCGGCGCCGACTACTGGACCGACCTGACCGACAGCCTCACCCGCATCCTCACCGGTTTCGCGCTCGCGGCCGTCCTGGGCGTGGCGACCGGCGTGCTCGTCGCCCGCTCGCGCCTCGCCGAGGATCTGCTCGGCCCGGTCCTGGAAGTGATCCGGCCGATCCCGGCCATCGCCCTGGTGCCGGTCGCGATCCTCCTGTTCCCCTCCAACGAACAGGGCATCGTCTTCATCACGTGCACCGCCGCCTATTTCCCCGTGCTGGTCTCGACCCGGCACGCGGTCCGCGCGCTGACCCCGGTGTGGGAGGAGGCGGTGCGCACCATGGGCGCCGGCCGGCTGCGGATCCTGGGGTCGGTCGTGCTGCCCGGGGCGCTGCCCGGCATCTTCGGCGGGCTGTCGGTCGGCATCGGCGTGTCGTGGATCTGCGTGATCTCCGCCGAGATGATCTCCGGCCAGTACGGCGTCGGTTACCGCACCTGGCAGGACTACACGATCGTGAACTACCCGGGTGTCTTCGTCGGCATGGTCACGATCGGTGTGCTCGGCTGGCTCACCTCCACGGCCGTGGAACTCCTCGGCCGGCGACTGACTCGCTGGCTGCCCCGCACCTCGTACGTCCCCGGCGGCCGCACTCGCGCGGTCCGCCCGCTCCCCGCCCCAGCTCGCGCCGATGACGACGCCGAGCACCAGCCCCAGTCCGAGCAGCAGGGCAAGGACGACACCGAGGAGGCCCGCGATGAGCACCTCGTCTGAGACC
This sequence comes from Streptomyces sp. NPDC015139, assembly GCF_043079785.1. Lineage (NCBI taxonomy): Bacteria > Bacillati > Actinomycetota > Actinomycetes > Kitasatosporales > Streptomycetaceae > Streptomyces > Streptomyces sp. NPDC015139. The sequence goes on along the minus strand of NZ_JBIBUW010000023.1, from coordinate 91,416 downwards.
GTCACCGCTCCGGTCGCACCGGCACCCGAGGGTGTCCGCGGCACTCGGCTCGCCTTCCGCGGCGCCGTCCTCGGCCGTCCGGACGCTGCGGTCCTCGCCGACGTGGACCTGGAGGTCTCCCCCGGCGAGATCCTCACCGTCGTCGGCCCCTCCGGCTGCGGCAAGTCCACGCTGCTGCGCACACTCGCCGGGCTGCTCGCCCCGCTGGGCGGCAGGGCCGAGGCGGACGGCAGCCTGTTGACGGGACCGTCGGCCGACCGCGCGCTGGTGTTCCAGGAGGACGCACTGCTGCCCTGGCGCACACTGCGCGGAAACGTCGAACTCCCGCTCGCCATCAGGGGCGTACCGCGCGCCGAGCGCCGTTCCCGGGCCGAGGCCTGGCTGGAGCGGGTCGGCCTCAACGCGCAGGCCGGACAGTTGCCGCACCGTGTGTCGGGCGGGCAGCGCCAGCGCGCCCAGTTGGCCCGCGCCCTGGCCGACAGCCCGCGGGCGGTCCTCATGGACGAGCCCTTCGGCGCCCTGGACGCCCAGACCCGTTCCGGCATGCAGGACCTGCTGGTCGAGGTGTTGCGGGGTACCGGCGCGACCGTCGTCTTCGTCACGCACGACGTGGACGAGGCCCTCTTCCTCGGCGACCGTGTGACGCTGCTCGGCTCGGGCCGGGTGGCCGCCGTACGGGACGTGCCGTGCCCGCGTGACCGTGCCGCGTTCGACGCCCCGGCCCGCGTGGCGCTGCGCCGCGACATCCTCACCTCGCTCGGATCGTGAAAGGCACCCCGGTGACCACCCCCGCGCCCACCCTCCCGGAGATTCCCGCCGTCGCCGACGCCGAGGAGCTGACCTGCGACGTCCTCGTCATCGGCGGCGGCACCGCCGGCACCATGGCCGCGCTGACCGCCGCCGAGCGCGGCGCGGACGTCCTGCTGCTGGAGAAGGCCCATGTCCGGCACTCCGGTGCGCTCGCCATGGGCATGGACGGCGTCAACAACGCGGTCATCCCCGGCCGCGCCGAGCCCGACGACTACGTCGCGGAGATCACCCGCGCCAACGACGGCATCGTCGACCAGTCCACCGTCCGGCAGACCGCCACCCGCGGTTTCGCCATGGTGCAGCGGCTGGAGTCGTACGGGGTCAAGTTCGAGAAGGACGAGCACGGCGAGTACGCGGTCCGCCAGGTCCACCGCTCCGGCTCGTACGTACTGCCGATGCCAGAGGGCAAGGACGTCAAAAAGGTCCTGTACCGGCAGTTGCGGCGGCGCGAGATGCGGGAGCGCATCCGGATCGAGAACCGGGTGATGCCGGTCCGGGTGCTCACCGTCGAGGGGCGGGCCGTGGGCGCCGTCGGCTTCAACACCCGCACCGGTGTCTTCGTCACCGTCCGCGCGGGCGCGGTGATCCTCGCGACCGGCGCCTGCGGCAGGCTCGGACTGCCCGCCTCCGGCTACCTCTACGGCACCTACGAGAATCCGACCAACGCCGGTGACGGTTATGCCATGGCCTACCACGCCGGCGCCGAGCTGACCGGCATCGAGTGCTTCCAGATCAACCCGTTGATCAAGGACTACAACGGCCCGGCCTGCGCCTACGTCGCCAACCCGTTCGGCGGTTACCAGGTCAACCGGCACGGCGAGCGGTTCGTCGACTCCGACTACTGGTCCGGGCAGATGATGGCCGAGTTCGCCGCGGAGGTCGCGGGCGACCGGGGCCCGGTCTACCTGAAGCTCAGCCATCTCCCCGAGGAGTCGATCTCCGCGCTGGAGTCGATCCTGCACTCCACCGAGCGGCCGACCCGCGGCACCTTCCACGCGGGCCGCGGGCACGACTACCGCACCCACGACGTCGAGATGCACATCTCCGAGATCGGGCTGTGCGGCGGGCACTCCGCCTCCGGGGTCCGCGTCGACGACCACGCCCGCACGACCGTCCCCCGTCTGTACGCCGCCGGCGACCTCGCCTGCGTCCCGCACAACTACATGATCGGCGCCTTCGTCTTCGGTGACCTCGCGGGCGCGGACGCCGCCCAGTACACGGCCTACGCCGGTGAGCTTCCCGCGGACCAGGTCCGCGAGGCACACGAGTTGATCTACCGTCCGCTGCGCCATCCGGACGGCCCGCCGCAGACCCAGGTCGAGTACAAGCTGCGCCGCTTCGTGAACGACTACGTCTCGCCGCCCAAGTCGGGCGCGCGGCTGTCCCTCGCCCTGGAGTCCTTCGAGCGGATGCGCGCCGACATCGCCGCGATGGGCGCCCGCACCCCGCACGAGCTGATGCGCTGCGTGGAGGTCTCCTTCATACGCGACTGCGCGGAGATGGCCGCCCGCGCCTCCCTGGCCCGTACCGAGTCGCGCTGGGGCCTCTACCACGAACGTCTCGACCATCCCGAGCGGGACGACGCCTCCTGGTTCCACCATCTCGATCTGCACAAGTCCCCCTCGGGTGCGATGGAGTTCACGGCCCGTCCCGTGGCTCCCTATCTGGTGCCGGTGGAGGGGTTCACGCCTGTCGGCGGCTCCTCCCGGCATGTGGGCGAGGTCCTGCCCGAGCACATGGCCACGGCCGGCCCACGTGAGGTGGCACCGGTCGCCACCGGACCGGCCTCCGCTCGTGCCGCCGATCCCGCCGACCGGGCCCACGCCCGGGACACCGCCGCCTCCCCGCGGCTCCTGGAACTGCTGGAGCTCGCGGAGGCCCAGCCCGAACTGTCGGAACTTCAGTCCTACTTGGCAGACACCGAGGCCGATGTCCGCCGTACGGCGGTCTCGGTGCTGACCGAGACCGTGCCGCCCGGTACCGGTCAGGCCCTCGCCGGTGCCCTGCTGGACTCCGACGGCGGCGTCCGCGCCGCTGCCGCCGCCTCGCTGCGCGAGCTCGTCGAGGCCCTGCCGCCCGAGCCCGCCCTGGGCACAGCCCTCACCGCCGCGCTCGCCCAGGCCGACCCCGTGGTCCGTGCCGCCGCCCTCGATGTGCTGCGCGCTCTGCGGCTCGGTGACGCCGGGGTGTTCGCGGCCGCACTGGACGATCCCGACATCACGGTCCGCACCGAGGCCGTGCGGGCACTCGTCTCCGTGGACGCGGTCGCGCCGCTGGCGGGTGCCGCGGACGATCCCTCCCGGGAGGTCCGGGTCACCGTGGCCAAGGCCCTGGCCGCCGTCGGCCCGGAGTCCCTCACCGCGTCCGGCCGGGGGCTGCTCACCGGCACCCTGGACCGGCTCACCGAGGACGCCGATCCGCTGGTGCGCGGCGCGGCGCTCGGCTCTCTGGCCACCACCGGCTGCCCTGCGCCGCTCGCCGCCCGTGCCGTGTCCGCCCTCTCCGACCCGGCCTGGCAGGTGCGGTCCGGGGCCGCGACCGCGCTGTCGGCCGCGCCCGCCGACACCGCGGTCCCCGCCCTCGCGAAAGCGCTCGCCGATCCGAACGCCGACGTCCGCAAGGCAGCGGTGCTGGCGCTGGCCCGGCATCGGTCCACCGAGCAGGCCCGGGCGGCCCTCTCCACGGCCACGGCGGACTCGGACGCGGACGTCAGGGCCTACGCGGCACGGGGACTGTGACCTCGCCCGCGGCGTGCGGCGACCCGCGCCGCGCCCCGCACGGGCGGGCTATATCCAGTCGTCGGGCTCGGGCTCGTCGGGCCAGTGGTCCTCCGGGTCCCCAGCGCCCGAGGGGGCCGTGGCTGGGGCCGGGGCCTCACCGTTCAGGGAGGCCAGCACCTCGAGGACGCCCTCGCCGTAGGTGACGAGCTTCTTCTCGCCGACGCCGTTCACCGTGCCCAGCTCACGCACCGAGGAGGGCCTGCGGGAGACGATCTCGCGCAGGGTGGCGTCGTGGAAGATGACGTACGCCGGGACGCCCTGTTCCCGCGCCTGCTCGGCACGCCAGGCGCGCAGGGCCTCGAAGGCGGGGAGAAGCTCCTCGGGCAGTTCGGCGACGGCCTTGGCCTTGCGGTCGCCGCCGGAGCCGCCGCCCGACCGGGACCGCGATCCGGCCGGCTTCTCGGGCTCCTTGCGCAGCGGCACCTCCCGCTCCCGCCGGAGCACCGAGCCGCTGCTCTCGGTGAGCACCAGCGTGCCGTACTCCCCCTCGACCGCGAGCAGGCCCTGGGCGAGCAGCTGGCGGACGACGCCCCGCCACTCGCCCTCTGCGTGGTCCTGCCCGATGCCGAAGACGGACAGCTGGTCGTGGTCGAACTGGATCACCTTGGCCGTGCGCTTGCCGAGCAGGATGTCGACGATCTGCATCGCGCCGAACTTCTGCCCGCGCTCGCGCTGCAGCCGTACCACCGTCGACAGCACCTTCTGCGCGGCGATCGTGCCGTCCCAGGTCTGGGGCGGGGTGAGGCAGGTGTCGCAGTTGCCGCAGGCCGACCCGTCCGGGTCCTGGCCGAAGTAGGCGAGCAGCTGGCCGCGGCGGCACCGGGCCGTCTCGCACAGCGCGAGCATGGCGTCGAGGTGGGAGGCGGCCCGGCGGCGGAACGCCTCGTCGCCCTCACCGGACTGGATCAGCTTGCGCTGCTGGATGACGTCGTTCAGGCCGTACGCCATCCAGGCCGTGGACGGCAGACCGTCACGGCCCGCGCGGCCGGTCTCCTGGTAGTAGCCCTCGATGGACTTGGGCAGGTCCAGGTGGGCGACGAAGCGGACGTCCGGCTTGTCGATGCCCATGCCGAAGGCGATGGTCGCGACGACGACCAGGCCGTCCTCGCGCAGGAACCGGGACTGGTGCTCGGCGCGCATGGCCGCGTCCAGGCCCGCGTGGTACGGCACCGCGTCGATGCCGTTGGCGGTCAGGAACTCGGCCGTTCGCTCCACCGAATTGCGTGAGAGGCAGTAGACGATGCCGGCGTCGCCCGCGTGCTCCTCGCGGAGGAAGGCGAGCAGTTGCTTCTTCGGGTCGGCCTTGGGCACGATCCGGTACTGGATGTTGGGCCGGTCGAAGCTGGCGACGAAGTGGCGGGCCGCCGGCAGGTTCAGCCGCTGGGTGATCTCCTCGTGGGTGGCGTGCGTGGCTGTGGCGGTCAGCGCGATCCGCGGGACGTCCGGCCAGCGCTCGCCGAGGAGGGACAGGGTGAGGTAGTCGGGGCGGAAGTCGTGGCCCCACTGGGAGACGCAGTGCGCCTCGTCGATCGCGAAGACCGAGATCTTGCCGCGGGACAGCAGGTCGAGCGTGGTGTCCAGGCGCAGCCGCTCCGGCGCCAGGTACAGCAGGTCCAGCTCGCCGGCCAGGAACTCGGCCTCGACCATGCGCCGCTCGTCGAAGTCCTGGGTGGAGTTCACGAAGCCGGCCCGCACGCCGAGGGCGCGCAGGGCGTCGACCTGGTCCTGCATCAGGGCGATCAGCGGTGAGACCACCACGCCGGTGCCGGGCCGGACCAGGGCCGGGATCTGGTAGCAGAGGGACTTTCCGCCGCCGGTGGGCATGAGGACGACGGCGTCGCCGCCCGCCACCACGTGCTCGATGATCCCCTGCTGCTCGCCCCGGAAGGCCTCGTATCCGAAGACGCGGTGCAGTGTGGCCAGCGCCTCGCTGTCGGCCGCGCCCGGCCCTTCGGTCACCATTGGCATCTCGCTGATTCCGCCCGTCGCGCCCATCGTCCTGTCCCCCGCCGGTCCCCCGTGTGTGTCGTCCGTCGACCACTGCGTCCACCATAGGCGCCTGCGCCGACAGTGCCGGACGGTTGTCCACAGGCCTGGTGTGCTTGTCGTATCGCACCGGGAGGTCGGTCGCCCGGCGGAGCCCGGCCGACGTGCGACGGCCCCGGTTCCCCTCCCGAGCGGGAACCGGGGCCGTACGGCCGTGCCGTGCGCGTCAGCGCACGAAGACTCCCGCCTGGCTCGCCAGGTTCAGGAAGTACTGCGGCGCCACGCCGAGCACCAGCGTCACCGCCACGCCCACGCCGATCGCCGCCATGGTCAGCGGTGAGGGGACGGCCACGGTCGGGCCCTCCGGCCTCGGCTCGCTGAAGAACATCAGCACGATCACCCGGATGTAGAAGAACGCGGCGATCGCCGAGGAGATCACACCGATGACGACCAGCGGGGCCGCACCGCCCTCGGCCGCCGCCTTGAACACGGCGAACTTCCCGGCGAACCCGGAGGTCAGCGGGATACCGGCGAAAGCCAGCAGGAACACCGCGAACACGGCCGCCACGAGGGGCGACCGGCGCCCGAGTCCCGCCCACTTCGACAGGTGGGTCGCCTCTCCGCCCGCGTCGCGCACCAGCGTGACCACGGCGAACGCGCCGATCGTCACGAAGGAGTACGCGGCCAGGTAGAAGAGGACGGAGGAGACGCCGTCCTTCGAGGTGGCGATGACACCCGCGAGGATGAATCCGGCGTGCGCGATGGACGAGTACGCCAGCAGTCGCTTGATGTCGGTCTGCGTGATGGCGACGATCGCACCGCCCAGCATGGTGATGACCGCCACCGCCCACATGACCGGCCGCCAGTCCCAGCGCATCCCGGGCAGGACGACGTACAGCAGGCGGAGCAGCGCGCCGAACGCGGCGACCTTGGTGGCCGCGGCCATGAAGCCGGTGACCGGAGTGGGCGCGCCCTGGTAGACGTCGGGCGTCCACATGTGGAACGGCACCGCGCCGACCTTGAAGAGCAGGCCCATCACGACCAGGGCGGTGCCGATGAGCAGCAGTACGTCGTTGCCCATGGTGCCGGCGAGCGCCGGGTCGACGTTGGTGACGGTGCCGTCGACGACCTGCGCGATGCGCGCGTACGACACGGAGCCCGCGTAGCCGTACAGCATGGCGATGCCGAACAGCGTGAACGCGGAGGCGAACGCGCCGAGCAGGAAGTACTTGACCGCGGCCTCCTGCGACATGAGCCGCTTGCGGCGGGCGACCGCGCACAGCAGGTACAGCGGCAGGGAGAAGACCTCCAGGGCCACGAACAGCGTCAGCAGGTCGTTGGCCGAGGGGAACACCAGCATGCCCGCGATCGCGAAGAGCAGCAGCGGGAAGACCTCGGTGGTGGTGAACCCGGCCTTGACGGCGGCCTTCTCGCTGTCGCTGCCGGGCACGGACGCGGCCTGTGCGGCGAAGGAGTCGACCCGGTTGCCGTGGGCGGCCGGGTCGAGGCGGCGTTCGGCGAACGTGAACAGGCCGACCAGGCCAGCCAGCAGGATCGTGCCCTGCAGGAACAGCGACGGCCCGTCGACCGCGATCGCGCCCATGGCGGCGATGTGCGCCTTGGTGGTGCCGTATCCGTCGGCCGCGAGTGCCACGACCGCGGCGAACGCGGCGCACAGGGCCACGACGGACACGAACACCTGCGCGTAGTACCGGGACTTGCGCGGGACGAACGCCTCGACGAGCACGCCGACCAGCGCGGCGCCGACGACGATCAGGGTCGGCGACAGCTGTCCGTATTCGATCTTCGGCGCGTCGATCTTCGAGATCGGGTCGGCCGCGGTTGTCCACAGGCTGTGGACGGCTGCTGCGCTCACTTGGCCGCCTCCACCTCGGGCTTGGGGTCCTTCTTCTGGACGTCGGACATGGTCTGTTTGACCGCCGGATTGACGATGTCCGTGACGGGCTTCGGGTAGACGCCCAGGAAGATCAGCAGAACGATCAGCGGGGCGACGACCACCAGCTCACGCGCGCGGAGGTCGGGCATCGCCGAGACCTCGGGCTTCACCGGGCCGGTCATCGTCCGCTGGTAGAGGACGAGGGTGTAGAGCGCGGCGAGCACGATGCCGAAGGTGGCGATGATGCCGACGGCCGGGTAGCGCGTGAACGTGCCGACCAGGACGAGGAACTCACTCACGAACGGCGCGAGGCCCGGCAGGGAGAGGGTGGCGAGACCACCGATCAGGAAGGTGCCGGCGAGCACCGGGGCGACCTTCTGCACGCCGCCGTAGTCGGCGATGAGCCGCGAGCCGCGCCGGGAGATCAGGAAGCCGGCGACCAGCATCAGCGCGGCCGTGGAGATGCCGTGGTTGACCATGTAGAGCGTGGCGCCGGACTGGCCCTGGCTGGTCATCGCGAAGATGCCGAGGACGATGAAGCCGAAGTGCGAGATCGACGCGTACGCCACCAGCCGCTTGATGTCCCGCTGGCCGACGGCGAGCAGGGCGCCGTAGACGATGCTGATGAGCGCGAGGACGAGGATCACCGGCGTCGCCCACTTGCTGGCCTCCGGGAAGAGCTGGAGGCAGAAGCGGAGCATCGCGAAGGTGCCCACCTTGTCGACGACCGCGGTGATGAGGACGGCGACCGGGGCGGTGGACTCCTGCATGGCGTTGGGCAGCCAGGTGTGCAGCGGCCACAGCGGCGCCTTGACCGCGAAGGCGAAGAAGAAGCCGAGGAACAGCCAGCGTTCGGTGTTCGTCGCCATGTGCAGCGAACCGTTGGCGCGTGCCTCGGCGATCTCCTGGAGGGAGAAGTTCCCGGCGACCACGTACAGGCCGATCACCGCGGCCAGCATGATCAGGCCGCCGACCAGGTTGTAGAGCAGGAACTTGACCGCCGCGTACGACCGCTGGGTGGCGGCCGTCTCCTCGCCGTGCTCGTGGGCACGGTCCCCGAAGCCGCCGATGAGGAAGTACATCGGGATGAGCATGGCTTCGAAGAAGATGTAGAAGACGAAGACGTCGGTGGCCTCGAAGGAGATGATCACCATCGCCTCGACGGCGAGGATCAGCGCGAAGAAGCCCTGGGTGGGGCGCCAGCGGCGGCTGCCGGTCTCCAGCGGGTCGGCGTCGTGCCAGCCGGCCAGGACGATGAACGGGATGAGCAGGGCGGTCAGCGCGATCAGCGCCACCGCGATGCCGTCCACGCCCACTTCGTAGCGCACCCCGAAGTCCGCGATCCAGGGGTGGGACTCGGTGAGCTGGTAGCGGGCACCGTCGGGGTCGAAACGGACCAGGACGACGGCCGCCAGGGCGAGCGTCGCGAGCGAGACGACCAGCGCCAGCCATTTGGCGGCGGTGCGTTGTGCGGCCGGTACGGCGGCCGTGGCGACGGCCCCGAGCGCCGGGAGCGCCGCCGTCGCTGTCAGCAGAGGAAAGGACATCGGTATCAGACCGCCCTCATCAGCAGGGTCGCGGCGACCAGGAGTGCCGCACCGCCGAACATCGAGACCGCGTAGGAGCGGGCGAAGCCGTTCTGGAGCCGGCGCAGCCGTCCGGACAGGCCGCCGAAGCCGGCCGCCGTGCCGTTGACGACGCCGTCGACCAGGGTGTGGTCGACGTACACCAGGGAGCGCGTGAGGTGCTCGCCGCCGCGCACCAGGACGACGTGGTTGAAGTCGTCCTGGAGCAGGTCGCGGCGGGCCGCGCGGGTGAGCAGCGAACCGCGTGGGGCGACGACCGGGACGGGCTTGCGGCCGTACTGGGCGTAGGCGATGCCGACGCCGACGACCAGGCAGACGATGGTCGCGCCGGTGACCGTGGTCGCGCTGAGCGGCGAGTCGCCCTCGCTGTGGCCGGTGACGGGCTCCAGCCAGTTCACGAAGCGGTCGCCGAGGTGGAAGAAGAAGCCGGCGAAGACCGATCCGACGGCCAGCACGACCATGGGGATCGTCATGACCTTGGGCGACTCGTGCGGGTGCGGCTCGGCGTGCTCGCCGTGGTGCTCGGCCGCGGGCTCGGCGCTCGGGGCCTCCGGGGAGCGGGTGGGCCGGTTCCGCCAGCGTTCCTCGCCGAAGAACGTCATCAGCATCACGCGCGTCATGTAGAAGGCGGTGATGGCGGCGCCCAGCAGGGCCACACCGCCGAGGATCCACCCCTGCGTGCCGCCCTTGGCGAAGGCGGCCTCGATGATCGCGTCCTTGGAGTAGAACCCGGACAGGAACGGGAAGCCGATGATGGCCAGGTAGCCGAGGCCGAAGGTGATGAAGGTGATCGGCATGTACTTGCGCAGGCCGCCGTACCTGCGCATGTCGACCTCGTCGTTCATGCCGTGCATGACCGAGCCGGCGCCGAGGAAGAGCCCGGCCTTGAAGAAGCCGTGCGTCACCAGGTGCATGATCGCGAAGACGTAGCCGATGGGGCCGAGGCCCGCGGCCAGCACCATGTAGCCGATCTGCGACATGGTCGAGCCGGCCAGTGCCTTCTTGATGTCGTCCTTGGCGCAACCGACGATCGCACCGAAGAGGAGCGTGACCGCGCCGACCACGGTGACGGTCAGCTGGGCGTCGGGGGCGGCGTTGAAGATGGCTCCGGAGCGGACGATCAGGTACACGCCCGCCGTCACCATCGTCGCGGCGTGGATGAGGGCCGAGACCGGGGTCGGGCCCTCCATGGCGTCCCCGAGCCAGGACTGCAGTGGCACCTGGGCCGACTTGCCGCAGGCGGCGAGCAGCAGCATCAGGCCGATGGCGGTGAGCCTGCCCTCGGAGGTGTCGCCGGTGTGGCTGAGGACCGGGCCGAAGGCGAAGCTGCCGAACGTCGTGAACATCAGCATGATCGCGATCGACAGGCCCATGTCGCCGACACGGTTGACCAGGAAGGCCTTCTTGGCTGCCGTGGCCGCGCTGGGCTTGTGCTGCCAGAAGCCGATCAGCAGGTACGAGGCGAGACCGACGCCCTCCCAGCCGACGTACAGCAGCAGGTAGTTGTCGGCGAGGACGAGCAGCAGCATCGCCGCGAGGAACAGGTTGAGGTAGCCGAAGAAGCGGCGGCGGCGCTCGTCGTGCTCCATGTACCCGACCGAGTACAGGTGGATCAGCGAGCCGACGCCGGTGATCAGCAGGACGAAGGTCATCGACAGCTGGTCGAGGCGGAAGGTGACGTCCGCCTGGAAGCTGCCGACCGAGATCCACGTCCACAGGTGCTGGGTCAGCGTGCGCTGTTCGGCCTCCTTGCCGAGCAGGTCGGCGAAGAGGATCAGGCCGAACACGAAGGAGGCGGTCGACATGACGGTGCCGAGCCAGTGGCCGACGCGGTCGAGTCGCCGGCCGCCGACCAGGAGGACGGCCGCTCCGAGCAGGGGCGCCGCGATGAGCAGCGCGATCAGGTTCTCCACGATTCTTCCGACCCCTTACAGCTTCATCAGGCTGGCGTCGTCGACCGAGGCCGAGTGGCGGGTGCGGAACAGCGACACGATGATCGCGAGGCCCACCACGACCTCCGCGGCGGCGACGACCATCGTGAAGAACGCGATGATCTGGCCGTCGAGGTTGCCGTGCATCCGGGAGAAGACGACGAACGCGAGGTTGCAGGCGTTCAGCATCAACTCGATGCACATGAAGACCACGATGGCGTTACGCCGGATCAGTACGCCCGTCGCGCCGATCGTGAACAGCAGGGCGGCGAGGTAGAGGTAGTTGACCGGGTTCACTTCGACGCCTCCTCGGACCTCTTGAACGTGGCCGGTTCGACCGCCCGGCGCTCCAGGCGTTCTTCCGCGCGCTGCTCCAGCGCCTTCAGGTCGTTGAGCGCCTCCATGGACACGTCACGGATTTGGCCGCGCTCGCGCAGCGTCTTGCTGACGGTCAGGTCGGACGTGGTGCCGTCGGGCAGCAGGCCCGCGATGTCCACGGCGTTGTGCCGGGCGTAGACGCCGGGGGCGGGCAGCGGCGGAATGTGCACGCCCTCGCGGATGCGCTGTTCGGCCAGCTCACGCTGGGTCTTGGCACGCTCGGTGCGCTCGCGGTGCGTGAGCACCATGGCGCCGACGGCGGCCGTGATCAGCAGGGCGCCGGTGATTTCGAAGGCGAACACGTACTTGGTGAAGATGAGGGCCGCGAGGCCCTCCACGTTGCCGTTGGCGTTCGCCTGGCCGATGCCGTCGAAGTCCTTCAGGGAGGCGTTCGCGATGCCGGCGAACAGCAGGACGCCGAAGCCGACCCCGCACAGAAGGGCCAGCCAGCGCTGGCCCTTGATGGTCTCCTTGAGCGAGTCCGCGGCCGTGACGCCGACGAGCATCACCACGAACAGGAACAGCATCATGATCGCGCCGGTGTAGACGACGATCTGCACGATGCCCAGGAAGTAGGCGCCGTTGGCGAGGTAGAACACCGCCAGGACGATCATGGTGCCGGCCAGGCAGAGCGCGCTGTGCACGGCCTTCTTCATGAAGACGGTGCACAGGGCGCCGATCACCGCGACGGTGCCGAGGACCCAGAACTGGAAGGCCTCACCGGTGGAAGTGGTGTAGGCGGCGAGCTGCGTCGCGTTCATCGGCCGATCACCTTCCCGGAGGCCGGCTCGTCCTCGCCGAAGGTGGACGCGGCCTCCTGCGGGACCTCGCCCTTGGAGAGGGCGACCTGCCGGACCGTACCGGGCGCGGCCTGCGTCACCAGGCCCCGGTAGTAGTCCTGTTCGTCCGTCCCCGGGAAGATCGAGTGGGGCGTGTCGACCATGCCCTCCTCGAGGCCGGCGAGCAGCTGCTCCTTGGTGTAGATGAGGTTCGCGCGGCTGGAGTCGGCCAGCTCGAACTCGTTGGTCATCGTCAGAGCGCGCGTGGGGCACGCCTCGATGCACAGCCCGCACAGGATGCAGCGGGCGTAGTTGATCTGGTAGACGCGGCCGTACCGCTCGCCCGGCGAGTAGCGCTCCTCGTCGGTGTTGTCGGCGCCTTCCACGTAGATGGCGTCGGCGGGGCAGGCCCAGGCGCACAGCTCGCAGCCGACGCACTTCTCCAGGCCGTCCGGATGGCGGTTGAGCTGGTGCCGTCCGTGGAACCGCGGAGCCGTGGTCTTCTTCTGCTCCGGGTACTGCTCGGTCAGCCGCTTCTTGAACATGGCCTTGAAGGTCACGCCGAAGCCGGCGACGGGGTTCTGGAAACCGGGCTTGGTCTCCTTGGGTTCCTCAGCCATCGGACGCCTCCTTTCCATCCGTAGGTCCGTCACTGACAGTGTCCGACCCGCCACTGACAATCAGCTCGCGGTCGCGGTGCGAGCGGCGCCTGGGCACCGGCGGCAGTTCCTGTCCGGGAAGCGGCGGGACGGGGAATCCGCCCGCCATCGGGTCGAAGCCGGCCGGCTGGGTGGCGGCCTGTTCGGCCGCCCTGCCCTTGTCGCGGAACATGTCGGCGACGAAGGAGAGCAGCAGCAGGGCGAGGACACCGCCGCCGACGTAGAGGGCGATGTCGGCGAAGTCGTAGTTCTCGTTGCGCAGCGCGCGCACGGTCGCGACCAGCATCAGCCAGGTCACCGAAACCGGGATGAGAACCTTCCAGCCGAGCTTCATCAGCTGGTCGTAGCGGACGCGGGGCAGGGTGCCGCGCAGCCAGATGAAGAAGAACAGCAGCAGCTGGACCTTGATGACGAACCAGAGCAGCGGCCACCAGCCGTGGTTCGCGCCCTCCCAGAAGCCGCTGATCGGCCAGGGGGCGCGCCAGCCGCCGAGGAAGAGGGTGGTCGAGACGGCCGAGACCGTCACCATGTTCACGTACTCGGCGAGCATGAACATCGCGAACTTGATCGACGAGTACTCGGTGTTGAAACCGCCGACGAGGTCGCCCTCGGACTCCGGCATGTCGAACGGGGCGCGGTTGGTCTCGCCGACCATCGTGACGATGTAGAGGATGAAGGAGACCGGCAGCAGCAGGATGTACCAGCGGTCGTGCTGCTGCTCGACGATCGTGGACGTCGACATCGACCCCGAGTACAGGAACACGGAGGCGAACGCGGCGCCCATGGCGATCTCGTACGAGATCATCTGCGCGCAGGAGCGCAGGCCGCCGAGGAGCGGGTAGGTGGACCCGGAACTCCAACCCGCCAGCACGATGCCGTAGATGCCGACGGAGGCGATCGCGAGGATGTAGAGCATCGCGATCGGCAGGTCGGTGAGCTGCATCGTGGTGCGTGTGCCGAAGATCGAGATCTCGTTGTCGGCCGGCCCGAAGGGGATCACCGCGATCGCCATGAAGGCCGGGATGGCCGCGACGATCGGTGCGAGGACGTAGACCACCTTGTCCGCGCGCTTGACGATGATGTCTTCCTTGAGCATCAGCTTCACACCGTCGGCGAGCGACTGGAGCATGCCCCAGGGGCCGTGCCGGTTGGGGCCGATGCGCAGCTGCATCCAGGCGACGACCTTGCGTTCCCAGACGATGGAGAACAGCACGGTCACCATCAGGAAGGCGAAGCAGAAGACGGCCTTGACGACGACCAGCCACCAGGGGTCGCGGCCGAACATCGAGAGGTCTTCAGCGGCGAGGTACGGGCTCATGCCTCCACCTCCTTGGGGGCCTCTTCGGCGACTGCCGCCGGGCCGATGCGGACGAGGGATCCGGGTTGTGCGCCGGTGCCGGAGGCGACGCCCGCGTCGACGGAGTTCAGCGGGAGCCACACCACCCGGTCGGGCATCTCGGTGATCTGCACCGGGAGTCGGACCGTGCCTTCGGGACCGGTGACGGAGAGGGCCTCACCCTCCGCGACACCCGCCTCGGCGGCCGTCGCGGCCGACACGCGCGCGCGTGCGGCGTGCCGGGTTCCGGCGAGTGCCTCGTCGCCCTCCTGCAGGACACCGTGGTCGAGCAGCAGCCGGTGCCCGGCGAGAACCGCCTCGCCCGCGGCGGGGCGGGGCAGGACGCCCGCGGTCTCGAAGGGCGCGGCGGCGCGCGGGCCGCCCCAGGAGCCGAGCCGGTCGATCTCCGCGCGCGTGGTGCGCAGATCGGGCAGGCCCAGGTGGACGTCCATGGCGTCGGCCAGCATCTGCAGCACGCGCGCGTCGGTCGGCGCGAGGCGGCGGGTCATCTGGTCGGGCTTGAGCGCGGCCTCGAAGAAGCGCACCCTGCCCTCCCAGTTGAGGAAGGTGCCGGCCTTCTCGGCGACCGCCGCGACCGGCAGGACGACGTCGGCGTGCTCGGTGACCTCGCTGGGCCGCAGCTCCAGCGACACCAGGAAGCCGACGTCCGCGAACGCGGCACGCGCGCGTGCCGGGTCGGGCAGGTCGGTGACCTCCACGCCGGCGACCACCAGTGCCGAGAGTTCGCCGTTCGCGGCGGCCTCGACGATCTGGTGGGTGTCGCGGCCGTAGCGGTGCGGGAGTTCGGAGAGCCCCCAGACGGCGGCGACCTCGTCCCGCGCGCGCGGGTCGGTGGCCGGGCGGCCGCCCGGCAGCAGCGACGGCAGCGCGCCCACCTCGACGGCGCCGCGTTCTCCGGCCCGGCGCGGGATCCACACCAGCTGGGCGCCGGTCGCGGTGGCCGCGCGTACGGCGGCGGTGAGGCCGCCCGCGACGGAGGAGAGCCGTTCGCCGACGACGATGACCGCGCCCTCGGCGCGCAGCGCTTCGGCGGCCAGGGTGCCGGGGTCCTCCAGGCCGACCCCGCTCGCGAGGGCGTCCAGCCATTCGGTCTCGGTGCCCGGCGCGGCCGGCAGCAGGATGCCGCCGGTCTTCTGCAGGCCCCGGGTCGCGTGGGTGGCCAGCGAGAACACCCGCTGCTTGTGCTTGCGCCAGGCCTTGCGCAGTCGCAGGAAGACGCCGGGCGCCTCCTCCTCCGACTCGAAGCCGACGAGCAGGACGGCGGGCGCCTTCTCCAGGGCGGTGTACGTGACGCCGCCGCCGTCGAGGTCGCGGCCGTGGCCCGCCACGTGGGCCGCGAGGAAGTCGGCCTCCTCGCCGCTGTGCACGCGCGCGCGGAAGTCGATGTCGTTCGTGTCGAGTGCCACGCGCGCGAACTTGCTGTAGGCGTAGGCGTCCTCGACGGTCAGCCGGCCGCCGGTGAGGACGCCGGCCCGGGAGCGGGCGCCGGTCAGTCCGCGTGCGGCCGCCTCCAGCGCCTCGGGCCAGGAGGCGGGCTCCAGGACGCCGTCGGCGTTGCGGACCAGCGGGGTGTCGAGGCGGTCCTTCTGCTGCGCGTACCGGAACGCGAAGCGTCCCTTGTCGCAGATCCACTCCTCGTTGACCTCGGGGTCGTTGGCCGCGAGCCGTCGCATGACCTTGCCGCGCCGGTGGTCGGTGCGGGTGGCGCAGCCGCCCGAGCAGTGTTCGCAGACCGACGGCGAGGAGATGAGGTCGAAGGGGCGGGAGCGGAACCGGTAGGCCGCCGAGGTCAGGGCGCCGACCGGGCAGATCTGGATGGTGTTGCCGGAGAAGTACGACTCGAACGGGTCGCCCTCGCCGGTGCCGACCTGCTGGAGCGCGCCCCGCTCGACCAGTTCGATCATCGGGTCGCCGGCGACCTGGTTGGAGAAGCGGGTGCAGCGGGCGCACAGCACGCACCGCTCGCGGTCGAGGAGCACCTGGGTGGAGATCGGTACGGGCTTCTCGTAGGTGCGCTTCTTGCCCTCGAAGCGGGACTCGGCGTTGCCGTGGGACATGGCCTGGTTCTGCAGGGGGCACTCGCCGCCCTTGTCGCAGACCGGGCAGTCCAGCGGGTGGTTGATGAGGAGCAGCTCCATCACCCCGTGCTGGGCCTTCTCGGCGACCGGCGAGGTGAGGTGGGTCTTGACGACCATGCCGTCGGTGCACGTGATCGTGCAGGACGCCATGGGCTTGCGCTGCCCCTCGACCTCGACGATGCACTGGCGGCAGGCGCCGGCCGGGTCCAGCAGGGGGTGGTCGCAGAACCGCGGGATCTCGATGCCGAGCTGCTCGGCGGCCCGGATGACCAGGGTGCCCTTGGGCACACTGATCTCGGCGCCGTCGATCGTCAGCGTGACGAGGTCTTCCGGCGGGACCGCCGCCTCTCCCCCTCCGGAGGGAGCACTGGTGGTCACGGTCATGCGTTCACCTCCGGGCGGTCCGCCCAGGCCGTCGACTTGGCCGGGTCGAAGGGGCAGCCCCGGCCCGTGATGTGCTGCTCGTACTCCTCGCGGAAGTACTTCAGCGAGGAGAAGATGGGTGAGGCCGCGCCGTCGCCGAGCGCGCAGAAGGACTTGCCGTTGATGTTGTCGGCGATGTCGTTCAGCTTGTCGAGGTCGGACATGACGCCCTTGCCGGCCTCGATGTCCCGCAGCAGCTGCACCAGCCAGTACGTGCCCTCACGGCAGGGGGTGCACTTGCCGCAGGACTCGTGGGCGTAGAACTCGGTCCAGCGGGTCACCGCCCGCACCACGCAGGTCGTCTCGTCGAAGCACTGCAGGGCCTTGGTGCCGAGCATGGATCCGGCGGCGCCGACCCCTTCGTAGTCGAGGGGGACGTCGAGGTGCTCGTCGGTGAACATCGGCGTCGAGGAGCCGCCCGGCGTCCAGAACTTGAGGCGGTGCCCGGACCGCATGCCGCCGCTCATGTCGAGGAGCTGGCGGAGCGTGATGCCGAGCGGGGCCTCGTACTGGCCGGGGCTGGCGACGTGACCGCTGAGCGAGTAGAGCGTGAAGCCCGGGGACTTCTCGCTGCCCATCGACCTGAACCAGTCTTTCCCGTTTTTCAGGATGGCGGGAACCGACGCGATCGACTCGACGTTGTTCACAACAGTCGGGCAGGCATAGAGCCCTTCGACGGCTGGGAAAGGGGGACGGAGCCGCGGTTGACCACGGCGGCCTTCGAGCGAGTCGAGCAGTGCGGTCTCCTCACCGCAGATGTACGCGCCCGCGCCCGCGTGCACGGTGAGTTCGAGGTCGAGTCCGCTGCCCAGGATGTTCTCGCCGAGGTAGCCGGCCGCGTAGGCCTCGCGCACGGCCTCGTGCAACCGCCGCAGAACGGGGACGACTTCACCACGCAGATAGATGAAGGCATGCGACGACCTGATGGCGTAACACGCGATCACGATGCCCTCGATGAGGCTGTGCGGGTTCGCGAAGAGGAGCGGGATGTCCTTGCACGTCCCGGGTTCCGATTCGTCGGCGTTGACAACTAGATAATGCGGTTTTCCATCACCCTGCGGAATGAACTGCCATTTCATTCCGGTCGGGAATCCCGCGCCGCCGCGGCCTCGCAGCCCGGAGTCCTTGACGTACGCGATCAGGTCGTCCGGTGACATGGCGAGCGCCTTGCGGAGCCCCTCGTACCCCTCGTGCCTCCGGTAGACGTCCAGGCTCCAGGCCCGGTCCTCGTCCCAGAAGGCCGACAGCACGGGTGCGAGCAGCTTCTCCGGGCTCGTGTCCTTGACCTCGGGTACCACGGTCATCACTCCCCCTCCTCGGCGGTAGGCCCTGCCGGGTGGGCGGGGTCGGAGGCCGACGTGTCCTGCGGCGCGTCATGGGAGCTGAGGTGCTCGGCCGGCGACGGCTGGTGCACCCTGTCCTGCGGATGCCCATGCGGACCTCCGCGCGGATGGACCACGCGCGCGGGTGCGGCCTCTCCCCTTGCCAGGCGAAGGCCCACCAGCGAAGCGGGTCCCGCACTGCCGCCCTCCTCGACGGCCCCGGGCCGCTCGTCGGGGAAGCCGGCCAGGATTCGCGCGGTCTCCTTGAAGGTGCACAGCCGCGCCCCGCGCGTGGGCTGCACGGGGCGCCCCGCCCGCAGGTCGTCGACCAGGTGCTTGGCGCTGCCCGGCGTCTGGTTGTCGAAGAACTCCCAGTTGACCATCACGACCGGTGCGAAGTCGCAGGCCGCGTTGCACTCGATGTGCTCCAGGGTGACCTTGCCGTCGTCGGTGGTCTCGCCGTTTCCGACGCCCAGGTGCTCCTGCAGGGTCTCGAAGATCGCGTCGCCGCCCATCACCGCGCACAGCGTGTTGGTGCAGACGCCGACCTGGTAGTCACCGGACGGCTTGCGCCGGTACATGGTGTAGAAGGTGGCGACGGCGGTGACCTCGGCCGTGGTCAGGTCCAGCATGTCCGCGCAGAACTGCATTCCGGTGCGGGTGACGTGGCCCTCCTCTGACTGCACGAGGTGGAGAAGCGGCAGCAGGGCGGACCGGGAGTCGGGGTAGCGCGCGATCACCTCGCGCGCGTCCGTCTCCAGCCGGGCCCGGACGTCGTCCGGGTACGCGGGCGCGGGCAGTTGGGGCATGCCCAGGCTGACGCCCCGCTCGGAAGAAGAGGTGGTCATCGGTCGACGCCTCCCATCACGGGGTCGATGGACGCGACGGCGACGATGACGTCGGCGACCTGGCCGCCCTCGCACATCGCCGCCATGGCCTGCAGGTTGGTGAAGGACGGGTCACGGAAGTGGACCCGGTAGGGGCGGGTGCCTCCGTCGGAGACGGCGTGCACCCCGAGCTCGCCCTTGGGCGACTCGACGGCCGCGTACGCCTGTCCCGGCGGCACGCGGAAGCCCTCGGTGACCAGCTTGAAGTGGTGGATCAGGGCCTCCATGGAGGTGCCCATGATCTTCTTGATGTGGTCGAGGGAGTTGCCGAGCCCGTCGGGTCCCAGGGCGAGCTGGGCGGGCCAGGCGATCTTCTTGTCGGCGACCATGACCGGTCCGGGCTGGAGCCGGTCCAGGCACTGCTCGATGATCCGCAGCGACTGGCGCATCTCCTCCAGACGGACCAGGAAGCGGCCGTAGGAGTCGCAGCTGTCGGCGGTCGGGACGTCGAAGTCGTACGTCTCGTAGCCGCAGTACGGCTGGGCCTTGCGCAGGTCGTGCGGCAGGCCGGTGGAGCGCAGGATCGGGCCCGTCGCGCCGAGGGCCATGCAGCCGGCCAGGTCGAGGTAGCCGACGTCCTGCATGCGGGCCTTGAAGATGGGGTTCCCGGTGGCGAGCTTGTCGTACTCCGGGAGGTTCTTCTTCATCTTCTTCACGAACTCGCGGATCTGGTCCACCGCGCCGGGCGGCAGGTCCTGGGCGAGTCCGCCGGGGCGGATGTACGCGTGGTTCATCCGCAGGCCCGTGATGAGCTCGTAGAGGTCGAGAATCATTTCACGATCGCGGAAGCCGTAGATCATGATCGTGGTGGCGCCCAGTTCCATGCCGCCGGTGGCGATGCACACCAGGTGGGAGGACATCCGGTTCAGCTCCATCAGGAGCACCCGGATGAGCGTGGCGCGGTCGGTGATCTGGTCCTCGATGCCGAGGAGCTTCTCGACGGCGAGGCAGTAGGCGGTCTCGTTGAAGAAGGACGTCAGGTAGTCCATGCGCGTGACGAAGGTGGTGCCCTGCGTCCACGTGCGGAACTCGAGGTTCTTCTCGATGCCGGTGTGGAGGTAGCCGATGCCGCAGCGGGCCTCGGTGACGGTCTCGCCCTCGATCTCCAGGATCAGGCGGAGCACCCCATGGGTGGACGGGTGCTGGGGACCCATGTTGACGACGATGCGTTCGTCGTCGGCGCGGGCCGCGGACTGGACGACCTCGTCCCAGTCGCCACCGGTGACCGTATATACGGTGCCCTCGGTGGTCTCGCGTGCCGCGGCGGCCGACGCGTCGGATGCTGACTGCGTGCTCACGAGTACGACCTCCGCTGGTCCGGAGCCGGGATCTGGGCGCCCTTGTACTCGACGGGGATGCCGCCGAGGGGGTAGTCCTTGCGCTGCGGGTGGCCCTGCCAGTCGTCCGGCATCATGATCCGCGTCAGGGCCGGGTGGCCGTCGAAGACGATTCCGAAGAAGTCGTAGGTCTCGCGCTCGTGCCAGTCGTTGGTCGGGTAGACGGGGACCAGGGACGGGATGCGCGGGTCGCTGTCGGGGGCGCTGACTTCCAGGCGGACGAGCCGGTTGTGGGTGATCGAGCGCAGGTGGTAGACGGCGTGCAGCTCGCGGCCCGCGTCCTCGGGGTAGTGGACGCCGCTGACGCCGGTGCACAGTTCGAAGCGCAGGGCCGGGTCGTCGCGCAGGGTGCGGGCGACGCGGACCAGGTGCTCGCGCTCGATGTGGAAGGTCAGCTCGTCCCGGTCGACGACCGTCTTCTCGATGGCGTTGCCGGGGAGGAGTCCCTGCTCCTCCAGGGCGCCCTCGAGTTCGTCGGCGACCTCGTCGAACCAGCCGCCGTAGGGGCGGCTCGCCGGTCCCGGGAGCCGGACCGAGCGCACCAGGCCGCCGTAGCCGGAGGTGTCGCCGCCGTTGTTGGCGCCGAACATGCCGCGCTGGACGCGGATCTCCTCGCCGCCCTGGCCGCGCTGGCCGGGGAGGTTGGAGGCGGCGAGGTCCTTCTCGGGGTTCACCCCGTTCGCGCCGTTGGTGCCGTTCGCGTCGCTCACCGCAGCAGCCCCTTCATCTCGATCGTCGGCAGGGCCTTGAGCGCCGCCTCCTCCGCCTCGCGGGCCGCTTCCTCGGCGTTGACGCCGAGCTTGGAGGACTGGATCTTCTGGTGGAGCTTGAGGATCGCGTCCATCAGCATCTCGGGGCGCGGCGGGCAGCCGGGCAGGTAGATGTCGACCGGGACGATGTGGTCGACGCCCTGGACGATCGCGTAGTTGTTGAACATGCCGCCCGAGGAGGCGCAGACGCCCATGGAGATCACCCACTTCGGGCTGGGCATCTGGTCGTAGACCTGCCTCAGGACCGGCGCCATCTTCTGGCTGACCCGGCCGGCCACGATCATCAGGTCCGCCTGGCGCGGCGAGCCGCGGAAGACCTCCATGCCGAAGCGGGCCAGGTCGTACCGGCCGGCGCCCGTGGTCATCATCTCGATGGCACAGCAGGCGAGGCCGAAGGTCGCCGGGAAGACGGACGCCTTGCGCACCCAGCCCGCGGCCTGCTCGACGGTGGTCAGCAGGAAGCCGCTCGGCAGTTTTTCTTCGAGTCCCATGTCAAAGGCCCCTCAGTCCCATTCCAGGCCGCCGCGCCGCCATACGTACGCGTACGCGACGAAGACGGTGAGCACGAAGAGCAGCATCTCCACGAGCCCGAAGATCCCCAGGGCGTCGAAGGTGACGGCCCAGGGGTAGAGGAAGACGATCTCGATGTCGAAGACGATGAAGAGCATCGCCGTCAGGTAGTACTTGATGGGGAAGCGCCCGCCGCCGGCCGGCGTGGGGGTCGGCTCGATACCGCACTCGTAGGCCTCGAGCTTGGCGCGGTTGTACCGCTTCGGACCGATCAGCGTGGCCATGACCACGGAGAAGATCGCAAAGCCTGCCCCGAGGGCTCCCAGTACGAGGATGGGCGCATACGCGTTCACCGCTCCTCGCTCCTCTCAGTCGGCGCTGACTGCTGGCGGTTGCACTGGGCTCACTTGCGCCTCACCGGTCCCACGAACCCCGCTCGTCCCGGCGAAGATCGAGAACATGTGAAGCAGGTCACAAGCCCAACTGCCTCGCATCTTATGCCCGCCGCTCTGTGATCTGCGACACGGGGTATTCCACAAGCTTTGTGATCTCCACCACCTGACGAAGGATCATGAAGTCGGATGATGAGTGATCTTCATACGCGAAGCGTTCAGTTGATCACCAGAAGTGACATTTTTGCTTGTCTTCGCAGGCCGGAGGGGTCGTCTCCATATCAAGAGACTTCCGCTGCATGCAAATTGGTGCTGGATGGGAGGGGCTGATAGTGGATCGCGTTCACACATCAGAGGGAGGCCGGGGGTGCGATGTGGACGCGGCCTCCACACCGTCTCGGCGCGTGCACGCGTTCACGAGCTCCGCGCGCAGCGGACGCAGCCCCTCCGGTGGCCGTTCCGTGACGTCCGCCACATCGATGAGAGATCCCTGAGAACCGGGCTTGGCCAACCACTCCAACCGGTGGTAGGCGCGGGGCAATTCGGACTTAATGATCAAAGACCGTGATCAAGGGCTTGATCACAGGCGTCCGCAATGTCCGTTACGGCGTCAATAAAGAGCGACACGCCCGGGATTCGGGGCTTCCGTTGAGCAATTGTGGCGCACCACACGTTTCTTGAAGATATGAAGGAGCCCCTGGTACCGGTTGTTCCCATGTCCCACACCGCTCACATACGCAGCCACCGGAAGCCCCGCCGCAGCGCGTCGACCCTCGCGATGCGGGCCGGAGTTGCCGGTGGCGTCCTCGGCACCCTGGCAGTCGCCGGGGCAGCCGGTTCGGCGAACGCAGCCGAGCCGGTGACGCAGACCCTCGAACTGCCCACCCTGACGGCAGACCTGGCCGCCCAGGCAGCGCAGTCCGCCGACGCGACCCAGCAGGCCGCCGCGAACTACCAGCTGCAGGCCGAGCGCGACGCGGCCGCCGCAAAGGCCGCCAAGCAGGCCAAGTCGGACCTCGCCGATGCCAAGCAGAAGGCAGCCGCGGCCAAGAAGAAGGCCGAGGAGGCCGCTCGCAAGGAGGCCGCCGCCCGCGCCTCCCGCAACGCCGAGCGCACCACGCTCTCCACCACGGCGGACGCCGGCTCGACCTCCACGTCCACGTCCACCGGCACGTCCACGGCCACCGGTTCGGCAGCCGCGGTCATCAGCTTCGTCAAGGCGCAGGTCGGCAAGGCGTACGTGTCCGGTGCCACCGGTCCCTCCGCCTACGACTGCTCCGGCCTGGTGCAGACGGCCTTCAAGCAGGTCGGCATCAGCCTGCCGCGCGTCTCGCAGGACCAGTCGACGGCCGGCACCCAGGTCTCGCTGAGCAACCTGCAGCCGGGTGACATCCTCTACTGGGGCAGCGCGGGCAGCGCGTACCACGTGGCGGTGTACGTCGGCGACGGCATGTTCGTCGGCGCGCAGAATCCCTCCACCGGCGTCGCGGAGAAGCCGCTGTCGTACGACCCGCCCACCGGGGCCGTGCGGGTGCTCTGACCGCACCAGGCGCCTCTCACGCGCACAGGGCCGCAGCCGCTCGGGGGCAGCGGCCCTTGCGTCGTTCCCGCGGCGCTCGCACCCGGCGTCCCGTACGTGGGCAACTGCCGTGACGGCGACCGTGTCGGGCATGTCGGACACATCGTCAACCGGTCCGGCGCGCCGGGCGGGTGAGACCTGCCGACGGACGAGCGGACCGGCAGAAAAAGGGCGCATCACTGCAAACGGCGGCCCGGCGGACACCTCGTCCCGCCGGGCCGCCGACGCGGCTTCTCTCACCCGCCGGGCGCCTCTCGGCGCCCCGCAGGGCGCCTTCTCAGGCCTTCGGGGCCACCTTGCTCAGGCCGTTGATGATGCGGTCCATCGCGTCGCCGCCCGTGGGGTCGGTGAGGTTGGCGAGCAGCTTCAGGGTGAACTTCATCAGCACCGGGTGGGTCAGGCCGCGCTGGGTGGCGATCTGCATGACCTTCGGGTTGCCGATGAGCTTCACGAAGGCGCGGCCCAGGTTGTAGTAGCCGCCGTAGGTGTCGCTCAGGACGCGCGGGTAGCGCTGGAGGGCGATCTCGCGCTGGGCGGGCGTGGCCCGCGCGTGGGCCTGCACGATGACGTCGGCGGCGAGCTGGCCGGACTCCATGGCGTAGGCGATGCCCTCGCCGTTGAAGGGGTTCACGAGGCCGCCGGCGTCACCGACGAGGAGCAGGCCCTTGGTGTAGTGCGGCTTGCGGTTGAAGGCCATGGGGAGGGCGGCGCCGCGGATGGGGCCGGTCATGTTCTCCGGGGTGTAGCCCCAGTCCTCCGGCATGGAGGCGCACCAGGCCTTGAGGATCTCGCGCCAGTCCAGCTCCTTGAAGGAGGCGGAGGTGTTGAGGACGCCAAGGCCGACGTTGGAGGTGCCGTCGCCCATGCCGAAGATCCAGCCGTAGCCGGGCAGCAGGCGGTCCTGGGCGCCGCGCCGGTCCCACAGCTCCAGCCAGGACTCCAGGTAGTCGTCGTCGTGGCGGGGCGAGGTGAAGTACGTGCGCACCGCGACGCCCATGGGGCGGTCCTCGCGGCGGTGCAGGCCCATGGCGAGGGACAGGCGGGTGGAGTTGCCGTCGGCGGCGACGACGAGCGGCGCGCGGAAGGTGACCTCGCGCTTCTCCTCGCCGAGCTTGGCGGTCACACCGGTGATGCGGCCGGTGCGGTCGTCGACGACGGGGCCGGAGACGTTGCAGCGCTCGAAGAGGCGGGCGCCGGCCTTCTGGGCGTTGCGGGCGAGCTGCTCGTCGAAGTCGTCGCGCTTGCGGACCAGACCGTAGTTCGGGAAGGAGGCGAGATCCGGCCAGTCCAGCTGGAGACGGCTGCCGCCGCCGATGATGCGCAGGCCCTTGTTGCGCAGCCAGCCGGCCTCCTCGGAGATGTCGATGCCCATGGCGACGAGCTGCTTGACCGCGCGCGGGGTGAGGCCGTCGCCGCAGACCTTCTCGCGCGGGAACTCGGTCTTCTCCAGGAGCAGTACGTCGAGACCGGCCTTGGCGAGGTGGTACGCGGTCGTGGAGCCGGCTGGCCCCGCGCCCACGACGATCACATCGGCGGTGTTTTCGGAGAGGGGCTCGGTCACGGCGGGATCTCCCCAAGGTTCTGAAATCTGTGTGCCGACCGGCACTGGACATGGGCAGTCTATTCAGCAGAATTGATCACCCGGCTGAAGGGCTGCCCTGTGAACCGACCTCTCCCCGCGGTACGGCTGCGCGTCCCCACCCACGAGGACGCGGTCGCCTGGCACCGGATCTTCGCCGACCCCGAGGTCATGGAGTTCTACGGCGGCAGGCCCGCGGCGCTGTCGGTCTACGAGGAACTCACCGCGCGCCAGCGGCGGCACGACGCGGAGCTCGGCTTCTGCCTGTGGACGCTGCTGGACGAGTCCGGGGACGTCATCGGCTTCACCGGAGCCCAGCCGTGGCGGCCCGACTGGGGTCCGGTCGGCGAGACGGAGATCGGCTGGCGGCTCGGCCGCGCGTACTGGGGCCGGGGATACGTCACCGCGGCGGCGCGGGAGACCCTCGTGCGGGTGCGGGAGGCCGGGGTGCCGGGGGTCGTGGCCATGGTGCGGACGGGCAACGAGCGCTCGATCGCGGTGACCCGCCGGCTCGGCATGGAGCCCGCGGAGACCTACGAGCACCCCACGCTGAACGAGCCCGCGCTCTGCTTCCGACTCCCCCTCGATCACGCACAGTAGCCGTCTGTTACAGAAAGACACCGGCGCCTTCCGGCTGGGGCGCCCGGGAGTTACCCTGCCAGTACCGCTGGGGGTGACATCTGTGCGCATACCACCGCAAACACCCGAAGTGCGCGTTCCGCGTCTGGTCGGTCTGATGGCCATGGACGCGCGCGAAACGGCCCGGGCGAGAGGCCTGTTCCTCAACGCGCCGGACCGCCCGGACTTCCACCGCACGGTCGTCGAGTACGTCGTACGCCAGTATCCGCAGCCCGGGGCCGAGGTGCCGCCGGACTCGATGGTGTACGTGTGGTTCGACTTCGGCGAGGGCGAGGGCGGCGGAGGCGTGCGCGAGCCACGCGTCCCGCGGCCGCCCACGGGCGGGATGGAGCGCGAGCTCGGCGAACCCGGCGACGCCTTCGAGATGATCAACAGGTGATCGGCAGGCGGGGGCCGGTCGGCTCCGCCCGGCTCCCCACGAGGCTCAGCGCCCGGCTCCCCACGACGCTCAGCGCCCGGAGCCCCGTCGCGCTCAGGCCTCCTTGAAGCCCCGGTGCAGCGTGACCACTCCGCCGGTGAGGTTGCGCCACGCCACCTTCGACCAGCCCGCCTTGCGCAGCTTCTCGGCGAGGGCGGGCTGATCGGGCCAGGCGCGGATGGACTCGGCGAGGTAGACGTACGCGTCCGGGTTCGAGGACACCTTCCGGGCGACCGGCGGCAGCGCCCGCATCAGGTACTCGGTGTAGACGGTCCGGAAGGGCGCCCACGTCGGGTGCGAGAACTCGCAGATCACCACGCGTCCGCCGGGCCGGGTCACCCGGTACATCTCCCGCAGGGCCGCGTCCGTGTCCTGCACGTTGCGCAGGCCGAAGGAGATCGAGACGGCGTCGAAGGTGTCGTCCTTGAACGGCAGCCTCGTCGCGTCGCCCGCCGTGAACGGCAGCCAGGTGTGCTTCCTCTTGCCGACCTGGAGCATCCCGAGCGAGAAGTCGCAGGGGACGACGTACGCGCCGGTCCGCGCGAAGGGCAGCGAGGAGGTGGCCGTGCCCGCCGCGAGGTCCAGGACCTTCTGCGCGGGGCGCGCGTCGACCGCCTTCGCCACCTCCTTGCGCCAGCGCCGGTCCTGGCCGAGCGACAGCACGTCGTTCGTCAGGTCGTACCGTTCCGCCACGTCGTCGAACATCGAGGCGACTTCGTGCGGCTGCTTGTTCAGGGAAGCGCGGGTCACCCGCCCATTGTTGCAGCCCGGTCTCACGGCAGGAGCCTGGGCTTCCTGCGTGCCGCGACGTCCTCCACCCAGCCGCACAGCAGGACCAGGACGGCGATCAGCAGCCAGCCGACACCGAACAGGAACCACTGGCTGTCCAGCGGCAGGTACGCCTCGAATGCGGGCACCTGCCAGAACCGGTCGATCAGCGGGACGGCGAGGACGAGGGCGATCTCGTGCCACAGGTAGATCGTCACCGCGCGCGCGTTGAAGACCGTGACCGTCCGGTCGAGACGGCGGAACCGGCCGAGCCACGCGAAGTCCGTGCGGAAGTACGCCTTCGCCCACATCAGCAGGAGCACGAAACCGGCCGACCAGAGGGCCTGCGCGAGCGGGTTCTCGTCGAGGTCGTAGGTGCCGAAGGCGGCCTGGTGCGAGAAGGCGTACCAGGCGCCGTAGCCCAGTGCCGCGGCCGCGAGGACGGCGACCGGGACCGGTCCGGCCCGCTCCAGCACGCCGTCGCGGTGGGCGAAGCCGAGGAGCCAGCAGAAGACGTAGGTCGACAGGTCCCACAGGGCGCTGCCGAGCCGGCCGTCGGGGGCGGTCCGGAGGAAGTTCAGGACGAGCACCGGGGCGAGGGAGAGGAGCAGCACGGGCACGGGAGCCTTGCGGAAGATCCACAGCAGCGCCGGGGAGAGCAGGACGAACCAGAGGTACGTGCGCAGGTACCAGAGGATCTCCCAGGCCTGCTCGCCCCACGCGTTCCCGGGCGGGTCGCCGAGCGGGACGATCCAGTAGACGATCTGCGGGCCGGGCATCCAGCCGTGCACGAGCATGGCGAGGACGACGAAGAAGCCCCAGAACCAGAAGGGGGGCAGGAGTCTTCTGAGGCGGCTGCTCAGGACGTTCGGGGCGGGGTGTTCCAGGGACCTCGCCATCAGGGTGCCGGCGAGGGCGAACATGACTCCCATGGAGGGGAACACCATGCCGCACCAGGCCCAGCCGAAGGTGTGGTACGTGACGACCCTGATCAGCGCGAGGGCTCTGAGGGTGTCGAAGTAGCGGTCCCTGCCGGCCGACCGCGGGCGGGACGGCCGCGCGTCGGGGGACGGCCGCCCGTCGGAAGGCGACCGCCCGTCGGAAGGCGACCGCACGTCGGGCGACGGCCGGACGTCGCGAGCGGGTCCGGTCCTGCTGTGTGCGCCCATGTCAGCCCGCCCCCGCCGGTGCGCCGACCTCGCCGGTGCGTTTCAGTTTCTGCCAGCGCAGCCGGCCGCCCGTGAGAGCGGTGACGCAGGAGTGGATGAGGACGAGGTACATCATCTGGCGGTAGGCCAGTTGCTGCAGGGGCATCATCAGGAGGTAGCGGTACTTCTCCCGGTCGAGGCGGAAGGCGTAGGCCGCGCACAGCAGTTGGACCGCCAGGACCGCCAGCCACGCCAGCAGGGCCGCGCGCAGGTCGACGAAGATCATCGAGTAGACGGTGAAGACGTCGATCAGCGGGGCGAAGACGGGTGTGACGATCTGGAAGAGCACCACCAGGGGCATGCCGACGCGTCCGAACCGGCCCGACGGCCCCTTGTCCGTGAGCGACCCGCGGTGCTTCCAGAGGGCCTGCATGGTGCCGTAGGACCAGCGGTAGCGCTGGGACCACAGCTGCCTGAGGGAACCCGGCGCCTCCGTCCAGGCCCTGGCGTGCTCCTGGTAGACGACCCGCCACCCCGCGCGGTGCAGGGCGATGGTGATGTCGGTGTCCTCGGCGAGGGTGTCGTCGCTCATGCCGCCGGCCGCGAGCACCGCCTCCCGGCGGAACGCGCCGATCGCGCCCGGGATGGTCGGCATGCAGCGCAGCAGGTCGTACATGCGCCGGTCCAGGTTGAAGCCCATCACGTACTCGATGTGCTGCCAGGCGCCGATGAGCGTGCCGCGGTTGCCGACCTTGGCGTTGCCGGCGACCGCGCCGACGGAGGGGTCGGCGAACGGCTGCACCAGCTGCCGTACCGCGTCCGGTTCGAACACCGTGTCGCCGTCCATCATCACGACGAGGTCGTGGGTGGCGTTGCGGACGCCGTTGTTGAGCGCGGCGGGCTTGCCCGCGTTGTCCCGGCGGATCACCCGGACGTTCGGCATGCCGAGCGACTCGGCCGCGGCGCGGGCGATCTCGCAGGTGCCGTCGGTCGAGCCGTCGTCGATCACGAGGATCTCGATCGGATGGGTGCTGCGCGCCAGTGACGCGAGGGTGCCCGCGATGCACTCCTTCTCGTTGTACGCCGGGACGATCACGCTCACCGGCCGGGTGACCGGCGGCCCCCAGCCGAACCGGCGTCTGTTGCGCTGCCGGTGGTGGCGGCGGGCGAGGACCACCATCATCGCGAAGCGGCCCATGACGGCCACGCCGACGACCAGCAGCCCGGCGGAGAGCACCGGCAGCGTCCACTCGGCGACGGCGACGGCCGCGACGAGCGCCTTGCCCTCGTAGAGGGTCGTGCCGGTGGCGGTGCGGTGGGCTGCCTGGAGGCGGGCGGTGCCGGCCGTCGTGGCGCCGCCGGTGAGGGCGCCCGCGGTCGCGTCGGGGACGCCGCCGGTACCCCGGTCCGTGGCGCGCTGCTGCTCCATGACGCCGCTGATGGTCGTGAAGGTGTAGCCCTTCGCCTTCATCTTCTCGATGTACCGGGGCAGCGCCGCGATCGTCTGTGAGCGCTCGCCGCCGGCGTCGTGGAAGAGGACCGAGGCGCCCTCGCCGTCCTCGGGGGTGGCCCACCGGACGATCTTCGAGGCGCCGGGCCGCTTCCAGTCGTCGCTGTCGGTGTCGACGAAGACGCTGGTGTAGCCGTCCTGGCCGAGTTTCTTGTAGACGGGCCAGCTGTAGTCGTCGACGGCGTCGGTCGCGGAGGAGTACGGCGCGCGGAACAGGGTGGTGGTGATGCCGGCCGCGCCGGCGAGGGCGAGCTGCGTCTGCTGGATCTCGCGGTCGACGCGGGCGCCGCTCTGGTACGACAGGTCGACGTGGGTGAAGGTGTGGACGCCGACCTCGTTGCCCTGCCGGACCATCGTCCTGACGACGTCCGGGTAGCGCGAGACCATGGAGCCGACCAGGAAGAACGTGCCGGGGACGTCGTACGCGCGCAGGATCTTGAGCACCTGCGGGGTCCAGGTCGGGTTCGGGCCGTCGTCGAAGGTGAGGGCGATGGTCCTGGACGGTACGGAGACCGTGGTGGCCCGGCCGCCCCGGAAGGTGAGGATCGGGCCGCCGTTCAGGATCCGGTCGGGTACGTCGGCGGAGCTCGCGCCGGTGCGCACACGCTGGTCGCCGCCGACCTCGGCGCGCAGATAGCCGTCGAGCAGCAGCACGCAGGTGAGCGCGAGCAGGAGCAGGAGGGCGAGGATGACGCGGGGCCGCTGGAGGGCGGCGGCCCTGCCCGCGGCGCGTTCGATGCGGGTGGGCGCGCGCCTGCGGCCCCGGGAGGACGTCGGAGTGGTCATGGCTGCCGCTGCGCTCCGGTCAGTTGGCGTCCGCGACGGCCGCCGGGGCGGACACCGGGGCGGACGGGGACGGGGTCACGGAGACGGGCGGCGCGGACGGCGTGCCCGTCGGCAGACCGGCCTGGCGGCCGGCACCGCCCTGCGGCCGTACGGCATCGGGGCCCCGGCCGCCGTCCGCGCTGCCGAAGGGAAGGAGCGAGGACGGGGTCAGGGAGGTGCCCCAGCCCATGAAGGCGGCGGCGAGCACACCCGTGTAGGCCAGGCAGACGGCGCCGACGAGCAGGCCGACGCGGCGCAGCATCCTGGAGCGGCGTCCGGTGGTGTCGACGAACACGGGTCCCCCGGCGGGCCCGTTGCCATGTTTGCGGCGGCGACCGCGCCCGGCGGCGCGACTTTCGATGGCGGGTTCGGATCGCATTCCCCGGACCTTAGGGAGCTTTCATGTGCCCTTTCCCGGAGTGGCTTTGAGCGGGCCGTGAGGGCTGCCTCAGGCTGTCATTTCCCTGGGATTCCCGGGAGCGCTCACGGTTTCGTGTGAGAGGTTTCCCGCCGGGGACGAGACGTCACGAGAACGGGTGCGGGCAGGATGAGAAGTTCAGTGAAGGCGATCGCCGGATACACCTGTGCGTTCGCACTTGCGGTGACGGGGTGCTCGCAGGGGCTGGGGCGGCCTGCCGGGAGCACCGGTCGGGCCACCACCTACGCCCCCTACGTCAGCGCGACCGGGGCCTCCGCCACCGACTCCGAGGGCTCCCCCGCCGACTACAACCTCGCCTTCGTGATCTCCGGGGGAGGTGGCTGCACACCGAAGTGGAACGGCACCGAGGCGATCGGCGACTCGGAGGTGAGGTCACGGATCGCGCGGTTGGAGAAGGGCGGTGCCGGGGTCCGTGTCTCCTTCGGCGGGGCCTCCGGCAAGGAGCTGGCCACCGCCTGCGACAGCGTCCCGGAGCTCGCCACCGCCTACGCGCGGGCGCTGGACGCGGCCGGCACGAACCAGGCGGACTTCGACGTCGAGGGGGACGGCCTCACCGACTCCGCCGCCACGGCCCGGCGTTCACGGGCGATAGCCAGGCTGCAGAAGGAACGCCCGGGGCTGGAGGTCTCGTTCACCCTGCCGGTGATGCCGTCGGGGCTCGACGCCCAGGGTCTCGCCCTGCTGGAGTCCGCGAACACGTACGACGTGCAGGTCTCCACGGTCAACCTGATGACCATGAACTACGGGGAGTCGTACGACGGCGACATGGGCGGCTACGCCGTCAGCTCGGCGAAGGCCGCGCACGCCCAGCTGAGGAGGGTGTTCGGGCTGTCGGACGCCGGTGCCTGGCAGGGGATGGCGCTCACCTCGATGCTCGGGGTCAACGACGTGGCCGGGGAGACGTTCACGCTTTCCGACGCCGCCCGGGTGCGGAGGTTCGCGGCGCGCGAGGGGATCGCCTGGGTGTCCATGTGGGCGACCTTCCGCGATCGGCCGTGCGAGGACGGGGAGTCCGGGCAGGACGACGCGGCGACCGACTGCAGTGGGGTGGAGCAGGGCGCGGGGGCGTTCGCGGAGGCCTTCGCGGGCTGAGCCGGCGTCCGGCCCGGGGCCGTGCGTCAGCGGCCGCGGTACACCAGCCGCCCGCCGATCACGGTCGCCACGCAGGTGCCGGCACCGCGCCGGACCAGTTCGGCGGGGTCCGCGACGTCGAACACGGCGAACCGGGCGGGTCCGCCCGGCACCACCCTCGGCAGCAGGATGAGCGGGGTCGGGGACAGCGCGGCCGGGCCCGGCAGACGGTCCGGCCGCTGTCCCACCGCCAGTCCGGCCCTGCGCACGGCGTCGACGACGGCCCTGGACCGCAGCTCGCCGGCCACCGCCACCGTGCCGTGCGCCAGCATCCGCTGCACCCCGCGGCGCGCGCTCGCGCCGAGGCGGGCGGGGTCGGCGCGGAAGATCGCCCGCGCCCGCTCCCCGCCGATGGGCTCGGTTCCGAGGGTGTCGGCCTCGCGCGGGTCGGGGTGGTAGGTGGCCTCCAGCAGCTCCGGACCGTACGGGTTCAGCAGTCCGGGCGTCAGGATGCCGGGCCAGCGCCGCACCCGCGCCCGCGGGTCGGCGTCGGCCAGTTCCTCGTACCGGCCGACGGCGGCGACGGACGCCCCGTCGACCAGCACCGCCGTCTCGGGCGACTGTTCGGCAACGTGAAGTGTCAGCACGGAACGCCCGGCCGGTCCTAGTTGGACGCCAGCAGCTTCAGCTCGGGGTGGGCCGTGCCGCCCTCGATCGCCGTGGAGGAGATGTGGGAGACCACGCGGTCGTCGACGGGGTCGTTGGCGGGGTCGTCGTGGACGACGAGGTGCTCGTACGTCGTCGCGCGCTGCGCCGGGACGCGGCCCGCCTTGCGGATGAGGTCGATGATCTCCAGGCGGTTGGAGCGGTGCTTGGCACCGGCCGAGGAGACCACGTTCTCCTCCAGCATGATCGAGCCGAGGTCGTCCGCGCCGTAGTGCAGCGAGAGCTGGCCGACCTCCTTGCCGGTGGTGAGCCAGGAGCCCTGGATGTGCTGGATGTTGTCCATGAACAGCCGGGCGATCGCGATCATCCGCAGATACTCGAAGAGGGTCGCCTGGGTGCGGCCCTTCAGGTGGTTGTTCTCCGGCTGGTAGGTGTACGGGATGAACGCGCGGAAGCCGCCCGTGCGGTCCTGTACGTCCCGGATCATCCGCAGGTGCTCGATGCGCTCGGCGTTCGTCTCACCGGTGCCCATGAGCATGGTGGAGGTCGACTCGACACCCAGCCGGTGCGCGGTCTCCATGATCTCCAGCCAGCGCTCGCCGCTCTCCTTCAGCGGGGCGATGGCCTTGCGGGGCCGCTCGGGGAGGAGTTCGGCGCCGGCGCCCGCGAACGAGTCCAGGCCAGCCTCGTGGATACGGGTGATGGCCTCTTCCACCGAGACGCCGGAGATCCGGGCCATGTGCTCGACCTCGGACGCGCCCAGCGAGTGGATCACCAGCTGCGGGAAGGCGTCCTTGATGGCCTTGAAGTGCTTCTCGTAGTACTCGACGCCGTAGTCCGGGTGGTGGCCGCCCTGGAACATGATCTGGGTGCCGCCCAGCTCGACGGTCTCCGCGCAGCGGCGCAGGATGTCGTCGAGGTCGCGGGTCCAGCCCTTCGCGGTGTCCTTGGGGGCCGCGTAGAAGGCGCAGAACTTGCACGCGGTGACGCACACGTTCGTGTAGTTGATGTTGCGCTCGATGATGTACGTCGCGATGTGCTCGGTGCCGGCGTACTTGCGGCGGCGTACGGCGTCGGCGGCGGCGCCCAGAGCGTGCAGCGGGGCGTCGCGGTAGAGGACGAGCGCTTCCTCCGGGGTGATCCGCCCACCGCCTGCGGCACGGTCGAGGACGGCTGTGACATCAGAAGAAGTGAGGTCGGCCTTCTCGGTCACCGGGGCGTCCCTTTCGTCAAGGGGTTGGACGGACCGAACCAGCCTACGCCAGCGTGTTTCCTCCGAGGACGTCAGGCCGTGTACGCGCCGACCAGCAGCCCGGCGAGGGCGCCGGCCATGAGGAACGGGCCGAACGGGATCGCCGACTTGCGCCCGGCCCGCCGGGCCACGACGAGCGCTCCGCCGTAGAGGGCGCCGAGCAGGAACCCGGCGAACGTGCCGAGCAGCACGGTGGGCCAGCCGTACCAGCCGAGTACGGCGCCCATGCCGACGGCCAGTTTCACGTCGCCGAAGCCCATGCCGGCGGGGTTGATCCGGTACAGCAGGTAGTAGCCGCCGCCGAGCGCGAGGGCGCCGTAGAGCGCGGTGAGCCAGTGGCCGGCGTGCTCGGGCAGCACGGCGGCGAGGCCCAGCAGGGCGAGGGCCGCGGCGGCGAGCGGCAGGGTGAGCGGGTCGGGCAGCCGCTGCACCCGGAAGTCGACGGCGGCGAGCAGCACCCCGACGGGTGCGAGCAGCAGCCAGACGGCCAGTTCGGGCCGGGTGCCGGTGGCGGTGGCGAGCGCGGCGCAGACGAGGACGGTCGCCGTGGCGAGGCGCACGGCGGAGGGGGTGTTCCCGCCGGGGCCGGGGTCCGCGGGTGTCCCGTCGTCCGCGCACGCGCCGCAGTCCGCGCCGCCCAGCCATCCCCGGATCCGGTGGCCGCCGGGGCACCGGTCCCGCCAGGGCTCCCCGGTCGGTACAGCGAACCGGTGCGCGGCGCGGGGCAGCAGCGTGCCCGCGAGCGCGCCCCATGCCCCGGCCGTGAGCGCCAGTACGCCCGTGGTGATCCCGCCCGCGCTCATCCGGTCCCGCTTCCCGTCGGCATCCGCGAATCCCCCGTGCTGTGTCGTGCCCGGCCCGTACGGCGGTCAGCGGACCTTCGTCATACGGGCCACCGGGTTGCCCTCGGCAGAGCTGTCCGAGGTGTACTTCAGGTCGTCGCCGGCCGGTGTCAGCTCCACCTGGTGCGGGGTGGGGTTGCAGCCGGCGTGGTTGGTCCCGGCGCCCTTCGAGGTGGCGAGGAGCCGGGTCTTCGTCACCTTCTTCAGGGTGAGGATGTCGGTGCAGACGGCGCCGATCGGGTCGGTCTGCCGCATCCGCCCCAACTCCTGTCCTACGGCGGCCTGGTGGACGGTGACCCGGAAGGTTCCCATGGGCAGGCTGCCGCCCAGTCCGGTGGCCGGGCCCTCCCAGGTGCCGAGGTAGCGGGCGGGGACCGGGCCGGGCGCGCCGCTCGCGGCGGTGCCGCTCGACGCCGCGCCGGGCGCCGGGGACTGGGCGCTGCCGCTGCCGGCGTTCGAGTCGCCGTCGCTCTCCTGGGACCAGGGCTTCAGCAGGGCGCCGGCGCCGAGGGTCGCCGCGGCCAGCGCGCCGGCGACCGCCAGGACGACCGTGCAGCTCAGTCTGCGTCCGCGGCCGCCCTGCGTCGGGGCGGAGTCCGCCGCGACGCTGACGGAGACCCGGCCGGGCGGCGGAGCGTCCCGCGGCGCGGGCACGACGGTCGGCGTACCGGAGGGCAACCCGTCCGCGGGTGTCGGCACCCCGAGCACCGCGCCGGGGCTGCCGGCCGCCACCCCCTGGTCCATCAGGGGCGCGGGCCCGAACACCCCGGCGCCGCCACCGGGATTCGTCCCGGTCGCGACGGCGGGCCCGCCCACCGAAGGGCTGCTGAAGGGCACCGGGCCCGAGTGCGGTGCCCCGGCCGTCTCCCCCGTGTCCAGGTTGAGCAGACGTACGGCGCTGCGGCTGACCTGTTCGACCAGGGGGCCCGGCAGCCAGCCGCCCGCGATCAGGCGCGAGGCTCCGTCGGGGGCGAGCCGCCGGCCCAGCTCGGCGGGGCCGGGCCGGGCCGCCGGGTCCTTGGCCAGGCAGGCCGCCGCGAGGTCTCGCAGCTCACCGGTGAGCGGGCCCAGTTCGGGTTCCTCGTGGACCACCTTGTAGAGCAGGGCGGCCGAGGAGTCGCCGCGGAAGGGCGGTTCACCGGTGGCCGCGTGGACGAGGACGGCGCCGAGGGAGAAGACGTCGGCGGCGCAGCTGACGCCCTTGCCGAGGATCTGTTCGGGCGACATGTAGCCCGGGGAGCCGATGGACACCCCGGAGGAGGTCAGGGACGCCGTGCCGTCCATGGCGCGGGCGATGCCGAAGTCGATGAGGAGGGGGCCGTCCAGGGTCAGCAGCACGTTGGACGGCTTCACGTCCCGGTGGACGAGGCCGAGTTCGTGCACCGCCGCCAGCGCCTCGGCGAGGCCCGCGCCGAGGGCGCGCACGGTGTGCGCGGGCAGCGGGCCGTCGTCGGTGACGGCCGCCGCGAGGGACGGCCCGGCCGCGTACGCGGTGGCGACCCAGGGCACCCGGGCGTCCGGGTCCGCGTCCAGGACGGGCGCGGTCCAGGCGCCGCCGACCCGCCGGGCGGCGTCCACCTCGCGCCGGAACCGGGCGCGGAACTCCTCGTCCAGCGCGAAGTGCGGGTGCACGATCTTCACGGCGACCGTGCGGCCGCCCGCGCTGCGACCCAGGTAGACCCGGCCCATGCCGCCGGCACCGAGCCGGCCGAGCAGCCGGTAGGGCCCGACGACGGCCGGCTCATCGACTTCCAGCGGCTGCATGGCGCACGCTCCCCCCAACGCCTCGTGGGCAGCAGCGTAGTGACGCGCGGCTACGACCGCAGCAGGTCCACCCTCACATCGGCGGGGAAGCCCGTCGTCGGGCCCACCCGGCGGGCGAACTCGGCGACGGCCGCGAGCTGCGGCGCGCCGAAGCTGAAGTCGAGGGTGGTGAAGTACTGCTCCAGGGTGACCTCGTCGAAGGCCTCCCAGCGGGCGGCCTGTTCGGCGACCTTGCCGACCTCCTCCAGGGAGAGGTTGCGGGAGGCGAGGAAGGCCTCGTGGACCTGACGGGTGATGGACGGCTCGCGTGCCGCGTAGTCCCGGCGGGCCGCCCAGACCGCGAAGACGAACGGCAGGCCGGTCCACTCCTTCCAGAGGGCGCCGAGGTCGTGCACCTCCAGGCCGAAGCGCGGGCCGTCGAGGAGGTTGGCGCGCAGGGCGGCGTCGCCGATGAGGACGGCCGCGTCCGCCTCCTGCATCATCAGGCTGAGGTCGGGCGGGCAGGTGTAGTAGTCGGGCTGGACCCCGTACCGCTCGGCGAGCAGGAGCTGGGCGAGGCGGACCGAGGTGCGGGAGGTCGAGCCGAGGGCGACCCGGGCGCCGTCCAGCCGGTCGAGGGGGACCTGGGAGACGATCACGCAGGACATCACCGGGCCGTCGCAGCCGACGGCGATGTCGGGGAAGGCGACGAGGTCGTCGGCGTTGCGCAGGAACTCGACCAGGGTGACGGGTCCGATGTCGAGGTCGCCGCGCACGAGCTGCTCGCTGAGCTTCTCCGGGGTGTCCTTGGTGAGCTCGAAGTCGAGGAGCGTGCCGGTTCTCGCGAGGCCCCAGTAGAGGGGGAGGCAGTTCAGGAACTGGATGTGGCCGACGCGCGGCCGGGTGCGAGAATTGTCCACATCGCGAGACTAGACCCCGCGCTGTACGGTGCTGGGACCGACCCCACCGCCAAACGGGCTAGCGATGGTTCAAACATCCGGGTGACGTGATCTTGATCCCTATTGCATTCGGCTGCCCACATGCTAGGCTCGCCGCAAGTTGCAGTTTGGTTTCCCTTGCAGTACAGAGCCTGCGGAGCATGTGACCGCGGGCTCTCGTCGTTTTCAGACGAATGCAGTTGTGCAGCACCGTTTCGCACGTGCAGGTTCTGGAGCAGGGCAACCCTTTTGGGCCCAAGGAGGGCTTATGGCTACCGGAACCGTGAAGTGGTTCAACGCCGAAAAGGGCTT
This sequence comes from Streptomyces sp. NPDC015139, assembly GCF_043079785.1. Taxonomy (NCBI): domain Bacteria; kingdom Bacillati; phylum Actinomycetota; class Actinomycetes; order Kitasatosporales; family Streptomycetaceae; genus Streptomyces; species Streptomyces sp. NPDC015139. The sequence goes on along the minus strand of NZ_JBIBUW010000023.1, from coordinate 53,805 downwards.
TGGCTTCATCGCCCAGGAAGGCGGCGGCCCCGACGTCTTCGTTCACTACTCCGCGATCAACGCCGCTGGCTTCCGCTCCCTCGAGGAGAACCAGCAGGTGAGCTTCGACGTGACGCAGGGCCCGAAGGGTCCGCAGGCGGAGAACGTCACCCCCGTCTGATCACTGCCTGATCGCAGAACCTGAGTGCAGTACCCAAGGAGCCCCGCGCCGTACGGCGACGGGGCTCCTGCCTTTTCCCGTTCATTTCCGGTTTACATGTGCTGCATAATCAGGACGAACTTCGTTCCGTCGGCGAGCGCCTCGTAGGCGTGCGGCACGTCTCCGCGGTAGGACAGGTAATCGCCCGGTCCCAGTTCGACCTCCTGCCCTCGCGGCCCCGCCTTCACGCCGCCCTCCGCGACCACGATGTGCTCGGTGGTCCCGGGAATGTGCGGTGCGGAATCCCGTACGGAGCCCGGCTCCAGCCACACGTAATAGATGTCCCTGCGCGCGCCGGGCGGACAGGCCGAGAGCAGTGAGGCGAGGTAACTCGACTGCTCGGAGTGGACCGTGGGCCCCTGGCCGGCGCGGATCACCTGGACCGCCGGAGCGGGCGGTTCCACCAGCGCGCTGAAGGGCACGCCGAGTGCCACCGCGAGCGCCCAGATCGTCTCCATGCTCGGGTTGCCGCCCGCCGCCTCCAGCTGGGAGAGCGTCGACTTCGCGATGCCGGCGCGCTTGGCCAGCTCGGACAGGGACAGCCCGGCACGGGCGCGCTCGCGCTTGAGGGACGCGGCGATCCACTCCATCGGGAGCCGGGCGGGGACCTCGGACATGTCGTTCGCTCCATCGGTACGATCGTTCGCCTTGACGGACCGGCCGTCTGCTGTTCATTGTAGAGAACATGCGTTCGCTGCAACGAACACCTCTGGAGTCCGGCGACGGCTCCCTCGTCCGGGACAGCTCACTGGTCTGGCTGGCCGGCGGCATCGTCGGTGTGTCCTTCGGCGCCGTCTCCGTCGCCGGCGGGCTGCCGGTGTGGGTGCCCGTGCTCATGTCCGTGCTCGTGTACGCGGGATCGGCCCAGTTCAGCGCGGTGGGGGTGCTGCTCGCCGGGGGCGGGCCGGTCGCGGCCGCGGTCACCGGGCTGCTCCTGAACACGCGGACGGCGGCCTTCGGTCTGGCCGTCGCGGAGATCATCGGCTCCGGCCGCGCCACCCGTCTCCTCGGCGCCCATCTGGTCACCGACGAGACGGTCGCCTTCGCCCTCGCCCAGTCCGATCCGGTACGGCGGCGCAGGGCGTTCTGGATCTCCGGGCTCGGCCTGTTCGCCGTGTGGAACGTGGGCGTGGCGGTCGGGGCGCTGGCCGGGAGCGCGCTCGGCGACACCGCCCGCTACGGACTGGACGCCGCCTTCCCGGCCGTCCTGGTCGCACTGGTCCTGCCCGCCCTGCGCGCGGACGCGGCGGTACGGCGGTGCGCCCTGCTCGGCGCGGCGGTCGCACTGGCGGTCACGCCCGCCGTCCCGGCCGGGGTGCCGGTGCTGCTCGCCCTCGCCGGACTGTTCCTCCACCGCCGCCCGGCCGGGACGGGGGCCGCGGCATGAACGCCACACTCGCCGTGATCCTCGCCCTGGCCGTGGGCACGTACGCCTTCCGGCTCGTCGGGCCGGTGCTGCACGGGCGGGTCACCGTCCCGCCCCGGGTGCAGGAACTCGCCTCGGCCGGCGCGGTGGTGCTCCTCGTCGCCCTGCTGACCACGGGCGCGCTGACCGAGGGCGGCGGCTTCGCGGGCTGGGCCCGCCCCGCCGGGGTCCTGGTCGGGGGCGTCCTGGCCTGGCGCCGGGCGCCCTTCCCGCTCGTGGTCCTGGCCGCGGCGGCGACGACGGCGCTGCTGCGGCTGGCGGGGGCGGCCTAGGCGGCCTTCCGCCAGACGGTCAGGTCGCCCTGGAGGAAGGCGAGGTCCGCGATCGCGGTCGACTTCGTCTGGACCACGAACAGGGCGATGTTCCCCTTGGTGTCCTTCATGCAGATCTCGCTGCCGGCGGCCACCGAGGCCAGCGTCCAGTCGTGGTACCTGCCGCTCCTGAGCATGAGGCGGCACATGTCGAGCGTCGTGCCGTGACCGCCGACGATCTGGACGAACGCGGCCGTGCCGCTCGTCAGTTCACAGCTGGGCTCCCGGCAGTCGAAGCGGACGGCGTCCTTGCCGTTCTTCGCTCCGCCGTCCGGGTCGTCGAGGTTCAGCGGGTGCTGCGCGTCCACCGTCAGCGGGGCGTACACATCGGCACGCGGCCGAGGGGGCGAGGCCGCCGGGGACGGCGAGCTGCCTGCCTTCCCGTCACCGGTCCGGCCGGCCGCCGAGTCGGCGGAGCCCTTCGCGGGCGCCGAGGAGGAAGAGGAGGAGGACCGTGCCGCCGGTCCCGTCGCGGAAGTCCGGGCGCGGTCCGTGTCCTTGCCGCCCGCCGGAGACCCCGCGTCCATCAGCGACCACGCCAGCGCGACCAGCAGCAGTGCGCTGCCCGCCACCCCCGCACCGGTCATCAGCGCGCGACGCCTCCGGGTGCCGCCCTGCGCCGCCGTCGGCCGCTGCGGATACGCGATCAGGGGCTGCGGGACGACGGGCGTGGGGTCGGACACCGGCGCCGGAACCGTGACGTCCGGCCCGATGATCTCCCGCCACACGGCCGGTCCCCCGCCCGCGTCGGCGTTCGCCCCCAGCCGCTGCCGGCACCACTGGACGATCTCCGCCGGGGTGGCCCGCTCCGCCGGGTCGGCGGCCAGGCAGCGGGCGAACAGCGGACGCAGCGGCTCGGGCAGCGCGGCGAGGTCGGGCGCGGAGTGCACGATCCGGTACAGCACGTTGAGGGCCGCGCCCTCGCCGTAGAGCGGTCGGCCCAGCGCCGCGAACGCCGCGGTCTGGCCGAGCGCGAAGACGTCGGTCGCCGCCGTGACATCACCCCCGGAGGCCTGCTCCGGCGCCATGAACGAGGGCGTGCCGATCGTGCCGCCCGTCGCCGTGTACGAGGTCCCGTCGGCGGCCAGCGCGATACCGAAGTCGATCACCCGCGGCCCGTCGGCCGCCAGCAGCACGTTCGACGGCTTCAGGTCCCGGTGCACGACGGCCTCGGCATGGATGGCCTGAAGCGCCTCGGCCACCCCGGCCATCAGCCACAGCACCGCCGCCACCGGCAGCGGCCCGCGCCGGGCCACGGCCTCGGTCAGGGACGGGCCGGGCACGTACAGGGTGGCCAGCCACGGCGGTACGGCGTCCGCGTCCGCGTCGATCAGTTCGGCGGTGTACGCGCCCCGCACCCGCCGGGCCGCCTTGATCTCCCGGCCGAACCTGCGCCGGAAGTCCGGGTCGTCCGCCAGCTCCGGCCGCACCACCTTGATAGCGACCGGCCGGCCGCCCCGGGTGTGCGCGAGGTAGACCCGGCCCATCCCGCCGGCCCCCAGCCGGGCGGCGAGCCGGTAACCCGCCACCACGGGCGGGTCGTCCGCCTGAAGCGGCTGGAAGACCTCCGTCGCCTGGTCCATCGGCCCACAACCCCCCACTAGATGCATCGGCCAACGGCAGCAGCCTAGAGGGGATGTCGGTGCCGCCCGCTACGGTCCCTCCCCATGACCGAGACCGAGGACTTCCTGACCGCCACCCGCTCCTTCTACGACACCATCGCCGAGGACTACGCCGACCACTTCCGGAACCCGCTCGACGACAGGCCGCTGGAGCGGGCGCTGCTCGGCGCGTTCGCTGAGCAGGTGGGGCCCGACGGCACGGTCGCCGACCTCGGCTGCGGTCCCGGGGCGATCACCGGACACCTGGCCGGGCTGGGCCTGTCCGTCTTCGGCCTCGACCTGTCCGCGTCCATGGTCGCCATCGCCCGCCGGGACAACCCCGCGGTGCGCTTTCAGCAGGGTTCCATGCTGGAGCTGCCCCTCGCCGACGGTTCGCTGGCCGGTGTCGTGTCCTGGTACTCCAGCATCCACACGCCGGTGGAACGACTCCCCGCGCTGCTGGCCGAGTTCCACCGGGTGCTGGCTCCCGGCGGCCTCGCGCTGCTCGCCTTCCAGTCCGGTGACGTGCCGCTGCGCCTCGACCGTCCCTGGGGCCGGCCCGTGGTGCTCGACTTCCAGCGGCGCCGCCCCGAGCGGATGGCGGAGCTGCTGTCCGGCGCCGGGTTCGCCCTGCGCGCCGGCACCGTCCGGGAGCCCGTGGAGGCGTGGGGCGAGTCAGTCCCGCAGGCGTTCCTTCTCGCCCAGAAGGAAGAGTGACCACGCGGTGGGCGTCACGGTGAGACGGGGGGCGGTGGGCCGCCGCTTCGAGTCGCGGACGTGGACGGCGGTGGCCTCCAGGGCGACCTCGACGCACTCGCCTCCTTCGCCGCCGCTGTAGCTGGACTTGAACCAGGCGAGTTCCTCGGTGTTCATCTCTCTCCCAGCAGCTTCTCGATCAGGGCCAGGGATGCCGTCGGAGTAAGTGCCATCGCGCGCATGATCCCATAGCGGTCGGCGATCTTACGGACCTCTTCCGGGTCGGTGACCAGGCGGGGATACCCCTGCACCTCAACGTAAGCGACCTGGGCGCGCCTGCTGGGCGTCAGCAGATTGAACGGGCCGTCCATGTTGGGGTGTTCCGTCTGAGCGGAGGGCATCACCTGGACCTCCACGTTGCGCATGTTGCCGATGCGCAGCAATCGGCGAAGCTGGTCCTTGTAGACCTTCGTACCGCCGATGGGCCTGTGCAGCACGGCCTCTTCCAAGACGTAGCTGCACATGGGGAGAGGCCACTGCTCCAAGACCTGCTGGCGCGCCAGTCGGTCGGCGACGCGCTTCTCGATGATGTCCTCGGCGAGCAGGGGACGGCGCCGGGAGAACACGGCCCGCGCGTAGTCCTCGGTCTGCAACAGGCCGGGCACGCCCTGGTTGGCGTAGAAGTGCAGCTCGACGGAGACCGCTTCCAACTCGGCATAACTTCGATACCACTCCGGATGCCGAGTCCGTGCCTTCGTCATCGCCTCCTCCACCTGCGGGATGACCTCCGTGAACAGGCCTTCCGCCCGCAGGACTTCGTCCGCCCGCTGGAGGAACTCCGGCCTCGGTGTCCGTACCCCCCGCTCCACCGCGGAGATCTGGTCGGGGCCGTACCCCACCAGGTTGCCGAACTCCCGCTGGTTCAGGCCCGCCCGCTCCCGCATCAGCCTCAGCTGCTTGCCCAGGACGACGAAGACCGCCGCCGCCCCGTTCGCCTCCGCCGGTGTCTCCGGCCTCCGCTCCTCCGCCACGCCACCCTCCGACAAGCCGTACACCGGACCCACCGCACCCGTACGACTACGCACAGTCGCCGGGTCATCCCTGGTCAGCGTAGGGAGAACCGGCCACGCTCGGTGAGGTGAACGTAGAAATCTCCACCCCCCGGACCGAACTCGTGCAGCGGCTCAGCGCCACGCCCCGCGGTGCCCGGCTGGCCCGTCGGCTGACCGGCGGCGCGCTCGCCACCTGGGGGTTCCCGCACGACGGCGACCTCAGCCACACCGCCCAGCTCCTCGTCGCGGAACTCGCCGCCAACGCCGTCACCCACGGTCGCGTCCCCGGCCGGGACTTCGAACTGCGACTGGCACTCCTGCCCGGCAGGGACACGCTCCGCATCGAGGTGAGCGACACCCGGAGCGACCGGCCCCTGCGCTTCCTGGACGGCGGCCTGCTGGACGAGCACGGTCGCGGACTCGTCGTCGTCCAGGTGCTGTCCGCCCTGTGGGGCGTCACCACACGGGACGTCGGCAAGACCGTCTGGGCGGAGCTGCCGCTCAGCGCGAGGCGGCGACCGTGTCCGCGAACGCCCGCGCCGGAGGACTGAGCGCGTCCCAGCGGCGGACGGCCCAGCCGACGGGCAGCGGACGCAGGCCGGGCAGCGGGACCAGCCGCAACGGGCCCTCGCCGGGGACGGGCAGGCCGGGTACGGCGGGGACGACCGCCCGGCCCACGCCCAGCTCGGCGAGGAGCAGCGCCGTGTCCCAGTCGGCCACGCTGGGCTCGTAGGAGAACCGCACGTCCCGCTCCGCGCACGCCGCTTCGAGATGGGCGGCGGACGTGGAGTTGGGCGGCAGCCGGATGAGGCGGACGTCGGCGAGTTCGGCGGGGTCCAGGCGCGGGCGGCCGGCGAGCGGGTCGTCCGCGCGGACCGCGAGCAGCCACGGCAGTTGCGCGACCGTCCGCTGCTCGATGCCCCGCACCGGCGGGCCGATGGTGATCCAGGCCAGGTCCAGCGTGCCGTCGGCGAGGGCGTCGAAGGCGCCCCGGCCCGAACTGACCGTGCGGAACTCCAGGTTGACCCGGGGGTGGCGGTGGCGGAACGTGACGACCGCGTCGGACATGAAGTGCCGGACGGTGGTCGCGCCGGTGGCCACGCGGACGTGGCCGCCGTGGCCGTCGACCAGGTCGCGCAGCTGCCGTACGGCGAGGTCGAGACCGGAGATGCCCTCGGCCGCGGCGGCCTCCAGCAGCCGGCCGGCCCCGGTCGGGACGACTCCGCGCGGGCGGCGCTCCAGCAGCGCCACCCCGGTCTCCCGCTCCAGCCGTTTGACGTGCTGGCTGACGGCCGACTGGGTGCAGCCGAGGTCGCGGGCGACCGAACTCAGGCTGCCCGCACGGCACACGGCCACGAACACACGGAGATCGTCCAGGGTCACAACACCCAAGCTAACACTTGGGTTTGAGGAGAAAACCCAAGGATTGACTGGGCGTTGGGCGCGTACGAGGATCGTGTGCGGGCCGCGACCGACCCAGGCGGCAACCCGCTCCGCGCCCCGTCGAGTCCGGACGAGACGGGACCGGCGAGGAGCGGGTGCCGACCGTCGGTCAGCGGCGCTCGTACAGGCTCTCCACGTCCTTCGCGAAGTCCCGCATGACCTGGCCCCGGCGGAGCTTCATCGACGGGGTCAGATGGTCGGACCACTCGGTGAAGTCCACGGGCAGCACCGCGAACCGGCGGATGGACTCGGGCCGCGAGACCAGCTTGTTCGCCTCGTCCACCGCGCGCTGCAGGACGGCCGCGAGCTCCGGGTCGCCGGTGAGGAGTTCCGGCGGCACGGGATGCTTGCCGATCATCTGGCGCCAGTGGGTGATGCCGTCGGGGTCGAGGGTGATCAGCGCGCCGACGTACGGGCGTCCGTCGCCGACCAGCATCACCTGGGAGATCAGCGGGTGCTGGCGCAGCCAGTTCTCCAGCGGTGCCGGGGCCACCGACTTGCCGCCCGCGGTGATCAGCAGCTCCTTCTTGCGGCCGGTGATGGTCAGATAGCCCTCGTCGTCCAGTTCGCCGAGGTCGCCGGTGGCCAGCCAGCCGTCCCGGGTCGCGGGGACGACTCCGCCCGCCTGCGGGTCCCAGTAGCCGCGCAGCACGTGGTCGCCCGCGAGCAGGATCTCGCCGTCGGCCGCGATCCGGACCCGGGTGCCGGGCATCGGCCAGCCGACGGTGCCGAGGCGGGGCTTGAGCGGCGGGGTGACCGTCGAGGCGCCGGTGGTCTCCGTGAGGCCGTACCCCTCGAAGATCTCGATGCCGGCTCCGGCGTAGAAGGCGGCCAGGCGCCGGCCTAGGGGGGAGCCGCCGCAGATCGCGTACCGGACGCGGCCTCCCATGGCGGCGCGCAGACGGCGGTAGACGAGCGGGTCGTAGAGGGTGCGCTGGGTCTTCAGGGCGCGGTTCGGTCCGCTGCCGGTGCCGGTCTGGCGGGCTTCGAGGGCCTCGCCGTAGCGGCGGGCGACGGCGACCGCCCGGTCGAAGACGGCCGTCCGGCCGCCCGCCTCCGCCTTGGCGCGGGCCGAGTTGAAGATCTTCTCCAGCATGTAGGGGATGGTCAGCAGCGCGGTCGGCCGGAAGGCGGCCAGGTCCGGCAGCAGGTCGTCCGCGGCCAGGCTGGGCGCGTGGCCGAGGCGGACGCGTGCGCGGACGCAGGCGATGGCCACCATCCGGCCGAAGACGTGGGACATGGGCAGGAAGAGGAGGACCGACGGCTCCTCGTCCTGAGCCTTGAAGACCGGGTGGAGCAGTTCGATGGCGTTGTCGACCTCGGCGAAGAAGTTGCCGTGCGAGAGGGCGCAGCCCTTGGGGCGGCCGGTGGTGCCCGAGGTGTAGATGAGCGTGGCGAGGGTGTCGGGGCCGAGCATGCCCCGGCGCACGGCCACCTCGCCGTCCGGCACCTCCGCGCCCGCCTCGGCGAGCCGTTCCACGTGGTCCTTGTCCATCACCCACAGGTGCCCGAGGTCGGGCAGGTGCTGGAGTTCGGGGCCGATGGCGGCGGCCTGCGCGGCGGTCTCGGTGACCAGGGCGACCGCGCCGGAGTCGTGCAGGATCCAGCGGGTCTGGAAGACGGAGGAGGTGGGGTAGACGGGGACGGTGACGAGGCCCGCGGCCCAGGAGGCGAAGTCGAGCAGGGTCCACTCGTACCGGGTGCGGGCCATCACGGCGATCCGGTCGCCCGGCTGCAGCCCTTCGGCGATCAGCCCCTTGGCCACCGCGAGCACCTGCTCGGCGAACCGCGCGGCGGTGACGTCCGCCCAACTGCCGTCCGGCAGCCGGCGGCTGAGCGCGACGGCACCGGGGGCCGCCTCGGCGTTCTCGAACGGCAGGTCGGCCAGCGAGCCATGGGTGACCGGTGGCGCGAACGGCGGTACGGACGCCTCCCGGACGGCCCCGTCGAGGCGCCGGACCTCGGGTTCCACGAGGACCGGGCGGCCGTCGTAGTCGATGGCGGAGACCGGGGCGCCGGAGGAGACGGGGGCGTTCTGGTACGGGGTGGACACGGGGCGGCTCCTCAGGCGTGCGTACACCGGCGGTGGCCCCGAAGTGAGAGTTACCGACGGTTAGGCAGGTGATCGTACGGGTCCGCTGTGAGGGGGTTGTGCGGGTTCGGGAAGGGTCCGGGGCCAGGGATGTGCAGCCTCACGGGTTATGTGAGGGGGGCTCACTTTTGACTTACCTCCGGTAACCTTACTCTGGAGTAAGGATTTGTCAGCCCTTCGGAACCGAACCGCGCGGGAGCTGAGCCGCAGATGAGCACCGTCACCCTGAGCGCGCCCCCGGCACTGGCCCCGCTGCTGGCCCGGGGCGCCCTGCGCTCCCCCTTCAAGCGCCCGGCCCGGGGCGCCGGCCACCCGCGCACCCGGCTCCTGCTCCCCGGCCTCCGCGTCGACCTCGCGAGACTGGCCGCGTACGAGCGGGTGTGCGGCTTCGCCACCGGTGCCGACGCACTGCCCGTCACCTATCCGCACGTCCTCGGATTCCCGCTCGCCATGCGCCTGATGAGCGGCCGGGACTTCCCGCTGCCGCTGCTGGGCCTCGTCCACACGTCCATCGAGATCGTCCGCCACGCCGACCTGCCCGCCACCGGGGAGTACGAACTCGCCGTGTTCGTCGACGGACTCGCCCCGCACCGGCGCGGGACCGAGGCCACCGTGGTGACCGGGCTGCGGTCCGGCGGCGACCTCGTCTGGGAGTCCCGCAGCACCTACCTGGCCCGGCACCGCACCGCGGGCGGTACGGCGGCCGGGGCGCGGCGGGACGACACCGCGCTGCCCGCCGTCGCCGAGTGGCGACTGGCCGGGGACGTGGGACGCCGGTACGGAGCCGCCTCCGGCGACCGCAACCCCATCCACCTGCACCCGTTCACCGCCCGCCTGTTCGGCTTCCCGCGGGCCATCGCGCACGGCATGTGGACCGTGGCCCGCTGCCTGGCCGCCCACGGCACGGCGGGCTCCGCCGTGGTGCGGGCCGAGTTCCGGGCGCCGGTGCTGCTGCCGGGGGCGGTGACGTACGGGGCGGACGGCGCCGGCCGCTTCTCCCTGCGGGGCCCGGACGGCAGGCTCCACCTCACCGGCGAGGTGGTTCCGCTGTCCGGCGGCGTTCGGGGCGAAGTCCCCTAGGCCTCGGTCGCGGGCGGGGTCGTGGGCGGGGTCCACACCTGGCCGCTCAGCAGGGCGCCGAGGCCCGACCAGGCGAAGTTCATCAGGGTGGCCGCCGCCTGACGGGCCGTGACGCCCGGGGTGGTGTTGGCCCACGCGGCGAGGGACTCGGCCGCGCCGACCAGCGCCTCGGCGAGCCCGGCGACCTCACGCTCGGGCAGGTGCGGATCCCCGTGGGCGTCCCGCGCCGCGACCGCGATCAGCCGGGTCACGAACGCCACGATCTCCTCGCGCATCGAGGCGACCTCGGCCGCGAACCGCTCACCGTGGGTACGGGCCTGCAGATGCAGCACGGACCAGGCGTCGGGATGCTCCGAGGTGTGCGCGAAGAACGCCTGGAGCCCGTCCCAGAGTTGCCGGTCGGCGGGCAGGTCCGGCCGCACGCCGGTGCGCACCGCCTCGGTCAGCGCGGCGGCCTCCCGGCGGATGCACGCGGTGAACAGGTCTTCCTTGGAATTCAGGTACAGGTACACCAACGGCTTGGACACGCCCGCCAGTTCGGCGATCTCGTCCATCGACGCCGCCATGTACCCGCGTCGGCCGAAAATCCGTACGGCGGCGTCCAGCATCTGCTGCTCCCGCACCGCACGCGGCATCCGCTTGGTCTTCACGGCACCCATGGGACAAGCCTAGTTGGGGCCCGGGGCACCGGGAGCCGGATACTCGGTCAGGATGCGCTGCCCTGCGCGGCGGCCGGGTCCTCGACGCCGTCCTCCTGGTTGCGGTTGGCGTCCAGGTTGGCCTTGATCCGGTCGACCCGGCCGGCGACCTGCACCGAGGCCCGCTCGCGCTCCTTGCGCAGGACCACCCAGCTGACCGGCGCGGAGAGGACCAGGGAGAGCAGCAGGACCCAGAAGAAGTTGGCGTTGCCGTAGCCCCGCGGGAAGATGCCGGAGTAGACGGCTCCCCAGACGACGACGAGGCAGCCGGCGAAGATGCCGAAGCGCATCAGCGTGTAGCGGAGCATCTCAATCCAGTCTTCCGATTCCAAAAGGGGTCATCGTCCAGTGAAGCACGGCCGGCAGGCGATCATTCAGCGGGGTCAGCCGAGCGGCAGCAGCATGGTGACGTCGTCGCGGTCGTCGTCCGGGGCGACGCGGATGGCGGCGGGCACCCGGCCGACCTCCTTGTAGCCGCAGGAGCCGTAGAAGCGCTCCAGGCCGAGCCCGCCCCGGCAGGTCAGCCGTATCGCCTCGATGCCGTCGAGACCGCGGGCCGCGTCCGCGGCGGCGGCGAGCAGGTCGCGGCCGTACCCCTTGCCCTGGTGCCTCGGGTGGACCATCACCGTGTACAGCCACAGCCAGTGCGTCATCAGCCGGTGCGTGTTGTGGGTGAGGAAGGCGGTCGCGGCCACCTCGCCGCCCTCGTCCCGACCGACGACGAGCCGGGTACGCCCCTCGGTCATCTGGGCGAGATGCCGCACCAGTTCCGGCCGCACCTGCTCGCGGGTCACCGGGGGCACGAAACCGACGGCTCCGCCCGCGTTGGAGACGTCCGCCCACAGATCGAGGATGCCGTCGCGCAGGGCGGGGGTGAGGGCCGGGTCCAGCGTGAAGGTAATGGGCACAGCTGGAGTGTATCCATTACCCGAGGGCCTGCACAGCCACTTTCAGATCGGCCACCAGGCCCTGGTAGGCGCCCTCCCGGTCGTCCGCGCGCAGCACGGCCGAGGGGTGCACGGTCGGCACCAGCCGCTGCGGGCGCCCGTGGACCTCCTCCTCCAGCACGGTCCCCCGCACCGGGCCCACCCGGAACGAGGAGCCGAGCAGCGCCTTTCCGGCCGTGGCTCCCAGGATCACGATCAGCTCCGGCTCCACGACGGCCAGCTCGGCCGCGAGCCACGGGGCGCAGGCGGCTGCCTCCCGCAGGGTCGGCGGCTTGTGGATGCGTCGCTTGCCCGGCTCGGACCGGGTGAACTTGAAGTGCTTGACGGCGTTGGTGACGTAGGCGTCCGCCGGGTTCAGGCCGGCCTCTTCGAGGGCGCGGTCGAGGAGTCTGCCGGCGGGGCCGACGAAGGGCCGGCCCCGACGGTCCTCCTGGTCGCCGGGCTGCTCGCCGACGAGCATCACGCGGGCGGTGGCCTTGCCGGCTCCGAAAACGGTCTGGGTGGCGTCCCGGTACAAGGGGCAGCCGCGGCAGTCGGCGGCGGCCCGGCGCAGGGCGGCGAGTCCTTTGCGGGCGGGGAGGAAGGGCTCCGCCGTGTACGCGTCCTCGGGGGTTCGGGTGGCCATGGGGACCGAGTACCCGCCGTTGGGGGCCAGGCCGTGTTGTCGTTCGCGGGTGGGTGGTGGCTGGGCGCGCAGTTCCCCGCGCCCCTGGGTGGGGACACGGGGTGTCGGCCGGGAAGGCGCCGCGCGTCGGCGGTCGGAGGTCAGAGTCGCATCGGCTGGGGGGAATCGCGGCGGGACGGGTCCGGGCCGTCGTACTCGCGGATGATCTCGTAGCGGGTGTTGCGCTCCGCCGGGCGGAAGCCCGCGTCGCGGATCAGGTCGAGCAGGTCCTCGCGGGTCAGCTTGTTCGGCGTGCCGTAGTTGTCCGCGTCGTGCGTGATCTTGTACTCGACGACCGAGCCGTCCATGTCGTCGGCGCCGTGCTGGAGGGCCAGCTGGGCGGTCTGCACGCCGTGCATCACCCAGAAGACCTTCACGTGCGGCACGTTGTCGAAGAGCAGACGGGAGACCGCGAAGGTCTTCAGGGCCTCCGCGCCGGTGGCCATCTGGGTACGGGCCTGAAGGCGGTTGCGGATCTTGCCGTCCTTCATGTCCACGAAGTCGTGCTGGTAGCGCAGCGGGATGAAGACCTGGAAGCCGTTCGTCTCGTCCTGCAGCTCGCGGAGACGGAGCACGTGGTCGACCCGGTGCCGCGGCTCCTCGATGTGGCCGTACAGCATGGTGCACGGGGTCTTCAGACCCTTCTCGTGCGCCAGCCGGTGGATGCGCGACCAGTCCTCCCAGTGGGTCCGGTGGTCCACGATGTGCTGCCGGACCTCCCAGTCGAAGATCTCGGCGCCGCCGCCGGTCAGCGACTCCAGACCGGCGTCGATCAGCTCGTCCAGGATCTCGGAGGCCGACAGACCGGAGATCGTCTCGAAGTGGTGGATCTCCGTCGCCGTGAACGCCTTCAGCGAGACGTTCGGCAGGGCCGCCTTCAGCTCGCGCAGCGACCGGGGGTAGTACCGCCACGGCAGGTTCGGGTGCAGGCCGTTGACGATGTGCAGCTCGGTGAGGTTGTCCGACTCCATCGCCCTGGCGAGCTTGACGGCCTCCTCGATGCGCATCGTGTACGCGTCCTTCTCGCCCGGCTTGCGCTGGAACGAGCAGTAGGCGCAGGAGGCCGTGCACACGTTGGTCATGTTCAGGTGCCGGTTGACGTTGAAGTGGACCACGTCACCGTTCTTGCGGGTCCGCACCTCGTGCGCGAGCCCGCCGAGCCACGCCAGGTCGTCCGACTCGTACAGCGCGATGCCGTCCTCGCGGGACAGCCGCTCACCGGAGCGGACCTTCTCCTCCAGCTCGCGCTTGAGCCCGACGTCCATGCCAACACCTTTCTCCGACAGCCCGACCAACGGTATCCCTAGACCTCTTCGGGAAGCTCCCCGACCCGGTTCTCCCACTTCGTGGACAGCACGATCGTGGTACGGGTGCGGGAGACGCCCTTGGTGCCGCTGAGCCGCCTGATCGTCTTCTCCAGGCCGTCGACGTCCGTCGAACGCACCTTGAGCATGAAGGAGTCGTCACCGGCGATGAACCAGCAGTCCTCGATCTCCGGCAGGTCCCGCAGCCGCTGGGCCACGTCCTCGTGGTCGGCGGCGTCGGAGAGCGAGATGCCGATCAGCGCGATGACGCCGAGGCCGAGGGAGGCCGCGTTCACCGTGGCGCGGTAGCCGGTGATGACTCCCGCCGCCTCCAGCCGGTTGATGCGGTCGGTGACGCTGGGTCCCGACAGGCCGACGAGGCGCCCAAGCTCCGCGTAGGAGGCCCGGCCGTTCTCCCTCAGGGCCTGGATGAGCTGCCTGTCCACCGCGTCCATGCGATCGAAGCCTTCCGCTGAAGAGTTCCGAAGTGTGATGAGAGGTACTGCGCCTTGCTCCCGGCGGGCGCTACCGGCCGGCTGTGCCGCCGCCCAGCTCGCCCCGCCACCGCCGATACAGGCCGTGTCCGACACCCGCCGCGTCCAGCACCCGGCCGGCGACGAAGTCCACCAGGTCCTGGATGTGGGTGGCGCCCGCGTAGAAGGCGGGCGAGGCCGGCACGACCGTGGCACCGGCGTCGTCCAGCGCGACGAGATGCCGCAGTGTCTGTCCGTTCAGGGGGGTCTCCCGCACGGCGACGACCAGGGTGCGGCGCTCCTTCAGTGTGACGCTCGCCGCCCGCTGGAGCAGGTCCTTGGACAGGCCGAGCGCCACACCGGCCACACAGGCCGTGGAGGCCGGCACGATGAGCATCCCCTTCGCCGGGTACGACCCCGAGGACGGCCCGGCGGCGAGGTCGCCCGCGCCCCAGTACCGCACCCCGCTGACGTCCACGTCGAAGGTCCCGGGCTTGCCGTCGGCGCCCCGGGCCAGCCATTCCCGCAGGTCGTCCTGCCAGTGGGCGTCACGGAACGAGATCCCCGTCTCGTCCAGCAGCGTCAGCCGCGAGGCCCGGCTGACCACCAGGTCGACCGCTTCCCCCGCCCCCAGCAGCGCCCGCAGCACGGCAGCCGCATACGGCGTACCGGAAGCTCCGGACACCCCCACGATCCAAGGCTCGCGCCGCGATTCTCCTGCGTTCACACCTTGAGCGTACCGGCGGGTCGCCCAGCCCTCAGGCCGGGTCGCCCACCGCGCGGGATCCGGGTGTCGGGCCGCCCCGGTCAGACGGTCAGACCACGCACCAGGAGGTCCAGCAGCGCGCACACGAACAGGGCGATGCCGATGAAGCCGTTGACCGAGAAGAACGCCCGGTCGAGACGGGACAGGTCGTGCGGGCGGACGATGCGGTGCTCGTAGACGAAGGCGCCCGCCACGATCGCCAGACCCAGCCAGAAGAACGCGCCGGCGTGGGTGGCCAGGGCGTACCAGACGAAGAGCGCCGTGGTGACGGTGTGACAGGCGCGCGCACCCCAGATCGCCGCCGGGATGCCGAAGCGGGCCGGCACCGACCTGACGCCGATCTCACGGTCGGTCTCGACGTCCTGGCAGGCGTAGATCAGGTCGAAGCCGCCGATCCAGACGCCCACCGCGAGGCCGAGGATCACCGAGTCCCACGACCAGGACCCGGAGACGGCGAGCCAGCCGCCGATGGGGCCCATGGCCTGGGCGAGACCGAGGATGGCCTGCGGGAAGTCGGTGAACCGTTTCCCGTAGGGGTAGACCACCATCGGGATCACCGCGACCGGCGCGAGGGCCAGGCACAGCGGGTTCAGCAGGGCGGCCGACCCGAGGAAGACCACCAGGGCGACGAGGGCGCCGGTCCAGGCGTGGCGCACGGACATCGCGCCCGTCACCAGTTCGCGGTGGGCCGTGCGCGGGTTGCGGGCGTCGATCTCGCGGTCGATGATCCGGTTGACGGCCATCGCGAACGTGCGCAGGCCGACCATGCAGACGGTGACCAGCAGCAGCCGGCCCCAGTGGATGTTCTCGTCCCACTGGTACATCGCCGTGAGGGCGGCGATGTACGCGAAGGGCAGGGCGAAGACCGAGTGCTCGATCATCACCAGCCGCAGGAACGCCTTGGTGCGCCCCGGCCGGGGGATCGCGGCGGACGCGCTGCTCACAGGCCGTACTCCTTCCAGCGGCGGTCCACCAGGGCCGCCGTATCCGGGTCGGACAGGACCATGTCCGGCCACCCGCCGTCGCGCGTGTAGCCCTCCTCGGGCAGCTTCTTCGTCGCGTCGATGCCCGCCTTGCCGCCCCAGAACTGCTGGTAGGAGGCGTGGTCGAGATGGTCGACGGGGCCTTCGACGACCGTGAGGTCACGGGCGTAGTCGGTGTTGCCGAGAGCGCGCCAGGCGACCTCGTGCAGGTCGTGCACGTCGCAGTCGGCGTCCACGACGACGATCAGCTTGGTCAGGGACATCATGTGCGCCCCCCAGATCGCGTGCATCACCTTCTGCGCGTGCTTCGGGTACTTCTTGTCGATCGAGACGATCGCGCAGTTGTGGAAACCGCCGGCCTCGGGCAGGTGGTAGTCCACGATGTCCGGGACGATGATCTTCAGCAGGGGGAGGAAGAAGCGTTCCGTGGCGCGGCCGAGCGGGCCGTCCTCCGTGGGCGGGCGGCCGACCACGATCGACTGGAGCAGCGGCCGCTTCCGCATCGTCACGCAGTCGATCGTCAGCGCGGGGAAGGGCTCCTGCGGGGTGTAGAAACCGGTGTGGTCGCCGAACGGGCCCTCGGGCAGCATCTCGCCCGGCTCCAGCCAGCCCTCCAGGACGACCTCGGCGTTCGCCGGGACCTGGAGCGGAACCGTCTTGCAGTCCACCATCTCGATCCGCCTGCCGGAGACGAACCCGGCGAAGAGGTACTCGTCGATGTCCCCGGGCAGCGGGGCGGTGGAGGCGTACGTCACCGTCGGCGGGCAGCCGAAGGCGATCGCGACCGGCAGCCGTTCGCCCCGGCGCGCGGCGACCTGGTAGTGGTTCCGGCTGTCCTTGTGGATCTGCCAGTGCATGCCGATGGTGCGCCTGTCGTGGCGCTGGAGGCGGTACAGGCCGAGGTTGCGGATGCCGGTCTCGGGGTCCTTGGTGTGGGTCAGGCCCAGGTTGAAGAAGGAGCCGCCGTCCTGGGGCCAGGTGAAGAGCGCCGGGAGCCGGTCCAGGTCGACCTCGTCGCCGTGCAGGACGACCTCCTGCACCGGCGCGGCCGCGGACTTCACCTTCTTCGGCGGCACGTGCGTCATCGCGCCGAGCTTCCCGAAGGCCTCGCGCACGCCGACGAAGCCGTGCGGCAGCTCCGGCCGCAGCAGGCCGCCGATCTTCTCGGAGATCTCGCCGTACGACTTCAGGCCCAGCGCCTTGAGCAGCCGCCGGTCGGTGCCGAAGACGTTCATCGCGAGGGGCATCGCGGAGCCCTTGACGTTCTCGAAGAGCAGCGCCGGGCCCCCGGACTTCTGTACCCGGTCGACGATCTCCCCGACTTCCAGGTAGGGGTCGACCTCGGCCTTGATGCGCTTGAGGTCACCCTCGCGCTCCAGCGCCCGCAGCAGGGAGCGAAGATCGTCGTAAGCCATGGGGCCAAGTATCGCCGACGTACCGCTTTGTCCCGGCGGCGCCCCCGCCCGTACGCCCGTGGCGCGGCTGGAATACTCGTCGATCATGAGACGTCACCGCCGGCTGCCGCTTCTCGCCCTGCTGCTCGCCCTGGCCGGGTGCGCGCCCGCGACGGAGCCGGACGGCGCGTCCGGGCCGCCGCTCAGGAGGGTCCCGGCGGCCGACCGCGGTGCCGCGCCGGACCTCGCCGGCAGCACCCTCGACGGCCGGTCCGTGCGCCTCTCCGACTACCGCGGGAAGGTCGTCGTCCTCAACGTGTGGGCGCCCTGGTGCGGCCCCTGCCGTGCCGAGGCGCCCGAACTCTCCCGCGCGCAGGAGCATTTGAAGGCGAAGGGCGTGCAGGTGCTGGGCCTGGAGACGGACGCGGAGCGCGGGGCGGGCCTGGCGTTCCAGCGCGACCACGGGCTGGCCTACCCGAGCCTGCACGACCCCGGCGGCCGGCTGCTCACCCGGCTGCCCCGGGAGTTCCGGCCCCAGTCGCTGCCGTACACCCTGCTCATCGACCGGAACGGGAAGCTGGCGGGCCTGTGCGTCAGCCCCCTCACGGAGGCGGAGGTCACGGGCCTCACCCGCCCACTGCTGCGCGAGAAGGCCCGCTGACCGGTCAACCGCTGCGCAGACAGTGGTTGTTCTGGCGGACCGGCGCGACCAGCCGGCTCACCTCCGTCAGGACGGCGTCGGGCTGCCGTACCGAGTCCGCGATCGACAGCTCCACGGCGGGGCGCCTGCCGTAGGTGACGACGAGTTTCCGCCCGTCCCGGGACGCGGCCTCCCTCAGTACCCAGTCCACGCCGTTCACGGCGAAGCACGGGTCCTTCGTGGGCACCGGCGGTGTCAGGCCGCAGCGCAGCCGCACCGCCCCGTGGCCCCACACCGCGAGCCCCTCGAAGGTGACCCGGTCGCGGCGGTCGCCGTCCAGCCGGTCCGGGTAGCGGTCCGCGATCCGCGTGCACGCCGCGTCCTTCGCCAACGGCCCCTGCCGCAGGCCGAACACCGGCGAGGACAGCTCCCGCGCCACCAGCAGCCCGGCGACGAGCAGCCCGCCGGCGGCCACCCCGGCCGCCGCCCGGCGCCTGCGTGTACGCACTCCCATCGTGCCTTCCCCCGTTCCCTCCGATCCGCCGTCGGTCATCGGCGATCAAGGAACAACCATCATGGCCACCCGCTACCCTGGCCCGGTCACCGGGGCCGTCTCACATCGTCGGGAGATCGCACGACCATGCTCAGGTATCTGCCGTTCCTGCTGGTCCTGGCGCTGTGGATCTACGCGTTCGTGGACTGTCTGAACACCCCCGAGGAAGAGGTGCGCCACCTGCCGAAGGTGGTGTGGGTGATCGTCATCCTGCTCTTCGGCGAGGTCCTGGTCGGGCCGGTCGCCTGGCTGATCACCGGCAAGGCGCGGGGCGCCGGGGCGTACGGCTCCGCCTCGCCGGACGGGCACGGCACCGCGAGTGCCGGCTGGGTCGCCCCCGACGACAACCCCGAGTTCCTCAAGTCCCTCAGGAAGGACGAGCCCGAGCCCGGGTCCGAGTGACGGCCTGCCCGGTGCGGGGCACGGGCCGGGCCGGGCGCGGGCGGGTCAGCGGAAGACGGCCACCGGGTACTGGAGCACGATCTCGCGGGCCCGGGGGTCCCAGCTGGTCACCTTGCCCAGGCAGTGCGCCTGGAACTGGCCCTCGGGCAGCTCCCTGTCGGGGGTGAGCAGTCCGTCGGCGCGCAGCACGACCCGCAGACGGGCGGCCGGTCCGCCGTCCCCGTAGGGTGCCCGCATCACCAGTGTCGCCTCGCGCCGGTCGCCGGCCTCGAACCGGCCGGTGACCATGACGAACTCGCCGATCTCGCTGAGCGGTACCTCGGCGGCCGGTGCGGCGCCGCCCGCGGTGCGGGCCAGTTCCCGCAGCAGGGCCCGGTTCGGGGTGACCGTGCCGGAGTCCGCCCGCAGCCGCACCTCGACCAGGGCGTCGCCCTGTCTGAGGACGGACAGCAGCAGGCCGATGACCGAGATCGGCTCGCTCTTCTCCACGTACTTGGCGACCACCTCGGTGCTGCTGCCGCCCGTCACCCGGAACAGCAGGGACACCAGCGGGATCACCGCCAGGCAGCCGGCGTTGCGGATGCGCCGCTCCTCGACCTCCTTGCGCAGGGCGGTGCGGTAGTTGCCCAGCTTGAACAGGCCCATGACGGCGTCGTTGTCGAGGTACAGCGGAAGGTAGCTCGGGTCACTGGGGCCCTCCCGGCGCCGTACGACCTCCCGCCGCACCGCGTACCCGAGCAGCACGAGCAGGCCGGCGAGTGCCGCCAGCCACCACGCCATCGCGCCCCACCAGGCGCTCCACCAGGTGCCGTCAGTTACAGCCACGGATCTCCTTGAACGCGGCGGACAGGGACCGTGCGTGGGCGTCGACCATGCGGCCGCCGGTCACCGCGGCGACCCGGCGCAGCTGGGCGGGGTCGGCGTCGCCGAAGTACAGGGGGTAGGTGTGCACGGCGCGGACGTCGGCGGGGCGGGCCCGGTAGCGGCCGGCGAACGCGGCGCGGCCGATGCCCGCGTTGTTCTCGCCGTCCGTCATCAGCACGAGGGACACCAGCCGTCCCGGGTCCTCGCGCAACGCCCGCTCGGCGACGGCGTATCCGTGGTCCAGCGCGGACCAGACGGCCGTGGAGCCGTCGTAGCCGCCCTCCGTGACGAAGTCCTGGAGGGCTTCGAGGTCGGCCGGACCGCCGATGGTGACCGTGCGTTCGCCCAGCGGGCGCCCGCCGAAGCGGACCACGGTGAGCCGCTCGCCCTGGAAGAAGCGGACGAACTTGGCGCCGGCCGAGGTGTCCGCGCCGCTGAGCCCGGCGAACGCGGCCCGCAGCGCGGCCGTTCGGGCCCCGCGCATCGAGGTGGAGAAGTCCAGCAGGAAGATCACCTGGTCGGCGGCGCGGCGCCGGGGGTCGCCGTAGTCGTCGAGGAGCCGGTCCAGGACGGCCGGGTCGTCCGGGAAGTACAGGGCGTTGTCCAGGGGCGCGGTCAGCCGTGCGTCGCGGGCAACGGCCGTGCTCACCGGGCGGCGCAGGGTGCGGCGCATGATGTCCCGCTGATGTCCGGGCTCGGTCAGCCAGCTCACCACCCGGTCGTAGGCGTCGCGGCGGCCGGGGTCGAGCAGGAGCAGCGGATAGTCGGACAGCACCATGCCGTCGGCGGGGTGGACGATCTCCAGGGGCTGCCGCAGCCGGCCGGAGGCGTTCAGGGTGAGCAGTTCGGACTCGTAGGTGATCAGGGCGTTGGTGCGGCCCGGGCGGGCGGCGAAGGCGTCCAGCAGGGCGCGGGAGCTCTCGGCGGTGAGGCTCTGGCCGGACCGGAACCCGCGCAGCCGGTCGCAGCTGACGTCCGAGGGGCGCAGCGCGCCGCCGGTGCCGGCCGCGGCTGTGGCGACGCCGACGAGGGCGGCGAGGCCGCTGTTGCTGTGCCGGGGGTCGGCCATGCCGAAGCGGACGGTGCCGGTGGCGGCGGCGTCGGCGATGTCCGCCCAGGACAGACGGCCGCCGGGGGTCTTCGCGCGCAGGGTGCGGGCGGTGTCCCGGGTGAGGCCGACGACCACCGGGGAGCGCATGATCGAGCGGCTCTGCACGCCGGTGGCGGCCCTGTTCCCGGAGGGCGCCCGTCTGGCCTCGAGCCGCAGGTAGCGGTCGGAGGAGAGCCAGGCCAGGTCGTAGGAGTGGCGGCCGGTGAGCAGGGTGTCGCTCGCGTCGTTGGTGGGCCGGTAGTCCAGGTCCAGGCGGACGCCGGTGTCCTCGCGGAGACGGGCCAGCAGCGGTTTCATGTCGGCGAGTTCGTCGCTGGCGAGGACGCGGAGGGTGGTGTCGGGTCCGCCGCCGTCGCCGGAACAGGAGACGAGGCCGCCGAGCGCGGCGAGCAGGACCAGGCACAGGCCGGCGGTCAGGACGCGGGCCCTCACGGCGCCTCCCCGGCGGCCGCCGAGCGGGGTACCGGCTCGCAGTCGCCGACCACCTCGATCATCCGCTCCAGCAGGTCGAGGCGGGGCAGGACCGCCTTGGTGTCGTCCGCCGACAGGACCGGCGCCTGGATGCCCCGCTCGCGCAGGAACCGGGTGAGCGCGTCGCTCGTGGCACTGCCGCCGTCGGCGTCCCGGACCCTGAGGCCCAGTTCCATCGCCCGTCTGCGCAGCGCCGGGTCCTTGCCGATCAGCTCGCCGAGCCGGTCGCCCTGCGGGGTGAGCGCGATGAGCTGGGGCTCGGTGACGAACCGTGCCGACGGGTAGAGCAGCACCCGTTCGCCGTCGACGCGTCCGGTGCCGGCGCGGGCGGCGATCTGGTGGGCGAGGAACTGGTGCTCGTAGATCACCGCGATGGGCGAGATGCTCTTGCCCTCGGCGGAGACGTAGGTCTCGTTCTTCTCCGAGGACGGCATGCCCTGGTCGTTGAGGAGGAGCCGGATCCGCTCGGCGAAGCGGGTCGCCTCGGCCGGGGTCTGCGGGATGTTGTCGTGGTTCCACACGTAGGAGACGAGGCCGAGGTAGGTGCCGGCGGAGTTGGCCTCGCAGATGTCGGAGGTCTGGGCGAGCACCTTGTTGCCGTTGTGGATGCCGTGCCGGTCGATACCGAGGCCGTCCCAGCGGCGGCCGTCGGCGGTCGCCCGCAGGAACTTCGCCATGTCGAGCGTGTAGTACAGCGGACGGGCCCCGGCGGGCGCGCCGGGGAGCGGGGTGGCGATCCCGGCCGCCTGGAGGGTCTCGGCGTACTCGCGGTAGGTGCCGAGCACGATCGGGCTGACGAAGGGGCGGTACGTCGTCGCCGGGTGGCCCTCGGCCGCACGCCTGCGGGTGATCAGGTCGGCGGCGGGCTGGCCCGAGGGGAAGACGATGTCGTAGTCGTCGTAGCTCTGCTGGGCGATGCCGCGGGATCCCATGCGGGTGATGTGCACGCGGAAGCCGTGCCGGACGAGCAGCCGCTGGACCTCGGGGTCCTCGAAGTAGTCGGCCTTCGAGGCCATCTTGGCCTGGATCGTGACGATGCGCGCGAACGGCAGTCCGACGTGCCCCTGGGCGAGGACGACGATCGCGCACAGGGCGGTGGCCGCCGCGACGGCGCGGGGGATCAGCCTGCGCGCCGGCGAGCGCCGCCGGGGTGTGACGGCCGGTGCGCCGACCTTCAGGCGCGGCTCGCCGGTCCGACGGGGTTGGTCGGTCTCGGCTCTGTGTGTGGCCACCCGTTT
This sequence comes from Streptomyces sp. NPDC015139, assembly GCF_043079785.1. Classification (NCBI taxonomy): domain Bacteria; kingdom Bacillati; phylum Actinomycetota; class Actinomycetes; order Kitasatosporales; family Streptomycetaceae; genus Streptomyces; species Streptomyces sp. NPDC015139. The sequence goes on along the minus strand of NZ_JBIBUW010000023.1, from coordinate 31,397 downwards.
CTCCTGCGTCAGCGGGGGCAGGATCGTCGCGGTCCGAGACGACGGCCGGGGGAACGCCCAACCAACGTGCGGTCACAAGGATGTGAAAGGCCGTCAGACAATTGCGGAAGACCCGCCTCACCCCTTCGGTGCGTGACGCCGGCCCGTCCCGGAGGCAGAGTGAGGTCATGGACGAACGACAGGTCCGCGTCTGGCTCGCCACCGCCGTCGAGGAGGCCCGGGCCGGCCTCGCCGAGGGCGGCATCCCGATCGGCGCCGCGCTGTACGGCCCGGACGGCACCCTCCTCGGCCGCGGGCACAACCGCCGGGTCCAGGACGGCGACCCCTCGGCGCACGCGGAGACGGCGGCCTTCCGCGCGGCGGGCCGGCAGCGCACGTACCGCGGCACGACCATGGTCACCACCCTGTCCCCCTGCTGGTACTGCAGCGGCCTGGTCCGCCAGTTCGGCATCTCCCGGGTCGTGGTCGGCGAGGCCCGGACGTTCCACGGCGGGCACGACTGGCTGGCCGCGCACGGAGTGGAGATCCTGGTCGTGGACGACGCGGAGTGCACGGCGATGATGCGCTCCTTCGTCGAGGACCAGCCGGACCTGTGGAACGAGGACATCGGTGACTGAGACGCCCGCCCCGATCCCGGCCGTCGACCTGCGTCCGTGGCGCGACGGGGACGCCGAGGCCCGGGCTCACCTCGCACGCACCGTCGACCGGGCCCTGCAGACCGCCGGGTTCCTGCTGATCACCGGGCACGGTGTGGACCCGCTCCTGCGCTCCGGGATCCGGTCCGCGGCCCGGCGGTTCTTCCTGCTCCCGCCCGAGGTCAAGCGGCGGTACGCGGCCCGGGTCGGCGGACGCGGCTGGCTCGGCCCCGGCGCCGAGGCCAACGGGTACGCGGAGGGCACCGAGACACCGCCCGACCTGAAGGAGTCGCTGACCTTCGCCACGGACGAGCCCTTCGGCGACCCGGCCGTCGACGCCGAGTGGTACGCGCCCAACGTGTGGCCCGCCGAGGTCCCCGGGCTGCGTCCGCTGTGCCAGGAGTACCTGGCGCGGATGGCCGGGCTGGAGACGGAGCTGCTGTCCCTGCTGGGCCACGCGCTCGGGCTGGAACCGGACATCTTCTCCCGGCACATGGACCGTCCGACGTACGGCTTCAACATCAACTGGTACCCGGGCACGGAGGTGGTCGGCCGGCCGCGGCCGGGGCAGTTCCGGATCGGGCCGCACACCGACTTCGGCACCGTCACCGTCCTGGACCGGCAGACGGGCCGGGGCGGACTCCAGGTGTACACCGACCCCGCGGACGGCGGCGCCGGCTGGCAGGACGCGCCCTGGGAACCGGCGGCCCTGACCGTCAACATCGGTGATCTGCTCGCCCGTTGGACCGGTGACCGGTGGCGGTCGGGACGGCACCGGGTGCTGCCCCCGCCGGTGGACGCGCCCGCCGAGGAGCTGATGTCGCTCGTCTACTTCGGCGAGTGCACCCCGGGCACCCTCGTGGAGTCGGTACCGGCGCCGGTGGGCCGGGTCGCGTACCCGCCGGTCGACTCGCACGTGTACCTGCGCGAGAAGCTCGATTCGATCAGCGTCGGCTGAGCCCCGAACCGCACCGTCGGTTAATCACTTCCGCGTTCGGCCTGCCACCCGTTCCGTTGAAATGAACCCGACGGGCATGTCCCGGCCGCGTCCCACGGCATTGCCTTGAGGGGGGCCCGCACCCAGGGGCCCCCTTCTGTGATGGGAGACGCGTGCGAATCACTGACATCCAGCGCTGCGAGGTCCGGCCGGGACGGCTCGTCGAGTGGACGCTGAGCCCGGCGACCGTCGCGGTGGCGACCGCACTGCCGGAGGACTCCCGGCGACCGGCCTACATCCAGGAGTCGCACATCAGGACGGCCCGGAGCGTCCGGGAGGACGGGCTGTTCGTGCCGACCTGGCTCGGCACCGCCTTCGACATCCCCGGCCCGGTCGACCTCGACGGACTGCAGGAGGCGCTGCGCGCCTGGACCGTACGGCACGAGACGCTGCGCAGCGGCTTCCGCTGGGCGGGCGAGGAACTGCGCCGGTTCACCCTCGACGCCGCCGACGTGACGCTGTGCCGCGAGGACGTGGGCGACTTCCCCGACGCCGACGACCTGGTCCGGCACCTCCAGGACCGTTTCGACACCGTCGCGGACGCGCTGCGCTGGCCGAACCTGATCTACACGGCGGTGGTGCGGGACGACGGCGTCAGCGTGTACATGGCCTTCGACCACAGCAACGTCGACGCCTACTCCCTGCACCGGATCGCCGCCGAGATCCACGAGCTGTACGCCGCGGGCCCGGCCGGAGTCGCCGCGGACCGCCCCGCCCCGGCCGCGAGCTACGTGGACTTCTGCGAGATCGAGCGGGCCGACGCGGACGGCATCGACGGGCGGCACGCCGTCGTGGAGCGCTGGCGCCAGTTCATCCACCGCTGCGACGGGACGCTGCCGGGCTTCCCGGTCGACCTGGGCCTGGAGCCGGGCGGCCCGCTGCCCCCGCAGCGGATGCTGTGCGAGCCGCTGGCGGACGCGGACGAGGCGGCGGCGTTCGAGGCGTACTGCCGGCCCTACGGCGGCAGCCTGGTCGGTCTGCTGGCCGCGACCGCGCTCATCGTCCACGAACTGGGCGGGCAGTCGGTGTACCGGACGGTGGTGCCGTTCCACACCCGGGTGAAGTCGCGGTGGAACGACTCGGTGGGCTGGTACGTGGGCGGCGCCCCGATCGAGGTGCCCGTGGGCCCGGGCCCCGGCTTCCGGGACACCCTGCGGGCGGTGCGGGCCGAGCTCCAGGCGAACCGGCCGCTGTCCCGGATGCCGCTGGCCCGGGTGCTGAGCCTGCTCGGCGCGGACTTCCGGCCGACCTCACCTGACCTGTACTCGATCGTCTCCTACGTCGACGCCCGGGACATCCCCGGCGCCGAGCGGTGGGCGGAGCTGAAGGCGCACGGCCTGCTCCGGGTCTCGTACGGCGACCAGGTGTGCGTGTGGGTGAACCGGCTGCACGAGGGGCTGTGGCTGGCGAGCCGCTACCCGGACACCGACGTGGCGGCGAAGAACCTGCGGCTCTACGTGGAGCGGTTGCGGGACCACATCGCCTCGGTGGCCCACGGGAGCCTCCCGGCGGCCTCCTGAACCGGCCGCCGCCGTCCTAGGTGAACTGGCCGGGGAGGGGCTCCGAAGGCTCCGGCTCCGGCCCGGAGGGGCCCTGCGGACCCCCCAGATGGGCGATCAGCCGTTCGAATCGGGCCCGCCAGCCTGCCTCCGACTCCCCCTCGCCCTGGAACTCGTGGGTGAAGCGCAGCGCGCACTCCGCCGCCCCCTCCCGCTCCAGGTGGAACCGGATGCGGCCGCCGCTGCCGACGGTGTACTCGGCGACCCGGTCCACGTCCCACGCCGTGACCTGCCCGGTGCCCAGGTCACGCAGGGCGACCATGCCGTCGAGCCGGGGTTCGAGCACGTCGACGGCGGTGCACCAGGCCCCGAGGCCCTCGGGGGTGGCCACCGCCGGCCAGACGTCCTCCATGCGCAGCGGGATCCGCACCAGGAAGTGGAGTATGTGCGTGTTCCCGTGCGTCTGGCTCATGCCCTGTTCGATGGAACCGCTCATGACACCAGTGTCACCGACGGGGTGGTCACACGCCCGCGTAGGAGTGCTTGCCGCTGACGAAGATGTTGACGCCGTAGTAGTTGAACAGCCAGCAGCCGAAGGCGATCATCGCCAGGTAGGCGGCCTTGCGGCCCTTCCAGCCGGCCGTGGCACGGGCGTGCAGGTAGCAGGCGTAGGCGATCCAGGTGATGAAGGACCAGGTCTCCTTCGGGTCCCAGTTCCAGTAGCGGCCCCAGGCGTCGCCGGCCCAGATGGCTCCCGCGATGATCGTGAACGTCCACAGCGGGAACACGGCCGCGTTGACCCGGTAGGCGAACTTGTCCAGGGACGCGGAGGCGGGCAGGCGCTCCAGCACCGAGCTCGCGAACGCGCCCGGCTTGCCGCCGCTCTGGAGCTTGTTCTCGTAGGAGTCCTTGAACAGGTACAGGATCGTGGCGACCGCGCCGACGTAGAACACCGCACCGCAGAAGATCGCGGTGGAGACGTGGATGTACAGCCAGTACGAGTGCAGCGCGGGCACCAGCTGGTCGCTCGCGGTGTACAGGACGGTGACGGCGAGACCGAGGTCCAGCAGGACCGTGGTGATCAGGAACAGGCCGAGCCAGCGCACGTTCTTCTTCAGAGCCAGCAGCCCGAGGTAGACGCCGACGGCGACCGTGGAGAAGGTGATGTTGAACTCGTACATGTTGCCCCACGGCGCCCGCTCCACGGAGGCCGCGCGGGTGACGACCCCGCCCAGCTCCACGAGGAACGCGAGCACGGTGAGGGAGACGGCGATCCGCCCGTAGAGGTCGCCCTGCACGTCACCGCCGTGGGCGCCCGGCCCGTCCGGCACGTCCCGCGCGCCGGACGACGAGCGGACGACGACCTTGGGCCGCTCCAGGACGGCCGTACCGCCGGCCTTGCGCACGGTGACGGCGGGGGCGCCGCCCTGCCGTGCGCCGTCCGTGGTCAGCGCGGCGGCCGTACGGGCGACCTTGCTGCGGCTGCCGAAGAGCCATTCGGCGATGTAGGCGAAGAAGGCCAGGGTGTAGACGGTCATCGACGAGTAGATCAGCGTGTTGCTGATGCTCGCCAGGTGTTCGTTGGTCGCGGCGGCGAGAGTCACTTCTCAGCCCCTTCGGCAGGTACGACGGTGGATTCGTTGGCGTCGTCGGGTTCGGGGGCCCCCGGCGCCCGGTCGTAGAGGGTTCCGGCGAGCACGCCCAGCTCCTCGGGCACCTTGGCGGACTCGCTGCGGCCGAGCCCGGCCATCTCGACGACCGTGACGCCGTCGGCACCGCGCACCGCCCGCACCCAGACGCGGCGGCGCTGGATGAACAGGGACCCGGCGAGCCCGAAGATCGCCGCGAAGGCACCGCCGAGCGCCCAGCCGCCACCCGGCTCCTGGACGATCTCGAAGCCGGCCCATTCCTTGACGTCCTTCTCGAACGTGATGGAACCGGCGCCGTCGGGCAGCTTCATGGTGTCGCCCGGCTGGAGCAGCTTCTTCAGCAGCTGGCCCTTGGCGTCCTTGAACGCCTTCATATGGGTCTTGTCGAGCTGGTACACGTTCTGCGTGCCCGTGTCGACGCCCAGGTCGCCGTGGTACGCGTTCACCGCGAGCAGCGGGTTCACCAGCGCCGGGAACTGCGAGAGCATCGTGCCGCTCTTCGGGTCGAAGGTCGGCACGAAGAAGGCCTGGAAACCGAGCTGGTCCTTCTTCCCCCGGGCGTCGCGGTAGCCGTCCATCACCTTCACCACGCCGTTGGAGGTGACGTTGCCGTCGAGCGGCAGCAGCGGTACGGCGTCGTGGTAGACGACCTTGCCCTTGCCGTCGCGGACGGTGACGACGGGCGCGTAACCGTGGCTGACGAGGTAGACCTTGGCGTCGTCGATCTTCAGCGGCTGGTTGACCTTGACGCTGGTCGTCCGCTGCTCGCCGTACGCGCCCACGCCGTAGGCGATCTTCGCCTCGAAGGTGCGCGGGGTGCCCTTGTTGGGGCCGCTGGTCTCGTAGGTGGCCGTGAAGTCCTTGAGGTCGAAGCTGAACGGCACCAGGTCGTCGTTCTGGAACAGGCTGCCGGACTTGAAGTCGTCGTACATGGGCAGCGCGTTCGCGAAGCCGTCGCCCTCCACCATCAGCTTGGTGCCGTCCGACTTGTACAGCTGGCCGGAGGCGAAGGCGACCAGCAGCACGATCAGCGCGATGTGGAAGACCAGGTTGCCGACCTCGCGCAGATAGCCCTTCTCGGCGGCGACGGCGTCACCGGCGGTGTGGGCGCGGAAGCGGCGCTTCTTCAGCAGGGCGAGCGCGGCCTCGCGGACCTGCTCGGGGTCGGCCTCGGTCCGCCATGTCGTGTAGGCCGGCAGCCGGTTCAGCCGCTTCGGCGCGCCCGGCGGACGGCTGCGCAGCTGGCCGACGAACTGCCACGTGCGCGGGACGATGCAGCCGATCAGGGAGACGAACAGCAGGATGTAGATGGCGGAGAACCACACCGAGCTGTAGACGTGGAACAGGCCGAGCTTGTCGTAGACCGGCGTCAGCGTCCTGTGGGCGGTGCGGAAGTCCTCGACCTTGCTCGCGTCGGCGTCGGTCTGCGGGATCAGCGAGCCGGGGATCGCGCCGAGCGAGAGCAGCAGGAGCAGCAGCAGCGCGACCCGCATGGAGGTCAGCTGCCGCCAGAACCAGCGGACCCAGCCGATGACGCCGAGGCCGGGCACGGTCGCGAGTTCCTCCCGCGGTGCCGTGGACAGCTGGGAGCCCGCCGCCCCCAGGTCGTCCTGGCTCTCGGTGCTCCCGGCTTCGCCCGGGGAGTTGTCGGTAGTGGTGTTGCTCATCGATCAGATCCCCACACTGAAGCCGTTGGACCAGGTCTGCATCTGCTGCACCAGGGCGTCCCAGGCACCGGTCAGCAGCAGCACACCGGTCACGATCATCATCGTGCCGCCGATGCGCATCACCCAGACATAGTGGCGCTTGACCCAGGCGAAGGCGCCCAGCGCCTTGCGGAAGGCGATCGCGGTGAGGACGAAGGGGACGCCGAGACCCACGCAGTAGATCACCGTCAGCAGGGCGCCGCGTCCGGCGCTCGCCTCGTTCCAGGAGAGCGCGTTCACCGAGGAGAGGGTCGGGCCCATGCAGGGGGTCCAGCCGATGCCGAACAGGGCGCCGAGGAACGGGGCGCCCACCAGGCCGTTCGACGGCCGCCGGTGGAAGCGGAACTCGCGCTGGGTGAACCAGGGCATCAGCCCCATGAAGAACACACCCATGAGGATCATGAGGACGCCGAGCGCCTTGCTCAGCGGGTCCCGGTAGTCCTGGAGGGTCGAGCCGAAGTAGCCGAACAGCGCGCCGCCGGAGACGAAGACGGCGCTGAAGCCGACGACGAACAGGGAGGCACCGGCGACCATCCGGCCGCGCCGGGCCTCGGCCAGGTCGGTGCCGGCGACGCCGGTGACGTAGGAGAGGTAGCCGGGGACCAGCGGCAGGACGCAGGGCGAGAAGAAGGAGACCAGCCCGCCGAGCAGCGCCAGGGGTGCGGAGATCAGCAGGGCGCCGTGGAGCACGGTCTGGTTCTGGCCCACCGCGGCCAGCGTCAGGGTCGCGCTCACGTCACTTCTCCGCCAGGACCGGCTTGAGCATCTTCAGCAGCCCGGCGTCGTCGAGCGGCTCCAGGGCCCGCGCGGCGACCTTGCCGTCCTTGTCGAGGATGAGCGTGGACGGGATCAGCTGCGGGTTGAGGGTGCCCTTCTTGAAGCGGAGCATGAGCCGGCCCGTGGGGTCGTACAGGCTCGGGTACCCGATCCCGTGCTCCTTCTCGAAGGCGACCGCCGGGGTGGTGCTGGTGTCCCGGGTGTTGATGCCGACGAACTGCACGCCCTTGCCGGAGTAGTCCTTCGACACCTTGGCGAAGTACTTCGCCTCCTCGCGGCAGGGGCCGCACCAGGAGCCCCAGACGTTGAGCACGACGACCTTGCCCTTGTAGTCGGCGACGTCCACGGTCCTGCCGTCGATGGTCTTGCCGGACAGGTCGGGGGCCGCGGCCCGCTCGCCCTGCGGCGCGGTGTCGATGCCGTTGTTGCCGGTGACGAAGTTGGTGTTGCCACCCCCGCCGGAGGTGCCGCCCTTACCGCACGCGGACAGGGACAGGGCCGCCACGGCGGCCACGGCACTGAGCAGGACGGCGCGGCTTCGGGTACTCATGTGAAAAGTTTCGCATGGCTGTTCCGGGGATCTTGCGCGCCCCCCTGCCGGACAGAGAACCGCATTTCAGGGCGTATTTACACGGGGCATTTCGGACTATGTGCCCCGTGGGGCTCAGGCGGCGTCCGAGGAGGCCGACTTGGTGTCCCGCAGGAACTCCTTCCAGCCGCCGGCGGGCCGCTGCCCGACCTCCAGCGTCCGCAGCTTCGCGAGCACCTCGGGCTTCTGCGCGTCCATCCAGGCCGCGAACTGCCGGAAGGAGACCAGCCGCACGTCCCCGCCCTTCTCCTTCTCGCGGGCGATGTGCCGGAAGGCCTCCTCGACGGAGTCCATGTAGATGCCGCCGTTCCACTGCTCGAAGTGGTTGCCGACGAAGAACGGCGCCCGGTTCGTCTCGTACGCCCGCTGGAATCCCTGGATGTACGCCTGCGCGGACTGCTTGCGCCAGCCCGGGTAGTTGTACGCGGGCGCCTTGGTGGAGTTCACGGACTGGTTGGCCAGCATGTTGTAGTCCATGGACAGGACCTCGAAGGAACGTCCGGGGAAAGGTATCTGCTGCAAGGGCAGGTCCCATATCCCCTGGCGCTTCACCGGCCAGGTCTGACGGCCGCCCGGCGAGGAGGCGTCGTAGCGCCAGCCCAGCTCGCGGGCGGTGGGCAGCAAGTTGTCCTGGCCGAGCAGACACGGCGTGCGGCCGCCGACCAGCTCCTTGTCGTAGTCGAAGGGCAGCGAGGGCAGGTCCGTCCAGCCGGTGTTCGTCCGCCACTCCTTGACGAACGCCTTCGCCTGCCGGATCTCGCTGCGCCACTGCTGCGGGGTCCAGTTGGCGACCGAGCCGCCGCCCCCGCAGAAGTGCCCGTTGAAGTGGGTGCCGATCTCGTGGCCCTCGAGCCAGGCGCGGCGCACGCCCGCGAGCGTGGCCTTGATGTGCGCGTCGGTGAGGTAGCCGATGTCCGAGGCGCCGCGCGGGTTGTTCGGCGGCTCGTACAGCCGCTTCTTCGACTCGGGCAGCAGATACAGCCCCGAGAGGAAGAAGGTCATGCTCGCGCCGTGTTCCTTGGCGAGATCGAGGAAGCGCGGGAAGAGTCCGTTGCCGACCTCGCCGGCGCCGTCCCAGGAGAAGATCACGAACTGCGGCGGGGTCTGGCCCGGCTCCAGCGGCTCGGGCCTGGCCGGCTGGTGCGGCTGCCTGCCGGTGAAGGAGGTGGAGCCGTCACCGATGGGCCGCGCCGGACGGGCACCGGGCCGGCCCTGGTCCTTGCCGTCGTGCCCGCCGCCGCCCGTGCCGGAACCGTCCCGGTGCCCCGCGCCGTCCGAGGACTTGAGTCCCCCGCAGCCGGCGAGACCGGCGGCGGCCGCCGCGCCCGCGCCGAGGCCGAGTGCCCCACGCCGGGAGAGGGTCCGGGAGATGGTGCGCATGGAGATCCCCGATTCGTCGCGCCTGCTGGATGGTCACCCAGTCAGAGGGCGTGACGATCGGGGAGGTTCCGCCAATTTGTGCGCTTTTCGTAACGATCCCCGCAAAAGCGCACCAAGCGCTTCAAAGGGACCTCCGGAAACGACGGTCCGTCAGGCCCCGAAGGCCTTCCCCTGGGCCGTGCCCTTCCCCTTCTGGGGCTTGGCGCCGGCGCGCAGATGGACCGGGACGAGATCGATGGCGGGCTCGCTGTAGCCGACCGACACGATCTTGTCGCCCTGGTACGTGAAGGTCGTCAGGGAGGCGAGGGTGCACTGCCGCTTGCGCGGGTCGTGCCACAGCCGCCGCCGCTCGACGTACGAACGGACGATCCAGATCGGCAGCTGATGGCTGACCAGCACCGCCTCGTGCCCGCGGGCCCGGTCCCTGGCCGCGTTCAGCGCGCCCATCATCCGCACGACCTGGTCGATGTACGGCTCGCCCCAGGACGGCCGGAACGGGTTGACGAGGTGCTTCCAGTTGTCCGGCTTGCGCAGCGCGCCGTCGCCGACCCCGAACGTCTTGCCCTGGAAGACGTTGTCGGCCTCGATGAGCCGCTCGTCGGTGTCCAGACCGAGGCCGTGCGCCTTGGCGATCGGGGTGGCCGTCTCCTGCGCGCGCTCCAGCGGCGAGGCGCACACGTGGGTGACGTCACGTGAGGCGAGGTGCTCGGCGACCCGGTCGGCCATCTGCCGGCCGAGCTCGGACAGGTGGTAGCCGGGCAGCCGTCCGTAGAGGACGCCGCTCGGGTTCTCGACCTCGCCGTGCCGCATGAGGTGGACGACGGTGATGTCCTTGTCGCCGGTGTTGCCGGTGCTGTTGCTCACGCGGTGGCCTCCGCAGCCGCCCGGGCCGCCGCCGGGAGGGCGTCGGCGATCGTCTGGATGGCCCGCTCGTCATGGGCCGTGGACACGAACCAGGACTCGAAGGACGACGGCGGCAGGTAGACGCCGTTCGACAGCAGCGAGTGGAAGAACGCGGTGAAGCGGTACGACTCCTGCCGCTTGGCGTCCTCGTAGTTGCGCACCCGCCGGTCGGTGAAGAAGACGGAGAACATGTTGGAGGCGCTCTGCAGCCGGTGCGCGACGCCCTCCTTGCTCAGCGCCTCGGTGACCAGCGACTGGATCTGCGCGGAGACGGCGTCCACCGTCTCGTACGCCGCGTCGTCGAGGAGCCGCAGCTGCGCGAGACCGGCGGCGGTGGCGACCGGGTTCCCGGAGAGGGTGCCGGCCTGGTAGACGGGCCCGGCCGGGGCGAGGTGGGCCATGACGTCGGCGCGCCCGCCGAAGGCGGCGGCCGGGAAGCCGCCGCCCATGACCTTGCCGAAGGTCATGAGGTCGGGTGCGACCCCGTCGACCCCGAACCAGCCGCTCCTGCTGGTCCGGAAGCCCGTCATCACCTCGTCGGAGATGTAGAGGGCGCCGTTCTTGTGGCAGGCGTCGCGCAGGCCCTGGTTGAACCCGGGGTCCGGCGGCACGACGCCCATGTTGCCGGGCGAGGCCTCGGTGATCACGCAGGCGATCTCGCCCGGGTGCCGGTGGAAGGCCTCCTGCACGGCCTCCAGGTCGTTGTACGGCAGCACGATCGTGTCGCCGGCCTGGGCGCCGGTGACGCCGGGGGTGTCCGGCAGCGCGAAGGTCGCGACACCGCTGCCGGCCGCGGCGAGCAGCGAGTCCACGTGGCCGTGGTAGCAGCCGGCGAACTTGATCACCTTGGAGCGCCGGGTGAAGCCCCGGGCGAGGCGGATGGCCGACATGGTCGCCTCGGTGCCGCTGCTGACGAGCCGGACCTGCTCGACGGGCGCCACCCGGGCGACGATCTCCTCGGCGAGGGCGACCTCGCCCTCGCCGGGCGTGCCGAAGGACGTGCCGCAGGCGACGGCCTCCTGGACGGCGGCGATGACCTCGGGGTGCGAGTGGCCGAGGATCATCGGTCCCCAGGAGCACACGAGGTCGACGTACTCACGCCCGTCGGCGTCGGTGAGGTAGGCCCCCTTCCCCGACACCATGAAGCGCGGGGTGCCGCCGACGGCACGGAAGGCGCGCACCGGGGAGTTCACGCCCCCCGGTGTGACGGCGGAGGCGCGGTCGAAGAGCGCCTGCGAGGCGGGCGCTTCGTACGGATAGGGCGTTTCGCTCAGGGCACTCATGACGTGCGAGTTCTCCGGCTTCTCGGACTCCGGTGGCGTGGTGACCCCCTCAGGGTAGGCCGCGCCCCGGCCGGACCGCGGTCCGCCTCGGGATCAGAGCGACGCCGTTCAAGATCAAAGCGGCTCCATCCCTCATCTGCGAGACTGACACCTGATACACACAGCTCATACGCACGTAATGATCAGGGGTCGGGAAGTTCCCCGCGTGGACTGTTGTTCCACCGCACGTTTCGGCGGGCGGCCGTGGGGGAGGTCACTGACACGATGATCGGGTTGCGCGGCGGGGGCCACGCGTCCTAGAAAAGCAGTCGGGTGGAGATATGCATCGCGGTGGCGGACTGGGCGAGGGGACTGATGACCTGGGTCCTCGACGTGCCCGGCGGGGAAGGCACCGGCGCGAGGCGGAGGAAGCGACCGAAGCACGTCAGACACAGGGTGTACCGAGTGAGCCCGAGCGGTACGACCGGCAGATCGACCAGCAGTCCGACCGGCAGACCGACCGGCAGCCGGAGCGGCCGATCGACCGCCGGCTCGACCACCGGGCCGACCGCCTGCGGGCGGGGAGCAGGAATGGTGGTCGGGTGGGGGTGACGTACAAATACTTCGGCGCGCCGGACGGCGCGACCGCGGCCCGCGTCCCCATCTCGATGCGTCCCGAGGAACTCGGCGGCGACGAGCTGGGCATGAACGGCATGTTCACCAAGATCAAGCCGGAGACGATGGCCGCGATGGTGCTGACCGGCATCGAGGGCGTGCCCCTGCACAAGGTCCCGCCCCTCGAACTGGTCGTGCTGCACCCCGACTACGCCGTCGTCAAACTCCCCATGACGGTCGTCGACCCCCTGCGCGACATCGGCGAGGAGGCGGTCGGCGCCGCGGCCTTCATCTGGTCGACGGTCCCGGACCGGGGCGGCCCGCGCGACGCGTTCAACGTGTACCAGCTGCTGCACGAGTGGCAGGACTTCTCGCACCGGTTGCACGAGGCCGGGCACCAGCCGTACTGCCTCGTCTGGCCCTGAGCCGGTCCCGCCGCACCGGTGCCGGGCGGGACTCCCGCGCGAAGTCGCCGGGCCGGGCGTCGGCCCGTCTGCGCTCCGGGCGTTCGCGCCCGCGGGCCGCGCGGATCGGGGAGCATGAGGCATGCGCCCCGACGACTGGCACCTCACCGACGACGTCGACGACTTCCTCGCCCGGGCCGGAGACTTCCTGCGCTCGCGGCCGACCCTGCACAACACACCGCTGACCACGGTCGAGAGACTGCGCACCCGTGAGTCCGGCGCACCGAACGGCGCGGCCACCGTCTTCGGCCGGCTGGAGACGGGCGGCGAGGTCCACGCCGTCTGCTACCGCCTTCCCTCCCGCCGCCTGACCGTCACCGCCCTCTCCCCCGAGCAGGCCGACACCCTCGCCGTGCGCCTGGCCTGCCTCCGCCACCCTCTCCCGGGCGTGCTCGCCGACCACGACAGCGCCACCGCGTTCGCCGAGGCCTGGCAGCGGCACACCGGCGCGAAGCCCGAGGCCTCCTGGTGGGGCCGGCTCCACCGGCTCGGCACGCTCACCCCGCAGGAGCCGGTCCCGGCGGGCGCGGGCCGGGTCGCGGGTGCGCACGACCACGAGCGGATCGTCCGCTGGTGCGGCGCGTTCTGCGCCGACGTCGGCGAGGTCCTCGCCACGGACCCCGGCTCCTGGGCCGCCTCACGCTTCGCCGACAAGCGGTTCACGTTCTGGGAGACCCCGGACGGCACCCCGGTCTCCATGGCGGGCTCGACCGCGATGGTCGGCGGCATGGTCCGGGTGGACCCCGTGTACACCCCGGCCCGCCTCCGGGGCCGCGGCTACGCCGGGGCGGTGACGGCCGAGGTCAGCCGGGCCGCGCTGGCGGCGGGCGCGACGGACGTCGTCCTGTTCACGAACCCTGCCAACCCCACCAGCAACGCCCTCTACCGGCGCCTCGGGTACGTCCCGGTCGCCGACTTCACCGGCTACGACTTCTCTTGCGACGCGGGGGCCGCGTAGGAAACGGCGGGCGGCGCCGCGTCCTGGTGGACGACCGTGATGTGCCGCTCGGCGCCCGGCGTCCGCAGTTCGTCGAGCACCGCGACCGCCAGATCCTCCGCACTGATCCACGAGCGGCCGTCGGCGGCGGTGAGCAGGGTGTCGGTGCCGCGCCGGTGCCGGCCCGTCCGTGCACCGGGTTCGAGCAGGGCGGGCGGGCTGAGATAGACCCAGTCGGCACCGGTGTGGGCCCGGCACGTCTCCCACTGGGCCAGACCGGCGGCGGCGACGGCCCGCACCTCGGCGGGCACGTACGCGGGGTTGTGCGCGACGAGCAGTCCGGGATCGTCCGGACTGCGCAGCGCCCCGGCGCCGCCCACCACGAGGACACGGATGCCCAGCCGCGCGGCGGCGTCCAGGACCGTGCGGGTCGCGCCGACCAGGAACTCCTCGTCGGCCGGCTCGGTCCGCACGGCCAGCACCACGGCGTCGGCGGCGCCGTGCGCGGTGGAGCCCGCCAGTGCCTCGTGCACGGCGTGGGCGTCCCGCACGTCGACGGCGACCGGTGTCACGGCCGGGTCCGCGGCCGGGTCGTGCGCCGCGGGCTTCCTGGACAGGGCCAGCACCCGGTGTCCACGGCGGGCGGCCTCGGCCGCCACCCGGCTGCCGACCATCCCGGTGGCACCCAGCACGGCGACCGTCATGCCCGGCTCACCTAAGGCCGCCGCGCGCTCTCCGGGATCCGGGGTCCCGCGCCGCGCCCGCCGGCCGGGGTGCGGGGGATCGAGCTGGGTGGCCAGCATGGCGGCCAGCGCGAGGAGGAAGCCCAGGGTCTGCGGAAGGCTCAGCGACTCTCCCCGTGCGATGCCGATGGCGGTCGCCACCAGCGGGGACAGCAGCACGAGCGGTGCGGACGCGCCGACCGGCAGGCGGCCGATCCCGCGGAACCACAGCGTGTACGCGATCAGCCCGCCCATGCTGCCCAGCCACAGGTAGCCGCCGACGGCCGCGGCGTCGATCCCGTGCGGTGTCCCCTCGATCACCAGGGTGAGCGGGAGCAGCAGCAGTCCGCCGACGGTCAGTTGCCAGCCGGCCAGGGCCAGCGGGCCGACCCCGGCGGGACGGCCCCAGCGCTTGGTGAGAACGACACCGCAGGCCATGGCGGCCGTACCGGCGAGACCCGCGGCGACACCGGTGGCGTCCAGCCGTGCCCGCGGCCCGAGCACCACCAGGGCGACGCCGAGCGCACCGAGCACACCCCAGGTCAGCCGCCAGGGGGTCGGCCGGTCGCGGAGCACCAGGCCGGCCAGCCCGGCGACCAGCAGGGGCTGTGCGGCGCCCAGGGTGGCGGCGACCCCGCCGGGGAGGCGTTCGGCCGCGAGGAACAGCAGGGGGAAGAACGCGCCTATGTTGAGCACGCCGAGGACGGCGGCCTTCCACCACCAGTCCCCGCGCGGGAGGACCCGGGTGATCGCGAGTCCGGCCAGTCCGGCCGGCAGGGCGCGCATCAGCCCGGCGAACAGCGGGTGACCCGGCGGCAGGAGCTCCGTGGTCACGACGTACGTGGTGCCCCAGGAGGCGGGGGCGAGCGCGGTCAGTACGACGGTGGCCGCCCGCCGCGCGGACGCGCTGCGCGGCGGGACGAAGGACCGCCCGGTCGAGGAATCCATGCGGGAAGTCTCGGCGGGCACCCGCCATGACTCCAAAGCATGGTTGTCATCGCAGCCATGAACGCTGACGATTGCCGCTGTGGATCTCCAGCAGATGCGGTACGTGGTGGCCGTCGCCGAAACCCGCAACTTCACGCGCGCCGCCGAGCACTGCGGCGTCGTGCAGTCCTCGCTCAGTCACCGGATCGCCGCTCTGGAACGCGAGCTGGGGGTCCAGCTGTTCGCGCGCTCCAGCCGACGTGTGGAGCCGACCAGCGCGGGCGAGGCGTTCGTCGTCGGTGCGCGCGAGTGCCTGGCCGCCGCCGAGCGCGCCGCGGCCGACGCGGCGGCCGCCACGGGCGTGGTGCGCGGCCGCCTCGCCGTCGGCGTGATCGTGACCACCGCCGCCGTGGACGTGCCCGAGGTGCTCCAGCGGTACCGCGCCCAGCACCCGGACGTGCGCGTCGTCCTGCGTTCCGGCCGCAGCGACGAACTGGTGACCGCCCTCCGGGACGGCGACCTCGACATCGCCTTCCTCGGTCTGCCGGAGGGCGAACGGCCGTCCGGTGTGGAGACCGTGGTGCTGGACCACGACGAGCACGTGCTCGTGCTGCCGGCCGGTCACCGGCTGGCGGGCGCCTCCCGGGTCACGCTCGGGGAGATCGCCGAGGAGACCTTCGTCGACTTCGTCGCCGGCACGCCCGCGCGGGCCCAGTCCGACCGGGCGTTCACCGCGGCGGGACTGGTCCGTGACGTGGCGTACGAGGCGGGCGTGGTCGAGCTGATCATCCGACTGCTCGAACGCGGACTCGGTGTCGCGCTGCTGCCCTCGGCGTACATCCGGCCGCTGGCCGCCCAGAACCCCGAACTGGCCCTGGTCCCGGTGGTCGACGGGCCGCACCGCGTGGAGTACCTGGCCTGGAGCCGTTTCAACCCCGGCCCGGCCACCCGGGCGATGCTGGACGTCCTCGGGGTCAGGCCGGCTGGAGGCGGTCCGCCAGGCCCGCCTTCTCGAACGCCCGGACGACGTCCTCCCGGGACTCCGTGAAATGGGCCCAGCTGTCGCAGTGGGCGGCCACCACCCGGCGGGCACCGAGCAGCCGGGCGGCCGTCGCCGTACCGGTGCCGTCGAGGACGAGGAGGGCGTCGTCGAGGACGGGCAGGCGGGGCGCGCCGGCGAAGAGGACGGCGGTGTCGACGGGGGCGTACCGCGCGGCGATCTCCCCGACCAGGTCCAGGGAGGCGTTGTCGCCGCTGATGTAGACGCCGGGCAGATCGGCGGAGGTGAGCAGGAAGCCGGTGACCTCGCCGACGATCGGCTCGGAGCCCTCGGGGCCGTGCAGGGCGGGGGCGGCGGTCACGGTGACCGTGCCGCCGTCGGGTCGGGGCAGGTCGACGGACTGCCACGGGGTGAGGGGCAGGGCGGTGCCGCCCAGGCGTTCCGCCGCCGCCGGGGTGGTGAAGGTGCGCGGCACGTCGGCGAGCAGGGCGCGGCCGGAGTGGTCGAGGTTGTCGGCGTGCTGGTCGTGGGAGAGCAGGACGACGTCCACGGGGCCGAGTTCGGCGGGGGTCGCCCGGGGCGGTGCGGTCTTGGTCAGGACCCGGCCGCTGGGCGAGGGATAGTCGCCGGGGCCGTCGAAGGTCGGGTCGGTGAGGAAGCGGAGACCGCCGTACTCGACGAGGACGGTCGGTCCGCCCAGGACCCGGACGGGTATCCGCTCGTCCGCGGCGGCGGAGGACACGGAGGGCTCGACGGGCTCGACCGGCTCTGAGGACGGCGCAATGGTCACGGCAACTCACCTCACGGAAGGAAGAATGTTCATCCGTGAGAAACGCTAGCCCCTTCTCACGGATAAGAGCAAGACGTACCATGAGACACGTGAACGAGAGCGACGCCGCGAACGACAGCGCCGAGCCGGCCCCGCCACCCGCCCCCGGCGCCGAGCTGCATCCCGCGCTCGACCTCGCCAACAGCACGATCGCCCTGCCCGGCGGGCAGTCGGCCGACCTCCTGGACTCGCCCGCCGCCGCGCAGCGCTGGCTGGTGGACCGTGCGCTCGCCCCGGCCGACGCCGATCTGCGCGAGACGTGCGCGAGCCGCCTGCGGTCCCTGCGCGACCAAGTCCGCGCACTGCTCGTCTCCCGGGTGGCCGGCCGGCCCGCTCCCGCCGCCGCCCTCGACGCCGTCAACGACGCGCTCACCCGCGCCCCGGCCGCCTCCCTGCTGCACTGGTCCGCGGACCGCGGGCTGTACCGGGCCGCCGCACACCCCACGACCCAGATCGTGGAGCACGCCCTGGCCGCCCTGGCCGCCGACGCCGCCGACCTGCTCACCGGACCCGACGCGGAGCGGCTGACCGCCTGCGGCTCCGCCCCCTGCAACCGCTACCTGCTCCGCCACGGCCGCCGCCACTGGTGCTCCACACGCTGCGGCGACCGGGCCCGCGCGGCCCGCGCCTACGCCCGCCGCACCGGCCGCCGCGGGCCGCAGTAGGCGCACCGATCCCGGAGCCGCCGCCGGCCGGAACCGGCTCGGCGAGCCGCTTCGGCCAGGGGTCCGCAGAGGGCCGGATCCGCACGCCGTCACCCACGACCGACCCTACGTAATGTAGGTTCCGAACCGCCAGCGGTCACGCGTCTGTCCATCGGGGGAGCCATGCAGGAGACGGAATCGGAAACGGGGGCCGTCTGTGTCCGCAGCCTCGCACCGACACTCGCCCTGCTGTTCGTCAGCCTGGTGATCGCCGCCGTCGGCGTGTACGAGCTGTGCGGCTTCGGGCTGCACAGCCTCGACCGGCGCCCGCACCTGTTCAGCGACGGCCTCGCGACCGGCGGGGTGATCGTCGCCGTGGTGGCCGCCGGGGCGGCGGTGGGCAATCTGGCCTGGCTGCTGGCGGCGGCCCGGCGCGGCACCGGCGGCTGACGGGTGAGACCCTGTGCCCGGACCGCGCGCATCCCCGCACCCGCGCCACCCGACACGCTGTAGGGTCTGCGGTGTCCCGTCCCCGTCCCCCAAGGCGACCGGTCACCATGCCCGCTCGACAGCCGACCCCGACCTCCCCGCAGGCCCCCGCTCCGCGCGGTCCCCGCCGCGTCCGGCTCCTGCCGAACCGCTTCCCGCCGATCCGTTTCCGCCCGGCACCCGACAGCCGGCTGCGCACCCGCGCCGCCGCGGCCACCGTCTGGTACCTGCGCGTCCTGGCCGTCCTGAACATCGCCGGGGTCATGTCGCTGCCCTTCCGCGAGGAGGTGCACGAGCACAACGCGGGCGAGTTCTTCACCCCGTACCTCGCCACCGCCGGCCTCGTCTCGGCGGCGCTGGCCCTGTTCCTGGCGGTGGTGATGCGCCGCCGCAAGCGCGCCGCCTGGGTGTTCAACCTGCTCCTGTCCGGCTTCCTGTTCTGCCTCTACGTCCTCGCGCTCACCCGCGACGCGTACCAGGAGCACCTGTTCAACTGGCTCTCCGCCGCCCTCACCGGCCTCTTCGTCGCCGCCCTGCTGCTCGGCCGGCGCGAGTTCTCCGCCATCGGCGACCGCTCCAACCCGCGCCTGGCCCTCGCCGTCGGCGTGGGCGGCACCCTCGTCGGCGGCACCGCGGGCACCCTGCTGGTCCGCGCGACCAACCAGCTGCCCGGCGCCACCCTCAAGGACGAGATCGCCTACACGCTGCTGCGCGGCATCAGCGTCGGCCCGCTCGCGGACCGTGTGCCCGCGGTGCACGCCCCCCGCTGGGCCGACGTGATCGTCAACGTCCTGATCGCCGCGGTCTTCCTGCTGGTCCTCTACGCCTGCTTCCGCGCACCGCGCGGCGCGTGCCTGCTCGCGGAAGAGGACGAGCGGCGGCTGCGGGCGCTGCTGGACCGGCACGGCGACCGGGACTCCCTCGGCTACTTCGCGCTGCGCCGTGACAAGGCGGTCGTCTTCTCCCCCAGCGGCAAGGCCGCCGTCACCTACCGCGTCGTGGGCGGGGTCAGCCTCGCCTCCGGCGACCCGATCGGAGACCCCGAGGCCTGGCCCGGGGCCATCGACGCCTGGCTCGCCGAGGCCCGTCGGCACGCCTGGGCACCCGCGGTGATGGGCGCGAGCGAGGAGGCGGGCACCGTCTACGCCCGGCACGGTCTCGACGCGCTGGAACTGGGCGACGAGGCGATCGTCGACCTCGCCGACTTCACCCTCGAAGGCCGCGCCATGCGCGTGGTCCGGCAGGCCCACAACCGGGTCCGGCGGGCCGGCTACTCGGTCCGCATCCGCCGCCACGAGGACATCCCCGCCGACGAGCTGGCCCTGCTCGTCGACCGCGCGGACCACTGGCGCGACGGTGCCACCGAGCGCGGTTTCTCCATGGCCCTCGGCCGCCTCGGCGATCCGGCCGACGGCCGCTGCGTGATGCTGGAGTGCCGCGACGCGAACGGCGAACCACGTGCCCTGCTCAGCTTCGTGCCCTGGGGAGAGCACGGCCTCTCCCTGGACCTGATGCGCCGCGACCGCGACTGCGAGAACGGCCTGATGGAGTACATGGTGGTGGAACTCCTGCTGCGGGCGCGGGAGTCGGGCATCGACCGGGTCTCCCTCAACTTCGCGATGTTCCGCTCGGTCTTCGAACGCGGCTCCCGCCTCGGCGCGGGCCCGGTCCTGCGCCTGTGGCGGTCGATCCTCACCTTCTTCTCCCGCTGGTGGCAGATCGAGTCCCTCTACCGCGCCAACGCCAAGTACCGCCCGGTCTGGGAGCCCCGCTTCCTCCTCTTCGCGAAGAGCAGCGACATCCCGCGGATCGGCCTGGCCAGCGCCCGCGCCGAGGGCTTCCTCACCTTCCCGGGAACGGGAGGCCGGTAGTAAGGAGCCGGTCCCGGGAAGCCGCAGATCCGGGGGCACCCTCAGCCCCCGCCCTGCGGGCCCCCGCTCCTGACGATGCCGCCGCCGACGGTGAACCCGATGACCGCTCCACCGCCCTCCCGCCGGTAGGCGAACGGTGCCCCGCCGTGTGCCATGGCGACCTCGCGCACGATGGACAGACCGAGCCCCGACCCGGGCAGGGACCGCGCGTCGGCGGCACGGTAGAAGCGGTCGAACAGACGGATGAGGTCGCCGTCGGCGATACCGGGTCCCCGGTCCGCCACCTCCACGCGCACGGTGCCCGGCCGGGCCGGCCCGGTGACCGAGACCTCGATCGGCGCCTCGCCGCCCCGGTCGAACTTGGCCGCGTTCTCGACCAGGTTGGAGATCGCCCGCTGCAGCATCCCGGGCCGCCCGTCGGTCGTCGTGTCACCGCTCGTGCGCAGCACGACCTGCCGTCCGGTGCGCCGCCTGGCCACGCCCACGACCTCCTCGGCGAGGTCGGCGAGGTCCACCCGCTGCGGGGGCTCCGCGTCGGACTGCCCGGCGGCGAGGTCGACCAGCTCGTTGACCAGGTCGGTCAGCTCCCGGGCCTCCTGTCCGAGGTCCGCGACCAGCTCCTCGCGCGTGCCCGGCGGCAGTTCGTCGATCCGGCGCAGCAGCGAGATGTTCGTCCGCAGGGAGGTCAGCGGCGTACGGAGTTCGTGTCCCGCGTCCTGGACGAGCCGCCGCTGGTCCTCCTCGGACTGGGCGAGCCGGCCCAGCATGCGGTCGAAGGCCCGCCCGAGCCGCCCGACCTCGTCCAGCCCCGCGACGGGCACCTCGATGCCCAGCTGCCGGGTGCGCGCCACGTCCTCCGCGGCGGACGTCAGGATCACCAGCCGGCGCGTGATCCGCCGGGCCAGCCACCATCCGAACAGGCCGGCGGCGACCACGACCGCCGCCATCAGATAGAGCGTGCGCTGCTGGAGCGTGCGCAGCAGGTCCTCGGTGTCGCTGAACTCCTGCGCCACCTGGATCGCGCCCCGTCCGTCGCCGAGCGAGACGGTGGCGATGCGGAACAGGTCCTCGTCGACCCGTACGTCCTTGTGCTGGACCACCCTCCCGGCCGACCGCGCGGTCGCCATGGCCTTGTCGCGGGAGGTCACGGGCAGCACCGGGCTGCCGTGGTCGACGATCTCGCCCCGGGTGCCCAGCACCTGCACATCGGTGCGGGCGGGCCGGACCAGGTCGTGCCCGGGGCGGGAGGAGGAGAAGTCCTCCGGGACCATCCTGTGCTGCCGCACCTCGTCCTGGACGTCCTGCACGACCTCGGTGAACACCGACTGCTGGTCGACGCGGACCAGACGGGCGGCGGAGCTGTAGGACAGGATGCCGACGAGGATCGTGACGGCGGCGGTGACGGCCGCGAAGGACACGGCGAACGTGGTGCGCAGGGAGACGAGCTTGGGCCGGCGCGGGACCGGCGGCCGCCGCGGGCGGCCCACTCAGTCCTCCCGCAGCACGTAACCCACGCCCCGCACCGTGTGGATCAGCTGCGGCGCGCCGGGCTCGTCCAGCTTGCGGCGCAGATAGCCGACGTACACGGCGAGGTTCTTGGAGCCGGGCCCGAAGTCGTAGCCCCAGATCCGGTCGTAGATGGTGGAGTGGTCGAGCACGATGCCCGCGTTGCGCACCAGCAGCTCCAGCAGCTCGAACTCGGTACGGGTCAGCTCCAGCTCGCGCCGCCCACGCCAGGCACGGCGGGCCTGGAGGTCCATGCGGATGCCGGCGGCCTCCAGCTGCCGGTCGGAGAGCTGGAGGTCACGGGCGGTGCCGGTGTCCGGGCCGGTGCCGCCGGCCGGTACCGCGCTGGTACGGCGCAGCAGGGCGCGCAGCCGGGCGAAGACCTCCTCCACGTCGAACGGCTTCACGACGTAGTCGTCGGCGCCCGCGTCGAGGCCCGCGATCCGGTCGGCGGTCTCCACGAGGGCGGTGAGCATGAGGATCGGCGTCCGGTCGCCCTCGGCCCGCAGCACCCGGCAGACCTGGAGCCCGTCGATGCCCGGCATCATCACGTCGAGGAGCAGCACGTCCGGCGGCGTCCGGTGGGCCTGCGCCAGCGCCTCCACCCCGTCGGCGACGGCCGTCACCTCGTAGCCCTCCAGCGTCAGGGCCCGCTCCAGGGCATGGCGGATGGCGCGGTCGTCTTCGGCGAGCAGCACAGTCTGGGGCACGCGTCCAGTCTGCCAAGGCGGCGGTGCTCCGGCCGGGGCGAGCGGGCCTACGATCACCCTTTTTACCGCCCTCTCACCGTCACAGCCCCAACCCGCACCGCGCGCCTCCCGTCTCCCTCGCCACCCGTGGCCGCGGCCACGGGTGGGCGGGGGTGATCAGCGCTCCAGCGCGGCCAGCTGCTCGGCGAACGGCACGACCTCGGGTTCGCTCCGGCGGGCGGACAGCGGCAGCAGGGCGGCCAGCTCGTCCGCCGCCCGCTCGATCCGCTCGGCCAGCCCCTGCGCACCCCAGTCCTCGGAGGCCGCGTAGACCCCGGTCGGCACGACCACGGCCCGCAGGTACGCGAACAGCGGCCGCAGCGCGTGCTCCAGCACCAGCGAGTGCCGTCCCGTACCGCCGGTGGCGCCGATCAGCACCGGCTTGCCGGCCAGCGCGTCCTTGTCCAGCACGTCGAAGAACGACTTGAACAACCCGCTGTACGACGCGCTGAACACCGGTGTGACGACGATCAGCCCGTCGGCACCCGCCACCGCGTCCTGCGCGGCGGCGAGGGCCTTCCCGGCGAATCCGTTGGTGAGGTTGTGCGCGATCTCGACGGCGAGGTCACGCAGCTCGACGACCTCGGTCCGCACCGGCGTCCGCCGGTCCACCGCGGCGGCCAGCCGGTCGGCCAGCAGCCGGGTGGAGGACGGGACGCTCAGTCCCGCCGAAACGACTACGAGCTTCATACGGCGGTCGCCTCCTTCGCGGCGAGCAGGGACTGGTGGGTCGGCGCCTCGGGCACGTCGGCCGGGCGCCCCTTCGCGAACTCCTCGCGCAGCACGGGCACGATCTCCTCGCCGAGCATGTCGAGCTGCTCCAGCACGGTCTTCAGCGGCAGTCCCGCGTGGTCCATCAGGAACAGCTGGCGCTGGTAGTCGCCGGCGTACTCGCGGAAGGACAGGGTCCGCTCGATCACCTGCTGCGGCGAACCGACCGTCAGCGGGGTCTGCTCGGTGAAGTCCTCCAGCGAGGGTCCGTGGCCGTACACCGGCGCGTTGTCGAAGTACGGGCGGAACTCGCGCACGGCGTCCTGGGAGTTCTTGCGCATGAACACCTGACCGCCGAGGCCGACGATCGCCTGCTCGGGCGTTCCGTGCCCGTAGTGGGCGTACCGCTTCCGGTAGAACTCGACCATGCGCTTGGTGTGGTCGGCGGGCCAGAAGATGTTGTTGTGGAAGAAGCCGTCGCCGTAGTACGCGGCCTGCTCGGCGATCTCCGGGGACCGGATGGAACCGTGCCACACGAACGGCGCCACGTCGTCCATCGGGCGGGGCGTCGAGGTGAAGCCCTGGAGCGGCGTGCGGAACTTGCCCTCCCAGTCCACGACGTCCTCGCTCCAGAGGCGGCGCAGCAGGGCGTAGTTCTCGACGGCGAGGTTGATGCCGTCCCGGATGTCCTTGCCGAACCAGGGGTAGACCGGCCCGGTGTTGCCGCGGCCCATCATCAGGTCGACGCGCCCGTCGGCCAGGTGCTGGAGCATCGCGTAGTCCTCCGCGATCTTCACCGGGTCGTTGGTGGTGATCAGCGTGGTGGACGTGGACAGGATCAGCCGCTCCGTCCGGGCCGCTATGTAGCCGAGCATCGTGGTCGGCGAGGACGGCACGAACGGCGGGTTGTGGTGCTCACCGGTCGCGAAGACGTCCAGACCGACCTCCTCGGCCTTGAGCGCGATGGCGACCATGGCCTTGATCCGCTCGCGCTCGGTCGGCGTACGCCCGGTGGTCGGGTCCGGCGTGACGTCGCCGACCGTGAAGATCCCGAACTGCATGGTCGCTCACCCTCCAAGTTGTTTACGCTTCAACTATATCCCGCCCAACGACCACCCACTCCCGGATATTCCGTCCCCACGCCCACCGGCAGCCCAGTGGGAACCGCTCCCCCTGCGCGCCCTCCGCCCCCTGGCCCACCCGCGCCCCACAGGACCGGCCGCACCCGGCCCTTGTCGGCCGGCCGCTCACCCGCCACCGCCGCGCCACCCGCCCACTCCCCTCACAGCCGGCCCCGCCGCTCCAGCCGCCGGCCCACCCGCACTCCCGGGCCCGGCCGCACCCGGCCCCTCAGGCAGCCGGCCCCTCGCCCCGCTTCACCGAGAGCTCACGCGGCAGGCCCCCGGCCGAGCCCGCGCGGCAGCGCCCCGCCTCCCCGGTCACCGCCCCGGGCCCCACCGGGAACCGGCCCTCCGCCAACCGAGCCCTCGTCGGCTCAGGGCACCAGCACCACCCGGCCGCGCAGGCCGCCCTCGGCCACGCGGGCGTGGGCCTTGGCCGTGTCGGCCAGGGCGTAGGTCTCCGCCACCCGCAGGGTCAGCACCCCCTCGTCCACCAGCCGGACCAGTTCCGCGAGCCGGGCGCCGTCCGCGCGCACCTGGACGGCGTCGGTCCGCACCCCGCGCACCGGAGCGGGCTGGGTGCCGGGGCGGACGCCGACGTACACGCCCCCGTCCCGCACCCACTCCAGCGCCGGCCCGCCGAGCACCGCCGCGTCCAGCACCGCGTCCGCACTCGCCGGCTCGACGCCCCCGGAGGTGAAATGCGCGGCACCGAACGAACGCACCAGCTCCTCGTCGCCCGGCCGGGCGTGCCCGGTCACCGTGATCCCCCGGCGCGCGGCCAGCTGCACCGCGAACCCGCCCACCGCACCCGCGGCGCCGGTCACCAGCAGCGACGCCCCCGGCGCGAGATCCAGCAGGTCCAGGGCCTGCGCGGCGGTCAGCGCGTTCAGCGGCAGGGTGCCCGCGTGCACCGCGTCCACCGAGGCCGGAGCCCCGGCCACCGCGTCCGCGGCCACCACCGCGTACTCGGCGTGCGCACCGAGCGGATCGGCGACCCCCGGCACCAGCGCGACCACCTCGTCGCCGACCTGCCAGGCCGCGCCGTCACCCACCGCGTCCACCGTCCCGGCGACGTCCCAGCCGAGCCCTGTCGCCGCCTCCGGGCCACCGAACAGACCGGCGCGCACCGCCAGGTCCACCGGGTTCACCGCACCGGCCGCCACCTTGATCCGCACCTGGCCCGCCCCCGGCTCCGGCACCGCGACCTCGACGATCTCCGCCGCCTCCGGGCCACCGAACGTCCTCACCACAGCAGCACGCATGTCAACTCTCCTCAGGAAAAAGCCAGTTGTCCGAACTCCAGCCGATTTCCCGGCCGCAGCACCAACCGTAGGAGAGCTACTATCCATAGGTAAGTAGTTACCCGAGAGTGCGTTGGTGACCCGGAGGAGAGCCCCCATGGCGACCATGACCGCCGCCCAGCGGCGCGAGCAGGCCCGCGCCGACTACGACGCCTTCCTGCGCGACTGCCCCACGAACCAGCTGCTCGGCCGGCTCAGCGACAAGTGGGTCGGCCTCGTCGTCGCCGCCCTCGCCGCCGGCCCCATGCGCTACAGCGACCTCGGCCGCAGGATCGCCGGCGTCAGCCCCAAGATGCTCACGCAGACCCTGCGCGCCCTGGAGCGGGACGGCATCGTCACCCGCTCGGTCACCCCGTCCGTGCCGGTCCGCGTCGACTACGAGCTCACCCCGCTCGGCGCCGGCCTGGCCGCCCTGCTGACCGCCGTGAAGGACTGGGCCGAGGCCCACTTCGACGAGGTCCGCACGGCCCGCGAACGCTACGACGAGCAGAACCCCGCCTGACCCGCGGGCTCAGAAGGCGTACGTGTCCCCCGTGGCCAGCACGAGCACCGCCAGGCTGTCGTTCGACCGGTCCTTGTCCACCACGTCCCCGCTCCACGCGGTCTCCAGCCGCACCTCCACCTCCGGCGGCAGCTCACGCAGCCGTACCGGCACGCGCAGCTGCTCCCCCGTCGCCTCGGCGGCCAGCGCCCCGGTCGCGCACAGCACCGTCCGCTCGTCCTCACGCAGGCAACGGGGAGGCAGCGACTGCGGGTCCACCAGCGGCACCGACCAGCGCAGTCGCACGGTGGCGTCCGTGATCGCCCCGGGCCCGTCGTTGCGCGGGGTCAGCCGCACCTCCACCTGGTCGCCGTTCATCACCACCGTCCCGTGGAAGGACAGGTCGGTCTCCGGCACGGGAGCGGCCACCGCGTTCCCCTGCGTCAGGACGGCACCCGCGCACACCCCGGCCGCCACCCACGTCCGCATCCGCATGCCTCACCACTCCTCACCACCGCACGCCGCCGCTCCCGGCCGCCGTACGGATGTATGCCACGCGCGCGGCACACCAGGCGCCCTCCAACAGGTGACACGCCCCCCGCGTGCGAAGCTGCCCGCATGCCGATCCTCCGCTCCGCCGCCCTGTTCGTCGTCGCCGCGCTGTTCGAGATCGGCGGCGCCTGGCTGGTCTGGCAGGGCGTGCGCGAGCACCGCGGCTGGCTGTGGATCGCCGGGGGCGTGCTGTCCCTGGGCGCGTACGGCTTCGTCGCCACCTTCCAGCCGGACGCCCACTTCGGCCGGATCCTCGCCGCGTACGGCGGGATCTTCGTGGCCGGCTCGATCCTGTGGGGCGTGGTCGCCGACGGCTTCCGCCCCGACCGCTGGGACATCACCGGTGCGCTGATCTGCCTCGCCGGCATGGCCGTGATCATGTGGGCGCCGAGGAACAGCGGGTGAGGCTCGCCTAGGCTGGACGAAAGCGCCGACCACCGACGCCGATTCCTCTCCCCCAGGAGCAGCTCATGGCCACCGCCGCCCCGTCCGCCGCCTCCCGCATCGCCGTCGTCACCGGTGCGAGCAGCGGCATCGGTGCCGCCACGGCCCGGCAGCTCGCCGAGGCCGGCTACCGCGTCGTACTCACCGCCCGCCGCAAGGACCGCATCGAGGCCCTCGCCGAGGAGCTGACCCGGGCCGGGCACTCGGCGGTCGCCTACCAGCTGGACGTCACGGACCGCGCGGCCGTGGACGAGTTCGCCGGCGCCTTCAAGACGATCGGCGTCCTGGTCAACAACGCGGGCGGCGCGCTCGGCGCGGACCCGGTGGCCACCGGCGACCCGGCCGACTGGCGCACGATGTACGAGACCAACGTCCTCGGCACCCTGAACGTCACCCAGGCCCTGCTCCCCAAGCTGGACGCGAGCGGCGACGGCGTGGTCGTCGTGGTCTCCTCCACCGCCGGCCACGGCACCTACGAGGGCGGCGGCGGCTACGTGGCCGCCAAGCACGGCGCCCACGTCCTCGCCGAGACCCTCCGCCTGGAGATCGTCGGCCGGCCGGTCCGGGTCATCGAGATCGCCCCCGGCATGGTCCGGACCGACGAGTTCGCCCTCACCCGCTTCGGCGGCGACGAGGAGAAGGCGGCGAAGGTGTACGAGGGCGTCGCCGAGCCCCTCAGCGCGGACGACGTCGCCGAGACGATCACCTGGGCGGTCACCCGCCCCAGCCACGTCAACGTCGACCTCCTGGTCCTGCGCCCGCGCGCCCAGGCCTCCAACACCAAGGTCCACCGGGAGCGGTGATGGCGGACGAGGACTCCTTCGAGAAGCGCCGCCTGGCCCAGGAGACGAAGGACGAACGCCAGGTCTGGTACTTCCTCGCCTACTTCTTGTTCGGCATCCACTTCATCGCCTTCGTCATGATCTACGCCGTGCGCCACGCGAAGTGAGCTCCGACCGCACGAGGAAGGCCCCCGGCACCGGCCGGGGGCCTTCCTCGTGGGCCTACTCCGTCAGCCCTTGACGCAGACGACCTGCTTCAGCTTGGCCACCACCTCGACCAGGTCCCGCTGCTGGTCGATCACCTGGTCGATGGACTTGTACGCGCCCGGGATCTCGTCCACGACGCCGGAGTCCTTGCGGCACTCCACGCCCCGGGTCTGGTCCTCCAGGTCCTTCGTCGAGAAGCGCCGCTTGGCCGCGTTGCGGCTCATCCGCCGACCGGCGCCGTGCGAGGCCGAGTTGAAGGACCGCTCGTTCCCGAGGCCCTTCACGATGTACGAACCGGTGCCCATCGAGCCCGGGATGATCCCGTAGTCCCCGGAGCCGGCCCGGATCGCGCCCTTGCGGGTCACGAGCAGGTCCATGCCCTCGTACCGCTCCTCCGCCACGTAGTTGTGGTGGCAGGAGATCTCCGGCTCGAAGGTGGGCTTCGCCTTCTTGAACTCCTTGCGGACGACGTCCTTCAGGAGCGCCATCATGAGCGTGCGGTTGTACTTGGCGTACTCCTGCGCCCAGAACAGGTCGTTGCGGTAGGCCGCCATCTGCGGGGTGTCCGCGACGAAGACGGCGAGGTCCCGGTCGACCAGGCCCTGGTTGTGCGGGAGCTTCTGGGCCACGCCGATGTGGTGCTCGGCGAGTTCCTTGCCGATGTTCCGGGAGCCGGAGTGGAGCATCAGCCACACGGCGCCGTCCGTGTCGGTGCACACCTCAACGAAGTGATTGCCCGACCCGAGCGTTCCCATCTGCTTCGTGGCACGTTCCTGACGGAACTTGACCGCATCGGCGATCCCGTCGAACCGCTTCCAGAAGTCGTCCCACCCGGCGGTCGCCAGCCCGTGGAACTGCCCGGGGTCGGTGGGATCCTCATGCATCCCCCGCCCCACCGGAATCGCCTGCTCGATCTTCGACCGCAGCCGGGACAGGTCGCCCGGCAGGTCGTTCGCCGTCAGCGACGTCCGCACCGCCGACATCCCGCAGCCGATGTCCACACCCACCGCGGCCGGGCACACGGCACCCTGCATCGCGATGACCGACCCGACCGTCGCGCCCTTGCCGTAGTGGACGTCCGGCATCACGGCCAGACCCTTGATCCACGGCAGGGTCGCCACGTTCTGGAGCTGGCGCAGGGCCACGTCCTCGACCGTCGCGGGGTCCGTCCACATCCGGATCGGGACCTTCGCGCCCGGCATCTCCACGTACGACATACGTTCCTCATTCCCCCGACAAAGACAACGAAAGGCTTATAAGCAACAAAACGCAAAAGCGGCGCCAAGGTCCAGGAAAGGGACAGGGGACCGGCGTCCACCGCGGTGCGTGCGATACACATTGTCTCCAGGGGGCGCCCCGCCGCGGCAAGCGAATAACCAGCGGGGACACTGAGCACCGAGCGACCGGCCATCGCCGTGTCGCACACCGTCGAGAGGAGCCCGACCGTGCAGCGCAAGGCGTACCTACCCGGCACCGCCGCTCTTCTCGCGGTGCTGCTGGCCGGCTGCACGAGCGGATCCGGGGACGAGAGCCCGACGGACGACGCCAACCCGGGCGACGCCGGCACGGCGACGGTCACGGCCCAGCCGGGCAAGTACCGCAGCCTGCCCGAGCCCTGCGGCGCGATCGACCACGACGGCCTCGACTCGCTGCTGCCCGGCATCAAGCAGATCACCGACCCCTCCCAGCGCGACAAGGCCTACCAGGGCCAGGCCACGCTCACCTACGACACCAACCGCAAGGTCGGGTGCGGCTGGAAGGTGGAGTCGGCCGACGCCACCGACCGTCTGTCGGTCGACTTCGAGCGGGTGGTGTCGTACGACAACTCGGTCAGCGACGCGGACCAGGCGAAGACGCTGTACCAGGACAAGGAGACGGCCGCCGACCTGCCCGAGCAGAGCAGCGGCTCGGCGACGACGCAGTCCCCGGCCGGCACCCCGACCCCCACGGCCTCCCACAGTGGCGGGGCGAGCCCGTCGGACTCCCCCTCCACCCCGGCGTCCGGGGCCTCCGGGTCCGCCGCGGGCGCCCCGCCGGACGACCTGCAGCCGCGCGTCCTGACCGATCTCGGCGATCAGGGGTATCTCGACGACCGGCTCAAGCCGTCCGGCTCGACGGCCGGACAGCGGACGGTGACTGTGGTGTTCCGCACGTCCAACGTCGTCGTCACCATCCAGTACGAGGAGCAGCCGACCGCCACCGGAACGGTCCCCGAGAGCAAGGAAATGCAGGACAGAGCCCTTGAGCTGGCCTCCCAACTGGACGACGAACTGGGCGGTTGACGGCCTTCGCGGACCCACCCCGGCCCGTCCGCGAAGCAGTCGAACGCAAACCGCACAGCTCCTTCACCGCGTACCGTGGGGCCCCGCAGGAACCCGCACGAACACCGAGCGTCACGAGTGAAGGAACCATGCAGCGAGCAGCCCAGCGAGACGTCCGTGTCCAGACTGACCAGCGAGCCAAGCGCCTTCGCCGTGCTCTTGTCTGCGCGGCAGCCGTCCCCGCGGTTCTGATCACCGCCGCCTGCTCCTCGGACTCGGGCGACTCCAAGGCCAAGGGCGGTGACGAGGCGTCCGCCCAGCAGTCCGCGGGCGGCTCCGGGAAGCCGTCCGCCAGTGCCTCCCCGACGGTGCAGGCCGCGGCCTACAAGAAGCTTCCGGACGCGTGCGCGGTGCTGACGAAGAAGACCCTGGGCGATCTGGTGCCGAAGGGCTCGGACTCCGCCAAGAAGGGCAATTCGGACGACCCGTCGACCCGGGCCTCCTGCGCCTGGAACAGCCTGGACAACAACGGCGTCAAGGGCTCCCAGTTCCGCTGGCTGAACGTCTCCCTGCTCCGTTTCGACTCCGACACCGCCCGGGGCTCCGGCGACGCGCAGGCGCACACGTACTACAGCCGGCAGCTCCGGGACGCCCAGGGCGTGGACGGCGCGAAGGACGTCAAGGCCACTCCCCTGTCCGGTACGGGCGCGGAGGCGACGACGGTGCGCTACGACCTGAAGAAGAAGGAAGGCCTCTTCAAGCAGCAGACGGTCGTGGCCCGCGTCGAGAACGTCGTCGTCACCCTCGACTACAACGGCGCCGGTCTCGCCGGTGAGAAGACCCCGGCCGCCGGCGACCTGACGAAGGCCGCGGAGAAGGCGCTCAGGGAGGCGGTCGCGTCCGTCTCGAAGGCCAACGGTGAAGGTTCCGGGCAGAGTTCGGACTCGAAGGGCTCGGCGTCCCCCTCCAGGGCCGCGTCGAAGTCCGCGTCGGCTTCGCCGTCGAAGTCCGCGTCCAAGGCGCCGTCCGCCGGCGCGTCCGCGTCCAAGTCGTCCGCCGCGAAGAACTGAGCGGCGGGCCCGTAAGGGCTGACCGGCACCACGTTCGCCGCACACGTGTGCCACTCTGTTGCGCGCAACAACACGCAATGGGAGGGGAGTACGAGTGGCAGCGCCACAGCTGACTCGGATGCACCGCGTTCTCATCGGCGTTGTCGTGTCCGGTGCGTTGATCATCGCCGGTATCGGCTTCGCCGGTTCGTACGCGGCCGTCCGTGAGCTGGCCATCAAGAAGGGCTTCGGGAACTTCTCGTATGTGTTCCCGATCGGCATCGACGCGGGCATCTGCGTCCTCCTCGCCCTCGACCTGCTCCTGACCTGGATCC
>NZ_JBIBUW010000022.1:0-114370 GCF_043079785.1 Streptomyces sp. NPDC015139 | reverse complement strand
TCGCGAAAGAGAACCGCGCAAACCAGGACTGATCCAACCCCGAGGGGTCAATTTTCAGAGGTCCGGGAGGGGTCAAAATTCAGGAAGCGTTGACAGCAGGAGCGCAAGCCGGAGAACTCGCCCCGCCTATGAGCGTCCGGGCGACACCACCGCCCACCCCATCACGATCACCCTGCCGCACGCCCGTATGGACATAACCCAAGCACGGCCGTTCATGACCGCCGTGAAACCCCTCGCCCCCGTAGTGACGGTGCCCGCGCCCGGGCTGCCTGGTGCCCCCCCCGACCGGTGGCCAGCGGTCTCTTCCCGAGCTGGGACTTGCCGCCCGGCGCCCACTATCAAGGCTGACACCTCATCGCCTGATCCAGTTAACCCATGTCGGGGCCACTCCCTTGAGGGCGGGGCCCCTCTGCGTCTCAGCAACGCTACGCCAGGCGTCACGCCCGCGACTGCAAGCGCTATGACCCTGCCGGCCGAACCCCCGTCCACCCCCCCTGAGATGCCGCAGGCCGTCGCGTCTAGCCCAGACAGCCCAGCAGCACAGGTACCGCAACCCGACTCTCCGTCTCGAGGGCGCGCGGCCCTCCGCATGGCCGTGCGCCAGGGCGGAGCAGGGCCCGGCTTGCGCGTCTAACCCAGCCACCCGCCACCGTCGGCACCGACAGCACTCCTCACGCCCCGGTCATCGCAGGCGGAGGACTTCACACAGCGGCACAGTGCCCGCCTCATCGCAAGAAATCGTCATGTCCGACACCCTGCTGGCCGTCAGCGCTCTCATACTCCTGGCCTCGGCCGCCGTCCTCATGGTCCTCCTCGACCGCCGCAAGCCATCGACCCTCCGGTACCTGGTTGCCGCCGCGGTCCTGCTACCCAGCGCCCGGTTCTACAGCATGGCCCACGCCTACGTCGTCGCCTACCTCGTGGTGCTGGTCGCCGCCGTCTACATGATCATCGCGGCGGTACACCACCGAACCGTCCGGAGGCAGTCACCCAGCCCCGCTGAGCGCAGCGAGTAACCCGCTCCGAGCCCGGACGCCCTCGTGAATAGGATCAAGCAACTGCGGATTCGTAACACAAAGGGGGATCACATGAGATACGCCGTCAGGGTAGTCGTCGCGGGATTGACGGCAGTTCTGATCGCAGGCTGTTCCTCGCACGCCGAGGCAAAGAAGGAGACGGGGACAAGCAAGGGAGCAAGTGGCGCAGACCCAACAGCCTCAGCTGTCCAAGCTGCCAAGAGGTATCAGGAGGCGGTCAACGACGACGACTGGCAGCGGGCTTGCCAGATGAGGACCGAGCAGTTCCGCCATGGCAGCGTCCATGAGTGCGTCACTGATAACGCAGCGCCCGACGCCCCTTCACCGTCACCGACCGAAAGCGACGCCTTCCCCCCGTTGAAGCGGGCGGACGGCTCGACCGTCCCGCCGAAGCAGACACCCAGCGACAGCGGACCCGATAGGACGGAGACGGGGACCGTCACCGCCGGCAGCTCGGTGTCCGT
The DNA here is from genome assembly GCF_043079785.1 of Streptomyces sp. NPDC015139. Lineage (NCBI taxonomy): Bacteria > Bacillati > Actinomycetota > Actinomycetes > Kitasatosporales > Streptomycetaceae > Streptomyces > Streptomyces sp. NPDC015139. The sequence continues at coordinate 112,869 of NZ_JBIBUW010000022.1, read as the reverse complement.
GCCCGCGACCGGCGAACACCCGGCTGGGACCGGAGTGCTGATCCAGTTCAAGGTGGTGCAGAGCGACAACACCACGACAGTCCGCAGCGCACTGCGCGTCGTACGGGAGAACAACCAGTGGCTGGTCGACCAGGCCGAGGACATCGACGAAGCGGACGACGCACACGGCAATCCGGTCCATGACGCGCTGATGCGCAACTGAGCGAGTCTGGACACTGCCCGAGCGACCAAGGGCCTGCCGGTTCAACAGTAATTGCATTGGCCGCCACCGCCCCCTAGCGATGGGCGGTGCCAGCCGGTGATCCGGCGTCCGTCGCCGAGGCACCAGGGCGAGGTGGCCGCGATAGTCAGGTGACGCCCCCGACGGGGCATGGCTGGAGTCTCCCCAGCGGCGACCCGCTCTCTCCCGTGCGCATTGCGCCAGAATGCAGGCCGGTTTCAGTGGGCGGGGTACGGAGGTGCTGCGCCCGGCACCCCGTGCCAAGGACGCGACGGGGGCGTTCCGCTGATCAGCCGCGCGGGATCACGGTCCCCGACCTGGCGAATCGGGCGAGCCATCCGTTCGGGGCGACAAAGGCTGAGTCCGTTCCCGCGTCGCCGGGGGCCATCTCGACCAGGTTCTGGCGCTCGAGTTCGACCGCGAACCGCTTGATTTCCGCAGGGCTGGAAAATCCGAAAAGGTTGTGGTCCTCGAAATCGCAGAGCCCTTCGTTGTCAATCATGTCGTCCAGGAGTCTCCAGCCGGTTGAAGAGACGCCCGGGTTGTTTGAATATTCGTCCGAGAGGAGCGTCAGCCAATATTCCAGCTTATTGACATTTTCCGTTTCGTCTCCCTCCAAGAGCCCTTCGTCATGCAGCCAGAAGCTGAAATCCTCGCACTTCTGGAGCGTGTTTCTGAGGTTGCATCTCAGAACCTCGTACAGGTACTGGAATCCTGTGACCCCGACCGGAGGCACGCCGCCGGTCGAGAACTCGTCGATTCGAGCCTCAAGCGCACTGATCGCATCGTCCATGGGCAGGGCTTCAACCGCTAGGGGATGACACAGGCGGCCTTGAAGTCGGGGCGATGCCGCCGCCGTGCGCACCACCCCTCTTGCCCCGCAGATCACCCACCGCAGGCCAGGTTCGGCGAGGACAGTGTCGCGGATTTCCTCGAGTGCCTGCCGGGCCGAGGCCGAGGTGACCAGAAGTTCCAGGTTGTCCAGAACGCAGACGAAATAGCCGCAGCCCGGAGGGTTGAAGCACTTACTTAGCCATGCCCGAACCGTGTTGGCGAGGCCAGATTCTGCGAACGCACTCGAAGCGTTCACGGAGCTGCTCCTGGCGGCCGACAGGCTAACTCCTGCGATGGAGGCTCCCGCGGACATCGACTTGATTATGGGGGAGTTCATCCACTTATTGATGTCTGCTACCTTCGGCGTGGTGTAGCCCCATCCTCGCAGGTCGTCCCGATATCGGATGAATGTTTCCGCGATGGCGCGATAAACCGATGCCTCAAGCAGCTTCACGTTTTCCTGAGTAGTGATCTGAAAAGTTTTGTCGACGGGGAGTAGCAAGGGCAGTCTGGCCTTGTCACTATTCCTCTTCATTCGGTAATTGGCGATGGTTATCAGACTGGTCTTGCCGACCCCGGCATCTCCTTCGATCGTCACGTGGCTCGATGTTGAGGAAAGTCGGTTGACCAGGCGCCGAATGTGTCTCTCCCGCCCGACCAGCAGCCTTTCCCCGATTGCCGTCGGTGGGAGAGATTTGGTGTCATAGGGGCTTTGAGTGAAGCCCAAGTCAGCCCACATGGTCATGACGCACCATCTTGCGAGTCGTTGAAACGTCGACAGCGTCCAGCTGAACTCAATTTCTCCACTGTCACGGTACGAGAGGCCGCCGAAAGCCTCAACCTGCGCTCACCCGCCGACGCGTCCTATGCGAGCGGGTCGACTTCACAACTGCGCCGAGACCCGAAGGTCCGCGCCCCGGCGACCGCCTGGCGCCTTCGGATGCCGGACCGAGCACGCCAGGGGGGCGCCCGCGCGCGGAGCAACGAGCGCCGGCCCCAAGCCCGCTGCTTGCCTGACTAGGGCATGTCCGACGGGTCACTTGGAGGTGCCATCGCGACTGAGCTGCCAGTGCGGACTCGCCCCGGGCTGCCTCGGGAGGGTTCAATGCCGGGGTGGTGGACTGGGCACAGATGCGTGACTGCTGGTTCGAGGTTGATCGTGTTCCGGATCTCTTGGAGCGGGTCGAGCGCGATGACGACGCAGACGCTTGGAAGGAACTGGGATGGCGGCTCGTCCTTGAGCATGACCTGGTATCCCCGGCTAGTTTCGCTGCCCTGCCGCGTTTGGTACACCTCGCGCCGCGCAGCGCGGAAGCGCGGGGCCTGGCGGGGGAGATCCTGGAACGTGCGGCAGGGCACCATGGCTGCGACGATCTGCTGGCGGACTGCGCTGGCGCCATCGCAGAGTTCCGCAAGGTGCTGGAACGGCACCTTCGGTCGTGGCCGGCGGACTATCTCGTGTCCTTTCGGGCCCTGCTCTCGGTCGAGGAGGAATACCACTGGGCGGCGGTCCTGGGCGACTTCAAGGATGACTTCTATCCGCTGGCCTGTCCTCATTGTGGCGTAGAGGTCACGATCGCCATTGGCGACTACGGGCGGTACTCCGCGATCCGGAACTGGGACCTGGGTGATGTGGAGCGACGGGACCTGCGGCCGGTGGCCGCCGAGGAACTCACCGGAACCGGGAGGTGGATGCATGGGACGGCTGCCCGCGATGGGCAGGAGGCGCTCGCTGACGGAATTGCGTACCTGTTCGGTAACGCGGAATGTCCGGGCTGCGCCAGCGTCTTCAACGTTGCAGACGAGTACACCTCCGCCAACCGTCCGGTCATGCAGTAAGCCACGACGTATCCGAGCGCTCTGGCTGCTCCCTACGGGCGAAGCCAGAGCCGGATCGCGGCGACGGTGACCGTGCCGTAGAAGACATACGCCATCTTGTCGCAGCGGGTTGCCACGACTCGAAAGCTCTTGAGACGTATTGCGCCTTACACCGCTTAGCCTGCCGTGCTCCATGGTCGGGCCAAATCCCAACCGGGGCACCCGACCACCGAGGCTCGCCCATCCCTCAGCGCAGGAGACGCTCGTGCTGTTCGCCAAACCCGCTCACCCCTACGACGACCCCACCCAACCCGCCCAGTGGGCCTGGCGCTACGGGTACTTCGAACTGCTCTACACCCCCGGCATCAGCACCCTGTCCTTGTCGCGCGGCCCCAAGTACTCGGTTCGCAGCGGCAGGTGCTGCCGCGGTGCCACGGCAGTGGGTACCTCCCGTGGTGGGAGCGCACCACCCCCGACGGCGCCGCCGCCCCCGCCGTCCGTTGCCCGACACGCCCCGCCTACCGCCCCCTGTTCGAGCACCTGCCCCTCTGGCCGCGCCGCTCCCTCGACCGACTGCGCCACCGGCTCAGCGCGGATCGCCGCGCCGCCGACCGGCCGCCCCTGACTTCTGACAAGCCGGACCCCGGATGGGTAGACGGCTACAGCGACGAACCGCCGTTCTGACGACCCTCGGAAGTTGCCAGCGCGGCCCGCGACAAGGGCACGCCGCCCCGGCCCCGCACGCGCGTGTGGGGCCGGTCAGGCACGTCTCGCGGCCATGCCCACTGCCGAGACAGCCCCCGCCGCTTCGGCGCCCGGTTCAGGCTGGTCCGACAAGCCTGTCCCGCACCCCGCCCAGCTCAAGTCCACGCACGAGCCTTCTGCTCCTTGACTGTGTGCCACGTGACAGTCGGTCCGCCCTGCTTTCCGGTCCGAGCTCCGCGCCACCGTGTCCCGTCCCTGCTCCCTGGTTCAGTACCTCGGCCGGACCCCGCCACATGCGGGCTCGTCGTGCCCGCAGCCGTCAGGAAGCCCGGATCGCCGAGCTCATCGAGGCAACCCGCCGCGGAACGCATACGGCCCCCGACGGATCGGTGCTGCAGACGGTGGCGGCCCACCGAGACGCCTCTGGCCACCTCCTCGATCCTCATACAGCAGCAGTCGAGGTTCTGAACGTCATCCGCCCGACCGTGGCGGTCACCTGGTTCCTGACCTTCGCCGCGCACGCCCTCCACCGGTGGCCCGAACACCGCAAACAGCTCGCCGACGGTGACGCCTCCTACGCTCGCGCCTTCGCCCACGAGGTCCGCCGGTTCTACCCGTTCGCGCCGTTCGTCGGCGGCCTCGCCGCAACTGATCTGCACTGGGACGGTCGGGACATCCCCGCGGGCAGCATGGTCCTGCTCGACCTGTACGGACAAAACCACGACCCGCGTCTATGGCCCGACCCGTACACCTTCGACCCCACCCGCTTCCTGGACCGCGAGCCCGACCGCGACACCCTGGTGCCGCAAGGAGGGGGCGACCCCGCGGCCCACCACCGCTGCCACGGCGAGGACGTCACCCTGACCGTCCTCGAAACCCTCGCCCCCCGCCTGGCCACACTGCGCTACGACGTCCCCGACCAGGACCTCAGCATCCCCCTGGCATCCCCACAGCACCGCGCAGTGGGTTCATCATGACCTCCGTGCAGTAGAGCGCGGTCGGCACGGCGGCCGCCGGCCGTTTGGGGTTACCTGGCCGGCGGGGGACAGGTGGTCGGTCGCGGGGGCATGCCAGCGAGACCGTGCCGCCGCGGGCGCGTGAGGGGCGCGGTTGCCGCTCTCCGGATCCGTGATCAGCTGTAGGGGTGTCCGTGCTTATGCCCAGGCACAGGGCTTCGACGATCGCTTCCTGATCGGTGCAGGTCGTGGCTGGTGGGTCTGCGCCCAGGTGATGACAGCTTCGGCGACCCTGTGCAGTTTGGTGTGGGAGAGCTGGGAGGCCGTGCGCAGCGCAGCACGGTGAATCCGGTGTCGGGTTGAGCTGGTGGAGGCGGATCAGGAAGCGCCGCGGGGGTTCTCAGGCGGTGGACCGGTTTTCGGCGGCTACTTCCTGCCCGCCCCTGGGGAGACGGAACACCCGCGCCACGCCCGTAGTTGCTGCAAGCGGCTCTGAGTCGGCTTTCGCTGACGCGGCACCGCGCCCGCCGGTTGTGTCAGGCGGTGAGGGCGTCGGTGAGGCTGGGGTAGCAAGGGATGACGCTGTCGACGCCGACGAGCTCCAGGGTGCGCATGACGGAGTTCTGCGCGCCGGCCAGGCGCAGCCAGCCTGCGGGAGTGAGGTCGCGGTGGGCGGTGAGCAGGACGTTGATGCCGCTGGAGTCCATGAAGGTCACGTCTCGCATGTCGATGACTACGCGGGGCGGCGAGCCGAGTTCGCCGAGGTCCAAGGCCTGGATCAGGGGGCCGGCGCTGTTGTGGTCGATCTCGCCGGACACGGCCACGACGGTGGTGCCGTCGGCCGTGGTGGAGGTGACCGTCAGCGGTTCCGGCTGGTACACGTTCTCGGTCTCCACGACAAAGTCCTCAGCATTCTCGACAACACTACGACCTGGCATTTTGCCCGAAGCGACGCCCGGCATAGTACGAGAGGATGCTGCTGTGTGGCATACGCAACAGTACGTTTCACGGCTGGATTGCCCGAGCCGATCACGGGTATCCGTGCGTGGATATACACGGCAGTAGAGGCGGCAACGGATGGAACGAGTCTTGTTGGGCGAGGAGAGCATGACGCCCCACTCACATGAGGCCCCTCTGGGCGCCGCGGCGGCTCTGGACGGGCAGGGCGCCTGCATCGCCGAGGCCCGCCACCTGGCCGCCGGCTTCCTGAACCGTATGCGCGCCGAGCACGAGATCGCCGTTTCCGAGCGCGCGGTGGAGGTGACGCAGCTGGTGGTGAGCGAGCTGGTCACCAACGCGCAGAAGTACGCCGCCGGCCCGATCCTGCTGGACCTGCGGATCACCGGGGACCTGGTGGAGGTCCAGGTCTGGGACTCCGACCCGGTCCTGCCGGTAGCGCGCGCCGCCGACGCGGGGCGGGTGGGTCAGCACGGCCTGGAGATCGTCATGGCTCTCTGCCAGGGTTTCGAAGCCATGCGGGAGCCGGTCGGCAAACGCCTCACCGCCCGCCTGGCCCTGACAGACGACCCGTTCCGCGACGGCATCCGGTAGGTGTCCGCGTCGCCCGCAAGGGCGTCGAGTCATCGCAACGGCTCGGGCGGCGCCGGTGGGTGATCGAGAGGCCGATGTCCTGGCTGACCCGCTACCGTTGCGGGCCGCCACGCAGTTGCCTTCCGGTCGAAGCGCCCGGACGGCCGTGGACGGTGTGCTCTCGTCCTATGCCTGGTGAGTCAACAGGACCGTGTCCCGAATGATGATGTGAGCGAGCGCCTTCCGGCGGGTGGGTCCGTTCAGCTCAATGGCCGGCGCTCTGGCCACCGTCGACGTGGAGGATCTCGCCGGTGACGAACGGGGCGTTCTCGAGGTAGATCACCGCGTCGACGACGTCTCTCACCTCGCCCATGCGGCCGACCGGGTGCAGGCTGGCGAGCGTCTCGTAGTAGCCCTCGGTCATCGGTGTCTTGACGGTGCCCAGAGCCAGGGCGTTGCTACGGATGCCGCGGGTCGCGTACTCGATGGCGAGCGCCTTGGTGGCGGACTGCAGGCCACCCTTGGTCAGGGAGGCGAGCACGGAGAGCGCGTTTGAGTTCGCATATTCGGCCAGGGTGCTGGTGATTTGCACGACGTGACCACCGCCCTGGGCCAGCATCTGTTGGATCGCGAGCTGGGTGATCCGGAAGAAGCCGGTCAGGTTCACGGCCACCATGGCGTTGTACTCGTCCTCGGTGTAGTCGGTGAACGCGTTCCCGATGTAGATCCCGGCGTTGTTGACCAGGGTGTCAATGCGGCCGAACCGCTCGGCGCCTGCGGTGATGACGCGCTCAGCTGTGGCACGATTGGCGATGTCACCCTGGACGGTGAGGACGTCCGCATCCTGCGACTCGGCGATGGTGCGCGAGGTGGCGACGACGGCGTAGCCGAGTTCGCGATACGCGGTGACGAGCCCCGCTCCGATGCCCTGCGAAGCACCGGTGATGACCGCGACCTTCTGACTCTGACTGCTCATGATGACCCACTCCGAAGGAGGCGGGATGGCTGACCGATCACTAGCCACCAGTCATCGGCGTTTCCCGGCGGGTAGTTGCGAATAGCTGGATCAGTGCCTGTCTGGGCATTCTCTCATTTCGTCGACGAGCGGGCATCTTGCCGAGGATGGTGCGGAAACGCGGGCTGAGTTCCGTCACCTTCTCGATGCCCGTGGGGCCTCAACTCGCGCTGTCCGCAGTTGACATGGGCCTGCGGCAGCCTGCCCCGACGGGCCGCCCCGCCGGATCCGGCGAGCTGGCCCATCATTCGTGCACGGTTCGCAGCCGGACTCGAGATCCCGTGGCAACCATCGCCTTTGAGGACCAAGCACCCATTGACACCTGACCGTCTGATGTGGTGTCAGCGGCCAGGGGCTCGCTGTCTGACCTCCTGAAGGACCCATACATTGCCGTCCGGGTCGCTGAAGGTGGCGTAGGAGCCGTAGTCGGCACGGTCGGGGTGGGGGCCTGCCAGCCGGCCGCTGCCCTCGATGTCGTGGACGACCCCCGTGGTGTCGTGACCGTGGAAGAACAGTCCTCCGGCGTCGTGGAACACCTCGCCCACTTCGATGCCGCGGCCGACGAGATCCGCACGGGACGCTTCGATGTCGGCGACGACGAGGTAGAGGCCCTGAAGCGAGCCCGGCGCTGCGGATGTCATGCCTTTGCCGAAAATGATCGAGCACTCGGAGTCCGGTGGCGTGAACTGTACGCCTCGGAAATCCTCACCTGCGGAAACATCGATGTCCAATCGGAACCCCACTTTCTCGTAGAATTGCTTTGCTCGATCCACGTCGGATACGGACAGTATGACGACTTCGAGTTTCAGACCCATGAGTGTTTCCTTCCTCTGTCACCGATTACGAATTTCTCGCATTGTGAAGTGTGGCGTCGCAAAATCGATGCTTTTCGCTAATCCGCAGTCTGCATACCCATTCGACTAGAAGCCCACCGACTTGCTGTCTGTTGGCTCCGACTCGCCGGTCGTTCTCTGCATGGGCGTCCATGTGGAACGACACGCACACAACTCGGGCCCAATGCACTGCCTCATGGGTGGACGCTGTTGATGGAAGACGCGGTGTGGCGAGGTCAGGGTGTTGCGCCTGCTGTGAGGAATCGCCGTGTTGGTCGACTCGGGAGGAGGCGGCGCGCGACGGACGCGCAGAGGCGTCACGGAGTGATGCGCCTATCGCTTGTCAACTTACCGGGTCATGCGTTTTGGCGCGCGGTGTGCCTCTCCTGTCCGCCACCGGCTGAGCGGCCCGAGAAGCTCCCTATTCTCATAGGACGGCGGCCTTGGCCTCTCTCGCAGTCTGGATCTCGGTGATGGCCGCAGCCTGGGAGTGGGCACCAGCCCTCGCACCGCGTGGTCGCACCGTAACTGTCCCTAGCAAAACCGTTGGACGTGGCGGTGAATGATCAGGCAGACGGCGAGTCCGAGGAAGGCTTCGCGGAGGCCGTCGCGTCGTTCCCTGCGGATGCGCAGGCGGCGGAAGCCGTGGAGCCAGGCGATCGTGCGCTAGACGACGTAGCGGAAGGTGCCCGGGCCGGTGTCGTGGGGCTCGCCCCGCTTCGCGATCACGCGGCGGATCCCGCGTTGCCAGAGCAGGCGACGGTATTTGTCGTGGTCGTAGCGGCGGTCGGCCGGCAGTGCGTCGGGTCGTCGGCGCGGTCTGCCGACCCGGCCCGCGATGGCCGGGATCTTGTCGAGCAGGGGCAGGAGCTGGGTGACGTCATTGCGGTTGCCGCCGGTCAGCGACACCGCGAGCGGGATGCCCTGTCCGTCGACGATGACGTGGTGCTTACTGCTCGGACGTGCTCGGTCGACCGGGCTGGGCCCGCTTTTTGGCCCTGGCAGGCCGTGCGGACGTGCGTCGATCACCGTCCGGGACCAGTCCAGCTGGTTCTTCGACCGCAGCTTCTCCAGTACCAGCACGTGCAGCTGGTCCCAGACGCCGACCTCGTTCCAGGCCGCCAGTCGCCGCCAGCAGGTCATCCCCGAAGCCCGGGTCAACGGATGGGGCAGCGGTGGTATGCAGCGCGTTCCGCAGGTGCGCAGTGAAGGCGGCCCCGCGTGCGATGGGGGGCGGGAAGAAGCCGGTCACAGAGGACGTCGGACCCAGGCTGCACTGTCAAGCCCCGACTTCCCGGGCCATGACCCCCGCCCCGGGCACAGGGCGTAATGGTGACACGGACGGCGGCACGAACGCGGACGCACCGACTGCCTCATCCGAACCCCACTCCCAGCCCTAAGGAACCCTTCTCATGGCCATCATCAACACCCGACGCCTCGCCCCCCTGCTGATCGTCACCACACTCGCAACTGGCGGCATCTCCCTCACCACTACCTCCGCCTTCGCCGCCACTACCGCCACCGCCACCGGCGTCACTACCGACACCGACGGCCCTGGCTCCAGCATCCTCAATGCCTACAGCAAGCACAGGGACCACCAAAAGATCGGCGAACCCCCTGCCTCCAGCGGCGGTGTCGTGGCACCGGGGATGGATGGTGAGCCCAACTCCGATGAGGTGAGCATGGGCCCCCTCGTGGTCGCCGAGAGTCGAACCGGACACGCGCGCCCTGGCCCCATCATCACCGACAAGACGGTCAATGGTGGCAACGGTAACTCTGATGAGGCCAGGGGCGGTGACACCCAGACCGGTGGCAACGGTAACTCTGATGAGGCCAGGGGCGGTGACACCCAGACCGGCGGCAACGGTAACTCTGATGAGGCCAGGGGCGGTGACACCCAGACCGGCGGCAACGGCAACTCCGATGAGGCCAGGGGCGGTGACACCCAGCCTCCCACCGGCCAGGCCGGTGACAGCAACGCTGCCAACAGCAACCTCGGGCCCGGCCAGGACATCGACTACGCCATCTGGACCAATCCCAACCCCGGCCCGGTCGTCAACTGACGCCCGGGCCCGAGGCCGGAAAACTAGGGATGTTTGTACATGCCTAGCCGGTCCGCAGCGGCACGTCGATGTAGGTGCGGCTCACCCAGCCCCAGTGGCCCTCGTGCGCGCCGTAGTAGGGCTTCATGTAGCCGCAGTTGCCCTTGTAGTTCGGCGTCGTCGAGGAGGGTTGCTGCCGTCAGCCGTCGGCTGCCTCCGCCAGTACGCCACCAACTGGACGCCTACACCTGGGCCGGCGGTTTCACGCTTGGAGCAGCTGGGCGCGCGGCCAAGGAGGCCGTGCGCCCAGCCGGTGGCAGCCAGTTGCCCCCGGCAAGGGCCAGGGCCCAGCTGGGGATGGCGCCGTGGTGGCGGTCGACCTGGCGGTGAGCGCCCTCGCGGTTGGGAAGGGGCGGTGAGCCATGGTCAAGGCATCCTGGGGTCATCACCGCGGAGGCGACCACCACCGCCCGGTGGCGTGTCCTGGCGGCCGACGTTCCCAGGCCCATGATTTCACGGCGGCCAGGACTGACAGACCGTCAACCCGGTCCATCAGCCGCCTAGATGGTCGTTGTATGCGAGTGTCACAAAGATCTGTTGACCATGGTGCACCTGGTGAGGGACGAACACGTCCCGGAAACCGACCAACGTATGCTCCATCCGGCGCATGAAAGTCGTGCTCAACCGTCACCTGGAAGCAGAACTCGCCCTGCTGCGCAGCCTGGAAGCCCGTAACCGTACGCATGGGCGCACGAAGGCGGCCCACAGGCCCGGCAGAGCGCTGGCATTCTTCGCGACGCGCTGGCCGCCGATGCGACCGACTGGCTCGATCACCGCCTGCGGAACACGTCAGCTGCCGGTACGGAACTGATCGCGGGTAGTTACGTCCCAGGCGAGGGAGCCCCTGACACGCTTGCAGCACCGCCCTCTGAGCCGGTACCGGCACACGCAGGGCGTCCGGACTGGGTGCCGGACAAGCGGTACGCGCGCCTGAACCATGCCTCGTTTGCCGCGGCCCGCCTAGGCCGTATATCGAGGCTGTTCGCGGTGCTCATCGGCGCCTGCGGGCGGCGCTGGATGCACGAGCCTCAAGCGCAGATTTGAACACGTTCAACAAACCTGACAAGGTGCCTCTCCATGGCCCGCTCCAATCAGCTGGCCGAGACGGGCTGAGGGTGGGAGGTCCTGGTGGCGGGCAGGCTGCGTGCGTGGGGGGCGGCTCTCGGTGGCCTGATGGTGTTTTTGGCTGCTCTGACTGCGTGCGCCGGCCCCTATCAGTACTACGAGGGAACAGGGGTTCACGACGCCACGACGACCGAAGTCGCCGGGGGTTGGGAGAACGTCGAGGGGACCCGCGTGGTGCTTCGCAAAGACGGAACGGCTCTCGTTGAAAAGCTCGACGGGCAGGACTTCGACTTTGAGGACGGCTGGCGCCTCTCCGGCACGGGAACGTGGCAACTGACCGACGGGGGCGGCGGACAGGTCGTCCGACTCGCGCTGAAGTCCCGGACCCGAGTGGAGAGCCGTTCCTCCGCGACGGCCACTGGCGCCTCGGTTCCTGAACCCCCACCGACATACGCATGGTCCTTCTATGTGGACCGCGATCAGCGCGACGAGTTGAGGCTGTTCTTCTTCTACGGCGATCCCGACATCGGGAACACATACGTGATGACGCGTGAAACAGGGTCATAGCCATTTGTTGCTCGCTGTGACCAGTACAGCCACCTCGTGGACCGAGAGCCTGTCGTAGCTCCCCGAGTTTGAGTCTCATCGGGTCCGCCGCCCGCCGCCCGCGCCGCGCATGCTCGCCCTGCCCCGGTCGCCGTGTCTGTGAGGGGGACCACGGGCGGGCTGGTGGCGTACGAGACGGGGGAGGGGCTATGGTCGAGGTAGAACGACCGGTCTTTCTGCTCGAGGTGGATGTGCCGGACGTGCTGTGTGCAGTCGAGAAATGAGGACCAGCGTGTGTCAGGTGACAACGCGCCCAGGAGACGGGTGGGCGCTGCGTTTAGGCGGGGGGTTTCAGCCGCCGGTGCGGATCAGTCGGACCGCGTCCAGCAAGGTTTGGTGGGCCGCGGTCGAGTCGTCCAGGTAGCCGGCTGCCATCGCGCCGTCGAACAGCATCAGCAGTGCGCCGGCTGCCGAGTCCGGATCGGCGTGCCCGAGCCGGGCGAGCAGGTCCCGGAAGAGCGTGCGGGCCCATGTGCGGTGGGACGCCACCAGGGCGCGCACCGGATGGTCCGCGTCCGGGTATTCGGCGGCCGCGTTCGTGAACGGCGATCCGCGGAAACCGCGCTCGCGGGCGTGTTCGGCGATCGCGTCGAAGATCAGGTCGATCGCCTCGGCGGGCGGGTGGGCGGCGGCCAGAGGTTCGGCCAGAGCCCGGTAGTAGGCGTCCTTCGTCTGCAGGTAGGCCACGACCAGGTCGTCCTTGGAGGCGAAGTGCCGGTAGAAGGTCGCCTTGGTCACGCCGGCCTCTGCGATCAGCCGCTCGACGCCGATCGCCCGGACTCCCTCGTAATAGAACAGCCGTGACGCGGCCCGGACCAGGCGCTCACGGGGCGGTAGCTGCCCGGCGGCCTTGGCCTGGCCAGGGGTGCCGTCGGTGGTCTTCTGCCCAGTGATGCTCATTCTCCCCATTGTGCCCGCGGCCGGGCCGGGAACGGCCGCCGCCCCCCATTGGCCCGCCTGAGCAGGGCGGACCACATCCACGCGGACCGCGATCGGCGGTCCCTCCACCGAAAGGCAGTACCCCTATGACTCGTCGTCTCGAAGGAACCGTCGCCCTGGTCACCGGAGCGTCCAGCGGCATCGGCCACGCCACCGCCCTGGAACTCGCCCGCGAAGGAGCCTCCGTGGCCCTGGTCGGCCGGCGAGAGGACCGCCTCACCGCGCTCGCCGCAGAGATCACCGGCGCCGGCGGAAAGGCCCTCGCCGTGCCCGTCGACATCACCGACGCCCAGGCCGCCTCGGAAGCGGTCGAGCGGACCGTCGAGGGCCTGGGACGCCTGGACACCCTGGTCAACAATGCCGGCCTCATGCTGCTCGGGCCGGCCCTCGGCGCGGACCTGGACGACTGGCGCCGCATGATCGACATCAACCTCATGGGTCTGATGTACACCTCCCACGCAGCCACCCCCCACCTGGTCAAGTCGGCAACCGACACACCACGCAGGGTCGCCGACATCGTCAACATCGGCTCCCTCGCCGGCCGCAGCGCCTTCGCCATGTCCGCCGTGTACTGCGCCACCAAATTCGGCGTCGGCGCCTTCAGCGAGGCCTTGCGCCAGGAACTGGCCCCCAGCCACGTCCGTGTGTCCGTCGTCGAACCGGGCAGCGTCGACACCGAGCTGCGCACCCACAACTCCGCCCCCGTCCAGCAGCAGCTCGAGGCCCATTTCGGCGACATCGAGCGGCTGCAGAGCCAGGACATCGCCGACGCCGTCGGCTACATCGTCACCCGCCCCCGCCACGTGGCCGTCGCCGAACTGCTCATACGCCCCACCGAGCAGGTCTGACCGGACGACGAGGCCCCTTGCGCTGCGACGCCAGGGGCCTTGTCGCACCTCGTTGCGTCCCCCGTGACGCCTCGGCCGTCGGCCGAGCCGATCGCCCTCACTCTTGCCCCGCGCCTCTGCCCAGTCGGCCAAGCGATGCGCTTCGTTCACGGTCAGCAGTGGATCGGCCAGGACCACATCGCGCGCGCCGTGGATGAGCGTCGACGCCGTCGGGACCACATTCGCCGCTCCTCGCCCGCTGGGAGATCATCGGACACCGCCGGCTTGGACGCAGCCACGTCCAGGGAGTAGGCGAGTCCCGGGTATCGGGGCCGTCGTGTGCACCGTCATGCTTTGCGCCCCCGGCTCCGCCCCGTACGAGGTGCAGCCGGGGGTGCCGTCTGAGCTGCTCTAGCCGGCCCTCCCACCCTCCGAGAGATCGGGAGGACAGACTCCCCGGGGCCGGGGCCGGGGCCGCGGCCGCGGCCGCGTACGCCGCGCGCGACGGCATGTACATCCAAAGGTGGATGTTCCTCGCCGTGCCCGCGACCGCGCTCGCGGCGGGCATGCTGTGGTTCTTCCGCGACCCCGAGCGCGAGATCGCCACGGGCCGGGTCATCTCCCCCCCCCGACGGTGTGGTGCAGAGCATCATGCCGTGGAAGGACGGGCGCACCCGCGTCGCGATCTTCATGAGCCCGCTCAACGTCCACGTCAGCCGCGCGCCCCTCGCGGGCACGGAGCCGTTTTCAACCTGCCGCCGATGCCGACGTTCCCTGCTGATCTTCGGACGTTGTCGGACGAAGCCCTCGCTCGGATTGCCGCCGACGATGAGGTCCTCGCATGGTGCTGACTGGGCTGGATGCGCTGATGCGCGCCGCTGGCTCGCCATGATCAATGGCCTCCGAGTGGTGCTCAGCCCGTCCCCGGCGCCGATGAACGTACCCAAGCTTGACTTGTGACGCAGCCGGATCTTGCGCCGCTCTACAGTGGCCCGGTGCCTGAAAACCCGTGGTTCGAGATCGATGGCCCTGTTGGCGAGTTGGAGATCGACGAGGCTGAGCGCGCCTTCGTGGCACGGCTCCAAGCCCTCGCGGGGTGCTGGGACGTGCCCTTCGCGTCCAGCTGGGTGGGGAGGCCGGAAGACGACTCATCGCTCTTGGCGGTTGTCACGTTGGGGACGTCACAGCTCTCGCTGGCTGACTTCGGAGTCCACATCACCGGTTCGACGATGCGCGGCGACCGGCTGCACAATCAGTTGTACTTTCTGCCGGAGCGGCCGACTTCTTTTTCGATGGAGGTCACCGGCGCCCCTGAGGAGCTGGCCGAGCGGGCCGCCGAGTGGTTCGAGACGATCCTTCGCAAGCCTGTTGTGCGGTACGAGTGGGAGCACAACGGCCAGATCTACGCTGAGCTGTACCTGTTTGCGGATACCAGGGAGGGCATGGCTCAGGGGTACAACAGCACGCTTTCTCCACCTGGGCAGGAACAAGAACTCATGGCTGCCGGCCAAGTGGTCGGCCTGAACTGGATCCAGACTTCAGGTCTTGGCCGGCCCGATCGAATCGTCCACGTCAGAGGGACAGTAGACGACGGGGCTAACTCCAAACGTCGACGTTTGAGCTTGCGAGGTCTGCTGGGAAGGCCCTGATCAAGAGGTTTGCCGAGCCCGGGGCAGCTCTTCCTGAGGTTGCGAACCGATGACGGGGTGGGCCGCTGCGCGTCCGGAAGGCATCCAGTGAGCCGTTTCCAACCTCAGAGTGACGCTGCCAGGTGAAGGGCGAGGATGGCCTTGACCAGGCCGGTGATGCGGTCGGTCGAGCACCGGAGCTTGCGCAGGAGCCGCCAGGATTGTTGGCCTGCGTCGCAGCGGGCACCGCTGCCGCCGCACCGCTGTCCCCGGCCGTCTGGGTGCCCTTCGCGGGCACCACGGCCGTGTTCGGATCCCTTCTGCTCATCAGGCATCTCCGGAAGAGTCAGCACACCAACGCCCTCTGACACTCGACGGCCAAACACCCGCCATCTGCGTCGCCAACCTCGGGGACCCGTCGCCTGCCGGCCTCCGCAGCTCCCCGCCCGAGGCCGCCAGGCCGTCTTCTCCGAAGGCCCCGCCCGCGTGGACGGCCTCCACGCCCGCGGCGACCACCCGCGGTGTCTGCCTTCTCGCAGGCGCTGCTTGACCTTGTCGCTGGCGGCAAGGTTGGACGATCATTGGCATGAACAGCACCGCACCGCGTACCAGCAGGATCGTCGCCGTCACCGGAGCCGGCACCGGGATCGGCCGGGCAACTGCCCGTGCCTTCGCGGCCGAGGGCGCCCACGTAGTCGCGATCGGGCGGCGAGTCGAACCGCTCGAAGAGACCGCTGCCGGGGACGCCAGGATCACACCGCTGGCCGCCGATATCACCGCCGAGGGCGAGCCCTGTCGCATTGTCGAGGCCGTACTGGCGATGCACGGTCGGCTGGACGCGCTCGTCAACAACGCCGGCATAGTGCGCAGTGGCGCTCTGGGCACGCTGACGCCCGAGATGATCGAGGCTCAGCTCGCCACCAACCTCGTCGCCCCCATACTGCTGGCTCAGGCCGCGCTGCCGCTCCTGGAGGCGTCGCGCGGGATGATCATCAATGTCAGTACATCGGTGGGACAGCGGGCCTGGCCGGGCAGCTCGGTCTATGCGGCGACGAAAACCGCTCTGGAGCTGCTGACGCGCAGCTGGGCGGTTGAGCTGGCACCCCGCGGGGTCCGGGTGGTGGCAGTCGCGCCCGGCGCGATCGACACTCCTATCGGGGAGCACCAGGGTCTGACGCCGGAACGGATGGCCGCGGTGCGGGAGTGGCAGCTGGCGCACACCCCGCTGGCCCGGATTGGCCGCCCCGAGGAGGTGGCCTGGGCGATCGCCCAGCTTGCCGCCCCGGCCGCCTCCTTCGTCACCGGAGTGGTACTCCCGGTCGACGGCGGCGCGGTCGTGGCGTGATAGGAGTGGCCCGGGAGGTGGGACGGGTGCGGATCGGTGAGCTGGCCAAGGCAACCGGGACGACCGCTCGTGCGCTGCGGCACTACGAGCAGGCCGGACTGATCTCCTCCGAACGGGCCTCCAACGGTTACCGCGTCTACGACGAGCGGGCCGTGGTGCGAGTCGGCAACATCCGCTACCTACTGGCCGCCGGGCTCACCCTGGACGACGTGCGGGTGTTCCTGCCGTGCCTGGACGGTGATGTGGCTGCGGCACCGCCCTCGGACAGGGGCCTGCGGGTCGCGCTGCAACGTCTGGCAGTCCTCAACCAACGGATCGCCGCACAGACCGAGGCCCGCGACCGGCTGGAAACCGCGCTGCAGCAGGCAGTCGGTGGCCGAGTCCGCCCGGTAGCCTGACCGACCGCCTCATCGGATCGACCGCAGAACCCCGGCGTCACTACGACCCCACCGGAGACTCGCAGTGACAACAAGCCTGCCGCGGTGACACCTACCGTGCCACGGCTCACCAGCGGCGGGTCGGTCGCCTGGTGCAGGAGGGGGAACAGCTCGAATTCGAGGTCGATCACGTCGGTGAGTTCGACTTCGAGGCCGTGGGCGCGGCGGCCGTTGTCGCGGAAGTAGATCTCGCCGAGGGTTTCGGCGGCTCGTCGGCGGAGCTGCGTCGGCCGGCGGGCGAGGTCGGCGACGTGGTCGTCACCGGCGAGCTGTCCGAGGACGTTGGCGCCCCACAGCACGCTCTGGGTGGCCTTGTGCTTGACCAGCCCGGGGCTGACGCCGACCCGGAAGGAGCCGGGCACGGTCTTGCCGTCGGTGTCGTAGGGCGGGACGTCAAGCGGGCCGGGTCCGTTGGCGGCGTACACGGCGCAGTGCGAGAGGACCGCGACGGGGCCCTGCCCGGTGGCCGCGGCGAGCGCGACCATCTTGCGGTGCATGTTGACCCGGGCCGGGGAGATCACGGCGGCACGGATGTCGGGCCGCCAGGTGGGGCGGGGGAGGACGGGCCAGGGCTGTCCCGGCTTCCAGCCGGCCCACGCCGGTAGGACGACCGGCCGACCCCTCCTCAACTGCTCGAATCTGGTGCATCTGGTTCCCCGATTGCCGGGGAAGTCGGATTGGGTGCATCGGGTGGATGGGGAGGTGGCTGTGGCCGGGGATGTCGGCTTGGGCCTGGATGAGGTGTTGGGTGCGGCGGAGGATGCCGCGCCGGTGGAATCGGTGGACGTGGTCGCCCGGAATCTGGAGAAGCGGTTCTCGGCGAGCGAGGTGTCGTTCTGGTTCGTCGACATGCTCGGGCGCGAGGCCGTTCGCCTGCCCAGGGCCGGCACGGCCGGGCAGGCGCGGGGCGAGGCGCGGCGGATCGAACTGGCTGGCAGCGTCTACGAGCACGTGCTGCGCTCCCAGCGGCTGCACCAGGCGGACGTCGAGGACGGGTGTCGGCTGGTGGCGCCGGTGACGAACCGTGGTGACTGCATCGGTGTACTGGAACTGATAGTGCCGTATGCGGACGACGCGGTGCGCGAGGCGGTGGAACAGGCGGCGCACGCGCTGGCCTACATCGTGGTCACCGACCGCCGCTTCACCGATCTGTATCACTGGGGCCGGCGCACCACCACGATGAGTCTGGCCGCGGAGATCCAGCACCAGCTGCTGCCCTCGGCGTCCTGCTGCGAGGGAGCGCACTTCACCCTGGCCGGCGGCCTCGCCCCGGCCGACGACATCGGCGGCGACACCTACGACTACGCCCTCGACCAGGACACCCTCCACCTGTCGATCACCGACGCGATGGGCCACGACACCACTTCCGCGCTGCTGGCCACGCTCACCGTGAACGCCCTGCGCGGAGCCCGCCGCGCCGGCCGCGGCATCCTTGACCAGGCCCAGGCCGCACACCAGGCACTCACCCGCCACGCCCGCGGCATGACCACCGGCCAGCTGCTGCGAGTTCAGCTGGACACCGGAGCCTGCGAGCTGGTCAACGCCGGCCACCCCTGGCCCCTGCGGCTGCGCGAAGGCCGGGTGGAGGAACTGCCCCTCAAGGTCAATCTGCCGTTCGGGGTGCCCGCCCCCGTCACCTACGAGGTGCAGCGGCTGCGTCTGGAGCCGGGCGACCGACTGGTGCTGCTCACCGACGGCATGCGGGAACGCGGCGCGGCCGCGGTCGACCTGCGGGCTCTCATCGGCAACACTCGCGATGAGCATCCGCGGGAAGTAGTACGTGCCCTGACGGCAGCGGTCCTCACCGCGTGTCGGGGATCCTTGGCGGACGATGCCACCACGCTGGTGCTGGACTGGCACGGCAGCCGCTCCGGGCAGCGCCGCAGCAACGGCGGATCCAACGCCTGATCTTGCTGTACGGATCACCCGCCCCTTGGCGGTGGCAGCCGCCGACGGGTGGGGGGCGGTGAACAGCGGGAATCCGATCATGCTGCCCACGCCCGGGTCGCGGGCTTGGGGTGCGCAGGCCGGCCACCGGGGCTCTTCGTGGGTGACGGTCGGCGATGCGGAACACCCGCTCGCCTCCCCGGGTGCGGGCCGCGTCGAAGCGAGGGCCTTCGGTCCGTTGCTCTGGCGGGCGAGATGCAGGGCGATGCGCTGTTACGTCTCAACCGCGCCGGTTTTCCGACGTCCTCGATCGCGGTGCTCACCTTTGGCGGCTCGTGGCAGGGCGTTGAGAACGGCGCGGGGAAGCTGACCACTTTCTGGGCCCCGCACGCCGCCGGCTGACCCACCCGACACCTGACGCGGCTGTCTTTCAGGGGGCCGGGCTCGTGTCCGTCTGCGGTTGGCGTCGGGCCAGCAGGCCGGAGGTGGTCACTGCCGTCGCACGTCGGATCAGGTTGGTGAAGTCCAGACGCATGGAGGCCAGTTCAGGATCGGAGGCGTAGACCGCGAGCATCGCGTCCGAGGGGCGGCTGCACTGCCAGGCGGTCATGGCCATGAGCAGGGTCGTTTCCACCAGTGCGGCGGCGTCCTCGGGCCCGAGCTCGGGGAGGTGTCGCAGGACGAGCTGGACCAGGCTCTGCAGTGATTCGCGGGCGGCATGCTTGTGGCGGATGCCGACCTCGGTAGAGATGTTGTGCTCCAGCACGGCGCCCTGCGCGCTGAGCAGGTCGCACATGACGGGCCGCTGCGTCATCGAGGTGGCGAGCAGGTCGGCCAGCCCGTCTCCGCGTTCTCGCGTCGTGCCCTGGCCGTCCGTCCGTGCTCGCCCCAGCTCGGTGATCCAGTCCTGGATTTCGGTGTCGAGCAGGTCGAGCAGCACCGCTTCGCGTGATTCGAAGTAGCGGAGCACGTTCGCCTTGGCCAGGCCGACGCGGCGGCTCAGTTCGTTCAGGCTCAGCTTCGCGACCGGCATCTCGGTCAGCATCACGGCCGCGGTGTCCAGGATCTGGCGCCGCCGCTGGCTGCGCTGTTCGTCGGTGCGGGCACGTTGGAAGGTCACGCCCCAATGTTACAGACCAGCGGTATTTTGATTAGATACCGGTGGTACGTTACCGTGGAACGGAACAAGAGACCGGCAGTCCGTAATGGAGTTTCGACATGTATCAGGTTCCTGACCAGCAGGGAAAGCTCGCCGTGGTGACCGGCGCGAACAGCGGCACCGGCAAGGAGGCCGCCAAACGACTGGCCGGCGCCGGAGCCCATGTCGTGCTCGCGGTGCGCACGCCGGCCAAGGGCGAGCAGGCCCGCGACGAGATCCTCGCCGCGCACCCCGGCGCCCGGGCGGAGGTCCGCCGCCTGGACCTGGCCGACCTCTCATCGGTCCGCGAGTTCACCGACGGCCTGGCCGCTGACGGCAGGCCGCTGGACCTGCTGCTGAACAACGCCGGCGTGATGAACGTGCCTCAGCGCACGGAGACCGTCGACGGCTTCGAGCTGCAGTTGGGCAGCAACTTTCTCGGCCCGTTCGCCCTCACCGTCCAGCTTCTGCCCCTGCTCCTGGCCGCCCCTGCCTCACGGGTGGCCACGATGAGCAGCGGCACCGCCAACCGGGCCCGCATCTACTTCGACGACCTGCAGTCGACGCGCGACTACAGCCCCACCCGGGCCTACGCCCAGTCCAAGCTCGCCGACATGCTGATGATGACCCACCTCGCCGAGCTCGCCGCGCAGCACAACTGGCCCCTGCTGTCGGCCGGCGCTCACCCCGGCTACACCCGCACCAACCTGATGACCTCCGGCCCCACCCTGAACGGCGGCCGACCCGGCCTGCTGGAATCGCTCCTGTACAAGATCGTTCCGTCCCAGGGGCCGGAGCAGGGTGCAGAACCGCTGCTGTACGCGGCCACCAGCCCCGACGCCACGGCCGCAGGCTATTACGGACCGCGCTGGGCGATGGTCGGCCCGACCAAGGCCACCCCCCTCCCGCGCAGCGCCCAGGACAAGGCCATCGCGGCACGCCTGTGGACCGAGGCCGAACGTCTTACCGCAGTGTCCGTCCCGGCCCGGCGCCCCTGATCCACATATCCCGATCAGCGGTCGCCGAGACCGGGGCCGTGGCGACCTGTCTACGCCCGCGGACCACCGTGATCCGGCAGGCACTCGCCACCGGACGGGGAGAACCAGGCGTCTGACGCTCGGCGGCAGCCGTCGCAGCCGCGGCCGGCCCAGGAAGCAAAGCGCGCCGCTATGCGGCCCATCTCATTTCCGCACGCAGTGCCTCGTCGAGTGCTTCCGAAACCGCCAGGCCAGGTGCCTTCCGACGTGGTGGACATCTGCTGTCCGCTCTGGTGGACAAAGCCACGAGCAGGAAGCGCTGTGATGAGCGAGCAGGACTCCCGCGCCGACGACGCCCCAAGGTGGCTGGCCGGACACGGCGCGGACGCCTACGCCTTGGTCTGGGGCGGTGAGGACAACGACCCCCTCCGTTGGATGACCGGCCGGGCGCCCGCTGTCGGCAGGTCGGGTGCCGACCGGTCAAGCGGTCTGCGTCCTGGCCTTCCTTGCGGCGCCGGGCCTATTCGGCAGCCGCCTCCAGGGTGGCGCGCCGGCCGAGCAGCGCGCGGCGGGCGGTGTCGTCGCGGCCGGCGTCGTGGATGTTCCGGTCGGTGCCGACGTAGGCGGAGTACAGAGGCGCGCGCCGCGCCACATCGTCGGACCGGCCGCATGCGCACGGCTCCAGCCGACAGCACCTGGCAGCCAAGGACGCGCAGGCTACTAGTGCTGGTCGCTGCCTTTTCCGCCGCCTGTCTGGCCGCTCCCGCCATCTGCCCGGCCGGTCTCGGCCGTGGTGCGCGTGTCACCGGGATGGGAAGCGGAACCTCGATTGCCGGACGTGGCACTGCCGGGTGCGTCAGTGTTCCCTGCTGCGGGTTCGGTGGCGCGCTGGCCCGGCTTGCCCCTGCTGCTCGCGCCAGCCAATGGGGCCGTCGTGTGCGGCAGCTGCGCGGAGCAGTATGCGGCGACTTTGTTCTTTCCGCCCGCGGCGACGACGAGTTGCTGCCAGGCCGTCGAGTCGAGCGCATGGCCGTGTTTGCCGATCTCCTGGTAGGCGCGGCAGTGGGCTTCGGTGTCCTGCGCGGGGGAGGGGCGGGTCGTTGTCCCGGGATTGCCTGGGGACGTCGCTGTCGCGGTACCGCCCGGCTGGTCGGGAGCGACCACGGAGGGGTGGGAGGAGACCGGGCCGGAAGGGGCACCGTCCTGGTGCGAGCCGGTGGAGCCGATGGCCGCGACTGCGACGCCGCCCAGAGTGAGGCTGGCGAACACCACGCCGAACGTTATCCGTCCCGGGTGGCGGACACGCCGCTCCTCGGATGGCCGCCAGTCGTCCCGTCGCCGGGTACGCGCCCGGCGCGCGCTTGCGCTGTGGGCGGCTGCTCGGAAGGCGGTCAGTGCACGTTGTTCGTCCTCGGGATCGAGGTGGCCCGTGCGAAGGGCGGCGGCCAGCAGGGTTTCCAGCATGGCGCCATCGTGTCCGCTCGGATGGTCGGGAGCGCTGCCGTCAGGGTGCCCGTGCCGCTGACGGACTGGAACTCCGTCGCCGCTCAGCCGTCTGCCCATGCCTGCTTCCGTTCCTGTCCGGCCGTTTCGATTCCCCGAGGTGCCGTGCACGGCTCTTTCCGGCCGCGTGCTCTCACCTGCGTCGTTCATGTCCACTCCCCCAGCGTCCGGGAAGTCTCACCCGTCACATCCTCATGTGATTCGCCAACGCCCAGCTGCCGGGCGAGACGTTTCAGGCCCCGGTGGGCGGCCGTGCGCACCGCGCCCGGCCGCTTGCCGAGCACGCGGGCGGAGCCGGGGCCGTCCAGACCCACGACCACCCGCAGGAGCACGGCCTCGGCCTGGTCCTGCGGTAGTCCGCGGATCAGTGCGAGAGCCTGCGCCGTGCTGAGGGATTCCAGGGCCTGGTCGTGGGTGTTGTGCGGAGCCGACAGATGCAGCAGGTCCTGCTCGGTCCCTCCATTCCGCGGCCGCGCACGCTGGCGGCGTAGATGGTCCAGCGCCCGATGGCGGGCGATGGTCGCGGTCCACCCGCGAAAACCCGCCCCGTCGCCCTTGAAGCGTCCGAGGTCGCGGGCTATCTCCAGCCAGGCATCGGAGGCCACGTCCTCGGCGTCATCACCAACCAGTCCGCGCAGATAGCCGAGCAGGCTGGGCTGCACGAGCCGGTAGGCCACCGTGAAGGCGGCCTCGTCGCCGTCCTGGGCCTGTGCGACCGCAGCGCCCAATTCCCCATCGCGCGTATGCGTGCGCCGGGATTGCCGTACCTGGCCCAAGACCGTCCTCGTTCGCGCCGGGGTCATACCGATTCCGTGCCGTCCCCGCGCTCTGGTCGCATCGACGGCCCCATGGTGCATAGCGCCTGGCGTCACCGAAGTGTCACTATGCACCAAGGGCCCCATGGGCTCGCTGGAGCCCGGTCCTCTGGTGCGTTCAGCTCATCCTGACATCGGTGCGGCGACGGAACTCGGGCGGACCCCAGGCGCGCCGTGGTCAGTGACGCTTCGCACCGATCATGCGCTGACCCAGTACCGGGATCGGTACCGCACCACCGGAAAGCACCGGTCGGCTGCCGGTACCGCCGGCCCCCTTCGTGCTGCCGCATACTCCCCCCGCGAGCGGCGCGGAGAGGACGGGGCGGCCAGGAACCCGCCCACTGCACGGGTTCCGGCCGTCCCCTACATCGGACCGGCGGCCGGCGGCCTACAAGGCGGACCCGGGATCGAGTGCCCGTCGACACGCGAGATCCAGCCCCGCCCTCGCCGGCTCGGCCCTCGACCTGGCATCCGCGACAACCCCCTGCGCAGCCGCACGGACCTGCGTCACGGCGCGATTGCGGTAACGCGGTGATGAAGCGGCTGCAAACCGCCGGCGTTGCGAAATGGGGGGCCGGCTCGGGAGGCCCAGGTGTAACACTTCCGGCCTCGTTCGCTCTGTTCATGCGGGCGACCGCGTGGGTCGTCCAGGACAAAAGGACACAACTCGTGCGGTGGACAGACGAAAGCGGAGCCGTGTACGGCGAGGATCGCTACCCAGGCGGGTACCCGTACGCCTACACCCACGAGTACGACGGGAACGTCGCCACCGACACCGCCACACCGCCCTGGGACGGACCACAGACCGCCCCCTGGCCCTACCCGGCCCAGCACGCCGCGACGCCGTGGCAGTCCCCGCACGGCGACGTCATCACGGCGCAGCTCCCGGCCTACGAGCCCGCGGGCCCAGGGGCCCCAGAGGCCGATGCACCGGCAAGTGAGTCCGAAGGGCCCGTCTTCGTCGACTCCTCGGGGCGGCGACAGCGTCGCGTGGCCCGCGCGGCCCGGCTCCTGGTGATCCCCGCCGGCGGCTACGTCGCCCTGCTGATCAGCGCGGTCCTGGGCGGCCCCACCATCGCCTCTCCGTTCGTCCCCCAGGCAGGCTCGCCCTCCTCGGCCACGCCCGCGGCCACAGCCCCCGACTCGGCGCGCCCGGCGAAGAGCACCAAAGCCACCGCTGAAGACACGAAATCCAGCACAGCTGGGCCCCAGGAGACCAGCCCCGCCGGCCGGTCGGCCGCTCCCCACACCCCCGCGGCCGGTTACGCGTCCACGGCTGCGCCCGCTACGACAGCCGCCCCGGCCCGGACCGCCGCCCCGACCACGACCGCCGCCCCCGCCCCGTCCTCCAGAGGACGCGCCCTCGGCTCGTCCCACAGACCCGCGAAGTGACCCAAGACCCGACGTGACCCACAGCCGACACCACAACGCTCCCGCCCGCCGCCGAGGCCGCGCCCGCCAGATCACCCCCCGCACCCACTGGCTCCTGCTCAGCGTGCTCACGGTGACCCTGTCGGCAGCGCTTGTGCTGCAGGGCTACACCCATCACATGTTCGGGATCACCTCGGACGCGGCCACAGACGCCCGTGGCCGCAGCGAGGCGGTGCCCAGCCAGGTCGTCCACGGCGGCCCCGTGATCGCGAACGCCGCCACCTCAGCGCACACCGCCCAGGTCCAGGCACGCACCATCGCTCTCACCTTCGACGACGGCCCCGACCTCCGCTGGACGCCGCGCATCCTGGACGTACTGCGCCGCAACCACGTGCATGCGACGTTCTTCGTCGTCGGCACCCAGGTCGTGGACCACCCCGAGCTGGTCCGCCGGATCGTCGCCGAGGGCCACCAGCTCGGCATCCACACCTTCACCCATGCCGACCTGGCCCGCCTCCCCGCCTGGCAGCGCTCCCTGGAACTGCGCGAGACACAGCTGGCCGTGGCGGGCGCGGCCGGGGTCACCACCGCACTGCTCAGGCCGCCCTACTCCTCGGCGAACAGCGCGCTGGACGACGCCGACTGGTCCGTCCTGCGGCAGGCCGACACGGCGGGCTACGTCACGGTGCTCTCCACCCAGGACGCCGAGGACTGGCAGCGCCCCGGCACGGACCGCATCACCGCCAACTCCACCCCCCACGGCCACGCCGGGCAGATCCTGCTGATGCACGACGCAGGCGGCGACCGGTCCCAGACCGTCGCCGCACTGAACACCCTGATCCCGCGACTCAAGACACAAGGCTTCCGGTTCGCCACGGTCGGCGCCGCGGTCGGTATGGCCGGGCCCGTCCAGCGCGCCGGTATCGGCGACCACTTGCAGGGCATGGCCTTGATCAAGCTGCTTCAGGCGGGTGACTGGGTGGTATGGCTGCTGGGCGTACTCATGTACGCAGCCGGCGCTGTCAGTGTGCTGCGCGCGGCGGTCGTACTGGTCGCGGCCCGCCGGCACCGGCGCCAGCGCTCCCGGCGACGAGGCCGGTCCTGGGGACCGCCGGTGACCGAACCGGTCAGCATCATCGTCCCCGCCTACAACGAGAGCGCCGGGATCGAAGCGGCCGTTCGTTCGCTGGCCGCCTCGGACCACCCCGTGGAGATCATCGTGGTGGACGACGGATCCACCGACGGCACCGCAGACTTGGTGGAGTCGCTCCGCCTGCCGCGGGTGTGGGTGATCCGGCAGGCGAATGCGGGCAAGCCCGCGGCGCTCAACACGGGCCTCGCCGCGGCCGGCTGTGAACTGGTGGTCATGGTCGACGGCGACACGGTCTTCGAACCCGACGCCGTCCGCAAGATCGTGCAGCCCTTCGCCGAGCCCTGCGTCGGCGCCGTCTCGGGCAACGCCAAGGTCGTCAACCGCGGCGGTCTGCTGGGCCGCTGGCAGCACATCGAGTACGTGGTCGGCTTCAACCTCGACCGACGCCTGTTCGACCTCGCCGAATGCATGCCGACCGTCCCCGGAGCGGTCGGCGCGTTCCGTCGCCGTGCGCTCCTCGACCTCGGCGGCGTCAGTGACGTCACCCTCGCCGAGGACACCGACCTCACCATGGCGCTGTGCCGCGCCGGCTGGCGCGTCGTCTACGAGGAGAGCGCGATTGCCTGGACCGAAGCACCCGCGACACTGAACGCCCTGTGGCGGCAGAGATACCGCTGGTGCTACGGCACCCTGCAGGCGATGTGGAAACACCGCGGCGCGCTGGTGCAGAGCGGCTCCGCCGGCAAACTCGGCCGCCGCGGCCTGATCTATCTGCTGCTCTTCCAGGTGCTCCTGCCGCTCCTCGCCCCCGTGGTCGACATTTTCGCCGTGTACGGGCTGCTCTTCCTCGACCCGGTACGGATCACCGGACTCTGGCTGGCCTTCCTGCTCCTGCAACTCCTGATGGGCCTGTACGCGTTCCGCCTGGACGGGGAACGCCCCGGCCCACTGTGGAGCCTGCCGCTGCAGCAGTTCGTCTACCGGCAGCTGATGTACCTGGTGGTGATCCAATCCGTGTTCACCGCAGTCTCAGGCTCCCGACTGCGCTGGCAGCGCATGGAGCGGTACGGCAGTCTCCAGTCTCCGCCGAGCGAAGGCCACGCTCCCTACACGTCTGCCAAGGCCTGACACCACCGCCTGGACCCGGGCTCCTTCGGGCTCCGCTGCGCCATGCCAAGCGTGTGCGGCGGGGCCGCGACACCCAACTCGGCCATGGTGGTGACGTAGGCGTCGCGGAGCCGCCGGTACCAGCCGGCCAGGTACCGGCGGCTGTCGCGGCGCACCCACGCTGAGGGCTCTGTTGCCGAGGCACTTCACACCGTGGCGGCCGGCTGCCCGGACGCCGTCGTCGAGTACCGGCTGACAGACCCTGCGCGTCCGGTAGCGCGGGCCGTCCGATGGGGGAAGTGGCCGGGGGGCTACTTGGATTCGACTCGTCCTATGGGGTTGGGGCCGGTCGTCAGTACCTCGCACGCGGCCCGCCAGACGGGGGCGCCGG
Organism: Streptomyces sp. NPDC015139; assembly: GCF_043079785.1. Taxonomy (NCBI): domain Bacteria; kingdom Bacillati; phylum Actinomycetota; class Actinomycetes; order Kitasatosporales; family Streptomycetaceae; genus Streptomyces; species Streptomyces sp. NPDC015139. Next base: position 85,727 of record NZ_JBIBUW010000022.1, on the reverse strand, counting down.
GGTGAAGCTGGGTGTGGAGATAGGCCGCGGTGAGCCGGGCGAGGGCGGCGACTCGCTCGGGGTCCTCGTCAGTGGTCTCGGCGGCGTCGTATCCGGCGATCCCGCCAAGTCCGTGTTCCGCGTCGAACAGCGTGAGCAGGGTCTTGGGTCCGGGGGCGAGGTTGTAGGGGTCGGCGTGCCAGTCCGGTCCCATGTCCGTGAAGTGCCGGGAGTCGTCCTTGTCACCGGCGACGATCAGCGCCGGTGCGGTCATGGTGGAGAAGTCGACGGCGCCGATAATCGGCCACTGCTCGGCCATGGGCCCGTTGAAGGCGTCGCCGCCCCTGCCGGGCGCGGCGAGCAGCACGCCGGCCTTGATCCGGGGCTCGACGAGGTGCACCACGTTCCCAGTGTCGGGGTCGTCGAGGCCGGCACCCAGCAGGAGGGCGGCGGTGAAGCCGCCGAGCGAGTGTCCGACGAGGGCGACCTTGGTGGGGTCGATCCGTCCCGCGAGCTGCGGCACGGTGCACTCGATCATGTCGAGCCGGTCGAGGATGTGGGTCATGTCTTCAGCGCGGGATCGCCAGAAGTCGGGTGCGCCGGGTGCGTCGGCGACCAGGTGGCTCAGTGTCCTTGAGGTGAGGTGGGTGGGCTGTACGACGACGAATCCGTGAGCGGCCCAGAAGTTGGCGAGCGGCGCATAGCCATTGAGCGAGGAGAGGTTGTTCGAGGGACCGTGGCCGTGGGAGAGGAGGATGACGGGGAGGCCGGTTCCGGTCGCGGGTGCGGAGACGCGCACCTGGAGGTCTACAGGACGCCCGGGTACGGGGAGGACTACGGGGCTGAAGGACAGGACCGGGGCGGGCGTGGCCAAGGCGTCGGCGTGGGGGAGGGGGGATGTGCTCACGATGTGGGTTCCCTTTCGGTGGCACCTGCCGCCCGCTGGTCTGCTGCGACCGTCGGAGGGCAGGGCGGTCAGGGCATCCCGCTTCGGCTAAGCTGAAGCGGAGCGCTGTTCCCCTTAGTATCCGGAGCGTCGCTCCGCTTTGTCAATCGGCGTGGAGGAGTACGCGATGCCCACCGACAGCCCTGCAGGGCAGCCGCCGTCCCGAAGCAAGCGGGCCGACGCCCAGCGCAACCGGCAGACGGTGCTTGCCGCCGCCGCCGAGGTGTTCGTCACCTCCGGCGTGGACGCGCCGATCCGTCAGATCGCGGCCCGGGCGGGCGTCGGAATGGCCACGATCTACCGTCACTTCCCGACCCGGGCGGACCTCGTCACCGCCGTCTACCGTCACCAGATCGAGGCATGCGCCGAAGCCGGCCCGAACCTGCTGGCCAGTGCCGACTCCCCGCTCGACGCATTGCGTCAGTGGATCGACCTCTTCGTCGACTTCCTCGTCACCAAGCACGGACTCGCCGACGCCCTGCAGTCCGACAACGACCGCTTCGCCGCGCTGCACGCCTACTTCCTCGACCGTCTGCTGCCCGTCTGCGCCCAACTGCTCGACGCCGCAGTCGAAGCCGGCGAGATCAGGCCCGGTACGCAGCCGTACGAGCTGATGCGCGGCATCGGCAACCTCTGCATCGGACGAGACAACGACCCCCGCTACAACCCCCGACACCTGATCGCTCTCCTCCTCCAGGGGTTGCAGCGACCTCACACTGCCTGATGTCGACGAGCGGCATCGCGCCCTGGTGCCTCCGCGCTCCACACGCGATCTCAGCACTCGCCTCTTAGCAGCCGGTGACGCCGACTAGTGGGAACGCCACACTCCAACCGGGCATCAACGACACCGCAGGTGTCTGCTCCCAGGACAACAGGGGAAGCCCGACCGTGCAGGCGAGCGTCACGCGTCAGCCTTGCCGGGCAGCCGGCCCTGAGCAACGGCTCCGTCATCAGCGTGCGTTGCGCTCAAGACGAGGGCGGCAGGGCGGCCGCAGGACTCTCCTCCAGCCACAGCATCAGCACATGGGGCAGGCGAGGTGTCCCCGCTCCTTGATCGAGCGCGCCTCGATACGTCCGATCGGTCACTGCCGATCACCTCGCTGAGCACATCCACCCGGCGGAGCCCAACGCCGGGCGACGTGGGCCCTCGTACGCACGCGTGGGCATCCGGGCCTCGGGAGCGTGGGCCGACGCGGCGGAGGCCGACGGGATCGACACCGGTGGCTCCGATCGCGTCCTCACCATGGTGGGCTGGGCCGTTGCCGTGGGCGCTCCGTTCTTCGCCCCCGTGGCACGGGCCGTCGACCGCATGGACGAGCCCGAGGTGGGGAGGCTCGTAGCTCCGCTGACCGAATGCCCGGAGCGGGCGGAACCCGTCGAGCGCGCGCTGAGCGATGCCGAGGAAGTGCGATTGATCACGGAGACGGGAGCACCGCCGGTGCGGGGCGACACCGCCCGCGCCCGAACACATTCCCTCTGAGCGGTGGGCGGTCGCATCACCGATGTCGTGTCCGACCTGCCGCCGCATCGCAGGCCCACAGAATTCCCACAAAGCCGCCCCCTAACTTCTCGCGCCACAGGTGGCGGATCAACTCCGCCCTGTCACGTGACAGCTGCACTGAAAGAGGGGAGTCTTCGCCATGCTGACCGAGCCGACACCGGCCCCCACCGCGCACGAGGCCCTGGTATTGCGCCTGCTGCGCGAGCACGGCCCGCTGACCCGAGGAGAGTTAGGGCCCCTGAGCGGCCTGTCCCGCACCACGCTCTACGACGCTGTCGGAGCGCTCATGGACAACGGCACCGTCCTCGCCTCGGTGCCGGAGGTGGCCCGGCGCAGGCGGGGCCGGCCGGCGGAGGTGCTGACCCTGAACCCCGGGGCAGGCCGGCTGCTCGGTATCGAGTTCGCGCGCCGGGCGGTGCGGGTGGCCGCGACGGACGCGACGCAGGCGATAGTCGGCACGACCGGCGAACCGCACGGTCCCGACACCCCGTGGCAGACCCGCATCGACCTCGCGTGGCGGTTGGCGGACCGGCTGACGGGTGGAACGCTGCGGCCGGGTGCCCTGAACGGCATCGGCATCGGCGTGATCGGGCCGGTCGGACCGCCGGGGCACGGGCCGCTGTGGTCTCCTCGGCACGACGTCGTGGTGGCGCGCGTGCGCGAACGCTTCGGCGCACCGGCGCTGATCGACGACAACACCCGGCTGGCCACCCTGGCCGAGACGGTCTGGGGAGCCGCCGCGGGCGAACGGAACGTGCTGTATCTGCGGTTGTCGCACGGCGTCGGCGGCGGACTGGTGATGGCCGGCGCCCTGCACCGCGGCGCCGACGGCCGCTCCGGAATGTTCGGCCACATCAGCGTGGACCCCGACGGCGCGCCCTGCGAGTGCGGCGCGGTCGGATGCCTGGAGACCGTGGCGTCGGTCGAGGCGGTACTCGACGCCTGCCGAACGGCGGGATGCGCGGTGGCGGACGTGCCGGAGCTGGTGACCGCGCTGGAGTCAGGTGACGAGATGGCGCATGCGGTGTTGTCGCGAGTGGGCGCGCAGGTCGGGCGGGTGTTGGCCGATGTGAGCCATGCCGTCGGACCGGACGTGATCGTCATCGGCGGTGAGTTGGTCGACGCCGGTCGGGCCCTGATGGCGCCGATCGAGCGTGTGCTCGACGCGCGTATCGCCCGCGGCTCGTACGGGGTGCCTCGTGTGATTCCGGCCGGACTCGGCGACCCCGGCACCGCCCTCGGCGCCATCGCCCTGCTCCGGCGGCACACGGAAGGTGAAACGCCCGGGCTGCGGGGGACAGCCCGGGCGCTCATGCCGTGAACCGGGTGGCTAGTGCAGGACCTTCTGCCGGACGACAATGTGACCGGCGTCGGGGTCGAGGCTCCCGCCGAGCCTGCGGAAGGCGCCGTCGGTCAGGTCCAGGCACTTGGGTTCCTGCTTCGTGTGCTTGAACGTGCCACGGTCGTTGATGCGTACGACCAGGGACTTGCCGTTCGCCACGTTGGTGACCTTCACTCGGGTGCCGAAGGGCAGCTGGTGCTTGCGGGTCAGCGAAGTCGCCGCGGTGTTCTTGCTGTTGTCGAAGACGTCGCCGTTCGACGTGGTGCTGCCGGGAGGTACCGGGCCGTAGTGCGTCGCCCAGCACTTCGGCCCGTGGGCCCGCGCGGAGTCGGTCGCGGCGGAACTCGCCGGAGCGAGGGCGACGACCACGGTCAGTGCGGCTGTTCCGGCCGCGAGGCAGGCGTGCAGGATCCGCTTGCTCATGACGTGAGCCTCGTTTCTCTTCTCTTGTTGTCGGATCGAAAGGGCGCAGAGGGCCTTTTCAGCCCGCCGCCCGATATGCGGCGCCCACCCGGTTGGCCTTCGCACCGCGGTACAGGCCGGTGCCGTCGCCGCGGTTCGTGGAGAGGGTGAACCACGCGTAGCGCCGGACGTAGGACAGGTGCTGGAGCATGCCCGTGGACTTCTTCACGAAGGCGGCCTGTTGCTCCTTGGTCGGATAGCGCGGGGTGCCGGACGAGAAGTCGGTCAGGGCGTACTCGGTGAGCCAGATCGGCTTCTTGTAGCGCTTGTGCACGGCCTCGATGTAACCGTGCAACTGCCCTGTCGCCCGTCGGGAGTTGAAGTCAGCGCCGTACCAGTGCAGGGGAATGAAGTCGACCCGGTAGTGGCGGGCGGCGGCGCCCTTCATGAACCGGTCCAGCCAGCCGCCGGCGACATCGCCGCCGGTGGCCACGGCGGGAGCGCCGAGGCGCAGACCGGTCGACTGGAGCCGGGGCCACAGGTCGAGTGCCTGGTCGACGGTCATGTCCGCCTGGTCCGGCCTGTCGGGTTCGTTGAAGCCGAGCAGGGTACTGCCCTGCTTCTTCGCCTGGCCGAGCTCCTTCTCGGTCACCGAGCCCTTGTCGTGGATCATGGGCACGAACTCGACGCCCCGCGGTGGCCTGATGCCGCCCTTGCCCGAGGACCAGGTGTAGAACCACCCGACGTTCGAGTTCGCGAGCGCCTTGGTGACGCCGTCGAACTTCCAGGCGCTGATGCCCTTCTTCTTCGCCGCGGAGGCGGCGGAGGCGGGGGCGGAATGGCCGCCCGCCGCGAACGTGGTGGCCGTTGTGCCCTGGCTGCCGGCCACGAGTACGGCCGAGAGCAGTAACGGCAGGGCGAGGACACGTATGTGCGGCATGACGTCCCCTGCCGTCAGCAGCTGAGGTGCCGGCCGGTGCCGACGTGGAGCATCTCGGTGAACTTCTTGTACTTCGCGATCCGGTCCCGCATCTCGGCCGTGTTGCTGCCATTGCATTCGAGGCTGCCGTTGATGCTGCGGATGGTCTCGCCGAAGCCGCCGCTCCCCACCATCGCGTGGTGGGGCGTCATGGTGCCGGGGCCGGACTGGGTCATCCAGTACCAGAGCGCGAGCTTCCAGGTCACCACGGAGTTCTTCGCCGCGAGGTTCGGGTGGTGCAGCAGGTCGACGTGGAACTTGTCACCGGCCGCCTTGTAGTTGTAGTTCCAGCTGATCTGGAGCGGGCCGCGGCCGTGGTAGGCGGACTGGCCGGCGGGACAGCCGTACGGCTCCGGCTGGCAGTACGTCGGCCAGTTGGCCTCGTTCTGCTCGTTGATGTAGATCAGACCGCTGGTCTCGTGGCTGACGTTCGCGAGGAACGCGGCGGCCTCACGCTTCCTTGTCCCGGCGTCGCCGGTGTGCGCGAAGGCCGGGAACGCCTTCATCGCCTTGACCAGGCCCTCGTAGGTATAGAGCTTCTTGTGGTGCGGGAACATCTTGTTGTACTGAGCCTTGCTGACGACGAATCCGCCCCGCTGTTCTGCGGCGGACGCCGTGTTGACGCTGAGACCGATCGCGGCACTCGTGATCAGTACGGCCGTGAGAACGGCCTGGACGGTGCGTGGCTTGCGCATGCGGCAACTCCTTGCGGGGTAGGTCGGTTCAGAACTGGGTCAGCGTCAGGTACATGTGCTGGGGCCTCGAGTCCTCGATGTACGAGGCCCAGTCGGCCACGTCGTCGAATGCGAAGCCGTAGGCCTTGCCATTGGTGGTCGCGGCGTGGATGGCCTTGGCGTAGTGGTTGGTGACGGCGGTGCCGTAGAAGGCCGAGGCGTGGGTGGTGGGCTGCTTGTGATGGCTCAGCAGCGTCGAGCGGTTGAATCCGGCGCCGAGGGCGGCGGCGACGGGGCCGGTGGCCCCGTCGTTGGGGGCGGCGAGCGCCCCGTCGCAGAAGAGCACGTCACGGGTGGAGGGCTTGGCGAAGGACACCTGCGCCGGGCCGGAGAAGGTGAGCCGCTGGTCCCTGACCCGGCCGGTGAAGACGCCCGAGTTCGTCCTGACGACGAGGTCCTTGTCGCGGTAGGTCTGCCAGACCTTGTCGATGTAGTGGTCGAAGTAGTGCTGGGGGAACAGACCGGCGTCGAGGCCGTGGCTCGGGGCGATGATGCGCCGGTTCCCGATGACGAGCCGCGAGAAGTCCGGGTGGTTCCGCAGGGCGCGGAAGACCTGGGCGCGGCCGCCGGCGCGCAGCCGGCCGGTGCTGTGGTTCTTCGCTCCGTTCAGCCCGATCATCATCGGAACGCTGAACATGTCCACCATCGTGGTGTTGCAGTGCATGCCGGCCGCGTCGTGGGTGAACTCCACGAAGTCGTGCAGCACCGGGTAGTTGGGGTCGGACTCCACCCAGCCGGCTGGCTGCTGCAGGCCGATCCTGCCGTCGGCGCCCCTGACCGCCTTGAACTTCAGCCTGTGGCCCACTGCCACGTAGATACGTCCGGACATGCGCGGCAGCCGCAGCCTGGTCGCGCCGCGGGCGGCCAGCGGGATGGCGTAGTCGGTGAAGCCGCCCGCGTGGTTGTCGGAGAGCTTGACGGGGGCCAGGGTGCCGCGCCGGGTGACCCGCACCTGCCGGTCTCCCCTGCTGCCCACGATGTACAGGTGAATCGCGTGGTTGGCGAACTTGCCGCTGCTGTTGACGACCGTGAGCGGCAGCCCGCCGCGCGCCGCCTCGGCGGCCGGCTCGGCACTGTCGGAGTCGGCGAAGGCGCGCGGGGCGCCGGACAGGAGCGCGGATCCGGCGACGGCGGCCCCTGCGATCGAGGCAAGCGCCCTTCGGCGGCTGGGTGGTTGGGCATCGGACGAGAACATGCGAAAGAACCTCTTTCCGGTGCTGTGCATGACGGGAAACGGGCCGGAGGGGGTGAACAGGTTTGTGTACGGGACCTGTTGGCTCGCGGGCTACGGGTGTCCGGCGCTCCAGCAGCCGTCGCCCTGGCAGTTCTTCAGCCGGGTCAGCGCGGTGTGCAGCTTCGCGAGGCGGGCCCGGCTCAGCCGTCCGGCGATGTTGTGCAGCTCGTCGGGGTCGGTGCGCAGGTTGTAGTACTCCTTGGCGCCGCTGTCGTACTCGACGTAGGTGTAGGAATTGGTGTGCATGGCGTGGTAGTTGGGCGGGCTGATGCTCTCGGTGCCGTGGTTGTCGGGGTCGTCGGGCGCCTGCTGGGCGTGGCGGTGCTCGATCAGGTTGGCCGTGCGCCAGCCCGCGGCCGATCCGCCGTCCAGGAGCGGGAGCATGCTGTGCCCGTCCACCCGGGACGACACGGCGGCACCGCCGATCTTCTCGAAGGTGGGCGCGAGGTCGATGTTCGACACCTGGGCGTGGCTCGTCCGGCCGGCCGCGACACCGGGGCCGGCGATCACCAGCGGCACGCGCACGTCGGTGTCGAAGGCCGTCTGCTTCCCGGCCTTGAGGCGGTACTCACCGAGGTGGAAGCCGTTGTCGGAGCCGAAGACGACGTAGGTCTTGTCGGCGACGTGTGCCCCGATCAGGGTCTGGCGGAGCTTGCCGAGCATCTGGTCGACGGCCTGGAGCGACTGTGCGCGCTTGCGGAACTTCTTGTCGATCGTGTTCTTCTCGCTCCGGGTCAGCGGATTCTGCCGGGCCAGCCACGGCGGCGCGTCGGTGGGGAGCTTGTCGAAGGCGGGCCCTTGCGGCGCCGTCAGCCCGGGGAAGTCCTTCTTGTCCCGGCGGGCCGGCCTGGACGGGCCGTGCGGCGTGAAGAGGGCGACCTCCAGCATGAACGGCTTGTTCGCCGCCGCGGACTCCTTGATGAACGACTGCCCCTTCTTGCTGAGGACGTCGGTCAGATAGTCCTTGTTCTTCTTCCCGTGCGGTTCGATCGTGTGGTTGTGGGCGAGCTTGTACTTGTACTCCGGGTAGCCGTTGCCGACGACGTCCCACTGGCTCCAGCCCTGCGGCACGTACGGCTGCTGGCCGTCGACGGTGGACCTGGGGTCGTAACCGTTGAGGTACTTGCCCATCATCGCGGTGCGGTAGCCCTTGGCCTTCAGCGCCGCGGCGAAGGTGTCCTTCTCCAGCCCGTTGTCGTGGAAGGCGTTGAAGCCGCCGTTCGGTCCCTCGTTGCTGAGGACGCCGGTGTTGTGCGGGTACTCGCCGGTGAAGATGGACGAACGGGACGGGCAGCAGAGCGAGTTGCTGACCACGAAATCGCTGAACGACGTGCCCTGCGACTGGAGCTTCTGCACCTGGGGCATGTACGGCAGCAGATTCGAGGACATGTCGTCGGTGAGGACGAAGACGATGTTCGGTTTGGTCGCGGCCGCCGCAGCGGATGCGGAAGCGGACAGGGCCGGCTGCGTGACGGGCCGGGTGGGGACGGCGGCTGTCGCCGCCCCGCTCACTCCGCTCTGGACGGAGAAAGCCACTGCCACCAACCCGACCGCCATTGTCAGTAATTGACGAGTACGAATCATGCTCGGAGCGTTTCAGCGCGATTCCGGACCGGTCAATATTTGTCCGCCTCTCCTTGAATTATTCCGAACCGGGGTCAATTAATCCGCGACCAAGGAAATTAATCCGCGAAGGTGGCAACCCGCGGGCACCATTCCGTCCGAGGCTGTCGCATCATGTGATTTGATCGGTCTTCTTCCGGCGGATTCGTTCAACGCGGTGAAACCGAGGTGTGCATGGCAGGCAGGACCGGGCGGGTACTGGTGATCGACGACGACGCGGCGATACGACGGTCGCTGGCACGGGGTCTGCGGCTGAGCGGATTCACCGTGGACGTCGCGGACGGCGGTCGTACCGGTCTCGCGGAGGCCCGCGCCGGCCACCCCGACATCATCGTCCTGGACATCTCCATGCCCGACCTCAACGGCATCGACGTGTGCCAGGCCCTGCGCGACGACGGCGACGACGTACCCGTGCTGATGCTCTCCGCACTGGACGAGACGGCCGACCGGGTGGCGGGTCTGCAGGTGGGCGGGGACGACTACCTCGTCAAGCCGTTCGCGCTCCAGGAGTTGGTCCTGCGGCTGCACGCCCTGCTGCGGCGCCGCCCACCGGCAGCCGCCACCGCCACCGTCCGCATCGGCGGCCTCCTGCTCGACTCTGCCTCTCACCAGGCCGTTCTGGACGACCGGCCCCTGCAGCTGACCCGGCGCGAGTTCGCGCTGCTGGAGGTCCTGGCCCGCAACGCCGGCATCGTCCTGAGCCGCGAGCAACTGCTGGACCTCGTATGGGGATACGACTTCCAGGTCCGCAGCGACGCCGTCGACACCTTCGTGAGCTATCTGCGCCGCAAACTGGAGGCGGGTGACCGGCCCAGGATCCTGCACACCGTGCGTGGGGTCGGCTTCGTCCTGCGCACGGACCGCCGGCCGCCGCACAGCGAGGGCACGCCGTGAAACTTTCCACCCGGATCGCGCTCGCGGTCGGCGTGAGCGTGCCCGTGCTGGTCCTCGCCTCCGGCTGGCTGCTGCTGCACCTGGTCGGCAACGACCTGCGCACCCACCAGGACGACCAACTGCGCGCCCGCGCAACAATCGTGGCCAAGAACGCCAAGGCGTACCTGGACGTGGCCGGCAGTGACCACCCGCTCCTGGAGCGGGTCCGCCGAGGCCGGCTGGTCAACTCCGCGCGGGACGTGGGCATCCGTCTGACCGGGCCGCAGGGCACGATTTCGGCGGGCCCGCAGCCCGATCCCTACCCCACACTGCCCCGCAACGCCCCGGACCCCGTCGGCGTGACCTCCGGCGGCAAGGACTGGCTCGTCCTGTCGCTGCGCGTCGGTGCCGCGAAAGAGGGCACCACGCCGAACCTGTGGCTGCTGTCACCGGACACCGCCGAGGACGAACTGGCTCTGGTGCGCGGGCGGTTGCTGACCGGAGCACTGCTGGCCGCGGCACTCGCCGGAGCCGCCGCCTGGGCCATCGCCGCCAGAGCGGTGCTTCCGCTACGACGGCTGCAGCGGCGGACCAGCGGTCTCGACCCGCGGACCAGCAGCGTACGTCTGGAACACACACCGACCCGGATCGCCGAGGTGGACGACCTCGCGCACACGGTGCAGATCGTGCTGGCCCGCTACGACGAGCAGGTGGCGCGCACCGGGGACGCGCTGGCCACCGCCCGTGCATTCGCCGCCACCGCCTCCCACGAACTGCGTACCCCGTTGATGAGCATGCGGACCAACCTCGACATCCTCACCGACCACCCCGGACTTGACCCCGAGGACCGGACGGAGGTCCTTGGGGAACTGGGGCGCGAGCACGACCGACTGCTGGGTCTGCTGGTGATGCTGAAGGCGCTCGCGCAGGGCGACCTGATCGAGGCGGACGCGTTCACGTCGCTGGACCTCGCAGAGCTCGTGGAGGCGTCGGTCGCCGACCTGCGGCGCACCCGTCCCGACGCCGAAGTGTCCGTACGCGCGACCGCCGGAGTGCGCGTCCACGGCTGGGAGCAGGGGCTGCGCTCGGCGGTGGACAACCTGCTGGCCAACGCCTGGACCCACGGCCGTGCCGCCGACGGCGTCGCCCGTATCGAGGTGACCCTGCGTCCGCCGGGGGGTGGGCATCGGGCGACTGCCGTACTCGCCGTGGACGACCATGGCCCCGGCATTGCCCCGGAGTGCCGCGAGGACATCTTCGAGCGCTTCCGCAGGGGCCCGGACAGCCCGGGCTCCGGCCTCGGCCTGACTCTGGTCGCCCAGCAGGTCGCCCTGCACCAGGGCCGGATCATCGTGTCGGACCGCCCTGACGGACGGCCCGGCACCCGCTTCGCGGTCAGCCTGCCGGCCACGGGCATCCAGGACGTGGAGCACACCCTGCCGCTGCTGCCCCGCGACTGGCTTACGGGCACGCCCGAGACGCTTTGGAATCGCCCGCCTCCAGGTCCGTCGGGCGGCGTGCGAGGATAGTTCCGCGAGGGTGGATGTCCGCTCCTTGCTGTCTCCGGTGTCCCCGGCATCGTCACGCACGGGACTCAGTGGCTCTGTCCACCACCAGGCGACGGCGGGGATCGGAGGTGCGCTGGACCGGCCGTTGCAAGGACCAGGTTGCCCCGGATGAGACGGTCCAGTTGACTCAGGTGGCGGCGCTGGCCCACATGTCCACGGCGTACTACGAGAGCCTCGAACAGGCACGTGGCCCGCAGCAGTCGGCCTCGGTACTCGCGAGCCTCGTGACCGCCCAGCGCCTGTCACCCGACGAACGGCACCACGTGTACCAGCTGGCTGGGCGGGCGCCGCCGACGCCCGCCGAAGCCCCGGACCACTTCGACCTACGCGGCCGAGCTGAGGGCCATCCCCGCCCGGCGCGGCCACGACCCCGCCGCCGTGACATTCCGGGCGCGCCGACCACGGACCGTTTGAACCGCCTCCGGCGGTTGATCGAGGAGGTCAGCCGAAGAGGAGGCCCCGCAGTATCCGCGTGAGGTGTTCGGTGAGTTGGTCGGACGGCATCGAAGCGAGAGGCTCGGTCCGTGCGATGTACCGGCTGAACGCCACCCCGATCATCTGCGCCCCCACGAGCGCCACGCGGGTGTCCAGGTCGTCGCCGGGGGCGGCGGTCTCACCGGGTGACAGGACGGACCGGTAGACGGCGGTGCTGTGCTCCTGCATCGCGGACAGGAGCTCCGACGCGGCACGCTGGTCGGACGCGGCACTGCGCAGCAGGGCGATCAGCGGATCGTTGACGGCGTCCGTCTCCAGCCGCCGTACGAAGGCACGGGCGATCCGGTCGGGCAGCGTGGCGGGGTCACCGGCCGCGACGTCCTCCAGGTCGCGATTGCCCGGCATCGCTGCGAGGAACAGCCTTTCCTTGGAGGCGAAGTGACGGGTAATCAGGCCATGTGTGACACCTGCCCGGCCGGCGATCTCACGGAGTGTCGTACGGGCGTATCCGCGCTCGGCGAAGGCTTGGCGGGCCGCCTCGATGATGGCCGCCCGGTGTCCCTCGGGATCCCTCCGGCGCCTGCGTGGCTGCTCGGAGACCGGTTCTGCGTCGTTCACGGCACCTCCTTCATGTGATCACTCTACGGCGGCGCGACACCTCGCCCGTCGCCACTGCTAGGTTAGTATCCACTTGGATATCAACGAGCGGATGGATCACATCATGAGTGTGGAGACACCCGAAGGCGGTGCGGCGGTCGCCGAGACCCGCCTGCTGCACAAGATGCACAGAGCCGCGACGTCCCTGTTGGCGGAGGCGGCACAGCGGGACACCGCCCCCGCCACGGCCCTGGAAGAGTTGCGTGACTTTCTCGTCGCGGCGCTGCGGCACCACCACGAGAGCGAGGACGACGTGCTCTGGCCGCTACTGACCGCCGCGGACCCCGCGGCGGCGGCCGGGCCGACGGACCTGGCGGCCGAACACGACGCGCTGGACGCGGCACTGGACGCGCTGGCGGCCACTCCCGTGCGGGATGCCGACGAGCGGACGGAGCTCGCCGACGCGGCGGTGGCGGTGCGCGACCTGGTACACGCGCATCTGGAGCACGAGGAGCCGGTGCTGTTTGCCGCACTGACGGCACACATGTCCGACGAGGCCTGGGCGGAGTTCTCCCGCGCGGTCATCGCCTCGGCCCCGCCCGTGGGTGCCCACCTCAACATCGGCTTCTTCGAGCAGGTCGGTACTCCCGGCGAACTCGCGGTCGTCACCGCCAACCTGCCGGAAGCCGCCCTGGACCTCGTCCCGGCCATGCGCGAGCAGGCCGAAGCCACCCTCAGCAGCCTCCAGGCCGCCGAACCCGGAAGGACCTTCACAGCATGACCAGCACACTCATCGTCGGCGGCAGCGGCGGACTGGGCGGCGTCATCGCGGAGCACTTCGCCGGCTGCGGCGACGACGTCATCGTCACCGCCAGGGACAAGGCGCGGGCCGAGGCCGTAGCGGCGCGCATCGGCGGCGGTACCCGTGGGCTCGCACTCGACCTCGGCCGCCCCGAGACCATCGACGCCGCACTCGCGGATGTCACCCAGATCGACCATCTGGTGATCACCGCCGTGGGCCAAGCGGCAAACACACTTGCGGAGTTCAACATCACGGACGCGGTCTCCGCCGTGACCATGAAGCTCGTCGGCTACGCGGAGACCGTCCGCGTGTTGCGCGACCGGTTCACCCCGCAGGCGTCGGTCGTGCTCTTCGGGGGACTGGCCAAGGAACGCCCGTACCCTGGCTCGACGATCGTCAGCACCTTCAACGCCGGGATCACCGGCCTGGTCAGGACGCTCGCGGTGGAGATCGCGCCGCACCGGGTCAACGCCCTGCACCCCGGTCTGATCGGCGACAGCCCCAAGTGGCGCGACGTCCCCAACCCACCGCACTCCGACAAGACTCCGATCGGACGGTTGGTGACCATGGCCGAGATCGCCGACGCCACCCACTTCCTGCTCCGCAACACCGGTGTCAACGCCCATGACCTGCACATGGACGGCGGCCTGCTCGCCACCTGACGGCCCGGTGCCCCCCGACATCCTGACGGCAACGACACGAACGTACGGACGGATGCGCGACATACAGCAGCCCCTCGTCCCAGCAGCCGCACCTACGCCCGGCCGTGGACAACACGCAGACCGGGTACTGCGGTTGCTGCGTGAGTCGGGGCCCATGACGCGAGGTGAGCTCGGCGCACGTTGCGGGCTGTCGCGGACGACGCTGTACGAGGTCACCGGCAGGCTCGTGGACAGTGGACTGGTGATCGCCACGGTCGCGGACACCGGACGACGGCGGCCGGGACGCCCGGCGGAGAAGCTCGCTGTCAATCCCGCGGTCGGCCGCCTGCTGGGCATCGACTTCGGCCGACGCCACGTGCGGCTGGCCGCGATCACCGCGGCAGGCGACGAGATCAGCACGGTCGGCGGGACACACTCTCCCGCCGCTCCGTGGTCCGAGCGCATCGCCGTCGCACGACGGCTGGCCGCGGGACTGACCGGCAGCGTCCCTCGCCTCGGCCCCCTCGGCGATGTGGGCGTCGCGGTGGCAGACCCCGCCACCGTCTCCCTCGCCGCCGACGGTGATCGGGCGTTGGCCGACATGCTCGGCCGCAGCCTCGGCGCCCGAGTACGGCTCGGCAACGGCCCACGGCTGGCGGCGCTGGCCGAGACGGTGTGGGGCGCGGCCAAGGGCCTGACAGACGTCCTGTACCTGGAGTTGTCGGACCAGGTCGGCGGGGGCCTGGTGACCGGCGGCGCGCTGCACCGCGGCGCTCACGGCCGGTCGGGCGGGTTCGGGCACATCCTCGCCGAGGTCGCGGGTGCGCCTTGTTCCTGCGGTGGCCGGGGCTGTCTGCAGACGGTGGCGTCGACCACGGCGGTGCTCGACGCTTACCGGGCCGCGCCGGATCTGCCACAGCTGGCGGCCGCGCTGAGTGCGGGAGAGAAAGCCGCGCACGCGGTGGTACGGCGGGCCGCGATCCACACGGGCAGAGTTCTGGCCGGGCTGGTCAAGGCGCTCGGGCCGAGCATGGTCGTGGTGGGCGGCGAGCTCGTCACGCTCGGACCACCCCTGATGAAACCGCTGGAGAACGAGGTGCGGGCGAACGCCGTGACCTACCGTTCACCACCGGAGACGCCCGTCCGGCGGGCAGAGTTGGGCGACTTCGCCGCAGCGGTCGGCGCCGCCTCGCTGCTGCGATCGCCCAGTGACGCGGCTTCAATCCCGTCCGCTTGAGCCTGAACAGCTGAAGCCGTTCTCCAGGCAGGCACTTTGTGTCCTCTGCCAGAGGGCATCGGTCTGTCGGGGAGCGCCGTCAGCGACGACGCGTTCCAACAGGGCGGGATAAGCCGGGATGTCGGGGTGGCACAGCACAAACCGGACGTCGCCGAACGCCCGCGCGATACCTCTGTCGACGAGGGTTGCACCGATCACCTGCTCCATGGCCCATCGCCGGCGGCGTACGGCTCCGGGCACCTTGGCGTTGTTCGTCGCGTCGAGTCGTGCGGCGTCGCCTCCGGCCGACACCGTACGATGCGGCCACCTCACATCGGCGACGGATTCAGCCACACCGCCCACCCGCTCGGCACTCAAGAAGGGTCGAGCAGGCTCTCCAATTCACGGGCGCCCAGGTCAGGAGCCCTTCGCAGCACGAGCCGCGGGCCGTGCATCGTCAGACGGGTACTTCTGTCCATACGGCCGCACCTCGCTGACACCAGCCATGCCTGGTGTCAGCGATGCCGGCGGCGGGCTGAGGCTCTGCCCGCCGCCGGCAGCCGCTCCTGGACGGGGACCGTGACCGTCCCGAGCACGGCTATCTGCAATCGGAGATTGATGTTCACGGGCACGCTGTCCACCCACGTACGTACGCGTACCGAGCCATCCGCAGGAGTGATCTGCTGCACAGTGACGTGAGCGTCTTCGAAAAGCGGGCTGCTGAACGTACTGTCCATTTCGGTTGCCGAGGCCAGAACGAGGGAGCCCTTTCGAATACGGCCATCCGGGATGAACCCCATAATGTTTTCCATGGGAAATCTCCTGTCGGGGGCGGGACTGCCGGACAGCGGTCCCGCGGATTCACGGATTCGGATAAGCTGCTGCGGTTGGGTCGGCGCCGCCGGACATTGAATCGTCGGCGACTCACGCGAAGGCGGCCCAGCCGAGCGCGGGCGCAGCCTGTGACTGATATCGGGACGGTCGGTCGGAGCCCGGACCAGCCAACCGGTGCCTCGACTCGTGCCGGGGCAGTGCATCGCCCGATCCCCGCCCACATCGGCACACTCAAGTAGGGAACCGCCCAGCTGCTCACGGGCCTCAACGGTCGGGCTGTCGGTGCCCAGGAGGCCGCCCCTTGCGCACGGCCACTGCGGCGGCCCAGATATTTCGCAGAGGTCGTCCGCATGCTCATGACAGGTGGCCTACGCCATCAGGCCATCGAACGCAGTCGGTCCAGCTCGCTGCCAATCGCATCGCGCAGCCCATCGTGCTGTGGGCCGAGCTTGAACCGCGCGTCATTCCATCGGTCACTCGGATACCGCCACACTGGCTTGCTGAGCAGCTCAGTCGGTTCCCACTCGAACCGCGGCCAGACATGCGCATGCAAGAACGGGTCCGTGTTGCCGAGGATCTCCAGGTTGATCCGGCGGAAATCGGGGTCCAGCCGCCGGCAGGCCCGCTCGACCGCTTCTGCGAGCTGGTCCATGCCGGACAGAAACGACAACCTCTTGGCCCTCGGCAAGTGTGTTCCCCTGCTTATCCTGCGCCGCCCCGGCTGGGTGGCCCTTCGCCGACCTGGACGCCCCGTTCTTCCTCCTGCGGTCCGTGGACGCTCCCGAGCCTCCGTGCCCCGCCCGCATCGACGTCGTCGTCACCAGGGACAGCGGAGGGGCGGCCACCACCCCGCAACTGACCGCCGCGCGAGAGGCCGGGCTGCCCGTCATCGTCGTGATCCAGGCTTTCGGAGTGTCCAAGGAGGCGTTAAGCGTCCGGTTCTCCTATTGGGCGTGACTCTCGTCGCACTCAGTGAATGAGGCGTGCAGGCTCAAACAGTGAGTCTTTGTGAGCGCTGGTCACCGTCCGGCGAGTAGCGTCGGAACTCCCCCTGGAATTCGGCTTGCCGGGTTTATTCGCCGAACCGGCTGCGATACTCTGTAGAACATGATGGAGGTGAGTCGAGGCAGAGTCGCTTTCTCCGGCGCGGGTCGTCATCGGGTAGTGGCGTCGCCATGATCTGGGAAATACTGGTCCTGGGCTTTGTGCTCAGTCTCGACAATTTTCGAGTATCGATCGCGCTTGGCACGGTCCCATTCGGCTTGAAGCGCGCGGTGCAGGTCGCGCTGACCTTTGGACTGTGGGACGCCGTGATGCCCCTGGTCGGGCTGTTGATCGGTCGCCAGATCGGGGAATCCGTAGGGGACGTCGCCGATATGGTGGGTGCGGCCGCGCTCGGCGGGTACGGTCTCTACCTCGTCATCTCGTCCCTTCGGAACCCGGAGCCGGAGGAGTTGGACCACCCGTGGGCGTTGTTCGGCATTCCGTTGACGCTGAGCCTGGACAATTTGTTCGCCGGGGCGAGCCTGGGAGTTCTTGGCCTCTCGCCGTGGTTCTCGGCCGCCACCTTCGGCATGATGACAGCAGTGTTGTCGCTGGTCGGTCTGCAGCTCGGGCGGGCCGCGGCGCGCCTCATCCGGATCCGCTCGGACCTGCTGAGCGGGGTCACCTTGATCATCGCCGCTGCGGCGCTGCCGCTGTGGTTCGGCAACTGACCCGCTCCGCCCGGAGGCGGCCGCCCTGCGGGAAGGGGCAACGGAAGGTCGCCGACCGCGAGTCAGCGTTGGCGCCCTTGATCGCCTTGCCGACCATGTGAACGGGTGACAGGTGACAGACCGGGCCGGTGCGGGCGGGGAATCAGCGGAGGATCGTCGGCCCGCGAGTCGGCATTGGCGGCCTCGACCGCCCGGACGACGAGGTCGTGGTCGGGTGACAGGTAGCAGACCGGGTCGGTGCGGGCGGCGTCACCGGTGAGCAGGAACGCCTGGCAGCGGCACCCACCGAAGTCCAACTCCCGCCGGTAGCAGCTCCGGCAGGGCTCCGGCATCCAGTCGGTCCCCCGGAACGCGGTCATTATCGGGGACTCGGCCCAGATCCGCTCCAGTGGGTCATCCCGCACGCTGGCCCGCGGCAGCGGCAGGGGCTGGGCGGCCGGACAGGGCAGGACGTCGCCGTTCGGCGTTACGGTCAGTTGCCGGGAGGCCCAGCCGCCCATGCAGGGCTTGGGGAAGCGACTGTAGTAGTCGGGGATGACGTAGATGACGTCCATGCGGTCCCGCAGCCGCTCGCGTGCCGCCCGCACGACGACTTCGGCCGCCTCGAGCTGGGCCCTGCTCGGCAGCAACGCGTCACGGTTTCGCCAGGCCCATCCGTAATACTGGGTGTTGGCCAGCTCCAGCCGGTCGGCGCCCACCTCCTCGGCCAGTCGGAGCACGTCGGCGACGCGGTCGATGTTGTGCCGGTGCAGCACCACGTTCATGGTGAGCGGCCAGCCCAGTTCCTTGACGATGCCCATCGCCTCGATCTTGCGTTGGAAGGAGGGGGTGCCGGCGATCCGGTCGGACACGGTCGGCTCGTCGGCCTGGATGCTGATCTGCACATGGTCCAGGCCGGCGGCCCGTAGCTCCTCGGCCCTCGATCGCGTGAGCCCGAGGGCGCTGGTAATGAGGTTGGTGTAGAGGCCGAGGTCGTGGGCGTGCGCCACGATCTCCACCAGGTCGCGCCGCAGCAGTGGCTCCCCTCCCGACAGGTGGCACTGGAGAACGCCCAGGTCGCTTGCCTCGGCCAGCACGCGCCGCCACTCCTCGGTGGTCAGCTCGTCCTGGTAGCCGGCCATGTTCAGCGGGTTGGAGCAGTACGGGCAGGCCAGTGGGCACCGGTAGGTGAGCTCGGCGAGCAATCCGAACGGGCTATCCATCGGTGAGCTCCAGCCAGCGCCGGGCGACGAGCCGGGTCAAGAACTGTCGCACCTCGTCCTCGGAGACGGCCTGATAGTGCGCGCCCAGCTCGGTAACGATCTCGGCCACGGTGTGCCGCCCGTCGCACAACTCGATGACAGCCGCGCCGCTGCCGTTCAGGACCACCACCGTCTCGGGGTGCAGCAGAATCCGGCGCCTCCTGGTCCGGCAGAAGGTCAGCCGGACGTGGCGCGCCAACCGGGGCCGGTCAACCGCCGATACTCCGACGGCGGGTCGGCTACCGGTACCGGTCCGGGTCGTTCCGGTGTGGGTCGGGTCCATGGTCACTCCGGATAGGCCTGGTCGATGGCGTCCATCAGGCTCCACAGGACGTCGCACTTGAACGACAGCGCGTCGACGGCACGCGCCCGGGACTCGGCGGAGAGGCAGTGCGCGGTGACCACCTCGAGGGCGTGTTCGCAGTCGCGGGGGGCCTGCTCCAGGCGGGAGCGGAAGTAGGCAAGGCCCTCGGGGTCGATCCACGGGTACCAGCGTTCGAATGCCTGCAGCCTCGCCGCCATCAGGTCGGGCGCGAACAGCTCCGTGAGCGAGGACGCTACTGCCTCCACCCACGGGCGGGTCCGGGTGAAGTTCACGTAGGCGTCGACGGCGAACCGCGCGGCGGGTACCAGGTGCCGGTGGTCGCGGACCTCCTCGCGGGTCAGCCCCGTGGCTTCGCCGAGTCGGAGCCATGCCTCGATGCCGCCCTCGCCGTCGGCGGTACCGTCGTGGTCGATGATGCGTCGGATCCAGCGGCGGCGGACATCGAGGTCGGGGCAGTTGGAGAGGATCGCGGCGTCCTTGCGGGGGATGTTCTCCTGGTAGTAGAAGCGGTTGGCGACCCAGCCACGGATCTGCCGGCGGCTGAGCCTGCCGGCGTTCATCCGGACGTGGAACGGGTGCTGGTCGTGGTATTGCCGCGAGTGGGCCCGCAGCGTCTCGACGAAGTCGTCGGCGCCCGTTCTCGTGGTTGTTGTCGTCACGGCTCTACACCTCGACCTCGAGGCCGTCCATGGCCACTTCCATGCCGCTCTCCTCCACGGTACGCCGTTCGGGTGTGTCCTCCAGGAGGATGGGGTTGGTGTTGTTCATGTGCACGAAAATCGTCCGACCCGCACCCAGCGAGGGCAGTTGCGCCAGACTGCCGTCCGGGCCGTCGATGGGCAGGTGGCCCATCTCCCGGGACGTCTTGCCGGACAGGCCGAGTTGGACGAGTTCGTCGTCGCGCCAGCAGGTCCCGTCGATCAACAGGCATGCGCAGTCCTCGATCTCCACGCGCAGCGCCGGCGTCAGCGATTGCACCCCGGGCAGGTACACCATCGTTCCCCCGCTGCTCTGGTCGGTCAGCCGGTAGCCCACGACGCGACCATGGTCGACCCCGGCGCCGAACCGGGCGCGTTTGGTGGTGGGTACGTCGAAAACCCGGCAGGACATCCCGTCCGCCAAGGCGAGGTCGGCGCCGGGGGTCGCTGCACGCCACTCGACCGGGCAGTAGCGCTCGAGCGTGCGCAGAATTCCCGAGCCGTCACACAGCGTCTTGCGCGTGGCCGGTGTGGTGTACAGCCGCAGGGCGCGGGCCTCGCGCAACAGAAGCAGGCCGAGCGTGTGGTCCAGCTCGGCGTCGGTGAGCAGCGCCGCCTCCAGCGGCGTCGTCCGGTCGCCGCGCGGGTGCAGGGCGGGGAAGGCCTCGATCTGGGTGCGGACGTCGGGCGAGGCGTTGATGAGGAACCACCGGCGGCGGTCGGCGCTGACCGCGACCGACGACTGGGTGCGCGCGAGGCCGGCCCGGGAGCGGACCGCGGCGCACACCGGGCAGCCGCAGTTCCACTGCGGGGAGCCGCCCCCCGCCGCCGAGCCCAGCACGCGCAGCAACACGCCAGCACTCCGTTCGCCGAAGATCCGGGTCCGTCCTCGGCACGGCCGGGCCCGGCCGTCCCGTCCGAGGGCGCCGGACCAGGTCCGGCGCCGCCCCGGATCCGCTACTCCTCCAACCGATCGAGGTACATGGTCACCTCGGCCGCGACGGCGATCTCGTCGAACTCGGGCGTCTCCCACGCGGCGAGCTGAGATTCCGTCTCGGGGGTCTCCCACACGGTGAGCTGAGATTCCATGGATTCACCTCCTCTCTGCCCGGACAGCGGCAGGCTCCGGTCGTGCGCTACGACGATTCAGGGAGGGCGAAGACGATCAGGGCGCTTCCGTGCCCCGCGCCGAGCATGCCGGGGAGGAATCCCTCGGCCCAGCCGCCCCAACCGACCGGCACGGCGATGTACTGCCTGTCGTCGACCATGTAGGTGCTCGGGCTGCTGTGGTGGCCGCTTCCGCACTGGAACTGCCACAACAGCTCGCCGGTGCGGGCGTCGAGCGCGTTGAACTCCCCGGAGGCTTCACCGGCGAACACCACGTCGCCGCCGGTGGCCAGCACCGAGGCGCACATCGGGAGTTCGTTGCGCCAGCGCCACTTCTCCTCACCGCCTGCGTCGAACGCGCTGATGGACCCTGCCATGTCCTCGATGTCCACCTGAACGCCCGCACCCCAGTACGGAATGCTCTCCTTGAACTCCCGGCGTCGCCGCGTGGCCGTGGCGCCGGTGTCTTGGACCGGGACGTAGAAGAGCTGGGTCCTCGGGCTGTAGGCCGCGTGGGTCCATTCCTTGGCGCCGGCCGGACCGGGGTAGAAGTGGACCGGCTCTCCCTCCTTGTCCGGGTATATCTTGGCCGTCACCTGGCCGTCCCTCGTGATCGCCCCCCAGGTGATCCGGTCCACGAACGGGGTGATCTGTACTCTCTCGCCGTTCGTCCGATCGAGTACGAAGAAGTAGCCGTTCTTGTCGAAGTGCCCGAGCAGTTTGCGCCCGTCGTGCTCGAACAGGATGCACTCGGCGATGCTGTCGTAGTCCCACAAGTCGTGCGGAGTGCACTGGTAGTGCCAGCGGATCTGACCGCTGTCCACGTCGACGGCGATGATGCTGTCCGTGAAGAGGTTGTCGCCCTCGCGGACACCTCCGTCGAAGTCGGGCGCCGGGTTGCCGGTGCCGACGTACAGGAGGTTCGTCTCCGGGTCGAAGGTGCCGGTGACCCAGCAGTTCGCCCCGCCCCGCGCCCAGGCCTCGCCGTCGGCGGGCCAGGTCTCCGAGCCGGGTTCCCCGGGCTTCGGCACGGTGTAGCAGCGCCACTGGTGCTCGCCGGTCTCGAGGTCGAACGCGTCGAGGTGGCCGCGCACGCCGAACTCACCGCCGGAACTTCCCACGATGACCATGTTCTTCACGATCAGCGGGGCGACCGTGGCGCTCTCCCCGGCTCGGACGTCTCCGTAGGTCTTGTCCCAGACCCGCTTGCCGGTGGTGGCGTCGAGCGCGAGCACACGGGCGTTCGCCGTGACGAAGAAGGCCTTCCCCTGAGCCACGGCGACCCCGCGGTTCACGTTCCCGCAGCACAAGGACACGTCGAAGGGGACCGCATGCTTGTACCGCCAGATCTCCACACCCGTCTTCGCGTCAAGGGCCCAGACCCAGCCGTCCCAGCCGGAGAGGAACATGACCCCGTCGACGACGATCGGGGTCGCCTCGAACGAATAGGTCGACGCGCCCGCGATCAGGCCGGTCGTGCCGGCCTGGAAGACCCAGGCGGGCACCATGCGCTTGACGTTCTCCGTGTTGATCTGATCCAGCGGGCTGTACCGCTGCCCGTTGTAGGCGCCGTAGTAGGTCAGCCAGTTATGGGGTTCCTCGCGGGCGTTGAGTAGGCGTTCGTAGTCGACGCCGGCCACTACCGGCGGCGCGACCTCCCCGCCCGCGACCTTGCCGCTCAGGGCTCCCTGATCGACAGCCTCACCCGCGTCGACGTAGTCGGCGTAGTCGACGGTCATTTCCTCCACCTCCTACTTGTTCCTACGGCCGCGGCTGTTCGGGACGGTCGAGGCGAGCCTCTGGCGGAGCGTCCCCCAGGACGACGATGGCCCCGGTCAGCCCCCGCCCCTCGTCGTTGCCTGTGGGCGAGGCGTACCAGTAGTAGCCCGGCCCGTCGAGGTTGAGGTGCGCGTGTCCGTGCGAATGGTTCACCAACCAGATGAACTTCCGGTCGCCATTGCTCGGCAGGAGCGCGCAGTGTGTGTTCTGGTCGTCGTTGACGAGCTCCAGCTCGATATCGCCGCCGTGAGGCATCACCAGAATGGAGGGATCAAAGGTCAGCTCATCCGGGTGGATGCGAATTGTGGCCTCCATATGGCCATCCGATTTCTCGGTGGCCTGCCCAATGCTTCCGGTTCCCAGCACTTGCCCCAGCGCTGCTTTGTTCTGTGCGGCCAACCCGATCTTGTCCAGCAGGTCGGCTCGCTCCTGCGTGGTCGTCATAGGGGCTTCACTCCCCTCATCCCGAATCTCTGCGTCCAATTCGCATAGGTCGCGCTGACGGAGACACCTCGCTGACCGGGCGTAATCACTCGGCAGGAATATTCTCTCGAATTGCAAGCCCGCTACGCCGAATGAATCGGACCGAGAGGGGTGAGAATTTTGTACTCAAAAGGCACGCTACGCCGGATGAATCACACCGACAAGGGTGAGCGCCAGTTCGGGCGACTCATGCCGCTCGTCCGCGACCAGCTACCGTTCGCGCCCGAATAGCCGCCGTTGGGAGGAGTCGGCTCACACTGCACCGCGTCGCGCGGGGACCGGCCGTAGACTCACGCGACCGTCGCCGATCAACACTCGCTGACCGGTCTCCAAGCCTCTCCTGGCGTCTCGACCTCGATGGAGGATCATACGAGGTCGTACCGATCAAGGTTCATGACCTTGTCCCACGCGGCGATGAAGTCCCGCACGAACTTCTCCCGTGCATCGTCGCTCGCATAGACCTCCGCGACGGCGCGCAGCTCGGAATTCGACCCGAAGACGAGGTCGACCCGGCTACCGGTCCACTTGACCTCGCCGGTGGCGCGGTCGCGACCCTCGAAGGTTTCCCCGGTCGCGGATGTCGGCTGCCATTCCGTGTCCGTGTCGAGCAGATTCACGAAGAAGTCGTTGGTGAGCGACCCGGGCACAGAGGTGAAGACACCCAGCGGGGACCCCTGATAGTTGGCGCCCAGCACCCGCAGGCCACCCACAAGGACGGTCATCTCGGGCACGCTCAGGTTCAGCAGGTCCGCGCGGTCGACCAGCTGGTGCTCCGGGGGCAGCCGGTTGCCCTTGCCGCGGTAGTTGCGGAACCCGTCCGCTTTCGGCTCGAGCGGGGCGAAGGAGTCCGCATCGGTCCACTCCTGCGTGGCGTCCGTGCGTCCCGGAGTGAACGGGACCTGAACGTCGTAGCCGGCGGCCTTGGCTGCCTGTTCCACGGCGGCGGCTCCGCCGAGCACGATGAGGTCGGCCAGCGAGACCTTCTTGTCCCCGGTCCGGGAGCTGTTGAAGGACTCCTGAATCCCGTCCAGGGTGCGCAGCACCTGTGCCAGCGTGTCGGGGTCATTGACCTCCCAGCCCCGCTGCGGCTCGAGGCGGATACGCGCGCCGTTCACCCCGCCACGCTTGTCGCTGACGCGGAACGTCGAGGCGGACGCCCACGCGGTCGAAACGAGCTGGGAGACCGACAGCCCGGAGGCGAGTATGCGGCTCTTGAGCGCGGCGATGTCCGCCGCCCCGACGAGCTCGTGGTCGACCACGGGGACCGGGTCCTGCCAGCGCAGCTTCTCCCGGGGGACCAGCGGTCCGAGGTAGCGCTGGATCGGGCCCATGTCGAGGTGCGTCAGCTTGAACCACACCCGGGCGAACGCATCCGCGAGCTGCTCCGGGTTCTCCAGGAACCGCCGAGAGATCGGCTCGTAGACCGGGTCCGATCGCAGCGCGAGGTCCGTCGTCAGAATCGTCGGGGCGTGTGCCGTCGACGGGTCGTGGGCGTCCGGCACGGTGCCGGCCCCGCCGCCGTCCCTCGGGATCCACTGCCACAGACCGGCTGGGCTCAGCTCCAGGTCCCACTCATAGCCGAACAGGGTTTCGAAGAAGCTGTTGTCCCATCTCGTCGGGGTGGGTGTCCACGTACCCTCAAGCCCGCTGGAGATGGCGTCCCTGCCCTTTCCGGTGCCATAGCTGCTCTTCCAGCCCAGGCCCTGCTGCTCAAGGGGGGCGCTCTCGGGTTCGGGGCCGAGGTAGGCGTCCGGGGCGGCCGCGCCATGGGTCTTGCCGAACGTATGGCCGCCCGCGATCAGCGCGACGGTCTCCTCGTCGTTCATCCCCATGCGCCGGAACGTCTCACGGATGTCCCGGGCCGCGGTGAGCGGGTCCGGGACGGTGTTCGGTCCCTCCGGGTTGACGTAGATGAGGCCCATCTGGACCGCGGCGAGAGGGTTCTCCAGCTCCCGGACGCCGCCGTGGCGTTCGTCTCCGAGCCAGGCGCGCTCGGGACCCCAGAAGACCCCCTCGTCGGGCCCCCAGACCTCCGCCCGGCCACCGGCGAAGCCGAAGGTCCTGAAGCCCATCGTCTCCAGGGCACGGTTGCCCGCGAAGACCATCAGGTCAGCCCACGAAATCTTGCGGCCGTACTTCTTCTTTATCGGCCAGAGCAGCCGGCGCGCCTTGTCGAGGTTGCGGTTGTCCGGCCAGCTGTTCAGCGGCGCGAAACGCTGCATGCCGGTGCTCGCGCCACCGCGGCCGTCGTCGATGCGGTAGGTCCCGGCGCAGTGCCACACCATGCGGATCACGAGCGGCCCGTAGTGGCCGAAGTCGGCCGGCCACCACCCCTGCGACGTCGTCAGCGCCTCGTCGACGTCCCGCGCCAGGGCGTCGAGGTCGAGCGTCCGGAACTCCGCGGCGTAATCGAAGTCCTCGCCCATGGGGTCGGCGATGGCGGGGTGTTTTTGGAGGATCGTCAGGTTGAGCTGGTTCGGCCACCAGTCGCGGTTGCTCGCACCCCCGATCGGACGACCGCGGTGTTCGGCCGAGGCAGAGAGGCCGAGGCCGCCCGCGCTCCCAGGGTTCATCTCGCCGCTCACAGCGTCCGGACTGTCAGACACGGGAACCTCCTTCCGGGCCCCTAGATCGTGCCGGCCTACTCAGATGTCCAGCGCGCGACGCACGGCCGGCGCGTTCCGCCGGGAGACCGGTACCCTCTCGTTCGCCCGGCCGTCCATGATCAGAATCAGGTCTCCCTTGAGCCCCCGCTCGATCTCCCGGACGCGGCTGAGGTTGACCACATACCGGCGGTGCACCCGCAGGAAGCCGAAATCCGCCAGCTCGTTGTCGAGTTTGTCCAGGCTCAGTGAGGCGGCCCGCAGTCGCCCCTGTTCGGTGGAGAGCCACACGTCGTTTCCCATCGATTCGGCGAAGGAGACTTCCGGCAGCCGCAACAGCACCATCCGGTTGCCGCGTGTCGCGACCAGTCGACGCGGCTGCACCGACGGGTGCGCGGGACCCTCCGCCTGGGGCAACTGTGCCCCGTCGGAGGCACCGAACGAGACCAGGTTCCCGATCAGGTGTCCGGACGAGAAGACGGGTCGGAAACTGATCGATGTCGGCTCGTCGGCGAGATGGGCGAATATCTGCGTCGAGCCGACCCAGTCAGGGTTGTGAGCCGCCTGGCCGGCGGCATACCGGGCGGCCGCGATCAATTCTGGCAGCCCGGGGTTCCATCGCAGGGTGGGGTCGACCGCCGGGGTACATGCCGGGACGCCCAGGAGCACGCTTGCCATGTCGTCGGCGATCACCACCCTGCCCCCGGTGTCCAGCGCGGCGAGCGCCGCACTGGAGCGTCCCCTGGCCTGGGTGTAGGCAGCGACCAGCTCGGAGCCGCTGTCCCTGGCCCGCCTCTTCAGCGGGTGCTGGGTCATGGTGACCGCCTTCGCCAGCCAGCTCTCCGCGGACGCGGGAAGCTCGCTGCGCCAGCAGCAGATGCTCAGGACCGCGATCGGTTCCGTGGTCACGACGTCACGCACCGCGATGCCTGCGCAGAACCAATCGTGGAACGCCCGGCACCAGTGCTCCGCGCCCCGGATCGGTACCGGGCCGTGCGCCTCGAGCGCCGTACCCATGCCGTTCGTACCGACCGCGCACTCGGACCAGCAGAACCAGGGCGCCAGATTGCAGCCGCCGGCTCTGGCGAGCGTGGCTTGATCACCCCACTCGGCCAGTATTCGGCCGGCGGCATCAGTGACGGTGACGACGCAACCGAGGTTGCCCACTTCATGCGCCACGGAGGCGGCACGGAAACCCAGCTCAGCGAACACGACATCGTGCTCGGGGGTATGGTCGAACTCCGGGACGGCTACCGGTGCCTCTGTGAGGTGAGGATCGACCCGGTACTGCTCTCGGCAGCGGTGCCAGGAGATCGCCACCAGAGGCCGGACACCAGGGATGTGATCCTCGCCCTGCACGAACCGCTCCCACGCCGCGAGCACGCTGCCGCCGCCGGGCTCCGCCGACGTGGGCTCAAGCCGTTGTACGTTCCTCATGGTTCAGAACCGCCCTCTGGTCCATCCCCAACGCCCGACGACGTGCGCGCGGTCCGCGCCGGTCTCCGCTGTCGGGCCTCCGGCTGACCGGGCGCTGCGTCGAGCGCCCTACTGCTTCGTCACTCGTTCCAGGCTGTGTCACAGACCTGCACCTCCCACCCTAGGTACGGTTGTCGGGCTGCGCACGTCCCCTCCGAGACGCGTGTGCGCACTCAACCCCGTGCGAGCTGGAGGTCGTGCGCCCCGGCCGGCCTCTCGGGGCCTGCTCGTCTCGCGGAGCCCGTGCGGCGACACTCGTCCGGCGGGAATTGGGCAGGGTGCCGTGCACAGGATGCTGTCGGACGGGCCCCGGCCCGGTGCACCGAGAGGTGAGGTCGGAGTTGCGCCGAGCTGGGGTCCTCGGAAGGTAGCCGGGCTCAGCGGCGGCGGAGCACCCAGCGCGCTGTTCCACGCTTGTGGTTCCATCACGGGACTGACCATCGGTTTTCGCCCTGCTCGGCGGTCTCCCGCGACCGTGGATGGCGGGTGCGGCCGGGCTGCGGATCACGGCAGGACATGCCGGACCGCCCCCCTGCGCGCGGGTGCGGGCCTGACGAACAAGGGCACCCGCACAAGCGTCGCCATAGCGGCGAATCAGGTGGGGGGCGGCGCACAAGAGGTGCCGGGGTGGCCCCGCGCAGCATCCGGCCGACGGAGCCACGCCGGCGGGCGGGAACCTGAGTCGTCGCGCGCGTGAAGGAGGGCTGCCGGCCGGGTACTCGGCCGGTACAGCCCAGTGGGCACCCGCTCTCCACCTGAGGGAGGCGTCATGACTCAGCATGTGCGGGACATCATGACCAGCCGGCTGGTGACGGTGGAGCCGCAGGCATCGGTGACAGCGGTGGCACAGAAGATGCGCGACGAGGACATCGGCATCGTGCTGGTCACCGAGGGCGACGATCTGCGGGGTCTGGTCAGTGACCGCGACCTCGTGGTGCGCGCGCTCGCCGAGGGCGGCGACCCGAATGAAAGGACCGTGGCCTCCGCCTGCAGCGGCGACCTGGTCACCATCACCCCGGACGAGGACCTCGACCACGCGGTCGAGCTGATGCGCGAGCATTCCGTCCGCCGCCTTCCGGTCGTCGAGGAGGGCCACGCCGTAGGCATCGTCTCCATCGGCGACCTGGCGATCGAACGCGATGCACGCTCGGCACTCGGCGACATCAGCGCCGCCGAGCCCAACCAGTAGGACACCCCGTACAGCGCGGGGAACGCCGGTAGCTGCCCGGCGGCGCACTTCCCGCGCGTGAAGTCAGGGCCCGGTCCAGCGACCGGGCCTGACTGCGCGAGCGGTGGCTGTCCGGCAAGGCTGTGCCGAAGTGGTCCGCGGCGGCCCCCGCGAACAGCCCGAGCCCCCGGCCCGCGGCCAACCTCAATTCCTGGGGGCGTCCGCCGACTGCGCGCGTCTGTCCGTGGTGTGGGCCGTCCCCGTTGGTCGGGCAACGGCTGGGTGAGCTACGCGACGACCGCGCCGGCGAGAGCGGCCGGACCTTGCCCCACCACGGCAGCAGATCCGGCTACCACTTGCCGACCTGCCTCGTCAGGAGCACGGTGTGGCCTGTGCGCGCGGGTCGGCGCGCCGGCATGTTTGCTGCCGGGGCCAAGGGGGATTCGGAGATCGCGCTTCGGCCCGGAGGCGTGCGCCCAGCGGGACAACCTGGCTGCCGGCCCCCCTTCGGCAGACCGGACGGCGCCCGTGCGGTGGTCCCTGTTCCAGCCCTGAGCCAGGCCCGGCACCCCGGGCCGGCCCGCCGTCGTACGGGAGCGATGCGCATGCCGGCCGACACCTCGACAAGCCCCTTCGACGGCCCTGCCGGCGCCGCACGCGCGCCCACACCACGCGGCCATGACGACGCACCTGACACCGCCGCGCTCTTCCTTCGTCTGGCGGCGCTGGCCAATGGCGCCGAACGGGACGCCGTACGCGCTGAGCTGGTGACCGCGTGGCTGCCCATGGCCCACCGGATCGCCGACCGCTTCCGCGATCGCGGCGAGTTGGTCGAGGATCTGCATCAGGTTGCCGCGCTCGGTCTGATCCGGGCCGTCGACGGATTCGACCCCTCCCGGGGGGCCTTCGAATGCTACGCCGTGCCCACCATCACCGGTGAGGTCAAGCGGCACTTCCGGGACCGTACGTGGGCCATGCACGTGCCCCGCCGGGTACAGAACCTGCGCAACAAAGTGCGCCTCGCCCGCATCCACCTGATGCAGGTCCCCGGCAGTCGCGAACCCACCACCGCCGACATCGCCGCTCGCACCCTCCTGACCGAGGAGGAGGTCACCGCGGGCCTGGAGGCGCTCGACTGCTACAGCACCCTCTCCCTGGACATGGCGCTCTCCAAGGCCGACGACAGCCCCGCCTTCGCCGACACCCTGGCCGCAGCAGATCGCTCCTACGACGTCATCATCGACCGTGAGGCCGTCAAGGACGGGCTGCGTCGTCTTCCCGCTCGGGCGCGGGCCATCCTGTACATGCGCTCCTTCGAGGACATGACGCAAGCCCGCATAGCCGAGAGCCTCGGCATCTCCCAGATGCACGTCTCCCGGATCATCAGCCGCAGCTGCGCCCGCATCCGCGACGAGGCGCTGAACTGCCCTCCTCCTGAGCTCCCTCCGCGCGGTGACATCCGGGTAGATGCCCGCGCCTGCTTCCTTCCTGCAGGCGGGCCGCCTCGAAGCGGGGCGATACGCGGAAGTTCGGAAGGGTGACCTCATGCCCGAGCACCCCCCACCAGGGCGTCGGCCTATGCCGCGCGGTGGGCCTTGTGGTGGGAGACGCGCAGGCGGGTCTCGGCACTGAGGTCGTCACGGCCGGTGGACCGGCGGGCGTGATCCAGGGGGCCTTCGCCCAGGGCCTCGAGAGCGGTGTCGGGTGCTGTGGTTGGCGAGAGGGTGAGAGTGATGTCGGCCCGGGGATGGGCCGGGCGGCCGACGAGGCGGACTTTCGCGCTGTCGATGCCCGGCAGGGCTTCGGCTTCCGCCTCGATCGCGTCGCTGAGCGCACCGTGGCCGAGTTGGATGCCCTGCTGGGCGTGGTCTGTGCCGACAGGCACCCGGGAGGGGCGGCGCCGGCGGAGCTGGGCGAGCAGCCACCACAGGGCGAGCAACGCGGTGACGGTGAGCGCGGCGATGACGGCGGGCCACCACCACCAGCCCTGGCTGCTCCAGCGGGCCCGGTCGCCGGAGCCGAGGAGGACGTCGTCGGAGGCGGTCAGTGGCCAGCCGGCGGGCGGTGTCAGGTCATGTCGCCGGTACAGGTCGAGTCCGGCAGCGATGATCAGCAGCCCGCCGCCGAGCAGGATCAGACCGGCGACGGCCAACAGGACGCGGTTGAGAACGGGTTGCGGCGTCATGGCACGCTCCGCTGCTGAGTGCTCATCAGGTGGTCCGCCGGCGGACCACGACGACAATCCGCGGGGGATGGGAGAGAGTGAGCCGGTCGCGTTCGCCATCGAGGACTGCGGCCACGTCGGTCTTCACCTGCCGTGGGTCGCGGAAGTGGACATCGGCGCGTGCCAGGATGCGGTGCCGGCGCACACGGATGCGCGCCGTGCGCACGCCGGGCACCTGCAGCGCGGCATCACGCAGGAGGACGGCGGCGCCGTCCCGGTCCAGCTGGGCCCGCTGCTTTGCCGGGGAGCGCATCGGCATCAGATGCCGCAGGCCCGGGGTGAGGGCCAGAACGAGCAGCCACAGGCCGATGGCGGCCGCGACGGCGGCTCCGGTGAGCATCCACGCGTCGTCCACGGGACGGGTCGCCAGGGCGTCGGCCAGCTCCTGTCGCCAGGCTGCCGCCCGGCGCCCCGCTCGCACGGCGACGACATCGATCAGTGCCGCACCTGCCGCAACCAAGATCACACATGCGGCCGCGGCTGCCGGGAGCCGGCGCGCCGACCAAGGGCGGCGGGTAGTGGGCCAGCTGTCCGGACCGGTCGGTGGTCTCTCGGGCGGCGCCGCGTGGCCTGCCGGCCCGGTCGGACCTGGGTCGTGGTTCATGCGGTCCTCCTCCGCCGGGGGCGTGCCGGGTGGCCGAGCGCGGTCGTTCACCGCACCCGCCTGCGGCCGGAACCGGGGGCCGTCACCAGCCGCCGGATGGTGAGGGCGACCTCGTCGACGCGCATCCCGGTCAGCTGGGCCACGCGGTCGGCGACGTCGCGCTGTATCTGCTCGCAGACGCGTGCGAGGTCGGTGGGGTAGGGCAGGTCCACGGCCAGGCGCAGGCGCACCGCTCCCGCATGGCTGGCGACGGAGGCGCTGGGTGCCGCCCCGGGGTCCCTGTCGGGCGGCATGGCCGCGCGGCGCCGCTGCGCCACACGGCCGGCCTCGGTGGCGATCCGGCCTACGACCTTGTCCGGAATGATCGTCGCCCCCCGCTCCGCCGGTGGCGGCAGAGCGGAAGCGCGTGGGGGGCCGGCCCGGTCTCCCGGGGAGAGGACGGGTTCGGGCAGGGCGTTCACCGTTGCCTCCGCGTTCGGAGGTCCAGATCGCCCTGCAGGACCAGGCCGGCGATCAGGCCGGCCGCTCCCAGGACGAGGACCAGCAGGAAAGCCCAGAAGCCGCCGAAGTATCCGGCGAAGCCCAGCGCCATGCCGGCGACGAGGCCCGTGGTGGCTGTGTTCATGACTCACTCATCCGTCTCCGGCGCGTAGCTGTCGCCGCTGAGCCATCGCCCGCACCAGGGGAGCGGGCGATCACCCAGGCGTGTCACCTCACGCGCCCCTCCTGGTCGTCGGTCTCCTCTTCCTCGTCGGGCAGGTGGACGTCGTCGACGGCGATGTTCACCTCGACGACCTCCAGCCCGGTCATCCGCTCCACCGCGGTGATCACGTCGGTACGCACGTCGCCGGCGACGTCGACGATGGAGACGCCGTACTCGACGACGACGTCGAGGTCCAACGCGGCCTGCCTCTCGCCGACCTCGACCTTCACTCCCTGGGTGACACCGCTGCCCGTGCCCGGGACCCGCTCGCGCACCGCGCCGAGCGCCCGGGCCATCCCGCCTCCGAGCTTGTGGATGCCCGGAACCTCGCGGGCAGCCAAACCGGCGATCTTCGCCACCACGCTGTCCGCGATGGTGGTCCTGCCCCGTGTCTCCGCCGGTGCTCCCGCTCCGGTCCTGCCCTGCAACGCGCTTTCACTCCCACCGGCTTGGCTGTTCCGGCCGGTGGCGCTGCTGTCGTCCGTCATGGCGGATCGCCTCGATCGGTCGTCGTGCCTCCGCGCGAGGCCCGTCAAGAGGGTTGGACGACCCGGTCGGCACACTCCTCACATCCACTCGGTGTGATGTGCGTCACATAGCAACGAGTGGGTAGGCGACAGTCCCGGAAGCCGTGAACCGAGGCGGCATGAACGAGCGGACTGGACCCGCACCGCTGGAGAGCGGCCTGCCGGACGGTGTGCTGACCGTGCGGGCCGCCGAAGGGGACGAGGACGCTTTCGCCGCCCTCGTCCGCCGGCACAGCCGACCGCTTCTCACCCTGGCGTACTACATGCTGGGTAACGCCCAGGACGCCGAAGACGCCGTCCAGGACGCCTTCGTCAGCGCCTGGCGGCGCCTGCCCGACTACCACCACCGGGCAGAGTTCCACACCTGGATGTACCGGATCACCGTCAACCGCTGCCTCACCGTGCGTCGCCGCCGACGACCCACCTTCCCGCTGGACGCCGCCACCGAGCCGGCGCCGGACAACGAGTGGAATTCTCCCGCCCGGGCGGCCGAACAGGACGCGGCCGCAGCCGCCCTGGCCTGCGCACTCGGTGAACTCGAGGCCGGCCAGCGGCTGTGCTGGATCCTTCGAGAACTCCAGGGCCTGTCGTACGAGGAGATCGCCCATGTGACACGTAGCAGTGAGCCCACGGTGCGCGGCAGACTGTTCAGGGCGCGCCAACTGCTGAAGGAGGCGATGGCCCCATGGCGGTAGACGACCCCCTCGCGAGAGACGAGGAACTGACCTGCGGCCGACTGCTCAGCCAGGTCTGGGACCAGGCGCTCCAACCGTCACCCGCGCCGGACCCGCACACGATGACGTGCCCCTTCTGCCGCGAGGCCGCCGCGTCACTGGCCACGCTCAAGGCGGCGACACGGGCCCTGAAAGGCCGAGCACCCGCCCATCTGCAGGCACTCACCGACCGCGTCATGACCATCGTCAGCGCCGAGGGCCGACTCGGACGGCTGCTGCCCCTGGCCGACCCGGACCGGGACCTGCGCATAGCCGAAAGCGCCGCGGCAAAAGTGCTGCGCCAGGCCGCCGACAGTGTCCCCGGCGTCAAGGCTGCGGCCTGCCGACTGACCCCCGCAGACGACGTTGACGGAACCAAGCGTGTGGCTGTGACGCTGACCGTCGTTGCGGGCCTGGACCGCCCGCTGCCGCACCGCATCGACGAAGTACGCCGATCGGTCCTGCACGCCGCCGAGCACACTATTGGTCTGCAGGTCACCACCGTCGACATCACCGTGGCCGACCTCCTGGAGTCCGCCCCGTCCCCCGGCCTCACCGAGACCGGGCGGCACACTCTCGGCGGCCCGTGATGGCCGACGCCCGTACGGCTGCTCTTCTCACGGCAGTGGCCGAGGCGACGCTTGGGGTCCCCGACGTGGCCGGCCTGCAGCCCCGCCTCGCCCACCGCCTCACCGAGGCCGTCTCGCCCGTGCTGCCCCAGACGCTCACCGAGCACACACCATCCCAAGCCGGCGTACGCGCCGTGCATGCGCCAGACGGCTCGGGATGGCGCATCGACGTGCGTTGCGTGGTGGCCGAAGAGAGCCGCGTCCTGGACGCTGCCCGCAATGTCCACGAGCAGGTTCGATCCGCTGTCCTGACCCATCTCGCCGAGCACGGCGCCCTGGAAGCGGTGGCCGTGTCCGTCACCGTGACCCGTATCGCGGCCCACCCCGTACCCGGCGTGCAGTGACAACCCCATGGGGATGCTCGCTCGACTGAGGACGAAGCGAGCCGTCAGAACTGGTGCACGTGCGCGTCGATGGCGGCGTGGCGGTCGGGGTAGAGGGAGAAGACCTGGTTGATGCCGGTGATGTCGAGCATCCGCTGGACCTGGGTGCTGGGAGCGATCAGGGCCACTTCCCCGCCTGTGTGGCTGACTGCCTGCCTCACCTTGAGCAAACTGGTCAGGCCGGTTGAGTCGACGAGGGACAGGCCGGACAGGTCCAGCAGCACAAGCGCGACCCGGTGAGGTCCCTGCAGTTGGGCGTCCACGCTCTGGGTGAGTCGCTTGCTGGTGTGGTGGTCGAGCTCGCCGGTCAGGACGAGCACGACCGTGTGAGCTGACGGGATCTCGGCGTGCACGCCGAGCTGCTCCGCGGAGTGCGGCGGATCGTTGCGGGGGTCGGGCATGTCCTCCTCCTGTCCTGCCTGCGGCGGGGCCTGAGAGCCCGCGGTGCTGCGAGCGGCGCGTGCGGCGTCACGGGGTGAGGTCGTCCTGGTCGGGGTCACGCCACTCGGCAAGCAGGACGGAGGCGTCATCGTCGAGGTGTCCGTCGTGGTGGTCGAGGACGGCGTGGGTGAGCCGGCGCAGTGTCTCGTGGACGGTGAGGTGGTCGGCGTGATGGCGTACGAGGAAGTCGGTGAACCGCTTCAGCCCGAACTCGTTGCCGCTGCGGTCACGGGCTTCGACGACACCGTCGGTGTACAGGATGAGCCGGTCAGCGGCCTGCAACTGCTCGTGGCAGACGGTCACCGGCAGATTCAGGGCCACGCCCATCGGGCCGGCCGGGGGGCACTGCAGCTCGCGGGGCCAGCGTCCTGCCCGCAGGAGAACGGGCAGGGGGTGGCCGCGGTTGATCCAGGTCAGCCGCCCGGTGTTGATGTCCAGGTCGGCGAGGATGCCGGTGACGTACCGGCTGGTGTCGAATTGCTCGATCAAGGCGTCCTCGACCGCCTGTGAGGTCTGCACGAGATCAGCGCCTTGGCGGCGTGCGTTGCGGCAGGTGGCCACCGCCATGTTGGCGGTGAGTCCCGCCCGGGCGTCATGGCCCATGGCATCGAACATGGACAGATGCAGCACGTCATCGGAGACGGCGTAGTCGAAGGCGTCGCCACCCACCTCATAGGCCGGCTCGGAGACCGCGGCGATCGTGGTGCGGCGGCCCGCGAAGGCCGACGGTGGAGTGAGGTGCCACTGCATCTCGGCGGCCACGCTCATGGGCGCGGACCGGATCAGGCGCGCATAGGAATCACTGAAGTCCCGCTTGCTCAGCAGCAACAAGGCGACCATCGACGCCACGGCGCGCAACGCGTCACGGGTGGCGTCGTCGTCCCCGTCGGCGACCGTGCGCAGCACGCCCAGACGCTCCACCCCGTCCGTGATCGGCACCCACCATCTGCGGCCCTCGCGCTCCATCGAGGGTGTAGGTTCGGCGATCAGCTCCACGCGCTGGAAGGCCCGTCCCGCCACCGTTGCGTCGACAGCGAGGGTCTCGCCTCCCTCACCGGCGTCGATACCCTGGCCGGTGACCTCACGCAGCACTGTGCCCTGGAGATCCACGATGAAGAAGGCGACGTCGTGCACGCCCACCGGCTCAAGCCGCGCGGCCACCATGCGCGGTAGCTCATCGAACGCTGCCACGTGGCTGGCCAGCATCAGATGGCTCAGCGTGCTGCTCACCTTGACGGGATCGATCACAAAGCAGCCCTTCCTCCGGTTGCACCGTCGTGCGACGCGCTCCACCGGCCGTCGACCTACCGACTACCCCAAGCACGTACAACGGATCGGCCGGCGAGCTGCCACACGAGGCGCCTGGCAACCTCCCGACCTCTCCAGAGCCGGGCAGCGCCCCTGATGCGGGTCCCTCACGCGTTCTGGACGACGAGCAAGAGTGCCGGCCGCCATGGGCGGGGCGGCGGTCAGGTGTCGGCACCGCAGGAGGCGTGCCGGCCTCCGGTGTGGGGGCCGTGCCAGTCCAGGCACAGGACGGTGGCGTCGTCGGCCAGGCGTCCGTGGCAGGCGTCGCTGTCGGCTGCGGTGAGGACGCGGACGACTTCACGGGGGTGTTCGCCGGCGGTGGCGTGGATCAGGCCGGGCAGGTCGACCGTCCGGGCCCGGCGTTCCTGCATGCCGTCGGTGTAGAAGACGAAGCGGTCGCCGGGCCGGCAGTCGAGGTTCTGCACGTAGTACGGCCCGGGCGGAGCGACGCCGAAGGGCAGGTTCACCACCAGGGCGACTTCGTGGACGGCGCCGTTACGCAGGCGCAGGGGCCAGGGGTGGCCGGCGTTGACGAGCTGGGCACCGCTGCCGTCCAGGGCGACGCGCACGAGCTGGCCGGTGACGAAGGCCTGACGGCTGCGGTCCAGGAGGGCCCGGTCGACCTGGCGGGCCTGTTCGCCGAGGTCGGTGCCGGCGCGGCGGGCGCCGCGGGAGGCGTTGACGGCCAGGGTGGCCAGAAGGGCGGAGTCGGTGTCATGACCCATGGCGTCAGTGAGCGACAGGTGCAGCGTGTCGTGGTCGAGGGTGTAGTCGTAGGTGTCACCCGCCACGGTGTCGGCCGGCACCAGGGCGCAGGCGAGGGTGAACTCGGCCGCCTCGCAGGAGGGGGCGGTGGGCAGCAGCTGGCGCTGGATCTCGGCGGCCAGGCTGACGGGGGTGGTGCGCTGACCCCAGTGGTACAGGTCGGTGAAGCGGCGGTCGGTGACGACGATGTACGCCAGCGCGTGCGCGGCCTCCTCCACCTGCTCCAGCACCTCGTCGGTGATCTGGGGGAGGAACAGCTCCAGCAGACCGATGGCGTCGCCCCGGTTGGTGACCGGGGCCAGGACCCGCTGCCCCCGGCCGCCGTCGGCGGCCCGGACGAGCTGTTGGGTGCGCAGCACCTCGTCGTAGACGCTGCCGGCCAGCGGGATCCGGTCGGCCCGGCGGCCCTGCTGGGTGTCGGCTTCCTCGGTGACCCGCACCACCTTGCGGCCCACCATGTCCATGAACAGGAAGGAGACGTACCGCGCGCCGAACCGCTCCCGCAGGTTGCGCGCCACCACGTCAAGGGACGCCACGGGTGATGCGTCCTCCGCGGCGGCCAGTACTTCGGCCAGCCCGAGTCGGTCACCCGCCACCGTGGCCACCTCCTCTGTCCCCAAAGCCTTTCTCCGCATGACGACTGCATCTCAATGGTCCGCCTCTCACACGCCGCCGGGGTGATCAGACGTCGCGGGCAAGAGCCATCCGTGCGGGCTGCCGCTGGATTGCGGGGCACACCCTCCGGAGGAAAACGGGGTGGGATGTTCATGGTGCGAATGCTGTGCTCAACGATGCCTGCGGGCGGGGGCGACGTGGTGGGTTCGGTCGGCCGTGGGTGTGGGTTACTCGGCGCGCGGTGGCAGGTGGCGGATACGTGGCGGCGCGGCAGCGATGACCGTGTCGCCGCGTGCGTGTGAGGCAGGGACCCGGCCTGTGAAACCCGGTGCCGTCGAAGACGGTCAGAGGTCCGGCGTTTCCGGGTTGCCTGCGTGGAGGCGGAGTGCTTCGTCGAGTGCTTCCTTAAGGGCCGGACCGCCATTCCTGCGCGCAACAGTGTGAGCCTGATGCACAAAGGGCACTCACATTACCGTCGCAATAGCGGCGAATCAGGTGAGAATAGGCGGCATGCAGTGACGGCGACCGTGCCGCCGCTTGTATTCCGGCCCCAAAAAATGCTGGGGGTTGGGGACTGCCGGCCGTACATGCCGCGTATGCCTGGTGGCAGGCAAGCAAATGGCCCCGGGCATGAGCGGGACGTGGCGGCCGCCGGCGCCTGAGGCACTGCCGGCCATTCCACGGGAGCGCCTGCCAGTGACTGCGTACGCGGCCCGGCAGGAGGCCGATCGCGCGGCCCGTGTGGTGTTCGCGTTGCTGGGCGCGTACCTGGCGGGTGAAGTGCTGTTGTGCCGTGCCCGAGAACTGTTCACGAGCCGCCCGCCCAGCTGTGCCGCGGTCACCTGCGCAGCGCTGCCAGGGCACCCGTGAGGGTGGCCGCGAGGGTCAGGGTCCCTGCGAAGGTGAGTGCGGCGCGCTTGACGGCGGCGGGGTAGGAGGCCCTCTCCATGCGCGCGAGCTTGGCCGCGGCAGCGGCGGCCAGAGACGCCACGATCACCACGAGCGCGACTGCGAACAGAACGGCGGCGAGGTAGGGCATGGCCAACTCCTTGGAGTGGATGGGTCGGTGAGGAGACCCAACGTCTCGGAAAGTCCGTTCTGCGGTGTTCAGCTGGTCCACAATGAACACCGTTGAACATCAGGGGGGAGACGAGGATGCAGGAGGAGGCCGAGCGGGCGCTGACGGAGCTACGCAGGAGGTTGAACGACGCGGCTGCCAACTCCCGGAAGACCCGAAGGGGGCTCGCGAAGAAGGCGGAGATGAGCCCTACCACCATGTGGAAGGCCCTCAGGGAGGGAGGACCGGTTCCCAGCGACACGGCGGTCGCCGCCCTGGCGCGGGCATTGGACCTCAAGCAGGCAGAGCGGCAGGAGCTGCTGGATCTACGGCGAATCGCTGACGGGAAGGGCGACGCCCGCCCCACGGACGAGCAGGGGTGGGCAGTGCCGAACGCCCGGCGGGAGGGCGAAGGGGCCGGGGTCGTGTGCCGGGTGCTGGGGAATGTCCCGTTCGAGGCGGACTGCTACGTCGAGCGGCCGGAACTGCGTGCACGCTTGGAAACCGCCGCCACGTGCGGGACCGCGACGCTCAGCCACGTGCTGACCGGCATGGGCGGGGTCGGCAAGACCCAACTGGCCGCCCATTACGCCGGCGTGGCCGGCCGTACCGGCCACGTGGACCTGGTGCTGTGGGTGACCGCAGCGTCCCGTGATGCGGTGACAGGCGCCTACGCCGACGCCGCGCATCGGCTACTGGACGTCGGCCGGGAGGACCCACAGACCGCGTCCACGTTGTTCCTGAACTGGCTCAACCTTGCCCCAGGAACGAATGACGGCGGACCCCGGCCCGGCGTGCGCTGGCTTGTCGTGCTGGACGACGTCCCGTACACGGGTGCGCTCCAGGGGCTCTGGCCCCCGCACGTCCCGCACGGGCAGACACTGGTCACTACCCGGTTCCGGGACGTCTCGCTGCTCCGGTCGGGCAGCCGACTGGTTGAAGTCGACCGGTTCACCCCCGAGGAAGCGGTCCATTACCTGACCACCAAGCTCGCGGCCATCGGCCGGGAGGACGACCCTGCGCAGATCGCGCACCTGGCGGAAGATCTCGGACGGCTGCCGCTCGCACTGTCCCAGGCGGTCCCGTTCATGCACTCCCTGCACCTGGACTGTGCGAGCTACCGCGAGCGCCTCGCAAGCGAGGCGAACACCCTCGCCCGGGTGCTGCCGACCCACGTCGGACTTCCCGACGATCAGAGCAGGACGGTGGCGGCAGCCTGGGACATGTCCATCGAACTGGCAGACACGCAACCACCCCGGGGACTGGCGCGACCCCTGCTCCACGTGCTGTCCCACTTGGAGCCCAACGGCATTCCCGCCGCGGTGCTCGACTCCCCGCCCGTAAGGGCCTACCTGGCCGGCCATCGCACCGATTCGTCGGGCACCCTCACCGATGCGGGCCGAGCGGGAGACGACGGCGACGAGCTCCGGGACATCCGCGAAGTGCTGTGCAGCCTGGAGCAGTTCAGCCTCATCGACCACGACCCGGACTCGCCTCACCGGGCCGTTCGCATGCACCAGCTCGTCCAGCGTGCCGTCCGCGAGCGGCTTACCCCCGGCGAAGGACACCACGTCGCCCGCGCAACGGCGGACGCCCTGATGGCCGCCTGGCCCCACATCGAACGGGACACCGACCTGACTGCCGCCCTCAGGGCCAACACCGCCGTCCTCGCCAGGCAGACGAAGGACGCCCTGTACCAGCCGGTCGCGCACCCCGTGCTCGACCGCAGCGGCGCCAGCCTCGGCACATCGGGGCAGGCCGGCGCGGCCCGTGACTACTACCAGCACCTCGCAGAGCAAGCCGACACCCATCTCGGCGGACACCACCGCGACACCCTTGTCTTCCGCCAGCAGGCGGCGCGTTGGCAGGGAGAAGCGGGGGAGCTGGACGAAGCCGCGGCTGCCCTGACCCACGTACTGGCGGAACAGCGCCGACAGCTGGACCCCGATCTCCCCGAGCTGCTGGTCACCCGGAACAGCCTCGCCTACACCAAGGCCCTCGCAGGGGACCTGACCGAAGCCGTAGACGAATTCGCCGCCCTGCTTGTCGACATGCGGCGGGTGCTGGGCAGCGAGGACCGCGACACCCTCCTGTTGCGCAACAACCTGGCTCGCTTTCGAGGCGAGGCCGGGGATCACGACACCTCGGTGCGTGAGTTCAATGAGCTGCTCGCGGACCAGACGAGGTTGCTGGGTCGAGAAGACCCCGACACCCTCATGACCCTCGGAAACCTGGCCTTCCAGCTGGCGAAGCTGGAGGACACCGCCGCAGCCGCCACCGCCTTCGCCGAACAACTCAAGGTGCGTACACGGGTGCTGGGCTTCGACCACCCGGACACTCTCGACACGCGGAACAACGTCGCCTATCTGCAGGCCTGGTCAGGGGATGTGGCTGGAGCCGCGGCAGCGTTCTCTCAGCTGGTCGAGGACAGCCGTCGTCGGCGGGGCGAGGGCCATCCTGCCACGCTCAGGGCGCGTGGCAGTCTCGCCCTGATGTGGGGACGGGCGGGTGACGCCGTACGGGCCACCACGGCCCTCGCAGACATCGTGCAGGACTGCGTGCGCTGGCTCGGCAGTGACCATCCCGACACTCTCAAGACCTGGGGCTTTCTCGCCGAATGGCAGGGAAGGGCGGGGGACACCGCCGGGTCGGCGGCCACCTACGCCGAGCTACTGGCCCTGCAGACCCGGGTACTGGGCGAACAGCATGCGGACACCGGGAAAACCCGCAAGGCACTCGAAGACCTCGATGACACGGCGCACGGCTGAGGACCGTCAGTTGGATCATGCCGGATCAGGGAGCGGGGTCTGGTGCAGTGCAACGTAAGGCGGAGGGGGAGTGTTCCGGTGGATGCGCTCCTAAAACTCCAGTGGGATCGCGTGCGAGTAGCCCATCCCGTCCGGCATGGCCA
The DNA here is from genome assembly GCF_043079785.1 of Streptomyces sp. NPDC015139. Classification (NCBI taxonomy): domain Bacteria; kingdom Bacillati; phylum Actinomycetota; class Actinomycetes; order Kitasatosporales; family Streptomycetaceae; genus Streptomyces; species Streptomyces sp. NPDC015139. The sequence goes on along the minus strand of NZ_JBIBUW010000022.1, from coordinate 44,546 downwards.
AGTGGTGCCAGTGGAGCACCCCGAGCTGGGCCCGGGGGGGGCACGGCCGGGCAGGCGGCCTCGGCACCGTCGCCGGCCGACGCGAAATCGGCGAGACGCTGAGACATCTGGGCGGGCGCCGAGGATCCATATCCGCAAGCGGCCGACCGCGGCAGTACCGAAGTAGAACGGCTGCCGAGCGGCTGCGAGTTGCACGGGCGCCCGCCGGGTTCACCGCTCTCTTACCCCCGATGGGCACCACCCGATGGCTCACGCAGCCGACCACGCGGCCAGCACCTCCCGGGCGACCTGGCGCGGGCCGCGGGCTGCGAGGCGTGCCGGGGATGGGGAACGGTCGTCACCGACGACGGGCGGCATGAGTTGTGCCCGGTCTGCCAGAGAGGCGGAAGCTCAGCCGATTCCGCCCGGCCCCAGACCCCGGGAGTAGTAGGGCACGGCGTCGGCGCTGGTCACACGGTGGTCCGGGGCCCCGCAGCGCGGCGCAGCCGGTTGGCGATCGCCAGTCCCAGCCCCTCCTCCGGCGGCAGTGACGCGACGATGAGGTCGCATCCTTGTTGGTCGAGTTCGCGCAGGAACCCGTACAGCCCGCGTGCGTAGGCGGCCATCGAATCGGGGACCGCCACCACCGCGTGCGCCTTCACAGCAGCGTCGGCGAAGGCGGCGGGAAGAAGGACGCCGACCCGGCGCCCCAGTTCCTGCGCCAGCTCCGCCTCGCCGACGATCTTCGCCGGCTCGACCAGGACGACCCGTGCTCGCGGCGCGTAGTGCGACGGATGTTGGCCCGGCACCCGGATGCGACTGCTCGCAGGGACCGCGAGCGGGGACCCCAGCACGGCTTCGAGATCCTCACGCGTCACCCCGCCCGGCCGCAGAATGGTCGGGATCTCGCCGGTGGCGTCGACGATGGTCGACTCGACACCGACCTCGCAGGGGCCGCCGTCCAGCACGAAGTCGACGGCGTCACCGAGCTCGGCACGGACGTCGTCCGCGGTCGTGGGGCTCACTGAGCCGAAGCGGTTGGCGGACGGAGCCGTGACACCGCCACCGAAGGCTGACAGCAGCGCGAGTGCGACGGGGTGGTCAGGCACACGCACGGCCACCGTCTCCAAGCCACCGGTCGCTTCCGGGGGCACCCGGCGACCGCGCCGCAGGACCAGCGTAAGGGGCCCCGGCCAGAAGCGTTCGGCCAGCAGGCGGGCCGTCGCGGGTACCTTCTGGACCCAGTCATCCAGGTGTTCCGCGCCGCCGATGTGGACGATCAGCGGATGTGAGGGCGGGCGCCCCTTGACCTGGAAGATGCGCGAGATGGCGGCGGGATCCTCAGCATTGGCGCCCAGTCCGTAGACGGTCTCGGTCGGGAGGGCCACCAGGCCGCCGGCGCGCAGCACACCGACCGCCTTCTCAATGTCACTAGCTCGTGCCGTCACCCTCGCAATCCTATCTGCGTCAAGGACCGGCGACGGTCATGATCAGTCTGAGCGCCAGCCGCCGCTGCGCGCCGCCCACAACCCCTTGATCGCCTGGACACGCACCAGCGAGCCATCCCCACTCCAAGATCATCCCATGGCCTCTTCGGGGCTCACCTCGGCGATACCCCTAGACCCCTGCGAGTGGGCGAACTCTGAAAGGGCTTCAGGGGAAACCCAGAGGTCTGTTGGGCCGATATCGGAGGTTTCACCCGTGGGTTCGCGGTGAAGTGGCGTGGCCGACCCGCTCGCCGAGGACGGCCAACTCCTCCCCGGTCAGGCGCAGGTTTCCGGCGGCGATGTTCTCTGCCAGGTGTACCGGGTTCGCGGTGCCGGGAATGGCCAGCACGTGCGGACCGCGGTGGAGGGTCCAGGCGAGCCGTATCTGGGCCGGCGTCGCATCGTGGGCGCGGGCAACGGACTGGACGCGCGCGTCCTGTTCCTGGCCTGCGGCTGCCTCACGCCGCAGGCCGGAGACCGTGAAGAACGGGACGAAGGCGATGCCCTGATCCCCGCACAGGTCCACCAGCCCACTCTCGTCGGCGCGGCGCCAGTCCAGGCCGTAGGAGTTCTGCACGCAGACCACGGGCGCGATCGTTTGAGCCTCTGCCACATGCTCGGGCAGGACAGCGGAGAGCCCAAGGTGCCGGATCAGGCCGGCCTCGCGCAGTTCCGCGAGGGCGCCGAAGTGCTCGGCGATCGAAGCTGTGCGGGGGCCGCCGGCGCGCAGGTTCACTACGTCCAGATGGTCCCGGCCGAGCTGGCGCAGGTTCTCCTCGACCTGGCCACGCAACTGGTCGGGGCGGACCGTGTCGAGCCACTGGCCGGAGAGATCGCGCGCGGGGCCGACCTTGGTCACTACGATCACGTCGCCCGACCAGGATGAGAGGGCCCGGTTGATGAGCTCGTTCGCCGACCGCAACGGCGAGAAGTAGAAGGCGGCTGTGTCGATGTGGTTGATGCCCTGCTCGAACGCGTAGTGCAGCAGGCCGACGGCGGCATCGCGGTCGATCGGTGTGCCGTCGGAGTTCCCCATCATGCCGTTGCCCGTCAGCCGCATCGCGCCGTAGCCGATGCGATTCACCTCCAGGTCTCCGAGCTTCCAGGTACCTGCTGCCGTCGCTGCGCTCACCGTGCTCCTTCGCCTGTCGGTTTGTCAGGTCCTGGAGTATGGGGCCGTCACGGTGTGCTGCGACAGGTCAACGGGCTGGGCGAAACGTCACGTTCCTACCGGGAACCAACCACCGCCGCAGAGTCGTTGGACCTGTCGAGAGGGCGTCAGTCACGGCGACGTTTCCAACCCTGTGCTGCCGTCCTGGTGACGCGGCGGACGACGGTGGCTGCGTTCAGCGCGGCCGGGCACGTCGATCGCGACCCCACCAGTCCGATGCGGCTCAGACCAGCGAGAGGGAACGCGGCTTGTCCTCGAGCACAGAGTGGGGAATCGAGACGAGCAGGCCTGGGCCGTGCCTGAGTACAGTGTGGGAACTTCACGACGACGAGGGCGGCGGCGAGCAAGACGATGGCGATGTGAATCACGGCGATCCCCCCGTACCGGCTGAGGTGTTGACGTGTCATAAGTTCGCAGAATCGGTGTTCGCCGCGGATCGGCCAGACGAAGATGAACATCGTTGAACACGCCTGGGCTGGGGCTGGGAGTGCACGTGAGCCGGCGACTTGATGACTGGGAAGCGGCTCTCACAGAGCTGCGCCAGCGGCTGGAAGACGCTCTGGCGCGCAAGGGGCTGACGAAAACGCAGCTGGCTGCGCGGACCGGAATGTCGCGTACAACCGTTCAGACAGCGTTCCAGCGCGGCGGGCCGGTGCCGTCTGCTGTGACGGTCGCGGTACTGGCAGACAAGCTCGGCCTGCCGACCGAGCAGCTGCTGAAGCTACGGCGAACCGCAACAGACGAGGCCGGTCGTGAGCAGGTACGGGATGAGGAGCTCGGCAAACTGATCGGGCAGTGGGACCCCCACGATTTGGAGGTCCACCCCGCCAGCGATGTAGCTTCCACCGGAGCACCGGCGCGAGGGACGCTGCCCGGCTATGTACGTCGCGCCCATGACGAGGACCTGGCCAAGGCGGTGCGCGAGGCCGCGGGCGGCGGCAGCCGGATGCTGGTCCTGGTCGGATCGTCGTCGACCGGCAAGACACGGGCGTGCTGGGAAGCCGTCCAGCCCCTCGCCGCCCAGGGATGGCGGCTGTGGCACCCATACGACCCGACCCGAGTCGAGGCCGCCCTGGAGGACCTGCGACGTGTCCAGCCGCGCACGGTGGTGTGGCTGAACGAGGCTCAGCACTATCTCGGTGACCGCGCGGCCGGTGAGCGGATCGCGGCGGCGGTCCACCGTCTGCTGATCAGCCCGGATCGTGGGCCCGTCCTGGTGCTGGGCACGCTGTGGCCCGCATATGCCCACCAGTACACGGCCCTGCCATACCCGGGTGGGGGAGATCCACACAGCCGAGTACGGGAACTGCTCTCCCATCGCACTGTGACCATCCCGGACTTCTTCGACGCGCCGGCCCTGGCTGCGGCGGCCGCCCTCGCCGAGGACGGTGACGGACTGCTGGCCGACGCCCTCACCCGCACCCACAGCGACGGGCGGGTCACCCAGGACCTGGCCGGCGCACCCGAACTTCTGAACCGCTACCAACGGGCCACCCCGGCCGCCAAGGCGCTGCTGGAAGCGGCGATGGACGCACGCCGCCTCGGCGCCGGCCTCCATCTCCCGCAGACCTTCCTCACCGACGCCGCCACCGACTACCTCAGCCAGACCGACTACGACCAGCTCACCGACAACTGGGCCGAAGCCGCCTTCGCCGAACTCGCCGAACCCGTACACGGCAAACAAGCCCCCCTGCGCCGCACCACTCCTCGGCCCCCAGGACGCCCACCCACCCCCTCCACAGCCGCAGCCCCACCATCTTCGTCGTTGGTGGTGCCGGTGTTCCGGCTCACCGACCACCTCGAACAACACGGCCGTACCACCCGCACACACCTGTGCCCGCCCTCCTCCTTCTGGCACGCCGCCCACGCCCACCTCACCCACCCCGACGATCTGGACAACCTCGCCCAGGCAGCAGACGCCCGGCACCGCCTGCAATGGGCCCGCCACCTCCAATACCGCGCCGCCCGGCACGGCAGCACCAGCGCCCTGAGTTTCCTGGCCGAGATGCGGGAGATGGCCGGGGACCACGAAGGCGCCGATACCGCGGCCCGGCAGGCCGCCCACCACGGCAGCACCTACGCCCTGGTCCGCCTGGCCGAGATCCGTGAGATGGCCGGGGACTCGGATGGTGCGGAAACCCTGGCCCGCCAGGCCGCCGACCAGGGCAACATTGATGCCCTGCACCGCCTGGCCGACATCCGCGGAAGGGTGGGGAATCAACGGGGCGTCGCGACCCTCTACCAGCACGCTGCCGACCACGGCAGCACCGACGCCATATACCGCCTGGCCGTTCTGCGAGAGAAGGCCGGCGACCGCAAAGGCGCGGAAACCCTCCTCCGGCAGGCCGCCGACCACGGCGACACTGATGCCCTGCACCTCGCGGCCATGCTGCGGACGGCGATCGGGGACCCGCAGGGCGCCGAATTCCTCTATGGGCAGGCCGCCGACCACGGCGACAACAACGCGCTGGTCCGCCTGGCCGAGATCCGTGAGAGCGTCGGGGACCGGCGCGGCGCGGAGATCCTCTACCGGCAGGCTGCCGACCAAGGCAACACCCAGGTAATGATCCGCCTGGGCGTGCAATGTGAGCAGGCTGAGGACCAACAGGGCGCCGAAGCCTTCTATCGGCAAGCCGCCGACCACGGTAGCGCCCACGCCTTGTACCTCCTGGCCGTGTTGCGGGAGAAGGCGGGGGACCTGGAAGGCGGGGAAATCCTCCACGGGCAGGCTGCCGACCAGGGCAACACCTACGCACTGGTCCGCCTGGCCGAGATCCGTGAGGAGGCTGGGGACAGGGAAAGCGCTGAAGCCCTGGCCCGGCAGGCCGCCGGCCACGGCAACTCCGCCGCACTGGTCCGCCTGGCCGAGATTCGTGAGATGGCCGGGCACCGTCAGTGCGCCGAGATTCTGGCCCGGCAGGCCGCCGACCACGGTGACCCCCGAGCCCTGGCCCGCCTCGCGGAGATTCGGGAGGAGGCCGGGGATCCGGAAGGCGCTGGAGCCTTGGCCCGACAGGCCGCCGACCATGGCGACATCCACTCCTTGTACCGCCTGGCGGTGCGGCGAGGGGAGGTTGGAGACCGCGAAGGTGCTGAAACCCTGGCCCGGGAGGCCGCCGGCCACGGCAGCACCGCCGCCCTGGTCCGCCTGGCCGAGATCCGTGAGGAGGCCGGGGATCCGGAAGGCGCTGGAGCCTTGGCCCGACAGGCCGCCGACCACGGCGACACCGAGGCCCTGTACCGCCTGGCGGTGCGGCGAGGGGAGGTTGGAGACCGTGAAGGTGCTGAAACCCTGGCCCGGGAGGCCGCCGACCACGGCAGCACCCGCGCCCTGTACCACCTGGCCGAGATCCGTGAGAAGGCCGGGGACCCGAGAGACGCCGAAACCCTCTACCTGCAGGCTGCCGACCACCGCGATCCCCGCGCCGTTGCCCGGATCGTAGAGATTCGCGAGAAGGCCGGGGACCGGGAAGGTGCTGAAGTCTTGGCCCGGCAGGCCGCCGACCGCGGCCGGCCTGACGCCCAGATCCGTCAGGTCGAGTGGGAGTTGACGTTGCAACGGCTGTGGCCGCATGGCCTGGACCCGGACGGTACGCCAACGCCCCCATGGCAATGAGCCACGCGCTACCGCCCAGGAGGGCCGTGTTCGCCGTCCGTCACCCTCGCCGCCGATCGACAATCCCGAACTCGCGCTGGTCCGAGTGGCCCGTGTGCCGGTCCGGCACGGGCCTCGATCAGCGGGTTGCCGGTCGCCGGCACCTGTTGGAGCTTCCCGTTGAGCACTGCTGCGTCCTGCGTAATGAGGCGCTGGTCAGCACGTTCAGCGGGCGTGACCACGGACTGGTGCCGTGGACCAAAGCCGCGCCGACGCTGCCGAGTGTCGCGGTGCCGGCCGGAACGTTGGGCAGGGCGACCCGCAGCACCACCGCCCGGCGCCGGGCCGGGCGGGCCGGGACCGGATTGAGGGCGCCCATCGTCCGCTCAGCATGCTCGTCTCGGCCCCCGGAGAGCGGCCGGTGATACGCGCAGCGAGCCCTTTCACTTTCCGGCGGACCTTCTCGCCCTGACGCTTCGGCTGCGCAGCACCAGCGGCCATGGCCGCTTCAGCCCAGGTGGGGTGACCCCGGGGTGTCGAGCAGCACCTGTCGCACCGGATGCCGCGAGCGCCGCGCGGTGGGTGCGCGAAAGCCTCATGACCCCCGCTCCCGGAATCCGCTCCCGACCGGCCGCCCCGACCGTCGGCCGCGGCATCTCCTGGCGCCGCATCCGCACCTCGATGACCCGCAAGGAATGGGCCAGCGCCGGCGGTATGGCCGCCTTCATCGTGGCCCTGCACACCATCGGCTGGTTCACGCCGGTGGCGATCGTCGCTCCCGAGCACCACAGCCTGGCCACCGAGACCTTCGGCATCGGCACCGGGCGTCACCGCCTACACCCTCGGCATGCGGCACGCCTTCGACGGCGACCGCATCGCCCCCGTAGGGTCCGGCAGAAGGGACCGCGCAACGCGGCCAGTCCTGGCTGGTGGCATGTAGATCATGGCCATCGGGGGGACGGCGTACCGTCCGGGTCCAGGCCATACGGCCACAGCCTTTGAAACACTCTCGTCATTTCGGTTGGGTATACGCCGTCGGCATTACCGTGGTTGGCGGCTTGCCGGTAGAGGCTTTCGGCGGCTTCCCGGTCCCCGCCGTTCTCGCGCCGCTCGGCGAGGTGGACCAGTGCGCGGGTGTTGCCGTGGTCGGCGGCTTGCCGGGCAAGGGCTTCGGCGCCTCCTGGGTCCCCGACCCTCTCCCGCTCCCTGGCTAGGTAGACCAGGGCATCGGTGTTGCCGTGGTCGGCGGCCTGTCGAGCCAGGGTTTCGGCCCCTTCCCGGTCTCCGGCCTCCTCCCTCCGCATGGCGAGGTGGACCAGTGCGCGGGTGTTGCCGTGGTCGGCGGCTTGCCGGGCCAGGGTTTCCGCGCCTCCCCGGTCGCCGCCCTTCTCCCGGAGTACGGCGAGGTTGACCAGGGCGCGGGTGTCGCCCAGGTCGGCGGCTTGCCGGGCAAGGGTTTCGGCGCCTTCGCGGTCCCTGCCCCAGTCCCGCCGCTCGGCAAGGTGGGCTAGGGCATCGGTGTTCCCCTGCTCGGCGGCGTGTCGAGCCAGGGTTTCGGCCCCTTCCCGGTCCTCGGCCTCTTCCCGCCGGTCGACGAGGTGGACCAGGGCGCGGGTGTTGCCGTGGCTGGCGGCCTGCCGGAGGAGACTCTCGGCGGCTTCCCGGTCCCCGCCGTTCTCGCGCCGCTCGGCGAGGTGGACCAGTGCGCGGGTGTTGCCGTGGTCGGCGGCTTGCCGGAGGAGGGCTTCGGCGCCTTCCTGGTCCCCGGCCTCCTCCCGCCACTGGGCCAGGTAGACCAGGACATCGGTGCTGCCGTGGTCGGCGGCTTGCCGGTAGAGGGTTTCGGCGCCTTGCCGATCCCCTGCCTCCTCCCGCAATCGGGCCAGGTGGGTCAGGGCATCGATGTGCCCAGCGTGGGCTGCTTGTTGCAGGAGGGACTCGGTGCCTTCCCGGTCCCTGGCCTTCAACCGCAACTGGGCCAGGTGGGTCAGGGCTTCAACGTGGCCGTGGTCAGCGGCTTGTCGCAGTAGGGCCTCGGCGCCGTCGCGGTCACCGGCCTTCTCCCGCGTCCGGGCCAGCAGCAACAGGGGATCGCAGTTGCCGGTCTCGGCAGCTCGCCGGCTGAGGTGGTGCGCCCACTGCAGGCGGTGTCTGCGGCGGGCTGCGTCGGCGAGACGGCCGAGGTCGTCGCCGCTGGTGAGGTGGGTGTGCGCGGCGTGCCAGAAGGATGCGGGCGGGCAATGGGGCCGTCGGAGCGTACGGCCGTGCTGTTCCAGGTAGTCGGCAAGCCGGAAGAGCCGCCCTGCTGGAGGCGTCATTGGCGCGGTGGTCGGCGGCTGCGGTGCGGGCGGGCGGTGCTGTGGGCGGGGACGGATACGGCTGAGAGGGGCTTGTTTGCCGTGGACGGGTTGGGTCAGTTCGGCGTAGGCAGCCTCTGCCCAGTCCTCGCTGAGCTGCTGGTAGTCGGAATCAGTCAGATAGTCGAGCGCGGCATGGGAGAGGAACGCCTGGGGCAGATGCAGTCCGACTCTCAGGCGGCGGGCATCCATGGCCGCATCCAGGATCGCTCTGGCACCACAGGAGCCGTCTTCGTACCGACGCAGAAGCTCAGGGGCGCCGGCCAGATCCTGGGCCACACGGCCGTGACCGTCGGCCCGGGACAGGGTATCGGCCCACAGAGCGTCGCCCGCCCTGGCCAGCGCCCGCGCAGAGGCCAGTGCCTTCTGGTCGAAGGTGTCCGGGACCCGGATACGCCTGCCGCTGAGCAGTTCGCGGGCACGACTGTGAGGATCAGACTCAGAAGGGCCAGGTTCAGGAAGGGCGGCGTAGACGTCGGCGTACTCCGGCCACAACGTACCCAGCACCAGGACCGGGGCCCGCTCCTTGGCACTGAGCAGATGGTGCACGGCGGCCGCGATACGCTCACCGAAGGCGGGATCACCGAGGTAGTGCTGGGCCTCGTTCAGCCAGACCACCGTGCACGGCTGGACCCGATGCAGATCCTCCAGGGCGGCTTCCGCCCGGGTTGGATCGAAGGGGTGCCACAACCGCCACCCCCGCGCGGCAAGCGGCTGCACAGCCTCCCAGCACGCCCGGGTCTTGCCCGTGGAGGACGTGCCGACCAGCACCACCATCCCACTGCGGCCCGCGGCCGCCTCCTGCACGGCGTCAGCCAGCATTCCATCGTGCTGGCGCGGCACGTACTTCGGAAGCACCCGCCGCTCCCGTACGTTCCTGCAGTCCTCTCCTACTACGGCGCTGACGGGGTGCACCTCCAAATCGTGTGGATCCCACGCGGACAGCGGTCGGCCAGGCGTGGCCGAGTGCTCCGCTGCTGCCGGACGCGCGGGCGTGGCAGCGCAGCTCCGCAGTTCCAGAAGGTCGTCCACAGACAGCTTCAGTGCCTTCCCCAGCGCGGCTACAGTCTCCGCTGCCGGCACCGGACCACCCTGCCGCAGCGCCTCGTACACCGTGGTCCGCGAGACCTCCGCCCTCTTGGCCAGCTGAGTCTTGGTCAGCCGAGCGACGGCCCGGCTGACCTCCAGCTGGCGCCGCAGCTGCGATAGAGCGTCCTGGGCCGCCTCTTGCTCGCCTTGCACCATTCCTCCCGACGTGAGTGTCCGCCGGTGTTCATCATCGTTCGGCGCGGACCCCGGCGTACGCCAAATCCGGGACAACGGGACAGCAACCACCCGCCTTCTCGAAGGGATTTACCGTGACCGTCGCCGTCGTTCTCCTTGCCGTAGCACTCGTGGTCGTCGTCGCGCTGCTGGCTGCCGCGGGCGCGTGCAAGCTCGCCCGCCTCGATGGCGCCACCTACCCCGCCGCGCTCACCCGCGCGGCCGTAACCTTCGCTGCCGTCATCACCCTTGCCACCGCCGTGGCCGGCGCCCTTGCAACCCTGCTGGCTTGAGCGACTCCCGGTGAGCAGGACCGATCGTCCCGGGGCGGCTGCCGCGCCCGGTCGGCATGCGAACAGATGCCAGCAGCAGTGCGGTTCCAGAAGCGCCCGATCCGCTGCGAGAGCGTCAGGGCTCGGGCGCAGTGCCCAAAGAGGTGTTGCGGAAGGTCTGGTGAGGACGGCTCTGAGTGATGCTGCAACTCGCTGCCTCACCGTGCCATGGCGAGGTTGCACATGATGGCGACTGCCTGAACGGCCTGACGGAGGCCGTCGCCCGGGGTGGCGGCAGTCGCGGAGCATCTTCCAGTTCTTCATCCGGGCGAGGGTGTGCCTGGCTTCGTTCACTTCTTGCGACAGCGTTTGTTGACGAGTTCTGACGTCGTCGCCCGGCCGAGGACTCCGCGGATCGTCATGAGTTGTGAAGGCACCTGCTGAGGCAGCCGAGTCGTGTCGCGGCTCGCAACAGGGCTGCCACAAGCTTCCAAGATCGCTTGACCTTTCCCCAGCAGGAAGGACAACAGTGTCTCCATAGATCACATGAGCGGGCGGTGTGCGCTCGCCAGCCGGCCGGACGAAGAGGGGGAGCTCGAGTGACGGCGACCTGCGTCATTCTTGATATCGGTGGCGTGCTGGAGATCACGCCGGAAACAGGATCGGTGCAGCGGTGGGAAGAGCGGCTGGTGCTGCCGCCGGGCACTGTGCACGAGCGGATGCGCGACGTGTGGCAGGCCGGGAGTGTCGGGAGCATCAGCGAACGCGAGGTTCACGAGCAGGTGGCAGCACGCCTGGAGCTCGATGCGTCCCAGGTGGAAGCCTTCATGGCGGATCTTTGGGCGGAATACCTGGGGACGCCTAACGAGGAACTCATCGCTTATGTGCGAGGGCTGCGGGGAAGCTGCAGGCTGGGCATCCTGAGCAACAGCTTCGTCGGTGCCCGGGAGCGGGAGACGGCGCTGTACCGTTTCGACGAACTGGTCGAAAAGATCGTGTACTCGCACGAGATCGGCATCGAGAAGCCGGACCCACGTGCTTTCGAGGCCGCATGCGCCGGCCTGGAGGTGCGGCCGGAGAGCTGCCTCTTCATCGACGATCTCGCCGTAAACGTTGAGGCGGCCCGGGCGGCGGGCATGCAGGCGCATCTGTTCGAAGACAACGCCAGGACGATCACGTGGATCGCAGCTCATCTGGACGCTGGCCCCCGGTAGCAGGGCCTGTCCCGCTCGGATGACGTCGGCCTGGCCGGCCCTCAGCGGTTGCCGGCCAGGCGGTGAAGCGGTGGTCAGCCCGCTTCTGCGTGTTCGGCTCGGGCTCGGGTGCTGGCCGGACGGTAGGAGTCGGTGCCGGTCTCGATGATGGTGCCGTTGAAAGCGAGCCCTTCTTGATCCACTCACAGCTGGCCAGCGTGTTCACGGTGGCCGGTGGTTTTGATCGCGCGTGGGCAGTCGCGATTGACCTCTGCCTCGATGTCGTCGGCGACGTCCTGGAGACGGGTCGCCTGACGCCGGATGACGCCGGATGACGCCGAGCAGGCCGTCCATCGCCGGGACTTTCGCGCGGCCGTCACCCGGCGCTGTCGACGGGCGCGAGGGCAACCGGGGTTCAGTCCGCCGGGGGAGCGACCGTGACGAGCAGGGTGTGTGTCACCTCCTCGTGCAGGGCGCCGTCCAGGCCGAGGGACACGGACCCGTCCGCCGTGATCGCGAACTCCAGCCGCACCGAGCCCTCCTGGAGGTGGAAGGGATCGTCCCCGGTCCGCGCCGACGCCGTCACGCGGCGGATCATCGCGATCGCGTCGACCAGGACGGCGTCCACCGTGCTGTCCCGCAGCTCGTGCTGTTGCGCCAGATCGGGAGGTACGAGGGTCATCTCGATGACATGGGTGTCCCGGCGGGACACCGTGCGCCCGATCCTGAGTTTCATGCCGATGAACGGGAGCCGGAAGTTCAGGGAACCGCCGGCCGTCGCAGTGGCGAGGGCGTGCAGGGTGAGCCGCACCGAGGTGACACGCAGATCCCGCCCGGCCGCCGTTGCCGACATGTTCGACTCCGTGACCGCCCGCTTGACGGCGGTCACCAGGTCCTCGACGGGCACGCCGTCGTCGGTCACGTTCACGCTTCCTCGCATCGGACGGTGGTGGGGACGCCTCGGGTGGGACTGAAGACGGCAGGGGCAGCGGCGGGGACGGTGGCGGAGACCATCGCGGCGGGATCGCCGTAGACCGTGTACGCCAGCCAGGTGGGGTCGGTCTCGTCGTGCCCGGCGTGGGAGCGGGCCCGGTGCACCGCCGTGCCCAGCGGCTCACCCGCCGAGAGGGAGGCGTAGAAGGCTTCCGCGAACCGCTGGGCGCTGTCGCTGCGCACCGCCCACAGCGTGCCCACGAAGGCGCCGGCGCCCGCGCCCATGAACTGCTGCGCCCAGCCGAGCATCCGGGTGTACTGCGGGACGGCTCCGGCTGCCCGGCAGGCGTTGATGAAGATGAGCGGGCGGCCGCCCTGCAGGGAGCGGCAGGCGACGGCGCTGTTCAGGAGAGCGGGGACGAAGGGGCCGTCCGCGAGAAGGATCGACGAACCGCCGCCCGGTTCGAAGGTGTTGTGGCAGGCGAAGTGGAGAGGGCCCGTCGTGCCCGCGTCGATGACGGTGAGGACGCCGTCCAGCGTGTCGACGACGGTTCCGGTGCCGAGGATCCGGCGGATCGACTCGATCTCGCTGTCGCCGTTGACCGGAGCCCGCGCGGAGACGATGTAGTGCGGCTCACCGATCGGCAGCGCGGACGAGCGGGGCTGGCCCAGGCTGTTGCGCAGGACCGGGAACTGTTGGACCAGGAACCCCTCGTCACGGCCCGGCGCGACAGGGTAGAGAAGCTCCCACGGGAGGACGTCGTGCTCGGACGCGACGCTGAACGCCGTGATGTGGTCGCGTAATTGCCAGTACTGCTCCTTGATCGGGTCCGGCACCATCTCCGTCCACAGTCCCACCCCCGTCTCCTTCATCCAGCGTCGGGCGTGGGCGCCGGAGTACTCCCCGCGGCCCGCCGCCAGTCTCTGCAGCATGGCGTACGCGCGCTCCGCGGCCGCTTCCGGGGCGGCGGTGAGGGCCTGCGCGAGGACGGCGCCGTAGATGCACCGGTCGGAGAGGAGACGGAACGTGTACTGGTCGCCGACCCGGTCCACGAGCAGCGTGACCTCACCGGGGTGGGCGCGCATCTCGCCCAGGTCGGCGGCGCTGGGCGGCTCCACCGCGTAGGGGCCGTCGCGCTCCACCGACACCTCCAGGCCGATCTCGGTGAGGAACGTCCCCCCGGCCCAGGCGCTGACCCGGACGCGGTGCAGGCCCGGTTCCCGGGTCAGGAACGCGAACCGCACCGGCGCGGGGGCACCGAAGGGCGGCACCAGCAGGGTGTGCTCCAGTGGGCCCTGGGGGTCCAGTCCGGCGGGCGCCCGCACGATGAGTGTCAACGGGGAGCCGTCGCGCGCCGGCCGGAACCCGGCCAGCGGGGCCGAGACCCCGCCATCGTCGTGATCCGCCCCGAACGGCACCCGCACGACCAGGCTGACGGGTTCGGACAGCCCCGCGTGGGAGGGCATCTGGGCCGACAGGTGGTGCGTGGCCGTCGCGGGATCGGTGTCGGGTTCTCGTACGGTCCCGGCCGGGGTCTCCTCGAAATCGGCGTCCGCGGGCGAGGCGTCGGCCACCGCGCCGTCCCGCGAGGCGCTGACCGGACCGCCGCGAGTCGTCACCGTGTCCGGAGTGCCGCCAAGGGCGTGCTGCGCGAGAGCACCGCCCCAGCGGCGCCGATCGTCCGCGGCGTCAGCGCGCGTCCACAGTCGCACGGCCTCGGCCGTCCTGCCGCTCCGCGCGAGACGACCCGCCAGCACCCGCGTCGCCGTCACGTCGTCGGTGGCGGCCATCTCCCGCAACTGCCACTCCACACCGGCGTCCGGGGCCCCGGACGCCGTAGCCGGCCGGGCGGCCAGGCGCGCGGCGGGGGAGGAGAGGACGCCGTCGTCGAACGCGTCCGCCGCCGCCCACCAGCGGACGGCCTCCTCCTGGACACCGAGACGGGCGAGGACGGCCGCGACCCGGCGGATGTGATTCACGGCCCTGTTCCGAGCGGGCCCGTCCAGCTCCCGTCGGGACACCTGCGCACGCGTGTTCTCGGGGGCGCGCCGCACCAGCGTCGCCACGGCCTCGACGTCATGGCGGTCGGCCAGCCGCCGCAGCCACGCCTCGGCCTCGTCCGCGCGCCCGGCGCGGTCGAGGACGGCGACGAGGTCCCACTCCCATTGCTTACCGGCTGCGACGCCCCGGGTCAGCCAGACGACCGCTTCGTCGAGCCGCTCGGCGTCGTCGCCCGCGCGCAGCCGTCCGACGAGGTCCTGCAGGGCATGGAGATCACCGGCTGCGGCCATGTGCCGGAGCCGGTCCTCCGCCTCGGCCGGCCGTCCGGCGCTGTCGAGGGCCGCGACGAGTTCCCGCTCCAGGTTGGCACCCGCGTGCACGGCGAGCGTCAGCCAGTGGACGGCTTCGGCGAGCCGTTGGCCGCCGCTGTTGCGCACGAGGCGTTTCGCCAGGTTGCCCATGGCGGTCACGTCACCGCTCTCGGCCTGCCGGCGCAGCTGCCGTTCCAGTCTCCTGGCGCCCACGTGGTCCGCGAGTTGGTGCAGCGCGGTCTCGTCTCCGGCCGCGATCGCCTTCTCCCACCAGGCGACGGCCTCGTCATGACGTCCGTCCTCGGCCAGCGCGGTGGCCAGCACCCGCATGGCGAAGGCGTCGCCCGCCGCGGCCAGCCGCCAGCGCCAGTCCTGTCCCTCTTGACCGGCCTTGCCGACCGACACCCACCCTCACCCCGCGCCGCATCGTCCCAACGGTTGACGGGACATCACAGTAGGGCGGCCCGGGGCGAAGCGCCGCCGATTCCCCCGGAAGGGCTTCGATCACCGGCGCATTGCGGTATCCGAGGGGACGGGTCGGGAAGGCGCGGCGGCCACGCAACCACGCGAACCGGCCACACGTCGACCATGCGGCTGCTGAAGGTGAACGGGTGGGTGGCAGCCCGCTTCTGCTCGCTGCCGCTGAGCCTGGCCCCACTGCGGCGGTCGTGGACTCGCAGTCCATGAAGGCGGAGCCACCGTCACCCACGCCTCAAGGGGATACGACGCGGGCGCCAGGTGACACCGGCCGGACTGTGCTTGCGTTCGCGCTGCCCCTGAAGTGGAGGCGCCCCATGGCCGCGGCTCCCGCCAGTGTCGGGAGGCCGCCGTGGTGAAGGCGGCTAAAACCCGGGCCCCGGGTCGCCGCCGCTCTTGAGACATTCGTTCGCGGCATCGAGCCAGTCACCTGCCGGGTCGATGGCCTCCTCGCGCTCGATGCCTGAGTCCACCTTCCCGTCAGCCGGACGGGCTTCGTCGGCGATGTCGCGGGCCCGCTGGCACGGATCTGCTGACGGGCCGGACAGCTCGGCGACAGCGCCGCCGACGCCGAACGCCAGTGCGGCGGCTGCCGCCCCGGCCATCATCAGGCCCGCGCTCCGGTCTTGCAGGAGACGCGGCAAGTGGCGCTGCCAGCGGAAGTATGGGATGCGGTTCCGGCTGTTCACGGTGCTCCCTTGCGGGTGGCAGGTGACGAAGGCGTGGAGACGGCCGAAACTGCCTGCCGGATCCACGCTGCCAGCGTTGCACGGATAGTGACGACTTTTCACGTCGTTGTTCACGGCCTTCGGTGACGGCGTCGCCTGCGGTCCAACACGCGCCCCGAGACGGTGAGGTGAGGCCGGCACGGACGGCTCACCGCGAGGCGTCGCCCGAGGAAGCGGGTTCGGGCGCGAAGTGGCTCCTCGCGGCGCCGCAACTCGACCCCTACATCAGCCGTGCGGCCGTCCAGCACGGTCACGGCCACGGCCTCGCCGGTGCGGCGCCCCGAGGCGACCTGCCGAGCCGGTCGGACCGTCGTCGGACGGTACATCGTCCGGGACGGCGGCTGACGGCCGCCGCCCGGCAGCTCGGCCAGGCAAGTCGCCCTCGTGGGTCCCGCCGGGCGCTGCTTCGACGGGTCGTCGCCGGACATCGGGTTCCCCTCGTCGTAGCTGGAGCCGGCCGACCACCCGGGACTGGTCGTGCTGAGTCGTGGAGCGTCGTGCGTCTGGGTACGCCGCCCTTGTGGCGGGGCGAGGCGCGGTGCTGCGGCGGTCCGCGATGCGGGTGTGACGGTCGAACCCGGCTCCGTGGGGTGTTCCCCCTTCGCGGCTCACGGCTCGAGGACGACCTTTCCGGCAACGGTGCCGGACTCGGCGAGCCGCAGGGCTTCGGCGACGCGGGTGAGCGGGAGTTGCGCGGCTATCTGGGCGGTGACCTCTCCGCGTCGGAGGGCGTCGAAGACCTCGGTGAGGTCCGCGCGGAGTTGTGCGCGGAACCGGTTCTTGGACAGAGCCCGGCCGGCCCAGACGTTGAAGAAGTAGGCGCTGCGGCGATTGGGCAGCGCGTTCCACAGCCACACCCGCAGGAGCAGCTTGAGGACGGGCCACTGCTTGGACCCCTCGTCGTCACGGGTGGAGGCGCTGCCGTAGGAGACGAGTGTGCCGCCGGGGGCGAGGAGGCTCCAGGAGTCGACGATGCCCCGGCCGCCCACGTGGTCGAAGACGGCGTCCACGCCGCCGGGGGCGAGTGCCCGGATCCGTGCGGCGACGTCGTCGCAGCGGTAGTCGACGGGGAGAACACCCCGTTCGCGCAGCGCGTCGTGGTGGCGTGCGGACGCCGTGCCGATCACGCGCGCTCCGGCCGCCCGGGCGAGCTGGACCAGGACCGAGCCGACGCCACCGTTGGCGCCGTGCACCACGACGGTGTGCCCTGCGCGGACGCGGGCCTTGCGGTGCAGCATCTGCCAGGCGGTGATGCCGTTGACGACGAGGGTCTCCGCCTCCGCGGCACCGATCCCGAAGGGCACCGGCACCGCGTCCGCCGCGTCCACGAGCACGTGGCTGGCCCAGCCGCCGACCTTGACCAGTGCGGCGACCCGGGTGCCGGCCAGGCCCGGATCGACTCCCTCGCCGGTCGCCAGCACCGTGCCGACGAGGTCGTACCCGGGCACGAAGGGGAAGGGCGGCTGGTCGTAGTAGCGGCCGCGCCGCATCTGCTGTTCGGCGAAGGAGACGCCGGTGGCCTCCACCCGGACGACGACCTGGCCCGGGCCCGCGGCGGGTACCGCTCCGTGCCGGATCTCCAGTCCCTCGGGCTCGACCTTGCCCGGCAGTACGACCTCGACGAGTCCTTCGGTGTTCATGGTGACCTCCGCACGTTCGTTCCCGGATCAGTTACTTGTCTTCGCGTTCGTTAGAAGTTGTAACGCACTTGCGGGCGGAGAGTCAATAGCTTCAGTGATAGCCTCTAACTAAGCTTGCGGGTGCTGCCGCAACGGAGTGGAAGGTGGCTGGGCAGTGGCGGAACACGACACGAAGACCCCCCGCGAGCGCTACCGGGCCCAGGTGCGTGCGGAGATCAAAGAACGCGCGTGGGAGCAGATCGCCACCGCGGGCGCGTCCGCGCTCTCCCTCAATGCGATCGCCAAGCAGATGGGCATGAGCGGACCTGCGCTGTACCGGTACTTCGCAGGCCGCGACGAGCTGATCACCGAGCTGGTCAGGGACGCCTATCTGAGCCTCGCCGGCACCTTCCGCGCGGCCGCGGAGGCCGGCCCCGACGTGCGCGCGCTGTCACACGCCCTGCGCGGGTGGGCACTGGAGGACCCGCAGCGCTACTTCCTCATCTACGGCACGCCGGTCCCCGGCTACCACGCCCCGGACGACCTCACCGCGATCGCGTCCGAGATCATGACGACCCTCCTGGACGCCTGTGCCGCACTGCCGTCGGACGGCCCGGCGACGCCGCTCCACGCGCACCTCGAGGAGCACCGGGACTGGGCGGACGGACATCCCGCCACGCCCGCGGTCCTGCACCGGGCCCTGGCCTTCTGGACCCGGCTGCACGGAGCGCTGTCCCTGGAACTCGCCGGGCACTTCGCGGGGATGGGCTTCGACCCCGAGAGGTTCTTCGCCGCCGAGGTGGACGCCCTGGCCGGCTCGCCGACGGGCTGAGCGCCCGGCCCTCCCGACCGCGGAACCCGGCGCGTTCGTGCATGGCCGAACCGCCGAAGTACCCTCCATCAGGCCCAGGTTCCCGTTGGCCCTCACCACCCTCCGCGCCTCGCTCTGCGGACGTCGCCTGCCGGTAACGCGCAAGGTGGGACCCCGCCGCGGCCTCTGACAAGGCAATGACGGAGGTCGTTGCAGCGGCCGGGAGGAGGCAAGCCATGACCAGCAGGTGGGAGCACGCTGCTGGAGGGCTCCCCTGCTACCCCCGCCCAGGTCACCGAGAAGACTTGGGCATGCCGCCTGCCGTGCTGATCAGCACTGGTGTGGATGCCCCGCGCGGGCAGTGCCCCCTGTCGAAAGACCCGTGAAGTTGCGCAGCACGGCGACCGGGATCGGCAGGCTTGTCGCACAGCTGCAGGGCGTCAGTTGTCCAGGCGGGCGCAGAGGGTGGTCACCTTGTCCTGTGCCGCCACTGCCCCGGGGCCCTTCACGGTGAGGGTCTGCAGGCGGCTGGTGACGTCCTGGAAGGCCTTGTCCAGGGCGTCGTAACGGCGGTCGAGCTGAGCCGCGGACTGGGCAAGCGCGGCAGCACCACCGACCCGGGCGAAGTAGGCCCTGGAGGTCTTGTCGTTGGTGTAGATCTTGCTCAACGCCGGCACTCGACTCCAGGCCTGGCACGCGCCCGCCGCATCCGCCGCCGCGTTGTCCGGGCCGGTTCCGGACGCCGCGTTGTCCGAACCGGCCCACAGGAGCCAGCCGATGCCGATGCCCGCACCGGCGGCGACGACCGCGGCCACGCACAGCGCGATCCACCGGGAGGGAGCACGACGTTCGGCGGCAGACGGCGGCAGGGTGGGGGGAGGAGGCGGTATCGGAGCGGAGGCAGTCATCGAAAGGGCTTCCTTCGGTAGACAGGGAGGCAACACCGACACGGTAACCGGCAGCAAGTGAACCACTTTTGTGGCTGACCGTGCTGCCGGAACCTGCCAGTACGAGGGGACTTCAAGAAGCCGACTGCCGTGCGGTTCAGCGGCGCGCGGCCGGCTCACATACCGTGCGCAGCCCGACGGGATCGGCGTAGGGCATCAGCGAGCGCTCGTCGACGAAGGGAACGAGGACTGGCCACGTGCACTCGGCGACGGGGGACAGGTCGCCTGTGTGGCGTCACGGACGCGGCCGCCCCGGCCAGCAGGTCAGCTGGACAGACGGCCGGGGCTGAAGCCGTGGCCGACGCCTGCGACGTCGACGCCCGGTCGCCCCGCCCGCGAGGCTTGCCCGACCCTTCCGGCGTGCGGTCGCGTGCCAATGAGGCAGGTCGAGATGAAGCCAGGACGATCCGTGACGGTCGGCGGCTGCCAGTGCCCTGTCGGGGGCAGGCCTGCACTCCCTGAAAGACCGATTCCTCGGCGTCCCTCGCTCTCGAGGGGACCTTGGGCAGCCCGGCTCCGAACGAAGTGGCCTGCCGCGGGCCGAAGCCTGGGAGGCGGATGTGGCTGGCGGGCGGCTTCTCGCCCGCCAGGCCGCCCCCTACACTGCGACCGCTCCGAGACCTGGCGATCTTCTGGAGGGTGTGCAGGATGAACCGAGCTCTCATGACCGCATTGGCGGCGACAGCGTTGGTCGTGAGCGGGGGCAGCACCACCGCCTCCGCTTCCGATGCCCCGCCGCGCACCACGCACGGTCCTTGCCAGTACACCCAGACCCCGGACGAGCCGGCGGCGCGGCCGGTTCCCCTGCCGCCCGATCCGCGACGCACCCCCAGCCACGGCACGGTCGATGTGGCTGTCCGGACCGGCCAGGGCCCGCTCCCGCTACGTCTGGACCGGGCGAAGGCGCCGTGCACGGCCCAGAGCTTCGTGCACCTGGCGCGGCACCGGTTCTACGACCGTACGGTGTGCCATCGGCTGACGGCGTATCCGACGCTGAAGGTCCTGCAGTGTGGCGACCCGACCAGCACCGGCGAAGGTGGGCCGGGGTACAAGTACAAGGACGAATTGCCGGTCGACCTGCCGCCGGCACCGAGCGATCCGACCGGAGTCCGTCGCCTATACGGGCGCGGCCTGCTGGCCATGGCCAACGCCGGCCCGGACACGAACGGTTCGCAGTTCTTCGTCGTCTACGGCGACTCCGCGCTGCGACCGAACTACACGGTGTTCGGCACGGTCGGTACCGCCGGCCTGAAGACGCTCGACAAGATCGCCGCCGGCGGCATCGAACCGACTGCGCAGGACCCGGCGCCCGTCGACGGCACACCCGCGCTGCGGACCGAGCTGCTCACCGTCCGGCCGACCTGCCGACCCTGACGCATTGTGGCGCGGCCAGCGCAGTCCACCTACGCGACTGGCCGCGCCGTCGTCCCGCTGCCGACAGTCGCGAAGGATCTTGCAGTCATTGTCAGTGGCGGCTGCTTCGATGACGCCATGAGCACTGTGCGCGAGACCGCCGCCCTCCTGCCCGACCCCGCCCGGCTCCGGGCCCATCTGCGTGCACTGGCCGCCCTGGACATGGCGATCGGCGACGATCCGCGGTTCTGCCAGTACACCTTCGATGCCGACTGGAGCCCCGGTGTCGAGGCCGCTCTGATGGAGAACGGCTCTGGAGACGACTTCGCCGTCCTGTTCACTCCGGCCGGTGTGCTCATACGCGGCTTCGACCACGAGTCGCAGATGAGTCCGTACGGCACGCACGACGAGCAGGTCTGGCCCGGTGTCATCGACGACGTGCCCGCGGCGCTGCGCCCGCTTTTGGACGAGCCCGCCTTCCACGACGAGGGGATCGACGCCCCTCGGGTCACCGTTTGCCTGTGGCAGGCGACCGGCGACACCGTCTGGCGCACCGGCTCGGCCATCGACTTTCCGGCGGGCAGTGAGGACCCGGACGGTTCCGGCTTCCTCTTCCACCTCCTCACGGACCGCTCGCCCGAGGCCGTCCAGGCGTGGTTCGAGGACTACTACGAACGCCCCGTCCCCCTCGACGCAGTCCGCCACGTCCTCGCCGGACACGCCCTCACCCCCGCGATCGCCAGGGCCCTCAACCCGGCCGCCCTCTCGGACAGCGCACTGCTCCGAAGGATCGCCGCGCACCCCGAGGTCGCCTCCTACCTCTCCTGCGGCGGCGAGTTCGATCTTGCCCGCACCGACCCGATCGAAACGATCGCCCTGCCCAACGCTCTCCCGGCGGAGCCCGTCGCCGGCTGCAACGCGGGCGGCACTCACTACCTCTGCGGACCGGCCGTCCCCGACGGCCCCCGCCCCGTTCTCTACACCGACTCCGAGGGCCGGGCGTCCCTCATCGCCGAGTCTCTCGCCGAGGCCCTGACCCTCGCCATCGTCCTGCCGTCCTGGCACGACGCCCTGGCCGGCTTCCGGCCCCCGGCCCTCAACTCCGACTACCTCCACGACCACCCGGACCACCCCGCCGTCCGCGACCGCCTCCTCGCCGCACTGCGACTTCCCCCGGCCACCGACCAGGAAGTCCTGGACCGCCTGCTCAGTACCGCCGCCCGCACCGTCCGCGACGGATTCCTCCCTCACGTTCCCGACGACGAGGATGCCGCCTTCGAGCCGATGCTCGAACCGTCCGCCTAGAACGGGGTCCTCCGGCTCCCTCGATGGCCTGCCCGCTCGGCAGCTGCTCGATGGTGTGTGTTGACCGGCGGATGCCATCGCCCCGCCTTCACGCCCAGGCCCGACGGCAAGCCGGGGAAGAAGCCATCCTGATGATCGGTGAACTTCCGCCAGTGGGCGAGCCGTTCACGGCCGGCGTGCGGAGCCTGGTCGCGGGCGCGTTCGGCGCACGCGTACTGCTGGTAGCTGCCGACGGGAGTGGGGCGGGCTGCCGGCTGGCTGTGGTGTTCCGGTAGGCGGCGGCAATGTCGGTGGTGGGGATGGTGGCTGACAGGAGACCGGTGTCGAGGTGGTCGCAGCCGACGAAGACTGTGGCCGATTCGTCGCGGGTGATGGCGCCCATGACGATCAGCGATCCGGTGACGGAGTCCGGCCGGACCGTCTCGTGCAAGTGAGCGCGGACTTCGTCCCGTGAAGCGAGGGGGCCGTCGTCGACCCGGTTGGGGCGGACGCAGCTGGGCGCAAACAGCTCGGATCGCCGGGCGGCTGTCGGCGAGTTCCGGGAGCCGCTCAGGCCGTGCCCCGGTCGCTTCCGTCGCCGAGCAGTCTGTCGACGAGGAGTTCGGGGTAGCCGTCGGCCGGCGGGTCGATGCCGAAGATCGCCCGGATGTAGAACGGCGCGATGAGCTGGTCGAGGATCTGCTCCAGGGGTGGTGGGTTCTCACCCCGGGCCGTCGCCCGCTCGCGGATCTGCTCGATGGAGTGCATCCGGCGCTGGAACTGCTGTGCTCGTCCGGTCTGGGCCTGGGCGCTGTTCGGCATGGACAGGACGACAGCGCGCACGAGCGCGCGTCCTTCGGGTGTGCGGATGCTCGCGACGCTGGCTTCCGCCCAGGCGAGGAGGTCGCCGCGCAGGGTGCCGGTGTCGTTCAGAGGTGAGTCGCGTTCGAGGCGGGTGGTGACCATGTCGGCCAGAAGTGAGTCGAGGCTGCCCCAGCGGCGGTAGACGCTGGTGTGGTTGACGCCGGCGCGCTGCGCGATCGCGGGGATGTTGAGGTCTTCGCCCTCTGGGTCGCAGAGCAGGTCGATGGCCGCTTGATGGACGGCCGCACGGACCTGTTCGGGGCTCTTGCGGGTGCGTGTGGACGCTTGCTTCTGAGTCACGCCTCCATCGTAAGCACAGATATTTGCTTTTGAGGCCTCGGAGGGTCTACAGTCCTTGGTAAGCACAAATCTGTGCTTACCAAGGAGGGTGTGCGATGAAGCAGCTGCTGTTCCCCAACAACATCCAGTTCTGGTACGAGACCCTGCGGTCGATGAGCCACATCGCTTACGGCGGCGCGGACTTCGGCGAGGTCGTCTCCACCGGCGAACGCATCACCGAGGGCGACTACGACAGCTGGTACGTCGAGTGGCTGGCGACCGCGGACCGTGTGTCCGGGGAGGCTGAGAAGGCGCTGGCGGCCGGTCACCGAGTGAGTGCCAGGGACGGGTTCCTGCGGGCGTCGAACTACTACCGGTCGGCGGAGTTCTTCCTGCACGGTCACCCCAGCGACCCGCGTCACGACCACGCCTACGACCGCTCCGTGGCCTGCTTCAGAGCGGCGGCGGCGCTGTTCACGCCGGTCATCGAGCCGGTCGAGATCCCCTATGAGGACACCACTCTGCCCGGCTACCTCTACCGGGTCGACGACTCGGGGACACCCCGGCCGACGCTGATCATGCACAACGGTTTCGACGGCACCGCGGAGGAGTTGCACTTCTTCGGCGCGATGGCGGGCATCGAGCGCGGCTACAACGTGCTGACCTTCGACGGTCCCGGCATGCCCGGCCCGCGCCACCACCAGGGCCTCGTCTTCCGCCCGGACTGGGAGAACGTCATCACCCCCGTCGTGGACTTCGCCGAGACTCTCCCCGAGGTCGACAACAGCCGTGTCGCGCTCCTCGGTCTCAGCATGGGCGGCATCCTCGCCCCCCGGGCCGCCGCGTTCGAACACCGCCTGGCCGCGCTGATCGCCGTCGACGGTCTCTACGACCTCGGCCAGACCTCTGTCCGCAACATCCCCGGCACCCGCGAGGAGGCCGAACGGCTCCTGCGCGCGCAGGCCGCCCCGGAACTCGACGCCGCCCTCGAGCAGATCATGACCAGGGACCCGATCGCCCGCTGGGCGATCAACCACGGCATGTACGTCATGGGCGTCGACACCCCCCGCGCCTTCAACGCCTCCTACCTCGACTACACCCTCCAAGGCGGCATAGCCGAACAGATCCAGTGCCCCACCCTTGTCTGCGACGCCGAAGAGGACATGTTCTTCAAGGGCCAGCCCGAGCAGCTCTACGACCACCTGACCTGCCCCAAGACCCTCATGGCGTTCACCGCGGAGGAAGGCGCCGGCGCCCACTGCCACCCCGGAGCCATGCGCCTGTCCATCGCCCGCATCTACGACTGGCTCGACGACACCCTCGCCGCCGCAGCCTGAGCACGCCGTGGCTCGATTACGCGCCGGGCCCTGACAGCGAGCAATCCACTGAACTGACCGTCGAGGGAACAGAGTTACGTGACGGCCATCCTCCTGTCAGGGAGCGGCAGGCACCAGCCGGAGCGGGCCTCAGGCACTCATTAGGGCACCACGACCACGGAGAGGCAGTCGTCGAACTTTTGCTGCGGCACCACGCTTCTCGTCGACTACGTCAAAGGGAGTCAGCCGGATGGATGAGGCGGTGTTCGTAGGCGAAGATCACTGCCTGTATCCGGTCGCGGAGTTCGAGCTTTTACAGGATTCGCCCCAGATGGGACTTCACGGTCGCCTCCGCGAGGTACAAGGTGGCCGCGATCTCGGTGTTGGACAGGCCGCTGCCCACCTGGATGAGCACCTCGCGTTCGCGGGCGCTGAGCCGGTTCAGTCGCTCGTCGCGGATGGCGCTGCTGCCGTCGGGGATGTGCGGGCGGAAGTTCTCCAGCAGGCGGCGGGTGATCCTCGGGGAGACCACCGCGTCACCCGCGGCCACGCTGCGTATCGCGGTCAGCAACTCCTCGGGCCTGGTGTTCTTCAGCAGGAAGCCCGAGGCTCCGGCGTTGAGTCCGGCGAACGCGTATTCATCCAGGTCGAAGGTGGTGAGGATCAGCACCCTGCTCTGCGGGGAGATCCGGGTGACCTGCCGGGTCGCCTCGATCCCGTCGGTCCCGGGCATGCGGACGTCCATGAGGACGACATCGGGGCGCAGCTCCCGGGCGAGGCGGATGGCCTGGGTGCCGTCCGCGGCTTCGCCGACCGGTGCCATGTCGGGCTGGGCCTCCAGGACTGTGCTGAAGGCCATACGGAGTAGCGCTTCGTCGTCGGCGATCAGGATGCGGATCGTCATGCGGACGCCGCTCCGCCGCTGCCGAGGAAGAGGCGTGTATGCACTCCCCAGCCGCCGCCCGGAAGCGGTGCGGCCTGCAGCTTCCCCCCGTAGGCGGCCGAGCGCTCGCGCATGCCGGGGATGCCATGACCGGATGGTGTGGCGCGAGGAAGTGGCGGGCAGGGGCCGCTGTCGGTGACGTCCACGGTGACGGCCTCGGTTGAGCACTGTATCCGGACCTTGGCGTGTGTGCCGGTGGGTGTGTGTTTGAGGCTGTTGGTCAAGGCTTCCTGTACCAGGCGGTAGACGGTGAGTTGTGCGGTGGCTGGTATGTGGGTGTGGCCGCCCTGGACCTCCATGCGGGTCGGCAGCCCGGCGGCGCACATCTGGTCGGCAAGGTTGTCCAGTTGTGCGATGCCGGGCAGCGGGTGGCGTTCCGCGTCCGGTTCGTCGGTCCGCAGGATGCCCAACGACCGCCGCATGTCGGTCAGGGCCTGACGCCCCGTCTCGGAGATCTGGAGCATCGCGGTGGTGGCCTTGTCGGGCGACCGGTGCTGCGCGTAGACGGCGGCGTCGGTGAGCGCAACCATGACGGACAGGTTGTGGGTGACGATGTCGTGCATCTCCCGGGTGATACGTGTCCTCTCCTCGGCGACGGCCAGGCGCGCCTGCTGGTCCTGTTGTTGCTCCAGGCGGGCGGCCCGTTCCTCCAGGGCCGCGAGGTAGGCGCGCGTGGTCCGCACATTTACGCCCAGGACGGCGGCAGTGACGACCATCGCGGTCACCGCGACGAAGAGGGTCAGGAATGCGCCTTCCGCCGCCCAGCGCAGGCAGGCCAGCAGCGCCCCGCCCTCCACGACGGCACCGGTGACAAGCGTGCCGCGCCGGCCCGAGTTCGCCGCGGCCGTGTAGAGGGCCACCAGCATGGCGATGTCCGCCGGCAGTTGGACGTCCATCAGCCACTGGACGAAGGCCACGACTGCCACGGCGCCGAACACCGTGAGCGGGGCCCGGCGCCGCCACAGCAGGGGCAGCGCAAGGGCGGCGGTGAGGGTCATGGTCACCGGCAGCTCCTGCGGCGCTCGCGTGGTCATGATGTTGAGCAGGAGCAGCGCCGACCACAGCGAGTCCCACACCATGGGCGGCACCAGGAGGCCCCGGCGCCGGGCGGCTCTCACCAGTCGCGCTGCTCGCACGGAGGCCAGGTCGGCGTACCCCCTCGGCCGTACGGCTGTCCCCGTCCGCCGCCCGCGGGCCCGGTGGTCCACCGGGTGGGCATTGCCCCGCTCTGCGCCCGCCTCGGGCATCACACGTCCCTGTTTATTCAGCATCATGGTGGCCCCGGCCGGGGCCACCAACTACAGCCGGAGCCGGGCCGGGTGCTGGGAACGCACGCCCCGAGCTCCTCGGCGTGTCCGGCGGCCCTGTCACGGTAGGCCGCGGGCCCCACGAAACACATGAGTCCACCGTCTGATGGCACCGCGCCGACGTACGACCGCAGGAGGAGTCCCGCGACCTACCACGGTCGCAAAGCGGCCGTTCAGCCGGCGCGCTCGATTGCGACTCCGGTTGCATGTGACGGCGACCCGGGATCGATGTGGCGTCGCGTGCCCCGCCCTGAGGATGGCCGGGTGACCGAGATCATCACGGGGCTGCACATGTCCCCCCTGGAACTCCTTGCCCTGGTAGGTGCCGTCGCGCTGGTCGTGGCGCGCTGGCTTCCCCCCTCCGCCCGTAAACGCGTCACGATTGCGGCGGGAGCGGTTCTCGTGCCGTCTGCGGTCGCGCTGGGTGCGGTGGAGATCCGCTGGCAGATGCTGCCGGTACTGACAGCACCTGCCATTGCGTTGCCGTTCGCTCTCTCACCCCTGCTGAGACGCCGTACCGGCCGGCCGGCGTGGCGGGCCCGATGGTGGCTGGCATTGCCCGGGTCGGTGGCCTGCGTCGGCCTGATTGCCACGGGCCCGGTGGCCGCCTGGGCCTTTCCTGTACCGGTGTTCCCCGAGCCGTCGGGCCGTTTCGCGGTAGGCACTCGCGTGGTGCAGTGGACCGACCCACGCCGCCCCGAGACCTTCACCGCCGATCCGCACGACCGGCGCACGGTCGTGGTCCAGCTCTGGTACCCCGCGCAGAAGAGCCCCGTCGGCACGCCACGGGCCCAGTACCTCGGGCGCACGGAGGACGAGGCGCGCACCGTTTCCGACGCCCTCGCCCGCGAGGTCGGCCTGCCTGGCTTCCTGGTCGACGGCGTCCCACATGCCCACACGCATTCGGTCTTCAACGCCCCGGTGGCCGACAGAGGCGGACGGTTCCCGGTCGTGCTGTTCTCTCCCGGATCGGGTGGAGTACGCACCCAGAACACCGCCTGGGCGGAAGAACTGGCCAGTCACGGCTATGTGGTCGCCGCGCTCGACCACCCGTACGACTCCGCAGCAGTCGTCCTCACCAACGGTCGAACGCTTCACGCCAAGACCGCCTCCACTGGCGACCGGGACCAAGATGACAAGCTGGCGGTTGGCTGGACGGCAGTACGGGCCGCCGACCTCAGATTCGTCCTCACCCGGCTGGACCGTCCGGGCCGAGGCGAGACTGCCGGTTCGCTGACCGGACGCCTGGACACCAGCCGCGTCGCGGTCACCGGCCACTCCATGGGTGGTGCCGCCGCCCTTCAGGCAGCCCGGCAGGACCACCGGTTCGACGCCGTCATCGATCTCGACGGCTACCCCCACGGCCCCACCGCCCCCTCCCTCCACCAGCCAACGCTGGCGCTCACCCAGGCCATCACCCCCGGAACCGACCCGCACTACATACCCCGCCTCACCAAGGCCCTCAAGCGCAACACCACCACGAGCTACCGGCTCACCATCCCCGGCGCCGCCCACCTCACCTTCATGGACGCCCCCCTGTACCTGCCGCCTGTGCCCTCGATAGTCGGCTCCCTCGGCCGCACCGAGAGCCCACACGTCGTCGCCGCAACCACGCTCGCCTTACTGGACACCGCCCTGCGCCACAAACCCGGCGACCTGGCCGACATCCTGTCGGCCTACGGCGACCTCACCAGTGAACGCGCTGAAGCCGGAGGGTGGCACGCCTGATGGGCAGCGGGTCTTCGGCGGTCATACCTTGGTCGGTGACGTGACCGTGCGCGGGAGCCTGCGCCCCGGAACGACCAGCGGAAATGACAAATTGCCCGTCCTCTTAGGACGCATTCGACGGCAGGCTGCTCAGGTCCAGGACGTCGGCCGCCGCCGGGGGCTGGATGTCCAAGCGGTCGTTGAAACCGCTGAACCTCCTGACAGTGCGATGGTGAGAATCTCGGTAGCCGATCCGCAGCAGGTACGGTTTGCCCTCGGCGGCTATGTAGAAGGTGTAGACGCCACCTTCGGCCACCTCCTCAGTCACGTTCACAGAAATAACGGGCTTGCCGTCGAGTTCGGTCACGTCGCCCGTCGTGGCCTTGCCCTCGGCGAACGACGAGAACGGCCACGCGCAGTCGACGAGGTTGTCCGCTCCCTTTGCCGCGCTCGCGGGGCTCTTCAGCCAGGGCTTGTGCCGCATCGCGGGGACCGTCGTCCGCCCCCACAACTCGAGGTAGGCGTCGTTGGGGTGGATGTAGTCCGTCTCACCGATCCGGATCTGCTCCATCGTGGCGCCCTGGGACCAGGCCGCCTTCATTCTGCACCTGTGCGCAAGATCGGTCGTCACGCGGCTCGAATAGCGTCTGCTGCCGTCAGTGGAGGAGACGTCCGTGGTGAAGGTTACCGATGTGAGCGCCTTCATGGTGCGGTCGGTCTCGTTGAGCAACTGGTCGGCGGTGCGTGTCTCGGCGGTGCGTGTGTGCGCGGTCCTGCCGGTGTCCTTACAGCCGACCGCGATTGCACCTACGAACAGACACAGCGCAGCAGTGCTCGCTTTCGTTCCCACAATCCCCCCTCGGGCGTCGAGCGGCACACGGTACTGCAATGACGATCACTTCCCACCCCCCCCATGTCCCCGCTGACACGTTGCCGGCGCCTGCACGGCCAATACGAGCGAAAGCCCGAGCACTTCCCCACCCGGACCTGTATCGCCGCCATCCTCATCGCTCGCCGGCGTCTATGACCCCGCAAGCGGCTATGGATCGACGCGCTGAGGACGGGCGTCTGACCGTCCGAACGCCAGCACCGGCCACCCACCCGCCGACAACCAACTGCCGCGTCACCGAAGGGGCAGCGGCGCCTACGTCATCCGAGATTCCGCAGTGCCTCGGCGGTGTTGGCCCGGTACGTCCGCAGCGCCTGCAGCCCGGCGGCGTAACGGTGGCGGTGCCGCGTGATGTCCGCAGCCTGCTTCTGCGCCCGTACGGAGTGCCAGAGCTCCGCTGTGTGGTGGCGGCGCTTGCACGTGACGTCCGCGACGGCGGTGGCCCGCTCCTGCTGAGTGTGTCGGGTGTTGCCGTCGCTGCCCCGCTGCCAGGCGCCGTCCGTGTACGCCGCGATGGGGTCGCGATAGCGGGTGAATCCTTGTTCTGCCACACAGCGGGACCATTCGTCCCAGGCCGCGCGGAGGCGCGGGTCGCGCTTCACCGCCTTGTCGACCTCGATCGCCCGTGTGCTGGCGTAGAGCCAGTCCCGCTTGACGTCGACCCCACGCATCAGCCGCCGGCTCGCCTCGGCGTTGCAGGCGGGAAGGTCCGCATACTCAGCGTTGGTCATCCGGCGGCCTTTCGGCCGGGGGACCAGGGGCTTCGCCGGGTCCCAGCCGTAGCCCCAGCGGCGAGCGGCGGCGAGATCCAGGGCGCCGTAGTCGGTGCTGACCGCGGTGGCGACGACGGGGTCGTTGGGGTAGCGGGGGTCGAGTGGGAAGTCCTGATGGCCGCGTTCCGCCATGCACCGCCGGGTCAGCAACGCCGACGCCCGCTGCGATCGCTGGTAGTCCTGCGGCGTGAAGTCGTATGGGTCGGCCGGGAGGGGGACCAGGTCCGATGCAGAGTCGATGTTCTCCGGGCGTTCCGGACCGGAGGCGCAGATCGCCGCCAGCACCGCCACCGCTGCCACGGCACCCCGCCGCCACCCCCGTCTCGTCATACGACGGAATGCTAGCGGGCGGCGTGCGGCGGTCGACCGGGGCCCTGTGGCTCATCGACGCACGCCGCAAGTCCCAGGGAACTCCCCACTCTTTGTGCCGGCTCAAGCCAACTCATGGCAATGGAGGGCTTGTTCGGCGGTGAGCCGTCGGGGCTCGCTGTCCCGCGGGTAGCGGGGCCGACGTGAGATCGGGGCGCGGACAGCACGGCTCCTGTCCTGAACCCCTGAGGTCTGCCGACAGTGGCCATTCGGCCACTCCAGGCGGGCCGGACCGGCCTTGCTCGCGCAGCAGGCCCGCGTAGGTGGAATACAAGCCGGTGTACGCGGCGAGCAGGGAGGTGACGACTGTGATGATCTTCGTCCGCGATGAACGGCGACCTCACCAAGATCGAGGACATCGTGCCGTGGTCAGGCACCTGCTGACCGATGGCTGGTGGGCGAACGGCCAGCCCCTCTTCCTCAACGGTGGCTACACCACCCGCTGACGGGAAGGGGGGGCAGAGCGGTCGTGGCGCGCGATCTGTCACCGACGTCATCAAGCTCGTCGCCCAGGAGTATCCCGATGCCGACGGCACCATCACTGGGTTCTGCCGCGGGCTCGCCCAGAGGCTCCCAGGCCGCGCCTTACCTTTCCTGCCTGGGCACGTCTGCGATGGTCCCTTCATGGGCCACTTCTGGGGCAGACGGTGAGGACGCGGGGAACAGGTGGTCTTCGAAGGCTTCCAGGCCGAACAGCATGAGCAGGACTGCTACCGGTAGGAGCAGGGCTATGACGACCATGACGCCTCCCGAAGCTTGATGATCACGGGCAGGTGACGGCAGGCTCTTCAATCCAGAGTGGGCCGAACGGGGGAATACCGCACGTCCGACCGACGGTTCGTAGGCCGTTCGGGTGACATGACGGCGCAGGCCGCGACGCGTCGGGCTCGTGTCAGTGGAACCGAGGTCCGACGGCGGTTTGCGGGGGTCTTCGCTATCGCCGTGGGGCGGATCGCCAGTCGGGGATGTCCTCGAGGTGGACGTCGTAGCGGTCCTGCACGGGGAGGAGCGAGGTGAACTCCGCGTCGCCGAGGCTGATGGCTGCCAGTTGCTCGACATACTCGAAGCGTTCGATGCCGGTGCTGAGGCCCGCTGGTATGACGACAAGTCCGCCCTTCTTCACGGTGGTGAGCGTGTCGCCGAGGCGGAAGACCATCGTCCCGTCCGGGACGTAGAAGGCTTCGTGGGACAGCTTGTGGTGGTGCGGGGTGCCCCGTCGGCGCCGGTTGCGAGGGTGAGCCGGCCGGCGCTGACCGCGCCTCCGTCGGTGAGGAGCTCGAAGGCGCCGTCCGTGAGCGACGCCGTGGCCGCTTGGCCGGGGTGCACGATCAGCGCGGCGGGGGTGTCTTCCCCGGTGACTCTCTCGATCGGGCAGAGCGCCTTCGAAGTCAAGGACGGCTTGTGGCGGCCCTGACTCGCATCGATCTGCAAGGCATCCACCGGCTATGGTCCGGCGGACCAGCAGTCACGGCCAGGCCACCGGCGGACCTGGACATATTCGAACTGGTAATCGATGTAGACATCGAGTACGGCATCCTGCGTCCGTGATCTTCAACGGTTCCCGGGTGCCGTGCAGCCGCACCTGTCCTCACCTGAGCGCTTCGGGCCGCAGGAACAGGAACTGCGGCGCCGGCCGAGCCACCAAGTCCCCGCCGCGAGCACGGCGAGGACGACGGCGACGCCGGGCAGCCAGCCCACCACCGCCCCCGCGCCCGCCCCGACGATGCCCGCCGCGATCAGGACCGGCAACGCGCAGCACGCAACGCAGGCCAGAGCGGCCAAGCCGCCCAGGGCTTTCGGCGCCCGGTGCGGGCGAAGGTCAGCAGCAGGGTCCGGCATGACGGTTCTCCTCGGCGAGGTCGGTGAAGGGGATGGGACAGCAGGCACTGCCGGCGCAGACAGTCAGGTCGTCGCAGCCTGCTTCGACGGCCGCAGCCAGGGCGGCGCGGATGGTGGTGAGGTCGGCGATCTTCGCGTCGACCTCGGCGATCTTCGCCTGCGCACGCTCCTGGAGCCCCGCGACGGGACGGCCGTGCCGGTGACGGCCCGCCTCCAGCAGCTCGGAGACCTCCTCCAGCGTGAACCCGAGCCGCTGCGCCGCCTTGATCACCCGCAGCGCCGTCACCGCCTCCTCGCCGTAGAGGCGGTGGCCCCCGGTGCTGCGTTCCGGCTCGGCCAGCAGGCCGCGCCGCTCGTAGTAGCGCAGGGTCTGGATGTTCACCCCGGCCGCCTCGGCGACCTGCCCGCTGCGCAGCCCCGCGCTCACCGCTGCTCTCCGGCGGCGGTTCGCACAGCCAGGGCCTGAAGGACCGCGACGTACTCCTGGTCCACCGCGATGTCCAGGCCGACCAGGTTGTCTCCCGAGGTGACGGTGAAGGCGAAGAAGGAGCAGCAGCCGCCCTCCCGCTGCGCCAGACCCCGCACCCGCTCCTCGATGCCGGGTCCGCCCGCCAGGTCCAGGTGCAGCCGTAGCGGTCCGGGCCGCGACAGCGAGGTCAGCCGCTCGACGAACAGTTCGTCCCACTCCGCGACCCTCAGGGGCCGTTCCTCGGTGGGCAGCGTGCAGGACTGCGGCACCCACGGCAGATCGCTCATCGTGCTCACTCCCGTCGTCATGTCCCCAGGAGGGGAACGCCTCCGACGGTAAACCTGTACCTGGGTACCGATTGCAAGTCCCGGTCGAACGGAGAACGCCGAGGACCTCGTCACCGGCAGGCCCGCTGTCGGCAAACGATCGAAAGGTGGCAGATGACAGACGGGAGGACGGAGTGCTTCCCGCGGCACAGGGACGGCTGGTCCTCACCAGAAGCGAGTTCCTGCCCCTCCCTTGAAGGGCCCCTGCACCTCACCCGTGATCCAGCCACCGTAGAAGTCGCCTTCCTGAGCCCGCACCGCTTCCCCTGCGACCGTGCACGAGTCGACGCGGCTCGGATAGAACGCGAAACGCCCCCTGAGGACGCCGTACGGGGCACGGGGCTGCGGGTAACTCCACACCGCCCGAGCACGGACCTGGCCCTCCAGAACGAGATCCCAGTACACGGCCGTGCCCTTCCATTCGCACAGGGTCCGGCCGGAAGCAGCCTTCAGCAGATCCGTACGCACATCAGCGGCGGGTATGTAGAAGACGGGCGGATGGCTGGTCTCCAGCACCCGCACCGCTCGACCGGTGTCAGCCACCCTCTCGCCCCAGCACTCGACGGTGACACGTCGGTCGTCCTCCTGGATCGCGGGCGGGCGCGGGTAGTCCCAGACGGACTCGGAGGGCCGCGAACACGGACTGGACATCTTGCCACCTCGGCATCGTGGAGGCAGGCGCCCACCGCACGAATATCCCCACGGTCGACGGCGGCGACGGGCCGGCCAGCTGTTGCATCCATTTCCGACGGTGGCGGGACGACGGTTGCACGGCCGCGAAAAGAAGGCGGCGCACGGCGCACGACACCAGGGCGGTGACCAGCACGACTGGGCCCCTTCTCCGCTGGAGATGCGACTACAGGTTGGCTCTCGCGGCTCGCAGTCGGCGCAGCATGCGCGGGTCCTCGAAGCCGACCGCACGGGCGGCAGCGGTCACCGTCGCGCCGTGACTGATGAGGTGCTCGGCACGCTCGAGACGGAGGGCCTGCTGATAGCGCAGGGGAGTGAGGCCGCCGGTGGCACGGGTGAAGAGCCGGGTGAGGGTCCGTTCGCTCACGCCGACGGCCACCGCCAGAGCAGGCAGCCGCAACGGCTGGTCGAAGTGGGCGTCGAGAAGGTCCTGGACGCGGTGCACCGTGTCGTCGAGGTGGGACCGGTACCGCAGCATGGCGCTGGCCTGCGGTTCGTGGCCGTTGCGCCGCGCGTAGACGACCATGTCCCGGGCCACCTTGGCGGCGACCGCGGGACCGTGCCAGGTGGCGATCAGGTGGAGCGCCAGGTCGATGCCGCTGGCGATGCCGGCCGAGGTGACCACCCGGTCGTCAGCGGTGTACAGGACATCGCGGATGACCATCGCCCTGGGGTAGCGGCGGGCGAGTTCGTCCTGCACGTCGTGGTGGGTGGTGCAGCGTCGGCCGTCGAGCAGGCCGGCGCGGCCGAGCGCTTCGGCTCCCGCGCAGACGCTGGCAACGGTCCCGCCCCGCGCATGGTGGTCCCGGAGCAACTGCAGGGCGGCCGCCCCGATGACAGGACTGTCGGCCAGGGCGAGCGCCCGCCAGCCCGGCACCACGATCAGGTCCTCAGGGCCGAGGTCGGGCCAGTCGACCCGGGCCACCAGAGGCAGGCCCTGAGCCGTGGGGATCAGCGGCTGCTCGGCGACGTAGCTGATGGTGTGGGGGTGCCCGAAGTCGGCGGCCGTGGAGAAGGCCTGCGCGGGGCCTGCCAGGTCCAGCAGGTGGACTCCGGGCACCAGAAGAAAGGCAATGTGGCTCACGATCCGGTCATCATGCCCGAAGCTCGCTCGCCGCCTCCAGCTGCCCGACGGTGGCGATGGTGGCAAAGCGACCGGCAAGGGCGTACTCGGTGCGCCTGATGATCTCCTCGGCGCTGAGGGTGCGGGGGTCCGACAGCAGTTCGGCGACGCTCTGATCGGCGGCGGCATCAGGGTGCGCAAGGGGATTGGTCGCGGTGGCATCGATGACGAAGGTGACCTGGTAGCCGAGATCGCTTGCCACGCGGGTCGTGGTCTCCACACACTGTTCGGTGCGGATCCCGCAGACGGTGAGCTCGCGGATGCCACGCGCGGTGAGAAGTTGCTGCAGGTTGGTGGTGGTGAAGGCGTTGTGCGAGGTCTTGTGGATCAACGGTTCCGTGTCCCGGCGCTCCAGCTCTTCCATCAGCCGGACGTGGCCCAGGGCAGGGTCGAAGACGTCGCCGCTGCCGGGCTCGGAATGCAGCACCCACACGATCAGGTCCCCGGCCTCGCGAGCGAGCCGGACCAGTCGGTTCACCTGGTCGGCGATCTTCGGGTTGGAGATGGTCTCCCACAGCGGGCGGGCACGGAAGGAGTCCTGGACATCGATGACGATCAGTGCTCGGCTCATGCCCTCAAGCCTGACCGGCACAGCCGCAGCGGCAACAGGCCTCATCGGGTCCGAGAGCGGACCGATCCGGTCACCGCTGGAACGGGCGCCACACCATGCAGGTCGCCTCGGCGGCACTCCAGCCCTTCCCCGTCGGGCGCAGGGGTGCGACCGCAGGTACTCAGGGCGGCTCGGGAGGGGGCAGTGAGGAAGGCGGTTCCCATCTCCGCAGGAACCAAGGCAGGGCTGGGGTCTGTTCGAAACTCGGCTCCCGAGGCGGCCGGCCGCCGGAGTTCGACAAGACTGACCACCGCGAGCGGCATGCCGTCGAGTGCGGGATCAATCGCTGCAAGCGCCACCGGGCCGTGGCCACGAGGTACGACAAGCACGCCGTCCGCTACGAGGCGACCGTGCTGGTCACAGTCCTCAAAGAATGGCTGTGACCAGCACTTCCCAGTCAGAACCTAGGAACGGATGTGCGTGCGGGCTTGCTCGATCCACCCCGACACGGCCTTGGCACCGCAGCTCTCGGCGACCGACTGCGCCTCGTCAAGGTGTTGGAACGCCGCCGCTGGGTCGCCGGTTTCGGCCGCGAGGTAGGCCAGTGCCACCAGGCCGGCTGCTTCCCCGGGCCTGAAGCCGATCTCACGGCGCAGCGCCACCGATTCGGTCAACTGCTCGCGGGCCTGCTCGAAGCGGCCTGCATCCTTGTCTGCGAAGCCGAGATGCCGAATCGCATAGGACATCGTCATTCGGTCGTCGACGGATTTCGCCAGCGCGTACGACCGCTCGAAGTACGGCCTGCCGGCGACGCCGTCGCCCTTGACCACCTGGTGCCAGCAGCCGACCCAGAACAACGCGTCCGCCTCACCCGACGCATCCCCCAGACGCTCGTACAACTCGGCCGCGCGCTCGAACAGCACCAGTTCCTCGGGGTTCTCCACGCGGTCGTTCAAGAAGCGGACGTGCAGCACCTTGCCCCGCGCCATGGCAAGCGGCGCCTCGACCGAGTCCAGCACCTCATCGGACCGGTCCAGCGCAGACGTGTCCCCGCCGAACATCGCCGCTTCGAACAGCTCTCCCGCACGTTCGATCCAGTCCTGCCCTTGCATACCCCTACCCCTCCCCTTCGGACGATGACAGCGCCGAGGCTATCTCCGCAGTTCCGGCAGAACGCGGGAATTTTGCGACGGCGGCTCTCGAACACCCCGGTCGCCCGCGAGCTGGGAGTGCCAGCAGACCGACCCTGGCTCGTCAGCTCCTCCAAGAAAGCCTGGCCTGGGTGGTCGAGTCCCGGCGCCTACGGCTTTCGCAACAGGCCTAGGGCCCCGGACCGCAAGTGTGGCCGGGGCCCTCGTGGTTTCCTTCGTCAGGCGGTGCTGCCTGTCAGAGCCAGACGGGTGGCCGGTTGATTACGACGGGTATGGGCCGCTGACCGCCTCGGAGTTGCCGCACTGGCACACACCACGTGATCATGCCGGGGCCGTCGCCATGCCCGGAGGGCGAATCGCATCCGCCACGCGTCCCGGATGGCCGGGCACTCCGACACGCTTTCAGAGGAAGACGCGCGCCAACTCCAGCCACTTCTGCGCATCCTCGCCGGTCGCCGTCATGTCGGTCTCGGACCAGGGGCGACGCCGGGTGACGCACAGACAGAAGTCGTTGGCACCGCCCTGTATCCGGTGCGCGGCATCCTCGGGGCCCCATACCCAGGTCCCTCCGTCAGGTGCTGTCAGCTCGACGCGGAAGGGGTCCGCCGGCTCAGGCAGACCGACGGCGGCGAAGGACAGCGCCCGTCCCAACACTCCCAGCGACGCCACGTGCTGCAGTCGATCTGTCGGGCGGTGCGCCACGCCCACAGCATCGAAGACGTCCTGCCCGTGTGCCCAGGTTTCCATCAGGCGAAGAGGCGTCATCAGGGCCGGGGTCACCTTCGACATGTACCAGGGGAATGCGTGGTCCCATGGCGTCTCGCGCAGTGCTGCCGCCAGTTCCGCTCGACCGGTCCGCCACTCGTCCAGGAGTACCGACCGCGGTGTGGCCGCTCCCGCGGCGGCGGCCTTGTCTGCGTAGCCGCCGCCTTCGGCTTCGGCCCGCTTGAGCTCGGCGCCGAACGCGTCCGGCGTGCGTAAGGCGCTGAGTGCGTTCGCGTCCGACCACGCGAGGTGGGCTATCTGGTGGGCGATCGTCCAGCCCGGTGCCGGTGTCGGTACGGACCAATCGTCCACGGCCCTGACCAGGGCGTCGAGTTCGTCGCCCTCAGCCACCAGCGCGGACAGGACACCAGCGTCATCTACATCGGGGACGGCGAGGTTGTAGTTCAACATGGGCGCCATGGTGCCACTCCTTCCTGACCGCCGGCGGAGACGAAGTGCGCGGGCAGACGCCGATGTCGCCGACCGACAGGCTTTCAGCCAGGTGGTGCTCACTGCCAGTTTCCGGTGGGTTGTTGGGCGGGCGGGGGAGTGCCGCGGTCCTGCGAACCGTCGAAGGCCGGCGGTGGAGGGGAAGGGCAAGCGCGCCGCTCACCATCCACGCCCCGCCCTGTAGTCGCTCCACCGGTCGAGAACTGGGCTGGATCACAGCCGGGTGGCCAGCCATATGTTCACGGCCGCGGCAACGGTGAGCCCGGCGTTGAGTGCGATCCGGCGGTCTTTGCCGATCAGATGGACGGTGATAGCGCCGGCCTGCAGAAGCACGAAGCCGACGGCTGCGGCGGGCGCCAGCAGGGGAGCGATGCCGGTCAGCGGCGGCAGGATCAGGCCGGTCGCACCGAGTATCTCGACCGTCCCCAGCGCCCTGACGGCAGGCAGGGGTATGTGGTCGACCCAGGCCATCATCGGTCGGAGTTGATCGCGGCTGCGGATCACCTTCAGCGTGCCTGCGTAGAGGTAGAAGAGGGCGAGCAGCCCGGCGACGATCCAGTAGGCGATGTTCATCGTTCCCGTTCATGGGCCACCGGTTCGCGGGGACCCGTGTCGATGGCGTCTGATAGTCGATTGGCAGATGAGCCCTGGTGGGTGGGCGGAAGAGCCGCCGTGCCGTGGCGTGCCGTCGGCTTCAGGCGGGGTCGGTGGCGGGCTCGGTCGCGTAGCGGCTCATCGCGGCGATGTTGGCCTGCGGCGTCAGCGGCCGGCCGCCGGCGAGTACTTCCTGGAGGTCCCGGAAGTACTGCACGTACAGGTCAGGGGTGAAGGTGCTGAGCATGACGGCGGGTTGATCGGTCAAGTTGGCGAAGGTGTGCGGGGCACCAGGCGGAACCATGACCAGCGTGCCCGTGCCGGCGTCGTACTCCTCTTCCCCGACGGTGAACCGCACGGTGCCGGAGACGACGTAGAAGCCCTCGTCGTGTCGGCCGTGGCGA
Organism: Streptomyces sp. NPDC015139; assembly: GCF_043079785.1. Taxonomy (NCBI): domain Bacteria; kingdom Bacillati; phylum Actinomycetota; class Actinomycetes; order Kitasatosporales; family Streptomycetaceae; genus Streptomyces; species Streptomyces sp. NPDC015139. The sequence continues at coordinate 5,956 of NZ_JBIBUW010000022.1, read as the reverse complement.
TGCTGCGGCGGTCCCTGGGTGTGCGGGGCGAGGACGGACTCGGCGATCGCGAGGCGGTGCCCGGTGTGGCTGCCGTCCTCCAGAACCCGCATGCGTGTGGCACCGAGAACGATCATCTCGCCGTCGCCGGGACCCACCACCACTACGGCGGGGTCGGCCTGCGACTCGCTGGTCTTCGCTTCTTCGGTCATGCTCACGAGTTCACCGCCAGGTCCCCGGGACTGTCCAAGACCTGTCTCGCAGCGCCGATACCTCATGGGTATCGTTGCAGCGTGGAGCTACGGACCTTGCGCTACTTCGTGACGGTCGCCGAGGAACTCCACTTCGGCCGGGCCGCCACGCGACTGCATATGAGTCAGCCGCCGCTGAGCCGGGCGATCAAGCAGCTGGAGGCCGACGTCGGGGCCCTGCTCCTCGCTCGCTCGCCCACTGGCGTCACGCTCACTCCGGTGGGCTCGGTGTTGCTCGACGAGGCGCGGGCCCTCCTCGACCATGCCGACCGCGTCCGCGTGCGTGTGAGCGCGGCGGCCGGCGTCGCGACTCTCACCGTCGGCATCCTGGGTGACGGTACCGACCGGGGAGTGGCCAGGCTGGCCGCCGCCTACCGCCGAAACCACCCCGGCGTCGACATCCGCATCCGCGACACCGATCTGACCGATCCGACGTGCGGGCTGCGTGCCGGACTGGTCGACGTCGCCCTGACCAGGGCGCCGTTCGACGAGACTGCCCTGACGGTGCGTGTGCTGCGGACCGACCCGGTCGGCGTGGTCCTGCGCGCCGACGATCCGCTGGCGCGCCGCGACGAGCTGCGGCTGGCCGAGCTGAGCGACCGCCGCTGGTTCCAGTTCCCGCAGGGCACCGACCCCATCTGGCAGTCGTACTGGAACGGTGGGAGGCCGCGCGAGGGCCCAGTGGTGCGCGCCGTTCAGGAATGCCTGCAGGCCGTGCTGTGGAACGGCACGGTCGGCCTGGCCCCGCTCGGACACGACCTGCCCGCAGAGCTGACCGTGGTGCCGCTGATCGACATGCCGCCGAGCCGAGTGGTGGCGGTGTGGAACGAGGGTGACACGAACCCCGTGATCCGATCCTTCATCGAGAGCGCGACAACCGCGTACCGTCACTGAGTACCGGACGTTGCCAACGATCCGCGCTGCCAGGCCTGTGAATCGAACGCGGCGGTTCCCGGAACCGCCTCCCAAAGCGGTAACAGCTGCTGTTTCTTCTCGGGCTCTGGCCCAACTTCGGTGAAGCGGCCGCGTTGAGTGACCGACGGGGTTTGCAGCGTGCAGTCGCTGCGGCCTGTGCCTCGAAGACCGAAACTACGCGGAGATCATCTTTTGGCCACGGCTTGGCCGACTCCCCGCTAGCCTGCTCCAACTGATCTCAGTGAGAGCAGCATGCATCTGACCGCCGACAAAGGGAGTGCCACCGGATGTCCTACACGCCTGCAGGCCGGTACACGCATGTCGCAGTGCCCGCCGACATCCTGGCCACGGCTTTGTACGCGCTCGGCCGTCACGAGGCGGCCGAGATCGAGAGCAGAGCGGACGGACTCCGTCCCGGCGCCGCCGTGTGCGCGGCAGTGGCGTGGCTGTGGGAGAACGGGCAGTACGACCAGGTTGCCAACCTGGTCGGCACGCTCTGTGCTGGTCTGCGTGGGCAGCGAATACCCGGGGGCGTCGGACAGATCACGCATGACGCGGTGATTACGGCGTTCGGTGCGGAGCTCGCTCAACTCGCCCTTACACCCGAGGGTGGCTGGGCGCCCCTTGCCGCGTTTCTCCATGAGGAGGTACCGCGCGGCTTCTGACTCTGACTGCGGATGGCCGGTGCCGTGGTGGGCGTCGAGGAGGTCGGTGCGGCTTCTTGTCGGAGTCTTGGGGCTGATATCCGTCCATGACCAACTAGTGGGTCGGGGTGAGGGTTTGGCGGCGTGCAGGTTGAGGATTCCTGCGGCGTCGCGGTCTTCGACGAGCGCGCCCGCCAGAACGACAGCCTCATGGTCGAACACCTCGCTGGCCCTGAAGCCCGACACGCTCCGGACCATCCCGCGCTGCTCGGTGGCATGTTGTGCCGAGGTTCGGGTTCTTGGCCGCTCTCTTACGGAGGTCGACGGAGGGTAGGCTTCCGGCTCGTCGGGGAGGGACAGGGGACGGGCGTGCGTGGATTTGAGGAATGCCGGCGCAGGGCTGTGGTGGCCGTCGTGGTGCTGGCCACCGCTTTCTCGGCGGCCGGGTGCGGCACGGGCTCCGAGCCGGACGGTTCTCGGAGCACCGGCATGGGCGGCACCCGCCTCCCGTCGGGGGCCCATCAGGGCGATCTCACTTGGGAGTTCGCGCACATCGCGGACTTCGACGGTGACCTCACCGATGTCGCCGCCCTGGCCGAGGACGACATCTGGGCCGTGGGTTTCGAGAGGAACAACGCGGCCGACCCGCAACTGCTGCACTACGACGGGAAGCGGTGGAAACGCGAGCCCCTTCCCGATGCTCTCGGCCCCACCGACTACGCACCCATGATCGACGAGGTCGGCGAGGACGTCCTGTGGATGCGCCCGCGCACCGACCGAATCGGCACCGGTGTGAACCGCTGGGCACAGTGGGACGGCACCCGCTGGTCCGCGGTGCCGAACCCTCCGCCGGGCAAGCCAGGGCCTCTTGACGCAGCGGACCCGGACAACATCTGGGCCCTCGTCGACGAGCAGACCGCGCTGCATGGGGACGGATCCCGCTGGACGACGACCCGGCTGCCATACCACGCGTCCGACCTCGCGGTGGCCGGGCCGGACGACGTCTGGGCGGTCGGCGGCCGATCCACCGGGCCGGGAACCCGGCTGAACTACGGCGAACGGTACGGCCAGCCCGCCTCGATGCACTGGGACGGCACTTCTTGGAAGCCGGTCAACACCCCACAGGTGCGGTTCGAGGACCCTGTACCGCCGGAGCCGAGCGCTGGACTGGGCCAGGTCTTCGTCCTCGACAGCGGTGAGGTGCGCGCCTACGGCGTCAACAGCTTCAACCACGGCGAGGTCGACCCCGAACCCGTGGACGAACCCATCCGGCTGCGCTGGAACGGCTCGAAGTGGGTGGATCAGGAGCCTGCCCACGGCGGCTGCGCTCTACGCACCCCGGTGGGCCAGGACGACAAGGGCCTGTTCCTCAACGGCAACTGGTACCTGACCGACGACGGCCGGTGCCTCAAGATCAAACGCCACCGCCTGCCCCTGTCGACCGGTGCGGGCAAGGGTTCGCACCAGTCGCTGTGGTTGACGGAGATCCACCGGATACCAGGCACCGACGAGTGGCTGGGCGCCGGTCAGGTCGAGGTCAACCAGAGCGGAAACCCCTTCGACGCCCCCGTGGTCGTACGTCTGAAGCGCGGCGGGTGACGGCTCTTTCCTCACGGTAGCAAGGCGAGTTCCACTCCGTTCCAACGCCAGCGCCTACGCCGACTACGGGGAGGTGGGCGTGCTTACCGATCCTCATCGCAAGGATCGGCGGAACATGCCCAGCACACGGCTGGAGGGGTAGCCGACGGGACGAGGGCCGCGGGCGTGCGGCCCGGCACGGGGTGCGGCCCCGCCTGCCCAGCACTCCGGCGCGACTTCGTGATTCAGCTATGCGTCGAGGTAGTGGCAATCCCCATCGGGGAGGCCGATCACCAGGCCGCCGTTGTGGACTCTCCACTCGCTCATGCTGTCGACGTCATGGCTGACCAGAAGCAGGCCCGGGGCCACTCGTCGTACTCGTTATCCTGGTAGGAGGCCGGGAGTTGGGCAACCTGACGCAGCCTCTCCTCGAACCAGCAGCCCCCGCCGAAGGTACGTTCCGGATCGTCAGCTTCCACGATCCCCTTGATCTGGGCCAGTTGTTCGTCGGCACACTGCGGTCAGCCCCTGACCGAGATCATGGTTAGCGCCGGGCTGCGGACACTTGGGGTAGTTGGACGTCTGATCAGTCCCGATTGGCCAGATTGTGAATCCAGTCCCACACTCCCCATTTCTCGAACTTCTCGTCGAGCATGCCACCGAGCTCATGACCGATCCAAGCGCCGCTCGTGGCGCCGGCGGGGACACAGATATCCGTCAGCGGACCACATGCGAGACCGGCTTCAGCGCCCATCGTCGTGCCTGTGGTGAGGAATCCAGTCGTGACCACTGTCTTCGCCCCCGCGGTGAGCACATCGTCACCCGTGAGCAGGAGTCCGGCGGCAGAACGGAGTACGCGGCCTGGACACGGGCCACCGGAGGCGGAGCGGACCAGCCTGACGCAGTCGGGGCCAGCTTCCTGACGGAAGCAGGCCCCGACGCAATCATCCGCTATGGGGCAACTCTTGCGCTCAAGGGTCCATGAGCATTTCGAGGACTCTTATCCGACGGAAACCCCGGGTTCGGGCCCCGGAAAGTTCGGAGGGAGCCCATGCGGTTCGGCCGTCCCGGAGCACAACCAGGCGAGATAGCTCGAGAGGCTGCCCTCGTAGTGGAACCAGTCGTCGTTCCGCCCAGCCACAACGACTGTCCATTCGTTGGGCTGCCCTTCCGTACGCCAGTAGAACTCGTCCCCGTCTATCGAGCTGCCCCACGGCAGCAAACCTCCGGATTCCGAAAACGCACGGTAGCCACCGAGCATTTCCTTCTGTGCCATATCCTCGGCAGCGACGAGATCCTCTTTCGCCCCCTCGACGAATCCCGCTTCGCCTCCTGGGGCCGGCGACGTCACAGAGAGGAACTGCCCGATCTTCAACCGAGGGTAGGACTCCGCCAAAGCGATGTAGTCGTCCGGCAGCCCAGTCCGCAACCCGTCGAAGAGCACCTGCCAGTCGATGCGCCGTGGAACCTCGAGCCGCTGCGCAACCAACCCCGGCAGCGCGGCCTCCAGGGATTCGATACTCAACAGCCGCCTCCAATTGCGTTCTTGCTTTCTATCCGCACACTGAACACGGGGGCGAACCTGCACGACAGCCAGGCCCTGATCCCGCTGGAGAAGGGCATACCGATCCGCTCCCGACGCGGGCCCCGGCGGCGCAGACCGGGAAACCTCCACGCCGACAAGGGATACGACGGCCACCACCTGAGGCGCTGGCGACGCGGACGCGGCATCATCCACCGCATCGCCCGCAAGGGCATCGAATCCTCCACCCGCCTGGGCCGCCACCGCTGGACCGTCGAACGCACGAAGTCCTGGCTCGCCGGATGCCGCCGACTACACCGTCGCTACGAGCGCAAAGCCGAACACGTCCTTCCTTCACCAGCATCGCCTGCGCCCTCATGTGCCACCGCAGACTCACCAAATGAGATGACTTCTACTGATCTTTTCGTAAGTTCGGTGGATGTGGTGGCCTGGTGGGTGGGAGTCTGTCGGGATGGCTTATCGACCTTCGTCCTCTGTGGCCGAGTCTCCCGTTCCGCCTTTGTCGCGGCCGCAGTTGGCAGAGGCGCGTCGTGTGCGTGCGGTCGAGTTGTTCGTGGAGGGTGTGTCGAACGTGGAGATCGCGCGGGCGGTGGGGGTGTGTGCCGAGAGCGTGCGGCGGTGGCGGCGTGTGTGGGAGGAAGGTGGTGCTTCGGCTCTGCGTCGGCGTGCGGCCACCGGTCGTCCGCCCAAGCTGGATGATGCGCAGGTCGAGCCGGTCCGGACCGCGTTGGAGCGGGGTGCCCAGGCGCATGGGTTCGAGGCCGACCTGTGGACCTTGGAACGGGTCGGCGTGGTGATCGAGCGAGTGACGGGGGTGTCGCTGTCGCGGGCGTCGGTGTGGCGCCTGCTGACCGGCCGGCTGGGGTGGAGTTTGCAACGGCCCGAGCGGCGGGCGGTCGAGCGGGACGAGTCGGAGATCGCCCGCTGGATCGCGCACGAGTGGCCGCGTATGAGGGTGTTCACTTCCTTGTGTAAGAGGTGATCTTGCTGGGTGCTGGTCGGGTCCTGGCTGACACCAGGAATGTGACGCACAGTGAGTGACGTGA
>NZ_JBIBUW010000021.1:0-115868 GCF_043079785.1 Streptomyces sp. NPDC015139 | reverse complement strand
AAACGCCCGGTTACATTCCGAACCCGGAAGCTAAGCCTCACAGCGCCGATGGTACTGCAGGGGGGACCCTGTGGGAGAGTAGGACGCCGCCGAACTCCTTTTACAGCTCCGGCTCTTGGGCATACGCCCGAGGGCCGGAGCTTTTTTGCGTTGAGGTAGGGTCAGGGGGCATCATCGGATCCTTTTCGCACAGGAGGCCCCCGGGTGGAGGTCCAGGAGACCCGTGTCCAGACGGACCGGGTCCTCACCATCCCCAACATCCTCAGCATGGCGCGGCTCGTCGGCGTACCCGTCTTCCTGTGGTTGATCCTCAGGCCGGAGTTCGGCGGCCCCAAGAGCGATGGCTGGGCTCTCCTCGTGCTGGCGTTCAGCGGGGTCAGTGACTATCTGGACGGCAAGCTCGCCCGCCGCTGGAATCAGATCAGCAGCCTCGGCCGGCTCCTCGATCCGGCCGCCGACCGGCTCTACGTGCTTTCCACGCTGCTCGGTCTCACCTGGCGGGAGATCCTGCCGGTCTGGGTCACCGCTCTGCTGCTGGCGAGAGAACTGGTTCTCCTGGTGATGGTGGGCATCCTCCGCCGGCACGGCTATCCGCCGCCACAGGTGAACTTCCTCGGGAAGGCCGCCACGTTCAACCTGATGTACGCCTTCCCGCTGCTGCTCCTCAGCGACGGCACTGGTTGGATCGCGTCACTCGCTGCCATTTTCGGATGGGCGTTCGCCGGATGGGGTACAACGCTCTACTGGTGGGCAGGAGTGTTGTACGTGGTACAGGTCCGCCGTTTGGTGCGCGCGGACGCCATGGCCGATTGAGCTCGGCGATTGCCCGAACGTAACGCCTCGATGGCCCGCGGTCGAAATGTGCGGGACAATCAAGACGGGTGAAGTCGGCTAGACCGTCATCTCTTGGAGGAGGACGCTTCCGACATGAAGGCCGTCGTGATGGCCGGTGGCGAAGGCACTCGCCTGCGCCCCATGACCTCGAGCATGCCCAAGCCTCTCCTGCCCGTGGCGAACCGCCCGATCATGGAGCATGTGCTTCGGCTGCTCAAAAGGCACGGGCTCAACGAGACCGTCGTCACCGTGCAGTTCCTGGCATCGCTCGTCAAGAACTACTTCGGTGATGGCGAAGAGCTCGGAATGGAGCTCACATATGCCAATGAGGAGAAGCCACTCGGTACCGCCGGAAGCGTCAAGAACGCCGAAGAGGCGTTGAAGGACGATGCCTTCCTCGTCATTTCCGGCGATGCCCTGACCGACTTCGACCTCACCGAGCTGATCAATTTCCACAAGGAGAAGGGCGCGCTCGTCACGGTCTGCCTGACGCGCGTGCCCAACCCGCTGGAGTTCGGCATCACCATCGTCGACGAAGAGGGCAAGGTCGAACGCTTCCTGGAGAAGCCGACCTGGGGTCAGGTCTTCTCCGACACGGTCAACACGGGCATCTATGTCATGGAGCCCGAGGTGTTCAACTACGTCGACCCCGACGTTCCCGTCGACTGGTCCGGCGATGTCTTCCCCCAGTTGATGAAGGAAGGCAAGCCCATCTACGGCTACATCGCCGAGGGCTACTGGGAGGACGTCGGCACCCACGAGAGCTATGTGAAGGCACAGGCGGACGTCCTCGAGGGCAAGGTCAACGTCGCCCTCGACGGCTTCGAGATCTCGCCGGGCGTATGGGTCGCCGAAGGGGCCGAGGTACATCCCGACGCCGTGCTGCGCGGGCCGCTCTACATCGGCGACTACGCGAAGGTCGAGGCCGGCGCGGAGATCCGCGAGCACACGGTCGTCGGCTCGAACGTGGTCGTGAAGAGCGGTGCCTTCCTGCACAAGGCCGTGGTGCACGACAACGTGTACGTCGGACAGCACAGCAATCTGCGCGGCTGCGTCGTCGGCAAGAACACCGACATCATGCGGGCCGCCCGGATCGAGGACGGCGCGGTCATCGGTGACGAGTGCCTGATCGGTGAAGAATCGATCGTTCAGGGCAACGTCCGCGTCTACCCGTTCAAGACCATCGAGGCCGGCGCCTTCGTCAACACCTCGGTCATCTGGGAGTCCCGCGGACAGGCCCACCTCTTCGGTGCCCGAGGTGTCTCCGGCATCCTGAACGTGGAGATCACACCGGAACTGGCGGTGCGGCTCGCCGGTGCGTACGCGACGACCCTCAAGAAGGGCTCGACGGTCACCACCGCGCGTGACCACTCCCGAGGCGCCCGGGCACTCAAGAGAGCGGTCATCTCCGCGCTGCAGGCCAGCGCCATCGACGTACGCGACCTGGAGAACGTGCCGCTGCCGGTGGCCCGGCAGCAGACCGCCCGCGGCAGCGCCGGCGGGATCATGATCCGTACCTCGCCCGGTGTGCCGGACTCGGTCGACATCATGTTCTTCGACGGCAACGGCGCGGACCTCTCGCAGGGCAGCCAGCGGAAGCTGGACCGGGTGTTCGCCCGCCAGGAGTACCGGCGTGCGTTCCCCGGCGAGATCGGTGACCTGTACTTCCCGGCGAGCGTCTTCGACTCGTACACCGGGTCGCTCCTGCGGAACGTCGACACCACCGGGATCGCGGAAGCGGGTCTCAAGGTCGTCGTGGACGCCTCCAACGGAAGCGCCGGGCTCGTGCTGCCCAGCCTGCTGGGCAAGCTGGGCGTGGACTCGCTGACCATCAATCCCGGTCTCGACGAGTCAAGGCCCACGGAGACGGCCGACATGCGCCGGAGCGGGCTGGTACGGCTCGGCGAGATAGTGGCCTCTTCAGGTGCCGCCTTCGGTGTGCGGTTCGACCCTGTCGGCGAGCGGCTGTCGCTCGTGGACGAGAAGGGCCGGATCATCGAGGACGACCGGGCGCTGCTGGTGATGCTGGACCTGGTCGCCGCCGAGCGGCGCAGCGGCCGGGTCGCGCTGCCGGTCACCACGACCCGGATCGCCGAGCAGGTGGCCGCCTACCACGGCACCCAGGTCGAGTGGACGACGACGTCGCCCGACGACCTCACGCGCGTGGGCGGCGAGGAAGGCACGATCTTCGGCGGTGACGGCAAGGGCGGCTTCATCGTGCCCGAGTTCAGCAGCGTCTACGACGGCACGGCGGCCTTTGTACGGCTGATCGGGCTGGTGGCGCGGACGCAGCTCACCCTGAGCCAGATCGACGCCCGGATCCCGCGTGCGCACGTCCACAAGAGGGACCTGGCCACTCCGTGGGCCGTCAAGGGTCTGGTGATGCGGCGCGTGGTCGAGGCGGCCGGGGATCGCTTTGTCGACACGACCGATGGTGTGCGGGTCGTGGAGACCGACGGGCGCTGGGTGATGGTGCTGCCCGACCCCGCCGAGGCGGTCACGCATCTGTGGGCCGAGGGGCCCGACGACGCGTCCGCGCAGGCGCTGCTGGACGAGTGGGCGGCCGTGGTGGACAGCGCGGGCCGGTGAGGCCGGTGACGGTGGACGGTTCCCGGAGCGCGGCCGCCGGCTCCTGACGGTCGGCGGCCCGCTCCGGGAGGGCGAAAACCACCGCACGCGCGCGTGCCGGACAAGTGTCCCCAAGGGGGCCTGTCCGGCACGCCGGTGGGGCCATTCGGAGGTACTGCTCGCGACATGCGACGATGTGCGGCATGCCGCAGCAACCCCCCGTTCGGAGCAGCCCCACGCGGCCGTCGCGTCCGGACGCCTCCATGTCGTTGATCACCAACGTCATGGACCACAGCCTCGACGACGGGTATGCCGAGGCCGCGGCCCGGAGGAAGACGCAGGGCGAGGGCGGGCTGCCGAAGACCCTCCGCGCGAAGCTGGGCCTGGCGGCCGGTCTAGTCCTCGCCGCGCTGGTCGTGACCCTCGGGGCGGCGCAGGCGCGGGTGGCGGCCCCGGTGGTGGCCAAGGAGCGCCAGGAGCTGATCGACCGCATCGACACCGAGACCTCGGCCGCTGACCGGCTCGAGGGCTCCGTGGACAAGCTGCGCGACGAGGTCGGGGCACGGCAGCGGGCGGCGCTGAGGTCGAGCGGCGGCAGCTCCGAGGCGGATCTGGTGGGCCTGCTGTCGGGCGCCACACCGGTGCACGGGCCCGGCGTCCGGCTCGTCGTGAACGACGCCAAGGAGGCCGCGGGCGGCGGCGAGGGGAGCAACCCGCGGGAGACCTCGGGCTTCTCCGACACCGGACGGGTGCGCGACCGGGACATGCAGCGCGTGGTCAACGGGCTGTGGGCCTCGGGGGCCGAGGCCGTCTCCATCAATGGCCAGCGGCTGACCGCCCTGTCCGCGATCAGGGCCGCGGGTGACGCGATACTGGTCGACAACAAGCCGCTGGTGCCGCCGTACACGGTGCTCGCAGTGGGGGACGGTCAAAAGCTCGGCACCCGGTTCCAGGACAGCCCCGACGGGCTGTATCTGCACGCCCTGAGGGAGAACTACGGCGTCCGCGCCACCATCTCCACGGAGGGCGACATCCGTCTGCCCGCCGCACCGAGTGTGATCGTACGAACCGCACAGCCGCACGCCGACACAACTGAGAAGGGCACATCGTGATCGCCGTACTGGGCCTCGTCGTGGGAGTCGTGGCCGGCCTGTTGGTCCGGCCCGAGGTTCCGGCGGTCGTCGAGCCTTACCTGCCGATCGCCGTCGTCGCGGCGCTGGACGCCGTCTTCGGTGGTCTGCGGGCCATGCTCGACGGGATCTTCGACGACAAGGTCTTCGTCGTGTCGTTCCTGTCGAACGTGGTCGTGGCCGCCCTGATCGTCTTCCTGGGCGACAAGTTGGGCGTGGGCGCCCAGCTGTCCACGGGCGTCGTCGTGGTCCTCGGTATCCGTATCTTCTCCAACGCCGCGGCGATCCGGCGGCACGTGTTCCGGGCGTGAGGGCGATGAGCGACGAGACCGGCCGGAACGGCCAGGACGAACAGAACCAGAACCCGGAGAGCGGCCCCGAGCGGAACGGCCCGGAGCGTCCGGACGCCGCTGACGGCCGCGGCGGCCGGGAGCCGCGGCCGGAGAACGGTCTGCGCAGGGAGCTGCCCGCCGAGGTCCCCGCCCCGGCGCCCGGTGCCGGGCAGACGCCGGGGGAGCGGCCCGAGGAGCCGGTGACCGGCCGGCAGCGGCTGGCCGAGGGATTGTGGCCGCCGCGTGTCACCCGCGCCCAACTCATCGTCGCCGTGCTGCTGTTCGGCCTCGGTTTCGGCCTCGCCGTGCAGGTGGCGTCGAACAGCGACAGCGACAGCGCGCTGCGCGGGGCGCGGCAGGAAGATCTTGTTCGCATCCTCGATGAACTTGATTCGCGTACTCAGCGTCTTCAGGACGAGAAGCAGGGACTGGAGAAGCAGAGTCAGGAGTTGCAGAGCAGCTCCGACCAGGCCGCGGAGGCGCGCAAGCAGACCGCCGAGAAGGAGAGACAACTCGGCATTCTCGCGGGCACCGTGGCGGCGCAAGGTCCCGGCATCACCATGACGATCGAGGACACGAAGGGGGCGGTCCAGGCGGACATGCTGCTCGACGCGATCCAGGAGTTGCGCGCGGCCGGTGCCGAGGCGATCGAGGTCAACGGAGTGCGAGTGGTCGCCAACACCTACCTCACGGACTCCGGTGATTCGGTGAGCGTCGACGGGAACAAGATCAACGCCCCCTATCGTTTCAAGGTCATCGGCAAGCCGCAGGACCTGGAGCCGGCGCTGAACATTCCCGGAGGCGTGGTGCAGACCCTGGAGAAGGAGCAGGCCACGGTGATCGTCGAACGGTCCGACAAGATCGTCGTGGACGCCTTGCGGCACGTGAAGCGGCCTGACTACGCTCGGTCGTCCTCCCAGTGAACCGGTGGTGCATGGGGGACGTCAGGCAGGGGCATGAGGTTGCGGGGGGTCGGCGCACCGAAGAGGTGGCGCGTGGTGGAAACTGTCTGGTGGTTACGGACGTTGTGAAGATGTCCGGCTCGGCCGGTGTAGGCAATCAGGGTTCGTCCTGCCCCACGGGCGGGTCTGTTTCGGTCAAGGGGAATCGCCCGTGAAGTTGTTTGCGAAGTTGTTCGGCAAGAGCGCGCGAGAGGGCAGCGACAACGCGACCGCTCGCCATCGCGCCCAGCCTGACCAGGAAGGACAGCGTCCGCTGTTCCGTGACCAGGTCGCTGGTCCGGGCGGTGACATTTCGGGTGGTCAGGGCGCGGCGTCTGTTGACCCTGCCCAGTCCGGCGGCATAGGTTTCGGGCAACCGTCAACCTCAGGTGCGGGTGGAGGGTTTGCCTCCGGTCCGTACGCGTCCAACGCCCCGGGTGGGCAGCCGCGGCAGGAGGATCCGTCGATGTCGGCCCTGGTGTGTACGAGGTGCGGTAACCGCAACGCGGAGAACGCTCGCTTCTGCTCCAACTGCGGTGCGCCGCTGCGTCCCGGTGTGGCGCCCGAGCGCGCCTCCGAGACGACGTCCACGATCTCGATCTCGGGTATCGAGGCCTACGAGGCGGAGGCGACCGGCCAGACCCCGCTGCCGATGCTGTCGCCCGAGGCGCAGGCCGCGGTGGACGCGCTGCCGCTGGGCTCGGCGCTGCTGGTGGTGCGCCGCGGCCCGAACTCGGGCAGCCGCTTCCTGCTGGACAGCGACCTGACCACGGCCGGACGCCACCCGCAGAGCGACATCTTCCTGGACGACGTGACGGTCTCCCGTCGGCACGTGGAGTTCCGGCGCTCCCCGGACGGCTCGTTCACCGTGGCCGACGTGGGCAGCCTGAACGGCACGTACGTCAACCGGGAGCGGATCGACCAGGTCGCCCTGTCGAACGGTGACGAGGTGCAGATCGGCAAGTACCGGCTGGTGTTCTACGCGAGCCGGCAGGGCATCTGACCCGCCCCCGGACCGGCGTCCGGGGGGAACCCCAGGGAAGGTCCATGCTTCACACACCGAGCGGCGGTGCCGGAAGCGGTACCGCCGCCAGGGACAGCGGGCTGATGAGCATCGGCGCGGTGCTGAACGCGTTGCACGACGAGTTCCCCGAGGTCACCATCTCCAAGATCCGTTTTCTGGAGGCCGAGGGGCTCGTCGAGCCGCAGCGGACCCCGTCGGGGTACCGCAAGTTCAGCCCCGGGGACGTCGAGCGCCTCGGCCATGTCCTGCGGATGCAGCGGGACCACTATCTGCCGCTCAAGGTGATCCGCGAGCACCTCGACGCGATGGAGCGAGGCGAGGCCGTCCCGCTGCCCCTGGTGGGGCGGCAGCGCACCGGGGACGACGTGCCCGTGCGGACCGAGGGGCCCACGGTGGCCCGGGTCGGCCGGGCCGAGCTGCTCGCGGCGGCTGACATCGACGAGGGCGAGCTGAAGGAGTGGGAGTCCTACGGGCTCCTCGCTCCGCTGGCGGACGGGGCGTACGAGGCCGAGGCCGTCACCGTGGCCGCGCTCGTCGCCGCGCTGGGCCGGTTCGGCATCGAACCGCGCCACCTCCGGGTGATGAAGGCCGCCGCCGACCGGGAGGCCGGCCTCGTCGACCAGGTGGTGGCTCCGCTCAGGCGGCACCGCAATCCGCAGACCAGGGCACATGCCGAAGCCCGCACGAAGGAGCTGGCGGCGCTCGCGGTGCGGCTGCACGCGGCTCTGGTGCATACCGCCCTCGGTGTGCGGCTGCCCTGAGGCTGAGTGCCGGGGGCGGCCGGATCGGCCACCTGTTCCCGGCCCGACTACCCAAACATCCCGGGCACGGCCTAGGGTTGCTGTGTGAACGAGCTCGATGTCGTAGGTGTCCGGGTCGAAATGCCCTCCAACCAACCGATCGTGCTCCTGCGCGAAGTGGGGGGCGACCGTTACCTCCCCATCTGGATCGGACCGGGGGAGGCGACGGCGATCGCTTTCGCCCAGCAGGGCATGGCGCCCGCGCGACCGCTGACCCACGATCTGTTCAAGGACGTGCTGGAGGCCGTCGGCCAGGAGCTGACCGAGGTGCGCATCACCGATCTGCGGGAAGGCGTCTTCTACGCGGAGCTGGTCTTCGCCAGCGGCGTCGAGGTCAGTGCCCGTCCTTCCGATGCCATAGCGCTGGCCCTGCGCACCGGGACGCCGATCTACGGCAGTGACACGGTGCTGGACGACGCGGGTATCGCCATTCCGGACGAGCAGGAGGACGAGGTGGAGAAGTTCCGCGAGTTCCTCGACCAGATCTCGCCCGAGGACTTCGGCACCAGCAGCCAGTGAGCGGCGGACGCGGCGGCCGGCTCGGCGGAACGAGGGCCGGCCACCTGGCGTGTGCGCCCTGGAGCGCGGCAAATGCCACCGGCCATTGAGAGCGTCCTACGGCCCGGCGCGAGCGCATTCGGCTAGCCTTTCCCCGCGGTGGGGCACGGAAAACCACTCCTAGGGTGATTATCACTCGGCGTGCCGAGTGTGGCGATCGTTGACGCACCCCTGGTGACTGCCTACCGTCGAGAAGGCAGGTCAAGGACGGAGGTCGGCGTGAGAACGAGCGGCGACGGTACGGCTGGGGGTGCCCCCGGACACGGTCTGGGGGAGAGCGGTCCGTACCCTTCCCCGAGCTCTCAGCTGCGTTCGAACAGGGGTCATCCCCATTCCGGCAGCGCGGTCGACAACGCTCCGCAGCGACCGACGGCGGTGCCGAACGGCGGAGGGGCGGCGTCCATGACGTCCGAGGAGATCGGCTACCGCGGGCCCACGGCCTGCGCGGCCGCCGGCATCACCTACCGGCAGCTCGACTACTGGGCCCGTACCGGCCTCGTCGAGCCGAGTGTGCGGCCCGCGTACGGGTCGGGCACCCAGCGTCTGTACAGCTTCCGGGACGTCGTCGTCCTGAAGATCGTCAAGCGGTTCCTCGACACGGGTGTCTCGCTGCAGAACATCCGCACGGCCGTCCAGCACCTGCGGGAACGCGGTTTCCGCGACCTGGAGCGGATGACGCTGATGAGCGACGGGGCGACCGTGTACGAGTGCACCTCGCCGGACGAGGTCCATGCCCTGCTCCAGGGCGGTCAGGGCGTCTTCGGGATCGCGGTGGGCGTGGTGTGGCGGGACGTGGAAAGCGCGCTCTCCCAGCTGCACGGTGAGCGCGTCGACACGGGCGAGACCCTCGTCGGTCACAACCCCGCGGACGAGCTGGCGCGGCGCCGCAACCGCGCGGTCTGACCTCCTCGCCGGGTGGGTGCGCCCGGGGCGCACCCGCATTGTCAGTGCCGTGGTGCAGCATCGGAGATGTGAGAAACGCGCCCACGATCCTGCATCTCGACATGGATGCCTTCTTCGCCTCGGTGGAGCAGGCGTCCAAGCCGAGCCTGCGCGGGAAGGCGGTCGTCGTGGGCGGGCTCGGACCGCGCGGGGTGGTGGCGACCGCGTCGTACGAGGCCCGGGTGTTCGGGGTCAACTCGGCGATGCCGATGGCGCAGGCGCGCCGGAGGGCCCCCAACGCCGCCTATCTGGTGCCGCGCTTCACCGTGTACCGGTCGATCAGCGAGCAGGTGATGGCGCTGCTGAGGGAGCTGTCGCCGCTGGTGGAGCCGCTCAGCCTGGACGAGGCGTTCGTGGATCTGGAGGCCGGGGGGACGGCCTGGGACGAGGAGTCGGCGCGGCTGGCCGGGGTGAAGCTGCGCGCGGACATCCGGGCGGTCACCGGGCTCACCGGGTCGGTGGGGCTCGCCGCCTCCAAGATGCTCGCGAAGATCGCCTCCGAGCAGGCCAAGCCGGACGGCCTTGTGCTCATCGAGCCGGGGACCGAGCGGGCACTGCTGGCGCCGATGACGGTCCGGACGCTTCCGGGGGTCGGGCCGGCCACAGGGGACCATCTGCGCAGAGCCGGGATCACCACGGTCGAGGAGCTGGCCGAGGCGGGGGAGGACGAGCTGGTCCGGCTGCTCGGCAAGGCGCACGGGCACGCGCTGTACGCGATGGCCCTGGCGCACGACGATCGGCCCGTGGTGGCCGAGCGGGAGGCCAAGTCGGTGTCGGTCGAGGACACCTACGACGTGGACATCCACGACCGGCTGCGGGTGGCCCTCGAGGTGCAGCGGCTGGCCGACCGCTGTGTGGGGCGGCTGCGCGGTGCCGGGCTGTCGGGGCGGACCATCGTGCTCAAGGTGCGGCGGTACGACTTCTCGACGCTCACCCGTTCCGAGACGCTGCGGGGGCCGACGGACGATCAGGCGGTGATCCGGGAGGCGGCCGCGCGGCTGCTGGAGGCGGTGGACACGACGGGCGGGGTGCGGTTGCTCGGTGTGGGGGTGACGGGGCTAGCGGACTACACCCAGGAGGACCTGTTCGCGCAGGCGGCGCAGCCGCAGTCCTCGGGGGCGGTGCAGGCGCCGCCGGTGGACGCCGTGGCCGAGGTGGTGCCGGTGCCGGAGGAGCCCCCCGAGCGGCACTGGCGCGCGGGTCAGGACGTGCGGCACGCGGAGTACGGGCCCGGTTGGGTGCAGGGCAGCGGGCTGGGGCGGGTCACCGTTCGGTTCGAGACTCCGCAGTCCCCTCCCGGGCGGGTGCGGACGTTCTCGGTCGGGGATCCCGCGCTCGAGGTGGGTGAGCCGCTGCCGCTGGTCCTGGACCCGGGCCCGGCCCGCTCGCCCATCCGTCCCACCCCGCCGAGCGGTGCTCCCCACGAGGCTCCGCCCCGGACCGCGGCAGAAGCCGCCGCGCCGACCGCCGGTGGACGGGCGACTCCGGGGGAGACGGCGGACGGCCAGGTCGCCGTGCCGGGCAACGGCTGACGCACGGTTCCGCCCCGGGCCCCGGCGCGCGTACCGCGAGGGTGCCGCCTGCCGGTGGACCGCCCGCGACGGAGCCGAGCGTTCGCGGACGGGCGGCCGAGGACGTGCGGAGCCCGGCGCGCGGGGTGCCGTGGACGCTTTCGGATGGGTGGGTGGGAGAGGGAGGGTGCCGGGGTCAGGGTTCTTCCGAGCCTGCCAGCTTGCCGAAGTCGTGATCGGGGAACGCGTGGGGCGGGGCCACGTCGAGGCCGTAGTGGTGGTAGAGCTGGAGTTCCTGCTCGGGGGAGAGATGGCGGCCGACGCCGAAGTCGGGGGCGTCCTTGATGAGCGCGCGCTCGAAGGGGACCCGGAGGACCCCCTCGATCAGTTCGCTGGGCTCCAGGGGGACGAAGGCGTCCCGGGAGAACAGGCCGGTGCGTATGGCCGCCCACTCGGGCACGCCGGTGGCGTCGTCGAGGTACACCTCGTCGATGGTGCCGATCTTGGTGCCATTGCGGTCGAACGCCTTGCGGCCGATCAGGTTGCGCGGATCGATGTCGGTCAGCACGGTCCCTCTCCCTCCACGTGGTCGCAACTCATCCGTAAGCACTACAAAAGAGCACATTCAAGGAGGCGGCCACTCGAAGCCCCGGGCGTTGACCTCGCTGGTAGGCTGACAGCGGCTGCTGACCCCGTGCGGGAGAGTCCTCCGACCACCGTCGGAGGCGCCGAAGGAGCAAATCCTCCCCGGAATCTCTCAGGCCCACGTACCGCACGGACGAGGTCACTCTGGAAAGCAGGGCGGATGTCGACGGCGTCCGCCCTCACCGACGGTGAAAGCCGGCGTCCACGGACGTCCGGTGAAGCTCTCAGGTTGAGATGACAGAGGGGGAGGCCGTCGGGGTATCCGTACCGGGGTGCCCCTCGAAGGTCGCGTCAGACCAGGAGGCCTCCGCAATGACCGCCCATCGCACCCCGCTCGCCGAGCTCGAAGCCGGCATTCCCTTCGAGCAGCGCCACATCGGCCCCGACCACGAGGCGCGGGCCAAGATGCTCGCGCACGTCGGCTACGGCTCCCTCGACGACCTGACCGCCGCCGCGGTCCCGGACGTGATCAAGAACGCCGACGCGCTGGACCTGCCGGGTGCCCGCACCGAGGCCGAGGTGCTCGCCGAGCTGCGCTCGCTCGCCGACCGCAACCAGGTCCTCGGCTCCATGATCGGGCTCGGTTACTACGGCACCTTCACCCCGCCGGTCATCCTGCGCAACGTCATGGAGAACCCGGCCTGGTACACCGCCTACACGCCGTACCAGCCGGAGATCTCCCAGGGCCGTCTGGAGGCCCTGCTGAACTTCCAGACGATGGTCGCCGAGCTGACCGGCCTGCCCACCTCCGGCGCCTCCCTGCTGGACGAGGGCACCGCCGCCGCCGAGGCGATGTCGCTGTCCCGGCGCATGGGCAAGAACAAGAAGGGCCTCTTCCTGATCGACGCGGACGCGCTGCCGCAGACGATCGCCGTGATCGAGACCCGTGCCGAGCCGACCGGTGTCGAGGTCGTCGTCGCCGACCTCAGCGACGGCATCCCGGCCGACATCGCCGCCCGTGAGATCAACGGCGTTCTGCTCCAGTACCCGGGCGCCTCCGGAGCCGTACGCGACCTCAAGCCGGTCATCGACCGGGCGCACGAGCTGGGCGCCCTCGTCACCGTCGCCGCCGACCTGCTGGCCCTGACCCTGCTGACCTCGCCGGGCGAGCTCGGCGCGGACATCGCCGTCGGCACCACCCAGCGCTTCGGCGTGCCGATGGGCTTCGGCGGTCCGCACGCCGGCTACATGGCCGTCCACGAGAAGTTCGCGCGCAGCCTGCCCGGCCGCCTCGTCGGTGTCTCCGTCGACGCCGACGGCCACAAGGCCTACCGCCTCGCGCTCCAGACGCGTGAGCAGCACATCCGCCGTGAGAAGGCCACCAGCAACATCTGCACCGCGCAGGTCCTGCTCGCGGTGATGGCCGGCATGTACGCCGTCTACCACGGCCCCGAGGGACTGCGGACCATCGCCCGCCGCACCCACCGCTACGCCTCCCTCCTCGCCGCGGGCCTGCGCGCCGGCGGGATCGAGATCGTCCACGGCGCGTACTTCGACACGCTCACCGCGCGCGTCCCCGGCAGGGCCGCCGAGGTCGTCGCCGCCGCCCGGGACAACGGGGTCAACGTGCGCGCGGTCGACGCCGACCACGTCTCCGTCGCCTGCGACGAGACCACCAACCGCGCGCAGCTCGCCGCCGTCTGGTCCGCCTTCGGTGTGGACGCCGACATCGAGGCGCTGGACGCGACGGCCGAGGACACCCTGCCCGAGGCGCGGCTGCGCACCGACGACTACCTGACCCACCCGGTCTTCCACGAGCACCGCTCCGAGACCGCGATGCTGCGCTACCTGCGCAAGCTCGCCGACCGCGACTACGCGCTCGACCGCGGCATGATCCCGCTGGGCTCCTGCACCATGAAGCTCAACGCGACCACCGAGATGGAGCCGGTCACCTGGCCCGAGTTCGGCCAGCTGCACCCCTTCGTGCCCGCCGAGCAGGCC
Source organism: Streptomyces sp. NPDC015139 (assembly GCF_043079785.1). NCBI lineage: Bacteria > Bacillati > Actinomycetota > Actinomycetes > Kitasatosporales > Streptomycetaceae > Streptomyces > Streptomyces sp. NPDC015139. The sequence continues at coordinate 102,642 of NZ_JBIBUW010000021.1, read as the reverse complement.
GAGGGCTACCTCACGCTCATCCGCGAGCTGGAGGATCGTCTCGCCGAGGTCACCGGCTACGACAAGGTCTCGCTCCAGCCGAACGCCGGTTCGCAGGGCGAGCTGGCCGGTCTGCTGGCCGTCCGCGGCTACCACCGGGCCAACGGTGACGAGCAGCGCACCATCTGCCTCATCCCGTCCTCCGCGCACGGCACCAACGCGGCGAGCGCCGTGATGGCCGGCATGAAGGTCGTCGTCGTCAAGACCGCCGACGACGGCGAGATCGACGTCGAGGACCTGCGCGCCAAGATCGAGAAGCACCGTGACGAGCTGTCCGTGCTGATGATCACCTACCCGTCGACGCACGGTGTGTTCGAGGAGCACGTCGCCGACATCTGCGCGCAGGTGCACGAGGCCGGCGGTCAGGTCTACGTCGACGGCGCCAACCTCAACGCGCTGGTCGGCCTCGCCAAGCCGGGCCACTTCGGCGGTGACGTCTCCCACCTGAACCTGCACAAGACCTTCTGCATCCCCCACGGTGGCGGCGGCCCCGGCGTCGGCCCGGTCGCGGTCCGCGAGCACCTGGCGCCGTACCTGCCGAACCACCCGCTCCAGCCGGCGGCAGGCCCCGAGACGGGCGTCGGCCCGATCTCGGCGGCGCCGTGGGGCAGCGCGGGCATCCTCCCCATCTCGTGGGCGTACGTCCGCCTGATGGGCGGCGAGGGCCTCAAGCGCGCCACCCAGGTCGCCGTGCTCTCGGCCAACTACGTCGCCAAGCGCCTCGAGCCGCACTTCCCGGTTCTCTACACCGGTCCGGGCAACCTGGTCGCGCACGAGTGCATCATCGACCTGCGCCCGCTGACCAAGGCGACCGGCGTCAGCGTGGACGACGTGGCGAAGCGCCTGATCGACTACGGCTTCCACGCGCCGACGATGTCCTTCCCGGTGGCCGGCACGCTGATGATCGAGCCGACCGAGTCGGAGGACCTCATCGAGCTGGACCGTTTCTGCGACGCGATGATCGCCATCCGCGCGGAGATCGAGAAGGTCGGCGCCGGCGCATGGCCGGCGGAGGACAACCCGCTGGTCAACGCCCCGCACACCGCTGCCGCGCTCGGCGGTGAGTGGACGCACGCCTACAGCCGCGAGGATGCCGTCTTCCCGGCCGGCGTCTCGGCCGCGGACAAGTACTGGCCGCCGGTGCGCCGTATCGACCAGGCCTTCGGCGACCGCAACCTGGTGTGCTCCTGCCCCCCGCTGGACGCCTACGAGGACTGAGCGAACCGACGGTGAAGGCCCCGCCCGGATTCCGGGCGGGGCCTTCGGGCTTCCTACGCCGTCGCCAGCGCGACCTCGGTGGACTTGATCAGGGCGATGACGTCGGAGCCCACGAAGAGCCCGAGGTCGCCGGCCGCGTCCTTGGTGATCGCGGCGGTGAGTTCGCCCCCGGCCATGGAGACCTTCACGGTGGCCATGACCTCGCCGAGCAGGAGCTGGGTGACCGTACCCGGGACCTGGTTGCGGATCGACAGGCCCTCGGTGCGGCTGGTGGAGAGGGCGACCTCGGTCGACTTCACCAGGGCGCGCACCTCGGAGCCCGGGGCGAGGCCGAGCTCCTCGACGGCCTCCAGCGTGATGGCCGCCGTGAGGTTCTGCCCGCCGGCCAGCCGGACTTTCACGGTCGCCATGACCTCACCCGGCCGCACTTCGGTGACGGTGCCGGGAAGCTGATTGCGGATGCTCAGAGTCATGGGCCCTCACCGTAGTGGGGGAGGGCTTTCAGGCCGGGTATGCGTGCGTCTGCGTCGCCTTGACCGTCGCCCAGACCGGTGCACCCGGATGGAGGTCGAGTTCGGCGGCGGCGACCGTGGTGAGGTCCGCGGCCAGGGGCAGCTCACCGGAGAGGTCGGCGCGGATCTGGTCGCCGTGGGTCTCCAGACCGGTGACCTCGCAGCGCCACAGGTTCCGTGCGCTCGCGCCCGTGGGCCGGTCGCGGAACAGGGTCACGGCGGAGGGCGGGAACGCCACGAACACCGGCCCGGACAGGTCCTCCGTGGTGGTGATCGAGGGCCCGGCGTCGAGCCGTACCGTGTGCCGGTCGGCCCGTCCCCGGTAGAGGTTGAGGCCGACGAGCTGGGCGATGTAGTCCGTGCGCGGATGACGGGCGATGTCGGAGGGGGTGCCCTGCTGGACGACCCGGCCGTGCTCGACGACCACCAGCCGGTCCGCGAGCACCATGGCGTCCAGCGGGTCGTGGGTGACCAGCACGGCGACCGCCTCGAACTCGGCCAGGTGGCGGCGGAGCTGGGCGCGGACCTCCAGGCGGGTGCGGGCGTCCAGTGCGGCCAGCGGCTCGTCCAGCAGCAGCAGCCGGGGGCGGGTGGCCAGGGCGCGGGCGACCGCCACGCGCTGGGCCTGGCCTCCGGAGAGCCGGCGGGGCTTGGCGGCGGCGTGGTCGGCGAGCCCCATGCGCGCCAGCCACGCGGCGGCCTGCGCGCGCGCCTCCGCCCTGCTCACGCCCTGGCAGCGGGGGCCGAAGGCCACGTTGTCCAGCGCGGACAGGTGCGGGAAGAGCAGGTAGTCCTGGAAGACGACGCCGACCGGACGGTCCTCCGGGGGCGTGCGCTCCAGGGCCGTGCCGTCCAGGCGCAGGTGTCCGCCGGTGAGCGGGACGAGGCCGGCGAGGGCGCGCAGGGCCGTGGTCTTGCCCGCGCCGTTGGGGCCGAGGAGGGCGACGACCTCCCCGGGGACGGCCGTCAGGGCCACGTCCAGGCGGAAGGCGGAGCGGTCGACGACGAGGTGGGCGTCCAGACCGGCACTACGTGCGGGCGGCTCCTGCGGCGGGGCGGCGGCCACGGAGGGTTCCCGTACGGGTGCCGCGTCCCGCCCTCCGGTGGGCTCGGCGTCGCCCGCTGTCTTGGAGAACGGATTGCTCATGATGTCGTCATCCAACGGTCCCGCAGGCCGGCCAGTACCGCGATGGACACGGTCAGCAGGACCAGGCTCAGGGCGATGGCGGCCTCCGGGTCGTTCTGCAGGGCGAGGTAGACCGCCAGGGGCATGGTCTGGGTGCGGCCGGGGAAGTTGCCGGCGAAGGTGATCGTGGCGCCGAACTCGCCGAGGGCGCGTGCCCAGGCCAGCACGGAGCCCGCCGCGACACCGGGGGCGATCAGCGGCAGCGTGACCCGGCGGAACGCGGTGAACCGGGACGCGCCGAGCGTGGTTGCCGCCTCCTCGTAGCGCGGGTCGGCCGCGCGCAGCGTGCCCTCGACGCTGATGACCAGGAACGGCATCGCGACGAACGCCTCCGCGATCACCACGCCCGCGGTGGTGAAGGGCAGCGTGATCCCGAACCAGGCGTCCAGCCACTGGCCGACGACACCGTTGCGGCCGAGGGCCAGGAGCAGGGCCACACCGCCGACCACGGGAGGCAGGACCAGGGGGAGCGTCACCAGGGCGCGCACGAGACCGCGGCCGGGGAACTCGGTGCGGGCCAGCAGCCAGGCCAGCGGCACGCCCAGGACGAGACTCACCGCGGTGGCGGCGGTGGCGGTGATCAGGGACAGCTGCAGCGCCTGCCACACCTCGGGGCTGGTCAGCTGTTCCGGCAGGCTGCGCCAGGGCGCCCGCAGCAGCAGCGCGAGCAGCGGCAGCAGCAGGAACACCAGAGCGAGCACACCCGGCAGGAGCAGTGGCAGGGGCACCCCGCGCCGGCCCCCCGTGCCGGCGCGGCGGCGCCGCGGCCGGCCCGTGCGGGGGCCGGCCGCGGCGCCGGGTTCGTGCAGCGAGGTCACGGCTTGAGGAACCCGGCCTCGCTCAGCACCTGCTGGCCCTCGGCGGACTGCACGAGGGCGATGAACGCCTTGGCGGTCTGCGCGTGCTCGGCGTTCTTCAGCAGGGCGATCGGGTAGTCGTTGATGGCCTTGGCCGACTCGGGGAACTCCACGCCCTCCACCTTGCCACCCGAGGCCTTCACGTCGGTCTTGTAGACGACGGCCGCGTCGGCCTCCTTCAGCTGCACCTTGTTCAGGGCGCCCTTGACGTCCTGCTCGTAGGAGACCGGGGTGAGCTTGAGGTTGCTGGCGTCGAGGGCCTTCTGCGCGGCGGCGCCGCACGGCACCGTCTTGTCGCACAGGACGACCTTGAGACCGGACTTGGTGAGGTCCTTCAGGGAGGCCACCTTGTGCGGGTTGCCCGGCACGGTGGCGATCTCCAGCTGGTTGCGGACGAAGGTGGCCGGAGTGCCGACCGCGTCCTTCTTATCCGTCACGATCGCCATGGTCTTGGGGCTCGCGGCGGCGAAGACGTCCGCCGGGGCGCCGCTGGTGATGCTCGCGGCGAGCGCGTCGCTGCCGCCGAAGTTGAAGCTGACCTTGGTGCCCGGGTGCTGCTTCTCGAACTCCTTGCCCAGCGTCGTGAAGCTCTCCTTCAGGGAGGCCGCCGCGAACACGGTGACCGTGCCGGAGAGCTTCGGCGAGGCCGACGTGTCCGACTTCCCGGAGGCGTCGGTGGCGTTGTCGGAGTCGGACGAGGAGGAGCAGGCGCTGAGTGCCATCAGGGCGGCGGCTCCCGCACCGGCCAGCTGCAGCATCCGGCGGGTCCGGCGCACGGAACGGGTCTTCACGGATCTACTCCTCGGGTTCTGTGGATCAACTGTCGCGCCCTGCCGGCCGGACGATCGGCCGCGCGCCGATGATACTGCCGCATCTGCCAGGAGTAAGTCTCCTGTCGCATCGCATGAGCTGCATACTCACCGTTCGTAGCTTGCATGTGCGTTTGTACGGCACTCCCGGGCGGGTACGGTGCTGCGGGAGGTGGTCGACGGTGACGCTCGCGGAACTCGCCCTGACCGGCGATCTGGTACGACCCGCCCGGCTGACCGTGCCGCAGCTGCTGCGCTGGCCGCAGCACCGTGCGGAGGTCAGCTTCGAGTGCGCGACCAGTGGCATCCAGCACCACCGGTTCGCCGGGCCGCGCCTGTACGACGTACTCCCCGACGCCGGCCCGGGGTTCGATCCGGGGCGGCGCAAGGACAGGCTGCGGTTCCTCATCGCGGTCACCGGCACCGACGGCCACCACGCGGTGCTGTCCTGGGCCGAGATCGACCCGGACTTCGCCGACGCGCCCGTACTGCTGGCGGTCTGCGTCGACGACACCCCGCTGGACGCCGCGGGGCCTCAGCTGGTCCTGCCGCAGGACCGGTGCGGAGCCCGGCACATCAGCGGGATCACCGCGATCCGGGTGGACGGCGGGTACCGCTTCGAGCCGGACGGACCGCGCGGGGCGGCTCTGCGGCGTCCAGCGCCAGCCACACCCGGTCACGCGTCAGCGGCAGCTCCGTGAACCGTACGCCCGTCGCGTCCCGCAGGGCGTTGGCGAGGGCGGGGGCGACCGGGTTGAACGGGCTCTCGCTCATCGACTTGGCGCCCAGCGGCCCGATCGCGTCGGACGTCTCCATGAAGTGCACCTCGGTGCGCGGCACGTCGGCGTACTGGGGGAGCCGGTAGCGGCGGAAGGCTGCGGTGTCGACGGCGCCCCGCTCGTCCAGCCGTACCTGTTCGAAGAGCGTGGCGCCGAGCGCCTGGGCGACCCCGCCCTCGACCTGACCCCGGCACTGCATCGGGTTCATCACCTTGCCCGCGTCGGCGGCGTGCACGCTGCGCAGGACGCGGATCTCGCCGCTGCCGGGGTCGACCGCGACCCGGAACCAGTGCGCGTTGAAGGCGACCGAGCGCGGGGTGCCGCCGAAGTGCCCGTCGGCGGCCAGTTCCAGGCCGACCGCGCGGGAGGCGGCGTACATCTCCTTCAGCAGAAGCCGTCCCCCGGGGTGCAGCACCGCCTCCTCGGCGAGCCGGCAGCCGGCGCGCGGGACGCCCAGGTGGGCGGCGGCGAAGTCCAGCAACTGGTCGGCGAGGGCCCGGGAGGCACGCAGTGTCGCCTTGCCCGCCACCACCGTGCCGGTGGAGGCGAACGCGCCGGTGTCGTGCCGTACGACATCCGTGTCCGACTGGCGGATGGTGATCCGGTCGACAGTGGTGGCGAGTTCACCGGCGGCGATCTGCTGGTGCACGGTGGTGGTGCCGTTGCCGAACTCGGCGGTGCCGACGGCCAGGTCGAATCCGCCGTCCGGCAGCAGGGCCGCCCTGGCGTCGGCGAGGTGACCGCCGGGCGGTCCGGTCGCGATCATCGCCAGGGCCGCGCCCTCGCCGACCAGCCAGCCCTCCGGTGCGGGGGCCGCGGGCTCCGCCTGGGCCCGGCGCACTATGGACAGGCACCGGTCGAGGCCGTAGCTCGCGATGTGCAGGTCCTCCTCGTGGCCGCCGGGGGTGAGCATCGGCTCGTCCGGGCCGATGATGTTGCGCGCCTTGAACTCCAGCGGGTCCAGGTCCAGCCGGCGGGCGAGTTCGTCCAGGGCGGACTCGACGGCGAACAGCACCTGGCCGAGACCGTAGCCGCGGAAGGCGCCCGCCGGGACGGTGTGCGTGTAGACCGAGTAGGCGTCGACCTTCTTGTGCGCGGCGCGGTAGACCGCCATGGACTCGCCGACGCTGTGGAACATCACGGCCGGACCGTGGTTGCCGTACGCGCCCGTGTTCGCGACGACGCGCAGCCGCAGGGCGGTGAGGGTGCCGTCGCGGCGGGCTCCGGCCCGCACCCGGATGGTGAAGGGGTGCCGGGTGGTGGCGCCGTGGAACTGCTCGGCGCGGGTGTACTCCAGCTTCACCGGGCGGCGCAGCGTCAGTACGGCGAGCGCGACGACGTCCTCGACCAGCATCTCCTGCTTGCCGCCGAAACCGCCGCCGACGCGGCCCGCGACCACCCGGACCCGCTCCGGGGGCAGGTCGTACAGGGCGCACAGGGCGCGGCGGGTGAGGAACGGGGTCTGGGAGCTGGTGCGGACCGTGAGCCTGCCGTCCTCGTCGATCCAGGCGACCGCGCCGTGCGTCTCCAGGCTGGCGTGCTGCACCCGCTGGGTGCGGTACGTCTCCTCGTACACCACGTCCGCCTCGGCGAAGCCGGTGTCCACGTCGCCGATCTCGCCGTGCGCCTCGCCGACCACGTTGGATTCCGGGCGGGCGATCCGGGCGGTCGCCGCGTCCTTGTCGTGCACGACCGGCGCCCCCGGCCGCATGGCCTCCTCCGGGTCCAGGACGGCGGGCAGCACCTCGTACGACACCTCGACGCGGCGGCAGCCCTCCTCGGCGGCGGCCTCGCTGTCGGCGACGACGGCCGCGACACGCTGGCCGATGTAGCGCACGGTGTCGTCGAGGACGCGGGTGTCGTCCGGGTCCTCCTCCGGGCGCTCGTGCCGGGCGGTGGAGAAGTGCCGCTCCGGGGCGTCCCGGTGGGTGAGGACCGCGTGCACGCCGGGGACGCGCAGGGCGGCGGAGGTGTCCACGGCGAGGATGCGGGCGTGGGCGTGCGGGGAGCGCAGCAGCTTCATGTGCAGCAGCCCGGGCACGTCGACGTCGAAGGTGTAGCGGGCGGTGCCGGTGACGACCTGGGGTCCGGCCGGGGCGGGCAGGCTGCGGCCGACGGTCTCGCCGGGTGCCGGCTCCTCCACGTTCTTCACCCCGCGCACGGCGTCCTCGATGGCCCGGTAGCCGGTGCAACGGCACAGGTTGCCCTTGAACGCCCTGGGCAGATCGGCGAGTTGGTCCGGGCGGAGGGCGGCGGTGGTCATCAGGAAGCCGGCCGTGCAGAAGCCGCACTGGAAGCCCTGCGCGTCGAGGAACCTGCGCTGGACGGGGTGGAGTTCGCCGTCGGGTGCCGCCAGGCCCTCGACGGTGGTGACCTCGCGGCCGTCGGCGCGGAAGGCCGGGTAGAGGCAGCTGTGCACGGGCTCGCCGTCGACGTGGACCGTGCAGGCGCCGCAGTCGCCGGCGTCGCAGCCCTTCTTCACCCCGAACCAGCCGCGTTCGCGCAGGTAGGTCCGCAGGCACTGGCCGGGGCGCGGTTCCTCGTCGAAGGACCGCCCGTTGACGCCGATCCTCATCGCCGCTCCTCCTCGGCCAGTTCCCGGCGGATCTCCTCGGCCAGCCGGAAGGTCATGTGGCGCCGCCACGCGGGCAGCCCGTGAATGTCGTCGAACCACTCGCCGTCGGCCACGGCGGCCTCGATCGCCGCCCGGAGCGTCCCGGCGTCCGGCGGCAGCGCGAACCAGAGCCGGACCGGGCGGACGGTGGCGGCGGTCACGGTGACCGCCACCGAGTGGTCGACGGGATCGAGGGTGCCGATGACGAGAACGGCCGAACGTCCCAGGACGTACAGCGACGCCTGACGGAACGCCGTACGGCAGGCCAGGGCCCGGTCGGGCAGGGTGACCGAACGCAGCAGTTCACCCTCGGCCAGGTCCTTGCGGCCGGCCCCGGTCACGAAGTCGGCGACCCGGACCCGGCGTCGTGAGCCGTCCTGGGCGACGAGCAGACAGGTGCCGTCGAGGGCGGCCGTCAGGGAGATCATCGGTCCGGCCGGCAGGGCGTTGCACAGGTTGCCGCCGACCGTGGCCATGTTCCAGATCTTGAACGAGGCGAGGAAGGCCCGGCAGCACTGCTCGAACAGGGGTGCCGCGGGGGCGAGCGACGTCCTCGCGTACCGGGACAACTGGGCGATGGTGCAGGTGGCGGCGACCTCCAGCGAGCCGTCCGGGCGGCGGTCCACGGGGGTCCAGCCCATGCGGCTCAGGTCCACCAGCCGGCGCAGACGCGGCTGCGGCTCGGAGAACAGGTACGTCCCGCCGCCGAGCCAGGCGTCGCCCGGCCGCCAGGGGGCGGACCGCCTGGCATCTCGTATCTCGGCCACCGTGTTCAGGTCCATGGCCGGAAGTGAACCAACCGGGCACCGGCCCGCACGACTGGTTCGGGCCACGGAAACCACGGCGGCCCGGGCGCCGTGACTGGAGGATCCACCAGGAGGCGTTCCGCGCGCACCAGCCTTGCATTTACGATTCTCCACCACGCATTCACCTGGTGGATGCGAGAGTCCGGACGGTGCTTTCGCCGTCCGGCGGCCGTACGAGGAGCCAGCACATGCACGTCGAACACCTCCTGGGGGACGCCTCCCTCGGCCTGCGCCTGCTGTGGGCGGAGGACGCGCTGCTGAGGCGCGAGATCAGCGGAGTGACGGTCACGGACCTGGAGGACCCGGCCCGGTTCGTACGGCCGGGGGAGGTCGTGCTCAGCGGACTGGTGTGGTGGTCCCCGGACGGCGCCCCCGGCAAGGCGGAGCGGTTCGTCTCGGCACTCAGGGACGCGGGAGCCGCCGCGCTCCTCGCGGGCGAGGAGACTCACGGCGACGTGCCGGACGACCTGGTCGAGGCCTGCGCGCGCCACCGGCTGCCGGTGGCCGGCGTCCCGGCGCACATCATGTTCCGGGCCATCACGGACACCGTGTACCTGCGCCAGTGGGGCGAGCTGAGCCGGCACCACGCGCTGCCCGAGAACGCCCGGGTGCGGCTGAGCCGGCTGCTCGCCCAGCAGGCCGGACCGGACGCCGTCCTCGCCGCCGCCTTCGCGCACCTCGGGGGGACCGCCGCCTACGTCTTCACGCCGTCGGGGCGGACCGTCGCGGCCACCGCGGGCGCCCCGGCCGTACCGGCGGCACAGGCGGTGGCGCTCGCCGCGGACGGGACCGGGGTGACCGTCTCCGTCGAGTCCGGCGGCGTCCCCCCGTACCAGCGCTGGCTGCTGTACCTGCCCGACGCCGACGGCGCGCCGCCGCGCATGCTGCACGAGGTCGCCACCGCCCTGAGCCGCTGCCAGGAGACCGCCGTGCGCCGGCCGTCGCCGGGACACCGGGCGGCGGACGAGCTCGGTGCCCTGCTCGCCGCCCACGACGCGCCGGGGGACGGGACCGTCGAGGCCGCGCTGCGCCGCTGCGGGCTGCCGGAGTCGGGGCCGTACCGGGTCCTCGTGGCCGACGCGGGGCCGCGCCGGCCGGGGGCGGCCGAATCGCTGATCGCGGAGCAACTGTTCGCCGAGGGCGCGCTGGCGGAGGTGGCCGGGCACGTGACGGCACCGGTCGCGGACCGGACGGCGGACGCCCGGGCGGGGGACCCGGGGGCGGACGCCGCTCCCGCCGGCGGTCCCCAGGAGGAGGCGGCGGCCGTGGGGCGACTGCCGGACGGGAGCGCCTTCGCGGTGCTGGCCGGGTCACCGGCCGGCCGGCTGGGCGACGTGTGGCAACTCGTCGGGGGATGCGTGCCGGACGCCGTGCTGCACGGTGGCACCGTGGCGCCCGTGGCCGGTCCCGAAGGCCTGACCGGCGCGCTGGCACAGGCCCGCTACGCCCTCTCCGCGGCCCGGAAGGGCGCGCAGGGCACGTCACAACTCATCGACGCGACCTCGCTGACCAGTCTCGACGGCCTGCTCGCCGGGGTACCGGCCGAGGTGCGCAGGGCCTTCAGCGCCAAGGTCCTCGGCCCGCTGCTGGACACCGGCCGGCCGCCGATCGCCGCGCTGCTCGACACGCTGGAGACCTTCCTCGCCTGCGACGGATCCTGGGCGCGGACCGCACAGGCCCTGCACCTGCACGTCAACACGGTGCACTATCGGGTCGAGCGCATCGAGCGGCTGACCGGGCGCGACCTGTCCCGGCTGGCCGACCGGCTCGACCTGTGGGCGGCGCTGCTGTGCCGGTGAGGGGCTTCGACCAGCGGCGCCCGGTGGGTCAGACGCGGTCGATGTGCACGTTGGTGGACTTCACGCGCGCGGTGGCCTCCATGCCGACCTCCAGGCCCAGCTCCTCCACCGCCTCCCGGGTCAGCAGCGACACCAGCCGGTGCGGGCCCGCCTGGATCTCCACCTGGGCGGCGACGTCGCCGAGCTTGATGGCGGTGACGATCCCGGGGAAGGCGTTGCGGACCGAGGTGTAGGAGGCGTCGTCCTCGCCGCCGCCCGTCCCGGCCAGTTCGACCGAGAACGCGGCGAGGTCCTGGCCGTCGATGAGTCGGCGTCCGGCTTCGTCGCGATGGGTGGCCACCCTGCCCGCGTCGGCCCAGCGGCGGGCGGTGTCCGGGCTCACGCCGAGCAGCCGCGCCGCCTGGCCGATCGTGTAGGACTGCATGCCGGTCACGATAGGGCCAGGCGGCGGGCATCGCGGACCTGGGGTTGGCCGTCGGGGACGACGAGAGGGCCGGACGGCGGAGCCGCCGCCTGAAGCGCCCCGGGTCAGCCCGTGTGCACGCGCGGCCGGCGCGCACGGTTCGGTTCCGCCTCGCGCAGCACCTCACGGGTGACCGGGGCCACCTCGCCCTGACCGAACAGGAAGAACCGCAGGAAGTTGGCGAACGGGGAGCCCTCCGTCCACTCGAAGTAGATGTGCGGGGTGCAGCTCGTGGTGTCCCGGGCGTGCAGGAGCAGCGCGGCCAGGGCGTTGGGGATGGAGGAGTGCTCCAGGGTCAGCACGCGGTAGCGGCCGTGCAGGACCTCGCCGCGGACGGTCATGCTCGTCTCGAACTCGGACGGGTCGGTGACCGTGACCTCGGCGAAGACGAAGTCCTCCTGCTCGGGCATGTCGTTGTCCGCGCGGATCTGCTCGATCTTGTCCCGGTACTCGGCCTTGTCGCGGCGGTCCGGCTCGTTCGCGATGAACCGCATCTTGCGGCTGGCCATGTCCCGGATGAATCGTTCCGCCATCGGATCGAGCGTCACGCTGGTCACGCGCAGTTCGAAGGCGCGGGCCAGCCGGGACAGGAAGGAGACCAGCATGATGCCGACGATGAAGCAGGCGCCGATCTTCACACCGTCCGGGCGCTCGATGACGTTCACCACGGTGGTGTAGAGGAACACCGTGGCGATCACCGCGAACGCGACGGTCCAGTGCCGCTGCCGGGCCTTGCGGGCGGCGATGGTCACGGCGATCGCCGCCGAGCTGATCAGGACCAGGACGCCGGTGGCGTAGGCACCGCCCTGCTTGTCGACGTTGGCGTCGAAGATCCAGGTCACCAGGAAGGCGACCAGCGTGAAGACGATGACCATCGGGCGCACCGCGCGCGCCCACTGCGGGGCCATGCCGTAGCGGGGCAGGTAGCGCGGCATCAGGTTGAGGAGGCCGGCCATGGCGGACGCGCCCGCGAACCACAGGATGCAGATGGTCGAGACGTCGTAGATCGTGCCGAAGGCGCCACCGAGGTACTCGTGCGCGAGGTAGGCGAGCGCACGGCCGTTGGCCTGGCCGTCCGGCTTGAACTCGTTCTCCGGGATCAGCAGGGTGGTGATGAAACTGGTGGTGATCAGGAAGCAGCTCATGATGAGCGCCGCGGTCGTCAGCAGCTTCTTGGTGTCCCTGATCCGGCCGGTCGGCCGTTCCTCGGTGTCGCCCGGGTCGCCCTGGACGTGCGGCATGACGGCGACGCCGGTCTCGAAGCCGGACAGGCCGAGGGCGAGCTTCGGGAAGACGATCAGGGCCACGCCGATCATCACGAAGACGTTGCCGTGTTCCGCCGTCAGGGCGGACGCCCAGTCCGCGACCACGTGTTCGGCCGTGAGGACGTGGTAGATGCCGACGACCACCACGACGAGGTTGAGCGCGAGGTAGATGCCGACCAGGGCGACCGCGACGCCGATCGCCTCCAGGAAGCCCTTCAGGAACACCGCGCCGAGCAGGGCCACCAGGAAGAGGGTGATCACCATCTGGTGCCCCTGGAGGGTGCTGGTGAGGTGCGGGTTCTCCACCAGGTGGGTGGAGGCGTCGGCGGCCGACAGGGTGATGGTGATCAGGAAGTCGGTGGCGGCGAAGCCGAGCAGGGTGAGCACGAAGAGCTTGCCCTGCCAGAACGACAGCAGCCGCTCCAGCATCGCGATCGAGCCCTCGCCGTGCGGGCTCTCCTCCGAGACGCGGCGGTAGACCGGCAGGGCGCCGGCCAGGGTCACGATGACGAGGACGATGGTGGCGATGGGGGAGAGCAGGCCGGCCGCCAGAGCCGCGATGCCCGGCTGGTACCCGAGGGTCGAGAAGTAGTCGACACCGGTCAGGCACATCACCCGCCACCAGCGCTGCCCCTTGTGCGGGGGCTCGGGTTCGGCGTGCGGTCCCGTGTGGCCACCCGGCTTGCCCATGTCGGACAGGCCCTCCAGCATCCAGGCGCGCAGGCGGCCGGTACTGGGAGGGCGTTCGGTCGTGACCATGGGGGTGCTCCTGACGTGTGGCTCCGTGGTTTCCGGCCATCACGCGGACGGCGGCACCAGCGTAAGCAGAGAGTGACGCCAGGGCCCACGGATCGGGGCTCCGCGGGCGTCAATCTTGCGTTAAGAATGGCCCCCTGACGCGCGCACCGCATCAAGAAGCGAAGGCAGGAGGCGGTCGGCCGCGAGAGGGCCGACCGGGTGCCGGACCACGGCACCGACTCCGGCGCGGACACCGAGCGTCATGTCCAACGACGCCGGGGGCTCACGGTGTGGGGGTGCGCGAGGCGCTCCTCGGGCGGTGCGGAGGGCTACGGGATCTTGGGGGCGGGCGGGCGGGCGGGTGGTGTGGGCGGGGCGGTCCGTGCCTGTCGGTGTCCGGTGGCGCGCCGGCCGGCCTCGGGGCGGGCCAGGCGGGCGTGGAAGGTGGCGCCCCGGAGTGGCGCGCCGGCCGGCGTCGGGGCCGGGCCGGGTGGGCGCGGGTGGTCAGTCCAGGCCCGAGGCGCGGAAGACGCTCAGGGCCGTCTCCCGGTCGAGGTCGTGGGCGAGGCCGTGCAGGGCCGTCGTGCCGCGCCGCAGCGTTCCGTTCGTCTTCGACCTGCGCGTGCCCTCGTCGAGGCGGTACCAGAGGTCGGGATTGCGGATCAGGACCTCGGGGTCGATCTCGATGCGGTCGCCGAAGGCGTCGCCCAGCACCAGGCGCCGGGTCACGCCGTCCACCGGGCGTACCGTCACCAGCAGGTCGGTGCGGACCCGGCGGGTGCGCAACAGACGGCGGCTGGCCAGCCAGCCCTCCCCGGCCGACACCCGGGCCGGGAACAGGACGAGGAGCAGGAGCAGCGCCAGCAGCAGCCACAGGCCACCGCGCCACCAGTCGAGGGAGCCCGCCGCCCAGTCGACGAACAGCAGCAGGACGAACAGCGCGGCGGAGCAACGGGCCGATGTGCGCACGTCCTCGGCCCAGCTGCGGTCGTGCACCACTCCTCCGGCGAGGGGGCGCAGGTCGTCGCGGTGCTTCATGACTTCGACGGTAGACAGTGGCGGCCCCGTCGGAAACCGTCCGCACCGCCCCCTGACGGCCCCCTGACGCCCCGGGGGCCGTTCTTGACGCGGTCACAGCTCCCGGCCGTCTCTCACAGACCCCGGGTGTCCATGCGCAGATGCCAGGTGTTGCGCCGGTGCACCGACAGCAGCTCGGACTCCAGCGGGGACGGCGGCACCGCGAGGACCGGGCAGCCGGCGTGGGCCAGGCAGTGCCGGGAGACCCGGCCGGAGAAGGCGCGTTGCAGGCCGCGCCGCCCCGCGCCGACGACCAGCAGGTCGTTGTCCCGGTCCGCGGTCGCGACCAGCGCCCGGCCCGGGGCGCCGCGCACGATGACGGGGTGCATCGGCACACCGGGACCCTCCGCCCCGAAGAGCTCGTCCAGTACCGATGCCAGTCGCTGTCTGGCCAGCCGTTGCCACTCCTCGACCAGCAGAGCGGCGGCGGGGGAGCGCCGCGCGGCCGGGTCCCCGCCCGGCGGTTCCCAGGCGAGTACCGGCCAGAGTTCGGCTCCCAGCCGGCGGGCGAGCGCGGTGGCCCGCCGCAGAGCCGTGACGCTGCCCAGAGAGCCGTTCACACCGACGACCACACGAGCGGCCGCCGAGGCCTCGTAACCGGACATGACTCCCCCGTTCGTTCCGCACGGGCGCCGACCGGGCGACTCCGCGGGCACGAGGCCCGCGAGACCCTTGCTCCTCTTCCATCCCACTCCTCCGGCGGCGATTCGACCAGCCGGGCGGCAGGGTCCGGGGCGGGCGGCACCCCCGACCTCTTCGCAACCCGCCCCGAGGCGGCGGGAGTCGGCGAGTCGGCCGAAACATTCGAGCGACTTCCGGGGGAATCCGTCGTCGTCCTTCCGGGTGCTCCCAAGTGCCTGCACCCAACTCGTGCGTGACACCTTGACGCTCCCCACCCGCGTTTCTAGAGTCCGGGTTCGGAACGTTCGGGCTTTGGCTCGAATGTTTCGAATCGCAGGGCTGCGGTCTGTGCCACGGACCCCACGCAAGGGGCCCTGCCCTTCTCGTCGGGACATCTCCGAAGCAACTCCGAAAGTTTCGAAGGAGCGCATGATGGGCGACCCCGCACTGTCCCGCCGCGGCTTTCTGGCGGCCTCCATGGCCGCCGGCCTGGGAGCGACCGCCCTCGGCGGTTGCGGCGGCGACTCGGACGGAGGGTCGTCCTCGGGGACGACCACGGTCGAGTGGTGGAACATCTCGACCACGGAACCGACCAAGACCGTCTGGGCCGGCCTCGCCAGGAAGTTCGAGGCGCGGCACCCCACGGTCAGAATCAAGATCGTCCAACTGGAGAACGACGCCTACAAGTCGAAGATGACCGCGCTGACCGCCTCCGGAAAGCTGCCCGACGTCTTCCACACCTGGGGCGGCGGCGTGCTCGCGCAGCAGGTCGAGGCCGGTCTCGTGGAGGACCTCACCGACAGCACCGAGGACTTCGCCGCAGGACTGCTGCCGGTCTCCAAGCAGCCCTACCTCCTGGACGACAAGGTGTACGGCATCCCGTTCGACATCGGCATGGTCGGCTTCTGGTACAACAAGGCGCACTTCGAGAAGGCCGGGATCGGCACGCCCCCGACCACCTGGGCCGGCTTCCTCGACGCCGTGCGGAAGCTGAGGTCCGCCGGTGTCACCCCGCTCGCCCTCGCGGGCAAGGAGAAGTGGCCCGGCATGTACTACTGGGCGTACCTGGCGATGCGCACCGTCGGCATCGAGGCGCTGCGGAAGGCGGACGACACCAAGGACTTCACCGGCCCCGGCTTCGTGGACGCGGGCCGGCACCTCAAGGAGCTGGTCGACCTCCGGCCGTTCCAGAAGGGCTTCCTCGGTGCCGCCTACTCCAGCCCGACCGGTCAGGCCGCGACGGTCGGCAACGGCAGGGCCGCGATGGAGCTGATGGGCCAGTGGGCGCCGGTCGTCGAGGCCGACGCGGGCAAGGGACTCGGACCGGACCTCGGCTTCTTCCCGTTCCCGGAGGTCGAGGGCGGCCAGGGGAAGATCACCGAAGTGTTCGGTGGGGGCGGTGGGCACGCCCTGCGCAGGGGCGCACCGCAGGCGGCCGTCGACTTCCTGGAGTTCTTCGCCTCCGAGACCACCGACCGGGAACTCGTGCGGAGGACCGGAGTGCTGCCGGTCGTCCCCGGCGCCGAGAGCGCCCTCGGCGACCGCAACCTCAAAGCCGTACAGACCCAGTTGAAGGCCGCCACCGGCTTTCAGCTCTACCTCGACCAGGCCTACGCGCCCGCCGTCGGCCAGGAGGTCAACGACAGCGTGGCCGCACTGATCGCCGGGTCCAGGACGCCCGAGCAGGTGGCGCAGTCGATCACGAAGACCGCCGGGGAAGCGCAGTAGCCGGCGATGACCTCCACCTTCCTTCCGGACCGGCGCACCGGCCCCGCCGCCGACCGGCCGGCACCGGGCGCGGCCCGCGGGCGGGCACGGCGCCACGCGCTGAACTGGCTCACCGCCGTGGGCTTCCAGCTGCCCGCGCTGGTGCTGTTCACCGGACTGGTGCTGCTGCCGATGCTGTTCGCGCTGTACGCCGCCTTCTTCCGCTGGGGCGGCTTCGGCATGCCCTCCGACTATGCCGGCGCCGACAACTTCACCCGGCTGTTCGAGGACCCGGTCTTCCTGGGCGACCTCTGGCGCTGCCTGGTCCTGGTCGTCCTGTCGCTCGCCCTTCAGCTGCCCTTCGCCCTGGCCATGGCCGTACTGCTCAACCAGCGGCTGCGTGGGCGTGCTGTCTACCGGACGCTGTTCTTCGCGCCGTACGTCCTGTCCGAGGCCATCACCGGCGTGCTGTTCGGCATGGTCTTCGCCCCCGGCGACGGGCTCGCCGACCACGTCCTCGGCACGGTCGGCCTCGACGGCCTGGGCGGCGAGTGGTTCGCCGGACCCTCCTCCGTCATGGCGACCCTCTTTCTGGTCATGACCTGGAAGTACTTCGGCTTCCACATGATGCTCCACCTGGCCGGACTCCAGGCGGTCCCGGCCGAGTTGACGGAGGCCGCGCTGATCGACGGCGCGGGCCCCTGGCAGCGCTTCCGCAACGTCACCCTGCCGCTGCTCGCGCCCACCCTCCGCATCAGCGTCTTCCTGTCCGTCATCGGATCGATCCAGCTCTTCGACCTGGTGTGGGTCGTGACCCAGGGCGGTCCCGACCACCACTCCGAGACGATGGCCGTGACCGTGTTCCAGTACGGCTTCAAGCGTTACCAGGTCGGCTACGCCAGCGCGATCAGCGTGGTCATGTTCGGCATCTGCCTCGTCTTCGCCCTCGCCTACCAGCGGTTCGTGCTCCGCCGTGACCTGGAGGGGGCCACCACCACGATGAGGGGAGCCGGCACGTGAGCCGCAAGACCGTACGGACCCTGCCCGTGCACGCGATCCTCGTCGCGGTGGGCGCGGTGATGCTCGTGCCCCTGGTGTACGCCCTGCTGTCGGGCTTCAAGTCCACCGACGAGCTGTCCCGCAATCCGTTCGGCCTCCCGGACCGGTGGCTGACCGGCAACTACACCGGCATCCTCGGCTCGGGCGACTTCTGGCGGCTCCTCGGCAACAGCACGCTGATCGCGGTGGCGACGACCGTCCTCGTGGTCGCCGTGTCCGCGCTCGCGGCCTTCTCCTTCGCCCGTTTCGCCTTCCGCGGACGGGAGCTGCTGTTCACGGTCTTCACACTGGGGCTGATGTTCCCCTTCGCGGTGGCCGCCCTGCCGCTGTTCCTGCTGCTGCGCTCCCTGGACCTGCTGGACAACCCGCTCGGCGTGGTCCTTCCGCAGGCCGCGTTCGGGCTGCCGATGACGATCGTCATCCTGCGCGGCTTCTTCCGGCAGATCCCCGGCGAACTGGAGGAGGCGGCCACGCTCGACGGATGCGGCGCCTTCGGGTTCTTCTGGCGGGTGCTGCTGCCCATGGCCCGGCCCGCGCTCGGCACGGTGTCGGTCCTCGCCGTGGTCACCAGCTGGAACAACTTCTTCCTGCCGCTGCTGGTGTTCACCGACGGCACCTGGTGGACCCTGCCCATCGGCGTCCAGCAGTTCCAGGGGCAGTACTCGGCGGAGTACGCGCGGGTCTTCGCCTACCTGGTGCTCGCCATGGTCCCCGCTCTCGCCTTCTACTCGGTCGCCGAGCGCCAGCTCGTCGGCGGCCTCACCGCGGGCGCGACCAAGGGCTGAACCGTGCCCTGGGTCACCTGCGGCTACGGACGGTGACCGCACCCGGACACACGTCGGGGCCGGTGCGCACCGAGTGTGTGCGGCCGGCCCCTCGGGTAGCTCGTGCTCTGCTCAGGCGGCGGTCATCACATGCTCCGCGCCCAGCGGGCGGTGCGGAGCGATGATGCGGCCGTCGGGCAGCAGCTCACCGGTGTCCTCGAAGAGGAGGACGCCATTGCACAGCAGGCTCCATCCCTGCTCCGGGTGGTGCGCCACGAGGCGGGCGGACTCCCGGTCGGCGGATTCTGCTGGCGGGCACGGCGGCTGGTGCTGGCACATGGATGGGATCTTTCGCTGGGTCGTGGTCATGTCCGGTCCCCCGTGGTGATAAGTCGGTCGGTCCCAGTGTTGCCCTCTGGGCGTCGTTCCGCAGGGATTTGGCAGCACCGCTTCTCATAGGTTCATGACGTGTCACCCGCGCGGACGGTTCAGTCCAACTGCACTGCCTCTTCGGGTGGTTTCCCGTGGTCAGAACGGGCTAGTCCGGTCGGTGCGACCGTGCGCGCGGCTACGCAGCCGTACCTCGTGTGCACACACGGTCGTACCCCGCTTCCCTGGTGGGAAGCGGGGTACGCGGGACTCGGTCAGGCGGGTGAGCCGAGCAGCGGGACAGGAGTGGCGCGATGGGTCAGCACCGGCAGCAACTCGGCGACCGGGAAGGGGCGGTGCGTCGGTATGCCGGGCGGTGCCGGGGCCAGCGGGACGAGCAGGTCGGTGGCCGCCGGGTGGCCGTCGGCGCCGTCGGCGGCGCAGTCGCCGTGCAGCCACAGGGTGAGCATGTAGAGACCGGGCACGGACAGCAGTCGTGCCTGGTACGGCTGTTGCAGCGCCTCGGCCTGCTCCAGTGCGCGCTCGGTGGAGGTGACGTACGGGCCCTCGAAGAAGTGCGAGAAGGCCCAGCCGTCGGGGGTGAGCATGGTGTCCGCGGCGGCGACGGCCCGGTCGCCGCAACGGATCAGGAAGCGCCAGCCCGCCAGTCGGGTGGCGGACAGGCCCTGCGCGGTGATGCGGTCCAACACGTGGACAGGCAGAGGAAGTTCGGGTGTCGCGGGGCCCTGCGCGGCGCGCAGGGAAGGGGTGCGGGCCTCCCGGACCGCGGTCGGGGAACCGAGGGCGGTGAGGACGGAGCGCAGGGCGGGCGCAGGGGCAGGGGGCACGTGAAGCGGCATGTGGGTCGCCTCTCAGTCGACAGGCGCGGCGGCGCGAGGAGGGGTGGGGCGGACGGCGCTGTCTGCTCACGGAAGGCCAAAGGGGTGTGGGCCCGGGTCGGTGAACAAAGGGTGCGGCTCGGCCCGCCGCCCGTCGTGGTGACGGCAGGAACGCGGCAGGAACACAGGACCGAGGGCGCCAACCTTCTGCCTTGTGGACGAAGTTTATATGACGCATGTTCGGCCGTTGTTTCGTCTATCCCATTTCGGTAAGTCCCGCAAGGCGCTAATGAGTCGTCGATTTGCGGGGCTCATCCCGATTCCCGAGCCGGTACCTCGCCGCTGACCTGGTTCTACGCGCCGGTAGCGGTCGGCCGAATGTCGTCGGCGTTTTTCACGAGGCGTTCGGGGCACCCGAAGATGCGAGTTGCAGCATGCCCCGTGAATGTGCCGCGGGGAACATTCGACAGACTAGCGGGCGCCGGGCCGGCGCGGGACGTTATCGATCGCCCGGGCTGGGCATCATCCCACCTGACCCGGGAGAGCCCGGCGGCCGGATCGTCGGCCCGCCCATCCGAGGAGGGACACTTCGATGGGGGAGAAGGTCGCGGCAGGGCAGTTCGACCTGTCCGATCGCCAGCGCTACCGCGAAAAGCTGCAAAAGTGCCTGACGGGACTTGAGCGCTTGCTGGGAGAGAAGCGGTTCGATCGCCCCAAGAACCTCATGGGGGTCGAGATCGAATTGAATCTCGCGGGGTCCGACGGCATGCCCAAAATGTTGAACGGGCAGGTACTGGAGCGCATCGCGAGCCGAGATTTCCAGACGGAACTCGCGATGTTCAACCTGGAGGTCAACATCGCCCCGCACCGGCTGGGCGGACGGGTATTCGACCGGCTGGCCGAGGAACTGCGCACCTCGCTCGCCTATGCCGACCGGAAGGCCGGCGAGGTGGACGCGGGCATCGTCATGATCGGCATCCTGCCCACGCTCGACCGGGACGACCTGGTCTCCTCGAACCTGTCCGAGGTCGACAGGTACACCCTGCTCAACGACCAGATCGTGGCCGCGCGCGGGGAGGACTTCCGGCTCGACATCGAGGGCGTGGAGCACCTGGTCTGCACGTCCAAGTCGATCGTGCCCGAGGCGGCGTGCACGTCCGTGCAGCTGCACCTGCAGGTCACTCCGGGCCGGTTCGCCGACGTGTGGAACGCGGCGCAGGTGGCGACCGCCGCGCAGATCGCCGTCGGCGCCAACTCGCCGTTCCTCTTCGGTCACGAGCTGTGGCGCGAGTCCAGGCCGCCGCTGTTCCTGCAGTCCACCGACACCCGGCCGCCGGAGCTCCAGGCGCAGGGCGTGCGGCCGCGCACCTGGTTCGGCGAGCGCTGGATCACCTCCGCGTACGACCTGTTCGAGGAGAACCTGCGCTACTTCCCGGCGCTGCTGCCGCTGTGCGACGACGAGGAACCGCTGGAGGTCCTGGAGGCGGGCGGCATTCCCAAGCTCGCCGAGCTGGTCCTGCACAACGGCACGATCTACCGCTGGAACCGGCCGGTGTACGGCATCGCGGACGGCGTCCCGCACCTCAGGGTGGAGAACCGGGTACTGCCGGCCGGGCCGACCATCACCGACGTGATCGCCAACGCGGCCTTCTACTACGGCCTGGTGCGCGCCCTCGCCGAGGAGTCCCGTCCGGTGTGGACCCGGATGCCCTTCGAGGTGGCCGAGGCCAACTTCGACGCGGCCTGCCGGCACGGGATCGACGCGCGTTTCGTCTGGCCGCGCCGGGGCCGGTACGGCGGTACGGGCGAGGTCGACGCGGTGACCCTGGTCCGCGACGAGCTGCTGCCGCTCGCCGCCGCCGGGCTGGACGCGTGGGGCGTCGAGGCCGCCGACCGTGACCTCTACCTGGGCGTCATCGAGGAACGCTGCCGGCGACGGGTGAACGGCGCGTCCTGGCAGGCGGCGACCTTCCACCGCGCCCTGGAGCAGGGGCTGAGCCGTGAGGCCGCGCTGGCCGCGACGACACGGCGCTACGCCGAGCTGATGCACGTGGGCGAACCGGTCCACACCTGGCCGGTCGGTCTGCCCGAACCGGTACCGCTGGGCTAGCCCCGGTGGGGGCTGGTTGGGCGTCGTGCCTCAGCGGCACAGGCCGGCGTACGACCCGCCCCACAACGCTCAACCCCCGACCGACGACCGGGTGCGCGGCGGGGGAGCCGGTGGGCCATGAGTGCCGTCGGGGCGAGCGGGCCGGGGAGTCGGGCCGCGCTGAAGACGCGGGCGGGCTGAGTGTCGGCCACCGTGAGCGCACGGTGCCGCCCCTTCTCGGTCCCGCGGGTGGGGCCATGACGGGGTGCTCCCAGGCGCTTCTGCGATCCTTGCGGGCGAAGGTGGGCCAGGGGTCCATGAGCCGGTGGAGGCAGGAGTGCAGGTGGACGCTGAGTCGGTGGCCGATTCCGGGATGCGGGAGCGCGATCCGCGGCGGATGCTGCGCGACGAGACGCTGCTCGTCCTCGCGCTCTCGCTCGGCGCGAGCGGTGTCTCCGCGCTGATCAGTTTCGTCGGCTCGGTCACCAAGCCGGGCGGTCTGAAGGACCAGGCGGCCACCCTGAACGCCTCGGCCGCACCCGGCCGCCCATGGCTGGATCTCGCCTGGCAGCTCTTCGGCATCGCCTCCGCGCTGGTGCCCGTGGCCCTCGTCGCCCATCTGCTGATGCGCGAGGGACGGAGCATGCGGACGCTCGGCTTCGACCGCACCCGCCCGTGGCCCGACCTCGGCCGGGGAGCCGCCGTCGCGGCTGTGATCGGCAGCACCGGCATCGCCTTCTACCTGGCCGCCCGCGGCTTCGGCTTCAACCTCACCGTCGTCCCCGAGGCACTTCCCGACGTGTGGTGGAAGTACCCCGTGCTCGTCCTGTCCGCCCTGCAGAACGCGATCCTCGAAGAGGTCGTCGTCGTCGGCTATCTGCTGCGCAGGCTGGGCCAGCTCGGCTGGACCCCGGGCACCGCGCTGGTCGCCAGCGCGGTGCTGCGCGGGTCGTACCACCTCTACCAGGGCATCGGCGGCTTCATCGGCAACATGGTCATGGGCGTGGTGTTCGTCTGGCTGTACCGCCGCTGGGGCCGGGTCGGCCCGCTGGTCGTCGCGCACTCGCTGCTCGACATCGGCGCGTTCGTCGGTTACGCCCTGCTCGCGGGGAAGGTGGGCTGGCTGCCGACGGCCTGACACCCGCCGCCGGCGCCGCTCAGGCGCGCAGCTCGCCCTCGATGACCGTGACCGCGTGCCCGGTGAGCAGGGTGCGCGCCCCGCGCAGACCGACGCGCACCAGCCCGCTGCGCCGGGACGCCTGGAGCCCGGTGAGGTCGTCGCGGCCGAGACGGGCAGCCCAGTGCGGGGCGAGTGCCGTGTGGGCGCTGCCGGTCACCGGGTCCTCGTCGATGCCGACGTTGGGAAAGAAGCAGCGGGAGACGAAGTCGTAGCCCCGGGCCGGGTCCTCGGCCCGGGCGGTGGCGATGATGCCGCGCGCGGAGTGGGCGCCGAGTGCCCTGTGGTCGGGGGAGAGGCCGAGGACGGTCTTCTCGTCGGCCAGTTCCACCAGGAGGTCGCCCACGTTCGGGCCGGTGTCGAAGGCGGCGGCCGGCTCCGCGCCCAGTGCCTCGGCGACCCCGGCCGGCGCCGCCACGCGGGTGAGCGGGGCGGTCGGGAAGTCCAGGGTGACCGAGCCGTCCGCGGCGGGCGTGGCGATGAGCACTCCGCTGCGGGTGGCGAACCGCACCGGGCCCTCATGGGCACCGGTGGTGTGCAGCACGTGGGCCGTGGCGAGGGTGGCGTGGCCGCACATCGCGACCTCCGCGGCCGGGGTGAACCAGCGCAGCGCCCAGTCCGCCTCGCCGCCCTCGGGCAGCCGGTGCGCGAACGCGGTCTCGGCGTGGTTGACCTCCATGGCGACGTTCTGGAGCCAGTCGTCGTCCGGGAAGACGTCGTCGAGGAGCAGTACTCCGGCCGGGTTGCCGGCGAAGGGGCGGTCGGTGAAGGCGTCGACGATTCGTATGCGCATGGCGCAGACGCTAGTGTCCGCGCCGGCGCCGCGCCCAAGGCCAATTCACGGATGCCGGACTGATTTCCGCCCGGCGGTCGCGCGGGCCGCCCACGCCCACGGGAGGAGCTGCGCCACCCCGAACGACATCTCCACCACGAGGAACGGCCACAGCACCGCGGGCCCGCCGTGCACCAGCGCGTAGGCCTGCCAGAGGGAGAACAGGACGCGCGCGACCCCGTCGAGGAACCCGTGCTCCGGAAGGGGCCGTAGCACCCGCAGGACGGACCAGACCACCACGACCGAGCCCATGAGGTTGGCGTAGAGCGTCTGCATCGGGGTGAGCGCGGGCAGGGTGCCGAGACCCGCCGCGTCCCCCGCGGCCGACAGCAGACGGTGCACCAGGGCGTATGTCCAGGGGGTCGCGAAACCGGCCGTGACGACCAGGTCGTACCAGCCGCTCGTCCGGACGAGGCGCAGGTAGGCGGGGGCAGCAGGGTTCATCGGGGCTCCTCGGGAGGGCTCGCTCGGGCGCCGCTCACGCTAGACAGCGGAGTACGCTCCAAGGTCAAGTCGACCGAGCGGCGGGGGAGCCATGCGGATCGGAGAACTGGCCGCGCGCAGCGGGGTGTCCAAGGACACGCTGCGCTTCTACGAGAGGATCGGTCTGATCGCGGGCGACCGCCTGCCCAACGGCTACCGCGACTTCCGGCCGGAGACGGTGACCTGGCTGCGCCACGTCCGCACCGCGCAGTCGCTCGGGTTCACCCTGGCCGAGATCGCCCGGCACGGCGCGGGACTGCGGGACGCCCCGGACGGTGCCGAGGCGCTGTCCGCCCTGCTGGCGGACAAGATCCGCCTCATCGACGAGCGCATGGCCGCGCTCGCGGCTCTGCGGGCCGACCTCACCTCCCGGGCCGGGACCGCCTGCCCGCTGCGCGCGGCCGGGGCCTCCTGAACCGTGCCCTGCCTACGATGGACCGCGTAGTCCATTTCGGAGGAGACGGGCGTGGGCGCGAAGCTGACGGCGAAGGGGCGGGCGACCCGGGGCCGGATCGTCGAAGGGGCCGCCGAGGTGCTGCGGGAGAAGGGTGTCGCGACGGCGACCCTGGAGGACGTGATGGCGCGGACCAGCACCAGCAAGAGCCAGCTGTTCCACTACTTCCCGGCAGGCAAGGACGAACTGCTCCTCGCCGTGGCGC
Organism: Streptomyces sp. NPDC015139; assembly: GCF_043079785.1. Lineage (NCBI taxonomy): Bacteria > Bacillati > Actinomycetota > Actinomycetes > Kitasatosporales > Streptomycetaceae > Streptomyces > Streptomyces sp. NPDC015139. Next base: position 77,881 of record NZ_JBIBUW010000021.1, on the reverse strand, counting down.
GGTTCGAGGCGGATCGGGTCATCGAGGACCAGCAGCCCGAGCTCGGCCGCCTCGACTCGTGGGAGGCCTGGGCACGGTGGCGGGACGTGGTGGTCGAGCGCTACGAGGCCCAGGGGGACACCTGCCCGCTCGGCTCGCTGTTCCTCCAGGTCGGACGGGCGACCCCGGGGGCGCGGGCGATCGTGATCGAGCTGATGCGGCGCTGGCAGGAGAGCCTGGCCGCGGGCATCCGGTCGCTGCAGGCGACCGGCAGGCTCCCCGCCGGCGTCGACGTGGACGCGCGAGCGGCGGCGCTGCTCGCCGCGGTCCAGGGGGGCGTGTCCATCCTGCTGTCGACGGGCCGTTCGACCCATCTGCGCGCCGCCCTCGACCAGGGCATCGAGGACCTGCGCCGGGCGGGCGCCGCCGTCTGAGCCGCCGCATCCGAGGCGGGAGGGCGGCTCCGCCGATCTCCTGAGGCGCGTTGCGGGACCCGGTCGCGTACGCCCCTGCATGAGCCCCCCATCGTGGGGCGGGGCGGCCGGGGCCGACCGCCTCGGCCGCCCGTTCCGGTGTCCGGGACGGCGCGGAGGGGCTTCTCCCCCTCCACCCCGTGGGCAACGCCCTTTCCTCACCCGGCGATCACCGCCGCCGCGGTGCGGCCGCCGTCGACGTCCAGGACGATGCCGTGGACGAAGGAGGACTCGTCCCCGGCCAGGTACACCGCGGCGTCGGCGATGGCCCCGGGGGCGCCCATCCGGCCCGCGGGCGTTCCCTTCATCATGACCTCGGCGGGGTGGGCCGCCCCGGGGGCGGGCGTCTGCACCACGCCCGGGGAGATCGCGTTCACCCGCACCCCGTGCGGGCCGAACTCCGCCGCCCAGGCCCGGGTCAGGGTCTCCATGGCGCCCTTGGTGGAGCTGTAGAGGGCGCCGACCGGGATGCCGAGGCGCGCGATCCAGGAGCCGAGGTTGATGATCGTCCCGCCGCCGGCCTCCACCATGGCGGGAGCGACGGCCGCGGTGAGGAAGAACGGCGCCTTCACGTTGACCGCGTACACCTCGTCGAAGGTCTTCTCGTCGGTGGCCGCCGTGGTGTCGCCGGGGTAGATGCCGGCGTTGTTGACCAGTACGTCGACACGGCCGCCGAGCACCCGTGCCGCCTCCCGCGCCAGTGCCGCCGAGGCGGCGGCGCTCCCGTCCAGGTCGGCCCGCACGAAGTCGGCGAGGCCGCCGCGTGCGCGGATCCCCTCGACGACCTCCCGGCCGCGCTCGGCGCTGCGGCCCGACACGGCGACATGCGCACCCTCCGCGGCGAACGCCTCCGCGATGGCCCGCCCGATGTTGCTGGTCGCTCCGGTCACCAGGGCAGTCCTGCCCTCGAGTCGCATCGACATGATCCACTCCGTTGCTCGGTTCTCTCGGTTCCCTCGGTGCGAAGCCACTGTGCGAGCCAAAAAATGGACCTGCAAGTCCAGAAAGCCTCTGCGTCCCAGGTGGATCGGGGGTTGTCGGACGATCGGTTCCGATATATCGTTGAGCCATCGCGAACGATACGCGATGCATACGTGACAGATCATCGATGGAATGGAGTGATCGCGATGCGTTCCCACGGATACGAGCGTGGACATCGGCACGAGGGCCCCGGCCGCTGGGGCCAGGGCGGCTTCGAGGGCCGGCGGGCGGCTTTCGGGCCCTTCGGTCCCGGCGGCCCGGGTTTCGGCCCGGGCGGACCTGGATTCGGCCCCGGCCCCTGGGGGCCGCGAGGACGCGGAGGCCCGCGAGGAAGGGCGCGGCGAGGTGACGTGCGCGCCTCGATCCTGGCCCTGCTCAAGGAGCGGCCCATGCACGGCTACGAGATGATCCAGGAGATCGCCGAACGCAGCGGCGGCGCGTGGAAGCCGAGCCCCGGCTCGGTCTACCCCACGCTGCAACTGCTGGAGGACGAGGGCCTGATCGCCAGCGAGAGCGAGGGCGGCAAGAAGCTGTTCTCCCTCACGGACACCGGCCGCAGTGCCGCCGAGGAGGGTCCGGAGGCCCCCTGGGAGGAGGCCTCGCGCGGGGTCGACTGGGAGGCCCTCAGCGAGATCCGTCAGGCCGGCTTCGGGCTGATGGAGGCCTTCGGTCAGGTCTGGAAGACCGGCAGCAAGGAGCAGCGCGAGAAGGCGCTGACCGTCATCAACGACGCCCGCAAGAAGCTGTACCTCATCCTGGCCGACGAGCACTGAGCGAACGGCCGTGAAGGCGCCCCGCGCGATGCCCGCGCGGGGCGCCTTCCCGTGTCCCGGCTCAGGTCACCAGACCGTCCAGTTTGCGCAGCGACTCGTTCAGGGCGGCCGTCGCGGAGTCCTTGAGCTTGCCCGCCATCAACGACACCGCGGCGCCCGTGAACTCGCCGTCGATGCGGAGGGTCGTGGCCTCTCCGTCGGGGGTGAGCGTGTAGCGGGTGGCGACGGTCACCGCCATCGGGCCCTTGCCGCGGATCGCGAGCACCCTGGCCGGCTCCAGCTCCTCGATGGTCCAGTCGACCTCCGCGGGGAAGCCCATCAGCTTCATGTTCTCCTGGAACGTCCCGCCGACCGCCAGTGTCTTCGGGCCCCCCTCGGGGAAGCTGGTGTGGGTCGCGTTCCACTCCGGGTACGACGGCCAGTCGGTGAGCTGGGCCCACACCTTCTCCGCCGGCGCCTGGATGCGTGCCTCCGCGCTGACTTCGGCCATGCGACCACCCCTTCGGGTCGGGCGTATCGGGCTACGGTGTCGCGGAAAGTAGCCGCACAGGCGTGAACATTCAATACTGATGAACCGTCAGGACGGCGTCTGGGAGACGGACTCGGGTGAGCCGCCGAGCGCCGGCCCGGGCCCGGTGTCCTGGGCCGACCCGGCCAGATCTCCTCCGTAAGGATGAGATTCCGGCCGGGGTTGTCCACTCGCCGTGGGACGCCGGAATGGTTCCCCTCGTGGATGACGCACCCCGTTGTGGCTGATGAGGTGGGGGATGTGCAACCCCGTACAGCCCCCCTTGCCGCCCGGGACGAGGCGGCTGCGCACTTCGCGGACGATGCAGGGCTCGACGCCGAGCCGGCAGCGGTGCTCGCCGGTGCCCGCCGCAGGGCGGTCCGGGACGGGGACCGCCAGATCGACACCGCCCATCTGCTGCACTCCCTCCTGGAGCACGACCCCCAGGTGCGTGCCGCCGTCGGCGGGTCACCCCGGCTCGTCCGGCTGCTCGGCTATCTCGTGCAGCGCAGCATCGGCTACGGACTGCGCTGGCAGGGCACGGTGGAGGACTCCGGGGCGCCGGCCGCGGTACCCGCGCCGGCGGCGCCGGCCGAACCCCGCACCTCGGCCACGCCGACCGGGCCCCGTGCGATGACCGTACCGACCGGGCCGCCCGCCCCCGCCGCTCGTGCGACCACTCCCGCCCGTGCGGTTCCGGCCGCTCGCGCCGCGCACGGCGGGCTCCGGGACGGCGCGGGCTGGTCGCCCGCCGCGGCCGCCGCCCTCGCCAGGGCTCGCGAGCGTGCCACCCGCCGGGGCGAGGACCGGGTCACCGGCACGGACCTGTTCGCCGCGCTCCTCGCCGACCCGCGGTCCCGCGCCGTCGAAGTCCTCGGACGCGCCGGCATCCCCGCGGGGGAACTGACCGCCCGGATCGAGAGCGCCGCCGAGCAGCCCTCCGACGGCGATACGGCGACCTGCTGACGCTCCGGCGTTCGGCGTGGCAGGCCGTCCACCAGCTGAGACAGGTGCCAACGGTGGTGACGCTCCTGTCTTCTCCTGTCATCATGTGCCGGTGCATACGTCAGTGAGCAGTCAGGGCGGCCGCGGCAAGGGCGTCGGGCTCGGTCTCGCGCTCGCCTCGGCCCTGGCCTTCGGCGGGTCCGGAGTGGCCGCCAAGCCGTTGATCGAGGCGGGTCTGGACCCGCTCCACGTGGTGTGGCTGCGGGTGACCGGCGCCGCCCTGGTCATGCTGCCGCTCGCCGTGCGGCACCGCGCCCTGCTGCGCCGCCGTCCCGCGCTGCTCGCCGGCTTCGGGCTGCTCGCGGTCGCCGGTGTGCAGGCCTGCTACTTCGCCGCGCTCTCCCGCATCCCGGTGGGCGTGGCACTGCTCGTCGAGTACCTGGCCCCCGCCCTCGTCCTCGGCTGGGTGCGGTTCGTGCAGCGGCGGCCCGTCACCCGTGCCGCCGCGCTCGGTGTGGTCCTCGCGGCCGGCGGTCTCGCCTGCGTGGTCGAGGTCTGGTCCGGGCTGAGCTTCGACGCGCTGGGCCTGCTGCTCGCGCTCGGCGCGGCCTGCTGCCAGGTCGGCTACTTCGTCCTGTCCGACCAGGGCAGCGACGCGGGCGACGAGGCCCCCGACCCGCTCGGGGTCATCGCCTACGGGCTCCTCGTCGGCGCCGCCGTGCTGACGGTCGTCGCCCGCCCCTGGGGCATGGACTGGCCCGTGCTGGCCGGTTCCGCGCACCTCGACGGCACCACCGTGCCTGCGTTCGCGCTGCTGGCGTGGATCGTGCTGATCGCCACGGTCACCGCCTACGTCACCGGAGTGCTCTCCGTGCGGCGGCTGTCCCCGCAGGTCGCCGGTGTCGTCGCCTGCCTGGAAGCGGTGATCGCGACCGTGCTGGCCTGGGTGCTGCTCGGCGAGCACCTGTCCGCGCCGCAGATCGCGGGCGGGGCGATCGTCCTGGTCGGCGCGTTCATCGCCCAGTCCTCCGCGCCCGCCGACGGCTCGCCGCGGCCGGTCGCCCAGGGTGGTGCGGAACTGGAGTTGTCCGCCCGCGGTACAGCGGCCTAGGGTGCTGGACATGGTGTCCGACGCACTCGTCCTCCCGCCCCCGGCCGTCTGAGGCGGGCCTCCGGTACACACGCCCGGCGCATTCGCGCCGGGTACGACGGTGCAGCCCGCAGATGAAGTCCGCGCGCCCCGCCCGAACGGGTCGCCCTCGAACTTCCGCGCCGCCGTGCGCGCTTCTGCGGAGAGAATCCCTTGTCGAACATCGCATCCGGCCTGCCCGTGGGGCGTGGCCTGCTCTATCTGATCATCACCGGTGCCGCCTGGGGCACCGCCGGCGCCGCGGCCTCGCTGGTCTACCGGACCAGCGACATGGGCGCCTTCGGGCTGTCCTTCTGGCGCTGTGCGCTGGGGCTCCTGCTGCCGCTGGCCGGCCGCGGGCTGCGCCCGCGCGTCCGCCCGGCCGCCGTCGAACCCGCGCGCCGCCGGGCCGGCCGTGCGGTGGCCACCGGCCTGGGCCTCGCGGTGTTCCAGACCGCCTACTTCGCGGCCGTCGGGTCCACCGGACTGGCCGTGGCCACCGTCGTCACGCTCGGCGCGGGCCCCGTGCTGATCGCGCTCGGCGCCCGGCTCCTGCTGGGGGAGCGGCTCGGCGCCGGGGGCGTCCTGGCCGTCGCCGGTGCGCTCGGCGGGCTGGCGGTCCTCACCTTCGGCGGCTCGGCCGCGACCGTCCGCCCGGCCGGTGTGCTGCTGGCGCTGGTGTCGGCGGCGGGGTACGGCGCCATGACCCTGCTCACCCGCTGGTGGGGCCGGGACGGCAGTGCCGACGCGTCCGACACCACCGTGGGGGCGTTCGCCGTGACCGCCCTGTGCCTGCTGCCGTTCGCGCTGCACGAGGGCCTGCTGCCGCACACCGCCCACCCGGCGCGGCTGCTGTGGCTGCTGCTGTACACCGCGGCCGTGCCGACGGCTCTGGCGTACGCGCTCTACTTCGCGGGTGCGGCCGTCGTGCGGTCCGCCACGGTGTCCGTGATCATGCTGCTGGAGCCGGTGACGGCGGCCGTGCTCGCCGTGGCCCTGCTCGGCGAGCGGCTCACCGCGGCGACCGCGGCCGGCACCCTGCTCCTGCTCGGCGCGGTCGCCGGACTCGCCGTGAGCGAGGCACGCGGGGCCCGGCGGGAGCCCGCGCCGGTGTGACCCGGAGGCCCACCGGCCGCGGTGTCCGTCACGGAGCCGACAAGTAGTCCGGCAGTTCGACGCCGGGCGCGAGGTCGGCGTTGGCGACGGGGGTCTCGTAGCCCTTGCGGAGCGGGACGACACCGGCCCAGTGGGGGAGGTCCAGGTCCTCCGGCTCGTCGTTGGCGCCGCCGGTGCGGACCTTGGCCGACACCTCCCGGAGGTCCAGGCGGATCACCGCGGTGGCGGCGAGCTCCTTCTTGTTCGCGGGCCGGGAGTCGGCGGCGCGGCCCGCGACGACGTGGTCCACCAGCGCGTCCAGGGCCAGTCGCCGCTCCTCGGGGTCGGTGACCTCGTGCGCGACGCCGTGCACCACGACCGAGCGGTAGTTGATCGAGTGGTGGAAGGCCGACCGGGCCAGCACCAGCCCGTCGACGTGGGTGACCGTGAGGCACACCCGCAGGCCCGGGTCGGCCTGGCCGGTCATCCGCAGCGGGCGCGAGCCGGTGGACCCGTGGACGTAGAGGCGCTCGCCGACCCGGCCGTACAGCGTCGGCAGCACCACCGGCGCCCCGTCGCGGACGAAGCCGAGGTGGCAGACGTATCCCTCGTCGAGTATCGCGTGGACCAGTTCCTTGTCGTACGACGCCCGGTCCGCGGAACGCGTGGGGACGGTGCGGTCGGTCGGCGTGTAGGCGGCGGTCCGCGCTTCCTCGGTCGTGCCCTGCATGAGGGGTCCCTCCTGGCGGTTTCTGTTGCACTAGTGCATAATGGGCTTTGTGCTAGGAGAGTATCGGATCCAGGGGCGGGGCGCAGCCGAGATTGCCGCCGGTGTCGAGCGCGCGGTGGGCTCGGGCGAGCTGCGGCCGGGGCAACCCCTGCCTCCCATGCGGGAGTTGGCGGCCCAGCTGGGGGTGAACGCGAACACGGTCGCCGCCGCCTATCGCATCCTGCGGGAACGCGGGGTGATCGAGACGGCAGGCCGCCGCGGCAGCCGGGTCCGGCCCAAGCCGGCCACCACCGGCCGTGAGGAACTCCGGGTGGAGGTGCCCGCGGGTGGCCGCGACCTGGCCACCGGCAACCCCGATCCGGACCTGTTGCCCCGCCTCGCACCGGTTCTGGCCGCGGCGGCCGAGCAGGGCGACCAGCGCCCCGTCCTCTACGGAGACGATCCCGTCGACGCGGAACTCGCCCGCCTCGCGCGTGCCGAGTTCGACGCCGAGGGCCTGCCGGCGGGACCGGTGACGGTCACCTCCGGCTCCCTGGACGCCATCGAACGCGTCCTCGCCGCCCACCTCAGGCCGGGCGACGCGGTCGCCCTGGAGGACCCCGGCTGGGGCAGCGTCCTCGACCTGATCCCCGCTCTCGGGCTGCGCACGGTCCCCGTCGGTGTCGACGACGACGGGCCGCACCCCGACGACCTGCGCCGCGCCCTGGAGGCCGGGGCCCGCGCCCTCATCGTCACCGACCGCGCGCAGAACCCGACCGGCGCCTCCGTGACCGCGTCGCGCGCGCACGACCTGCGGGCGGTGCTGCGCGAGCACCCGGAGACCCTGCTCATCGAGGACGACCACGGCCACGGCATCGTCGACCTGCCGCTGCATCCGCTCGCCGGCGACACCCGTCACTGGGCCTTCGTCCGCTCCGCCGCCAAGGCCTACGGCCCCGACCTGCGACTCGCCGTCCTCACCGGCGACGGCGTCACCGTCGACCGGGTGCGGGGCCGGCAGCGCCTCGGCCCCGGCTGGGTGAGCCTGCTGCTGCAACGGGCCGTGGTCCGGCTGTGGGCGGACGGCGCGGTCGACCGGGCGGCGGTGGCGCGGTCGTACGGCGCCCGCCGGAACGCCCTCGTCGACGCGCTGGCGACGCACGGGGTCACGGCGCACGGCCGCAGCGGGATGAACGTGTGGGTGCCCGTACCCGACGAGACCGGCGCGGTGGCCCGCCTCCTCCAGGCGGGATGGGCGGTCGCCCCGGGCGCCCGCTTCCGGCTGGCGTCCCCGCCCGGCATCCGCATCACCGTCTCACCCCTCACCCCCGAGGACATCGCCCCGCTGGCGGCCGCGGTGGCGACAGCGGTCCGCCCCTCCCCGATCCGCGTCTACGGCTAGGCGTACGGGGGGAGGGTCGCCAAGGCGACCGAGCGAGAGGCGGGAGCGAGGGGCTCCCGCGCCCCCTGCCCCCGTCTCCGCGCTTGCCGGGCATGTCGCTCACTCGCGGACTTGGCCGCGGTGGTGGCGGCGGTCCGACCGTCCCCGGGCAGCGTCTGCGGCTAGGCGTACGGGCGGAGGAGCGGCCAAGGGGGCCGAGAGAGGGGCAGAGGCGCCTCGGCGTCCCGCGATCCGGTCTCCCGGCGTCCCGCGTCACCACGCCTGCGGGTACGTCGTTGGCGCACGATGCGGTGAAGCAGGCGGTCCGCCTCTACCGCCGGGCCGCGTCTACGGCTGGGCGAAAGATGGGCTGCCAAGGCGACCGAGTGAGAGGCGGGGGCGAGGGGCCTCCCGCGCCCCGGCCCGCGTCCATGGCTGGGCGTACGAGGGGGAGGTGTGGCCGAGTCAGAGGCGGGAGGCTCATCGTCCCGCGCCCCGGCATGCGTCGCACGGCAGCGCCCGGCGTTCCCGCCTCCCGGCATACGCCGAAGGGCGGCGCCCGGCCCCCCGCTAAGCGTCCCTGCGTCGGACCTGGGTGAGTGCCGCCCCCGCCAGGACGACGACCGCCCCGACCGGGGTGGTCCAGCGCAGCGTCTCCCCGAGGATCGCCACGCCCGCGGCCGTGGCGATGACCGGGATGAAGTACGTGACCATCTGCGCGGTGGTCGGGCCGACCTCGGCGACCAGCCCGTACTGGAGGAGCACCGCCAGCCCCGTGCCCAGCGCGCCCAGCGCGGCGATCGCCAGCAGCGGCACCACGGACACATGGGTGGGGAACCCGGCGAACAGCGGGGTCACGACCGCCAGCTGGAGCGTCGCCAGCATCAGCTGCGCGCCCGTCATCGACAGGTGGGAGTTGCCCGTGCCGGCCAGCTTCCGCCGGACGTAGATCCACCCCACCGGGTAGCTCAGGGAGGCGAGCAGCGCCATCGCCGTGCCCCGCGCGTCCAGACCGTGGAAGCCCTGCCAGGCGCCGAGCACCGTCAGGACGCCGAGGAAGCCGAGGCCGAGACCGGCGACGCGCACCCGGGTGGGCCGGTCCTCGGAGAGGGCGACCAGGGACAGCGCCATGCCCCACAGCGGGGACGTCGCGTTGCAGATGCCGGCCAGCGTGGACGGGATCGTCAGCTCCGCGTAGGCGAAGAGGGAGAACGGCAGGGCGTTCAGGAAGAACGCGGCGACCGCCATGTGGCCCCACAGACGGGCCCCGCGCGGCAGCCGCTGCCGCTTCACGGCCATCGCCGCCGCCAGCACCGCCGAACCGAACACCAGCCGCCCGAGCGTCACCTGGAACGGCGCGTACCCGTCCGTGCCCACCTTGATCAGCAGGAAGCTGAAGCCCCAGATCAGGGAGAGGGCGCCGAAGCGCAGGCGCCAGTCGAGGCGGGCGCGGGCAAGGGCGGGTGCGGGTGCGGGGGACTGGGTCCGGGGTGCGGTGACCGTGCTCATGGCACCAACGATGCTTGAAGCAACCTCGTAGCACAATCGAGAATTGTCACTCGATACCTCTTAGTATCTCTTACATGTTGAACTTCGAGCGCCTGCGCACCCTGGACGCCCTGGCCCGGCACGGCTCGGTCAGTGCGGCGGCCGAGGCGCTGCACGTCACCACGTCCGCGGTCTCCCAGCAGCTGAGCAAGCTGGAGCGGGAGATCGGCCAGCGGCTCCTCGCCAAGAACGGGCGCGGCGTACGCCTCACGGACGCCGGCCGGCTGCTCTCGGAGCACGCGGGGCGCATCCTGTCGCAGGTCGAGCTGGCCGAGTCCGACCTGGAGGCGCACCGCGGCCAGGTCGTGGGCGAACTCCGGCTCTCGGCCTTCCCGACCGCCGCCCGCGGCCTGTTCCCGGCCGCGCTGGCCACCCTGCGCGCCCAGCATCCCGGGTTGCGCCTGCGCTCCAGCGAGCTGGAGCCGGAAAAGGGCGTCGCCGGGGTGGTGCGCGGCGATCTCGACCTGGCGGTCGTCCTGGACTGGTACAACAAGCCGATGCCCGTGCCGGACGGCCTGGTCAAGGCGCCCCTGCTGGACGATCCCGCGGAAGTCGCCATGCCCGCCGGGCACCGGCTCGCCGGCCGGGACGAGGTGGACCTCGCCGAGTTCGCCGAGGACGAGTGGATCACCTGGGGCGAGGGCGAGTTCTGCCACGAGTGGCTGATGTTCACGCTGCGGTCCAAGGGCATCGAGCCGATCATCGGTCACCGCGCCGGCGAGACCCACACCCAGCTCGGCCTGGTCGCCGCCGGGCTCGGGGTGTGCATCGCCCCGCTGCTCGGCCGCCGTCCCGTGCCCGAGGGCCTGGTCCTGGTCCCGTTGCGGCAGCGGATCCGTCGCCATGTGTACGTCGTCTGGCGGGCGGACGCCGACCGCCGGCCCTCGATCCGCGCGGCGGTCGAGGCCCTGCGCTCGGCGGCCCGCCGGCTCGACTGACCCCTACGCCCCGCCCAGCTTCCGGAAGTCCCAGGAGACGATCTTCTCCGGGGTCAGCCGGGCCCAGGCGTGCCGGCCGTCGTGCGGCATCTCGTCCAGGCCGAAGTTCTTCCGGGCGAACAGCGTCTCGGCCGTGTCGAGCTCGGCGCACAGCTCACCGGTGCGCGGCACCTCGCCCACGAACTCCACCCGGCCGGCCAGCTCGACGCCGCGCAACTGGTCGTACTCCTCGCCCGAGTCGACCACGACCGCCACGCGCGGATCGCGGCGCAACTGCGCCCAGCGCCTGCTGCGCACCACCGAGTACAACCACAGCGACGTCCCGTCCCAGGCGAACCACAGCGCGCTCACGTGCGGTGCGCCGTCCGCCGAGACGGTCGCGACCCGGCAGGTGCGCTGGGCGGTGAGAAACTCGTCCAGCTCGCCCGGCGTCATCATGATCTTCCGGCCCCGGCGCTGCTGAGTGACGGTCATACGGCCCCCTCTTCTCCCACGTCGTGCCAGAGAACCACCCTGTGCCGGTGATCCTCTGACATCACGTCAGAAAAGGGAATGGCTCGTCTTCCACCCGCGCCCGGACGCGGCTACTCTCACCGCCCCGAGCCCCGGTGAAAGGGTGCGTGATGCCGTCGTACGAGCAGCTGCGCGACCTCCTCGACCCCGCGCACACCGTCCTGCTCACCGTGGAGTGCCAGCAGGGGGTGGTCGGACCGGACAGCGCCCTGCCCGAACTCGCCCGCGAGGCCCGCTCCTCCGGAGCCCTGGGCAATGTATCCCGGCTGGTCGCCGCCGCGCACCGGACCGGCGTCCAGGTGATCCACGCGGTCGCCGAGCGCCGTCCGGACGGCCGGGGCGCGAACCGCAACGCCCGCCTGTTCCGCGCCGCCGGGCGGCTCCCCGTCCAGCAGCTGACCGGCACCACCGCGGTCCGGGTCGCACCTCCGATCGAGGTCGCCGAGGAGGATCTCGTCGTACGGCGGCTGCACGGCCTGTCCCCGATCCACGGCACCGGCGTCGACGCCCTGCTGCGCAACCTCGGCTGCCGCACGCTGGTCGTCACCGGAGTCTCGGCCAACGTGGCCGTGCCCAACGCGGTGTTCGACGCCGTGAACCTCGGCTACACCGCCGTCGTGCCGGCCGACGCCGTCGCGGGGGTGCCGGCGGACTACACCCCCGCGATGATCCGCAACACCCTCGCACTGGTGGCCACCGTCACGACCACCGACGACGTCCTCGGCTGCCTGCTCCCGCGACCGGCGGGGCCGACCCCGTTCAGGCCAGCTTGATGTCCTCCCCGGAGACGGTGATCTTCGCCGCGGGCAGCGGCTTGGTCGCCGGTCCCTTCTTCACGCTGCCGTCCTCGGCCGAGAAGTGGCTGTTGTGGCACGGGCAGACGATGACGCCGTCCGCCACACTGCCCACCGCGCAGCCCTGGTGGGTGCACTTGGACGAGAACGCCTTGAACGTGCCCGCCGCCGGCTGGGTGACCACGACACCCTGATCCTTGAATATCTTGCCGCCCCCCTCGGGGATGTCCGAGGTCTTGGCGAGCGTGCCGCCGGCGGCCTGCCCGGCCCCGGTGTCGACGGTGTCGGACGAGTCGCCGCCCGAACCGCAGGCGGTCAGCGCGGCGGCGAGCCCTGCCGCTCCCGCCGCCGCCATGACGGTACGGCGGGCCGGTCCCGATGCGGGCTGGGGCGAAGCGCTGGTCATGTGGGCATTCCCTTCCGCGGAGCTGGACGTGATCCGTCAGGGGGTACGGCCCCGGGGCCGCGGCCGTTCAGACGGGCACCCAGATCCCTGTGGCCGGGTGGTGAGCGGGCCGTGAGCCGTGGCTGTGGGCCCGCTGTCGGCCGCGCGCCCGCCGCGATCAGTAACCTGGGGCGATGCTCAAGGAAGTCACCGCCACCCGTTACATCACGCCCCTGCGTGAGGGGGGCTCGCTGCCGGGACTCGTCGAGGCCGACGACTTCGGGACGTACGTCATGAAGTTCACCAGTGCCGGACAGGGCCGCAAGACACTGGTCGCCGAGGTGGTCTGCGGCGAGCTCGCCCGGCGCCTCGGATTCCGGATGCCCCGCCTGGTCACCGTCGAGCTGGACCCGGTGCTCGGGCTCGGCGAGCCCGAACAGCAGGTGCAGGACCTGCTCCGGGGCAGCGGCGGCACCAATCTCGGCATGGACTTCCTGTCCGGTGCCCTCGGCTACGACCCGCTCGCCTTCGAGGTGAGCGCTGAGGAGGCCGGCCGGATCGTCTGGTTCGACGCGCTGATCAACAACGTCGACCGGTCCTGGCGCAACCCCAACCTCCTGGTGCACCGGGAGGAACTGTGGCTCATCGACCACGGCGCCACGATGATCTGGCACCACAACTGGCCCTCCGCCGAGGCGTCCGCGGCCCGCCCCTACGACGCCGCCGACCACGCCCTCGCCCGTTTCGCCCCGGACGTCGCCGCCGCGGCGGCCGAACTGGCACCCAGGGTCACCCAGGACCTGCTGGACGAGGTCACCGCCGAGATCCCCGAGGCGTGGCTCGCCGGGGAGCCCGGCTTCGACACCCCGGACGACCTGCGCCGGGCCTACGCGCGGCCGCTGCTCGCGCGGGCCGCCGTCATCGCCGGACGCATCACCGGCATCGGCTCCGAGGAGGGCAAGTGAGCGAGCGCCACATCCACATGGCCGGCCATGTGACCGAGCGGCACATCACCCGGGCGGGCCAGGGCGGCGACCGGGACGTGTTCGAGTACGCGCTGCTGCGGGTCGTACCGCGCGTGGAGCGCGGCGAGTGCATCAACGCGGGCGTCATCGTCTACTCCCGCGCCCGGGCCTACGTGGGCGCTCGCACCCATCTGGACGAGGCCCGGCTGCTGGCACTGGACCCGCGGGCGGACCTCGCCGGGATCCGGGCCGCGCTCGGCGCCGTGGAGAAGGTGTGCGCGGGCGGGGACGGCGCCGGCCAGGCGGCCGGTGACGACGCCGGACGGCGCTTCCGCTGGCTGATCGCGCCGCGTTCCACCGTCGTCCGGCCCGGGCCCGTGCACACCGGTCTGACCACCGACCCGGCCGCCGAGACGGAACGGTTGCTGGACCTCCTGGTGAGGTAATGGATCACACCGGCCGGATGTGCCGTTGACACCGGGTGCCAGGGCTTCTAGCGTCACGGGTGCTGAAGGTACTAAGCGGTCGCTCACCGCATGAGGGGCCTCCGACGGGGGCCCCGACAGGTTCTCTCAAGGGCGAGGAGAAGCAGCAATGTCCACCACTGAACAGCGGGTCGCGGTAGTCACCGGCGCGGCGCGCGGCATCGGCGCCGCCACCGCCGTACGGCTGGCCGCCGAGGGTCGCGCGGTCGCCGTGATCGACCTCGACGAAGCCGCCTGCAAGGACACCGTCGAGAAGATCACCGCGGCCGGCGGCAAGGCCGTCGCGATCGGCGCCGACGTCTCCGACGAGGCGCAGGTCGAGGCGGCCGTCGCCCGGATCGTCGAGGAGCTGGGCGCCCCGACGATCCTCGTGAACAACGCGGGCGTGCTGCGCGACAACCTGCTGTTCAAGATGAGCGTCTCCGACTGGGACACCGTCCTGAACGTGCACCTGCGCGGCTCCTTCCTGATGACCAAGGCCGTCCAGAAGCACATGGTCGACGCCGGCTTCGGCCGGGTCGTCAACCTCTCCTCCTCCTCGGCGCTCGGCAACCGCGGCCAGGCCAACTACTCAGCCGCCAAGGCCGGTCTGCAGGGCTTCACGAAGACCCTCGCCATCGAGCTGGGCAAGTTCGGCATCACCGCCAACGCCGTGGCCCCCGGCTTCATCGCCACCGAGATGACCAAGACCACCGCCGACCGCGTCGGCATGGGCTTCGACGACTTCAAGGCCGCCGCCGCCACCCAGATCCCGGTGCAGCGCGTGGGCGAGCCCGAGGACATCGCCAACGCCATCGCCTTCTTCACGGGCGAGGCGGCCGGCTTCGTCTCCGGCCAGGTGCTGTACGTCGCCGGCGGACCGCTCGACTAGGGACCTTGGGGAATCACCGACATGACTGAACTTCCGGAGCTGTCCGGCCGGGTCGCCCTCATCACGGGCGGCAGCCGCGGCATCGGCTACGGCGTCGCCGAGGCGCTGGTCGCCCGCGGCGACCGCGTCTGCATCACCGGCCGCAACGAGGACGCCCTCAAGGAGGCCGTCGACCGGCTCGGCGCCGAGCGGGTCATCGGCGTCGCCGGCAAGGCCCACGACCTCGACCACCAGACCGAGGCCGTCGAGCGCACCATGGAGGCCTTCGGCCGCCTAGACTTCCTCATCAACAACGCCGGTACCAACCCGGTGTTCGGCCCGATCGCGGACCTCGACCTGAACGTCGCCCGCAAGGTCTTCGAGACCAACGTCATCTCCGCGCTCGGCTTCGCCCAGAAGAGCTGGCACGCCTGGCAGAAGGACAACGGCGGCGCGATCGTCAACATCGCCTCGATCGCCGGCCTCGCGCCCTCGCCGTTCATCGGCGCCTACGGCGTCAGCAAGGCCGCGATGATCAACCTGACCCAGCAGCTGGCGCACGAGTTCGCGCCGAAGGTGCGGGTCAACGCGATCGCCCCGGCGGTGATCAAGACCAAGTTCGCGCAGGCCCTGTACGAGGGCCGCGAGGAGGAGGCGGCCGCCTCCTACCCGCTCGCCCGGCTCGGCGTGCCCTCCGACATCGGCGGCGCGGCGGCGTTCCTCACCTCGGAGCAGTCGGACTGGGTCACCGGCCAGACGCTCGTCGTCGACGGCGGCCTCTTCCTCAACGCCGGCGTCTGACCGTCCGACTGCCGGACGTCCGTATCGGGCGCCGTTTCCCCGCGGAACGGCGCCCGAAACGCCTCTGGAGATACATCCAGCGGCATGACAACGTAGTCATCGCGCAATCGATCAAGAACGCGTGCTTCAGAGGAGGTTCAGGGGCCCGGACGCTGCGGTATGGTCTGCCGACCCTTGGTATGGCAGATCGAGGAGCGTGCGCGTGTTCAACCGGAACCGATTCCTGCGGAGAGTCGCGGCGATCGCGTCCATATCCCTGGTGACCGGCTGCAGTCTGCTGTCCGACGGCGACCCCGACAGCGAGGGGCCGATCGTCGTGGGCACCACCAGCGCGCCCAGCACGCTGGACCCGGCCGGAGCGTGGGACGGCTCCTGGGAGCTGTACCGCAACATCTTCCAGACGCTCCTCGCCTACCCCAGCGGCGCCACCACCCCGCAGCCCGACGCCGCCGAGAGCTGCGCCTTCACCGACAACAGCAGCCGCACCTACCGCTGCAAGCTGCGCTCGGGGATGAAGTTCGCCGACGGGGACCCGCTGAACGCGGAGGCCGTCCAGCACTCCATCGACCGCATCCGCACCATCAACGCCCCCGGCGGGCCCGCGGGGCTGCTCGGCAGCCTGGACCGCGTCCAGGTCTCCGGCGACCGCGAGGTGATCTTCCACCTCAACCAGTCGGACGCCACCTTCCCGTTCGTGCTGGCCACCCCCGCCATGTCGATCGTCGACCCGGACGACTACCCGGCCAACTCCCTGCGCAAGGACACCAAGGTCTACGGCTCCGGACCGTACAAGCTCCAGTCCTACGAGGAGGGCAAGCAGGCCGTCCTCGTCAGCAACGGCAACTACAGGGGCTTCGCCGACCGGCAGAACGACGCGGTGACCATCCGCTACTTCCAGGACTCGTCCACCATGGTCAAGGCGCTGCGGGACAAGCAGATCGACGTCACCTACCGCGGCCTCGCCGCCGACGACATCATCGCCCTGCAGCAGCACGACACCGCCGACCTGCAACTGGTCGACGGCGCCGGCACCGACATCAGCTACCTGGTGTTCAACCCCAAGGACCCCTGGGCCAAGCAGCCCGCGGTGCGCAAGGCCATCGCCCAGGTCGTGGACCGCGGCGCGATCTCGCACAAGGTCTACCGCGACACCGTCGACCCGCTGTACTCGATGGTCCCCAAGGGCCTCACCGGCCACGCCACCAGCTTCTTCGACGACTACGGGGACCCGAGCGTCTCCAAGGCGCGCAAGATACTCACCGACGCGGGCATCACCCGTCCCGTCCCGCTCACCCTCTGGTACACCACGGACCGCTACGGCTCCGAGACGGCACTGATGTTCAAGGAGATCAAGCGGCAGCTGGAGGCCTCGGGCCTGTTCACCATCACCCTCAAGAGCCGCCCCTGGAAGACCTATGTGGTCGGCTACCAGAAGGGCGAGTACCCGGTGTTCGGCCGCGGCTGGTTCCCGGACTTCCCGGACGCGGACAACTTCATCGCCCCGTTCGTCGGCGAGAAGAACGCGCTCGGCACGCCCTACCCGGCCAAGGAGATCACCGACCGGCTGCTGCCCCACTCGCGCGCGGAGAGCGACCGTGCCCAGACGGTCAAGGACATGGAGCAGGCCCAGCAGGTCATGGTCGACGACGCCCGGCTGATCCCGCTGTGGCAGGGCCGGCAGTACGTGGCGGCCAGCGACGACGTCTCCGGCGGTGAGCAGGCCCTCGACCCGTCGACGATCATGATGATGTGGAGACTGCACCGCAAGACCAGTTGGTGAACGGCCCTCGCGGCAGCCGTTGTCAGTGGTCGCCTGTAGGTTCTGGAGCAGTGACCGCAGGCCGTAGTTGATCGACATCGTGAGGACGTTGACGTGACCGACATCGCCATGCTGCCCGAGTCCTGGCGCGGGGTTCTGGGCGACGAGCTGGAGCAGCCCTACTTCAAGGAGCTGACCGAGTTCGTCGAGGAGGAGCGGGCGAACGGCCCTGTCTATCCGCCGCGCGAGGAGGTCTTCGCCGCGCTGGACGCCACGCCGTACGAGCAGGTCAAGGTCCTCGTCCTGGGCCAGGACCCGTACCACGGCGAGGGCCAGGGCCACGGCCTGTGCTTCTCGGTCCGCCCGGGGGTGAAGACCCCGCCCTCCCTGCGGAACATCTACAAGGAGATGAAGGAGGAGCTGGGCCTGCCCGTCCCGGACAACGGCTACCTGATGCCGTGGGCACAGCAGGGCGTACTGCTGCTCAACGCGGTCCTCACGGTCCGGGCCGGCGAGGCCAACTCGCACAAGGGCAAGGGCTGGGAGAAGTTCACGGACGCGGTGATCCGCGCGGTGGTCTCCCGGCCGGACCCGGCGGTCTTCGTCCTGTGGGGCAACTACGCGCAGAAGAAGCTCCCGCTGATCGACGAGACCCGGCACATCGTGGTCAAGGGCGCGCACCCGTCGCCGCTGTCGGCGAAGAAGTTCTTCGGCTCGCGCCCCTTCACCCAGATCGACGAGGCGATCGCCCGGCAGGGCCACCAGCCCATCGACTGGACCATCCCGAACCTGGGCTGACGGCCGCCGGCCCTGGCGCGACGGCGCCGCCTGACCGGATATCCCCACGGCGCCGGTTAGCGTCGGCAGTGGATCATTGCCGACGTCCCGGAGGGACACCGTGGCGGAGCGACAGGAGCAGGCGGCACCGGACGCCGTGCTGACACGGATCGGTCAGGTCGTGATGCTCCACCACGGCGGTGACCGCGAGGAGGCCCGCAGCCGCTTCCTGGACCTGTGGGCCGAGATCGGCGAGGACGGCACCCCCCTGCACCGATGCACCCTCGCCCACTACCTCGCCGACACCCAGGACGATCCGGCGGACGAACTGGCCTGGGACCTCAGGGCGTTGTCGGCGGCGGAGGAACTGGCGGACGGCCGCGGCGGCGATCCGCCGAGCGTGCGGGGGTTCCTGCCCTCCCTGCATCTGAACCTGGCCGCCGACTACGTCAAGCTCGGCCGTGCGGAGGCCGCCCGCAGTCATCTGCGCCGGGCCCGGACCGCAGCGGGCGCACTGGCCGACGACGGCTACGGCAGCGGGGTCCGGGCCGCGATCGGCCGGCTGGAACTGCGGCTGGGTGAGGACGGCGCGGCGGGCGGGGATCTGTGGGGGCCGCCTCGGCAGCGGCCCAGTTAGGACGGCGGACCGGGCCCTCCGGGTCCGATGGCCCGCTCAGTGCCCGTAGGCCCGTTCGCAGATGACCGATGCGGGGCTGTCGCCGCGCCAGCCGCCGTACCGCCTCCCGAGAGCGCACACGTCCGGGGCCTCCGGGGCGGGGTGTGAGAGGTCCGGGACATCGACGCCCGTGTGCCGGTGGCCGTCCGCCCGCCGCCGCTCGGGCCGGGGCGCCGGCGGGGCGGGCGCCCGGTGCGCGACCGGCGGCGCGGCCGCGGGGTGCGGGGCCCGGGGTGCGGAGTGCGCGGGGTGCCGGGACGGGCCGACCATCTCCAGTGCCTCCCGTGCCGGTGCCTGCACCACCCGGGGCTCCGCGCTGCCGTCCGGCCGGGCCGCCGTCGGCTGGGCCCGCGCCGTGTCCGGTGGCGGTCCCGGTGCCGCCTGACGCTGGACCGTCATACAGCCGGAGAGGGCCGAGACGGCCACGCTGACGAGGAGCGCTGCGGTGGTGGTCGATCGATGCACCCGCGCCACTCTGGTGGTTCGGGTACCGGCTCGGCAGCAGGGAGTGGACGACGGGCCCCCGCACGGGTGATCTCGTGCCCCGTACGAAGGTCTTCGGAGGACCGAGGGTGACGTCCGGCGCCGCGGGGACGCCTCTCCCCGGGGGTCTCACCGGCCCAGCATGCCCGCCAGCAGTTCCCGCAGGCCCGTGCGGATCGCCTCCGCGTCCGGCACCTCGGTGCTGAAGGACCCGGCCGCGCACGAGAACATCAGCCCGTCCGCCCAGGCCACCAGGGACAGCACATGCCGGGCGGGGTCGGGCGAGCCGACGGCCGTGAGCATCGCGGCGAGCTGCTCCCGGAAGACGGCACCGGTCCGGTCGTAGAAGGCGCGCAGTTCGGGGCGGCGGGTGGCTTCCAGGGCCAGTTCGTAGCGGGCGATCAGCAGGTCGCGATCGCAGGTCAGGGAACGGTGGACGGCGAGTGCGAGCCCCTGCGCCAGCGCGTCGAGCCCGCCGCCCGGCTCCGGCATCTCCTGGACGGCGAGCACCCGGGCCTCCCGCTCGGCGTGCCGCCGCACCGCGAGTTCGAGCAGCGCCTGCCGGGTCCGCGCCACGTTCGACGTCGAACCGAGCGGCAGCCCCGCCGCCTCGTCCACCGCCCGGTGGGTCAGCCCACGCATACCGCGCTCGGCCAGCAGGGTGAGGGCGGTGTCGGCGACGAAGTCGGCGCGGGAGGCCCCGGAGGAGCTCGGGGTGCTCGGCGTGCTGGGTGTGCTCACGGACATGGGGACGACCCTACCCACTTCACTACGGCTGTAGTATCGTCAACCCGTACTACAGATGTAGTCCGAGAGGGCAGGGGGAGAGCCATGGCACAGCCGACGCGCGCGATCGTCATCGGCGGCGGGATCGGAGGTCTGACCGCGGCCGCGGCCCTGCACCGGCGCGGCCTCGACGTGACCGTCCTGGAGCGGGCCCCCTCGCTGGAGCCCGTCGGCGCGGCCATCTCGCTCGCCCCCAACGCCCTGCGCGCCCTGGACGTCCTCGGCATCGGCGACGAGATCCGCGACCTCGCCGCCTGGCAGGGCGACGGCGGACTGCGCACCCCACGCGGACGCTGGCTGTCCCGCTCCAGCGCCGAGGCCGCCGAAGCCCGATTCGGCGGCCCGCTGGTCCTGCTGCCCCGCGCCACCCTCGTCGACCGGCTCGCCGCCCTGCTCCCGCCCGGCACCGTGCGCACCGCGGCCGCCGCCACCCTCGCCGACCCGGGCGACCGCACCCGGCCCGCCCGGGTGACCACCGGCACGACGGAGCTGGAGGCCGACCTGGTGGTGGGCGCGGACGGCGTCCACTCGCGGGTCCGCGGCACCCTGTTCCCCGAGCACCCCGGCGCCGTGTACGCCGGGTTCACCACCTGGCGCGTGCTGATCCCGGTGCCCGGTGTGGAGTTCGCCTCGCACGAGACCTGGGGCCGCGGCCACATCTGGGGCACCCACCCGCTGAAGGACGGCCGGGTCTACGCCTACGCCGCCGCCACGGCCCCGGCGGGGGAGCGGGCCCCGGACGACGAGCGGGCCGAACTCCTGCGCCGGTACGGCGACTGGCACCAGCCGATCCCCTCCGTCCTCGCCGCCGCCCGCCCCGAGGACGTGCTCCGGCACGACGTCCACCACATCGCCCGGCCCCTGCCCGCCCACCACCGTGGCCGGGTCGCCCTCCTCGGCGACGCGGCCCACGCCATGCCGCCGACCCTCGGGCAGGGCGGCAACCAGGCCATCGAGGACGCCGTGGTCCTCGCCCACCACGCCGCCGACCTGCCCGCCTACACCGCCGCCCGGCTGCCCCGCACGACCGCGATCGCCCGCCAGGCGGTCAGGGTGGCCCGCCTCAACATGGCGGGCGGCCGCGCCGTCGTCGCCGTACGCGACACCGCGGTCGCCGCCCTGTCCAAGGCCGGACCGGCGCTGTTCCTGCGCGGCTTCGACGGCATCGCCGACTGGCGGCCCCCGTATGCTGCCGATCAGACACACGCAGGCAAGCGGGACAGGGAGCGCACGTGAAGGTCGGCTGCATCGGACTCGGGGACATCGCGCAGAAGGCGTACCTGCCGGTGCTGGGCACGCAGCCGGGAGTCGACCTGCATCTGCAGACCCGTACGCCCGCGACCCTGCACCGGGTCGCGGACACCCTGCACCTGCCCGAGGACCAGCGGCACACGAGCCTGGACTCGCTGCTCGCCGCCGGCCTCGACGCGGCCTTCGTGCACGCGCCCACCGCCGTCCACCCGGAGATCGTCACACGGCTGCTGGAGGCGGGCGTGCCGACGTACGTGGACAAGCCCCTCGCCTACGAACTCGCCGAGTCCGAACGGCTGGTGGCCCTCGCCGAGCGGCGCGGAGTTACGCTGTCCGTCGGCTTCAACCGGCGCTACGCCCCGGGTTACGCGCAGTGCGCGGACCACCCGCGTGAGCTGATCCTCATGCAGAAGAACCGGATCGGGCTGCCCGAGGAAGCCCGCTCGATGATCCTCGACGACTTCATCCACGTCGTCGACACCCTGCGGTTCCTGGTGCCGGGTCCGGTCGACGACGTCACCGTGCGCGCCCGCGTCGAGGACGGGCTGCTGCACCACCTCGTCCTCCAGCTCGGCGGGGACGGCTTCACCGCGCTCGGCGTGATGAACCGGCTCAGCGGCTCGGCCGAGGAGATCCTCGAGGTCTCCGGGCAGGACACCAAGCGCCAGGTGCTCAACCTCGCCGAGGTGATCGACCACAAGGGCCAGCCGACCGTCCGCCGCCGCGGCGACTGGGTGCCCGTGGCCCGGCAACGCGGCATCGAGCAGGCGGTCCTCGCCTTCCTCGACGCCGTACGCGCCGGGAAGGTGCTCAGCGCCCGGGACGCGCTGGCGACTCATGAACTGTGCGAGCGCGTGGTACGAGCGGTTCAGGACCGTTCCGGCGCAGCCTGAGCGCCCGCACCCCCTCCGCCCCGCACAGCGCGGCCAGCACCAGCAGCGCTCCGTGCACCGGCCAGTCGCCGTAGCGGACGTACGGCGTGACGCCGTGCGCGAGCGGTACGTCGTACACGCGCGCGGTGCTCGCGTCCGTGCCGAGCCACGGGCCGAGGCGCTGTCCGCCCGGTCCGTACACGGCCGAGACGCCGGTGAGCGTGGCGTGCACCATCGGACGGCCGGTCTCCGCCGCGCGCAGCGCCGCCAGCGAGGCGTGCTGCTCCGGAGCCCAACTGTGCTGGAACGAGGACGTGGAGGTCTGCCCGAGGAGGAGGTCCGCGCCGTCCTCCGTGAGATGCCGGCTCATGTCCGGGAACGCCGTCTCGAAGCACACCAGCGGACCGATCCGCAGCCCGTGCCCGACGTTCATCACGACCTGCTCGGTGCCGCGCCTGCGGTCCTCGCCCGCCGCCTTGCCGACCGAGGTGGCCCAGCCCAGCAGCGAGCGGGCCGGTATGTACTCACCGAACGGCACCAGGCGCATCTTGTCGTACCGCTGACCGGTCGGGCCGTCCGGGCCGATCAGTACCGAACTCTTGTAGATCCCGGGCCGGTCGGAGCGGCGGGCGTCCACGTTCACCAGCACGTCGGCGCCGGTGTCGCGGGACAGCGCCGCGACCCGCCGGGCCAGGTCGGGCCGGTCCCCCAGGTCGAAGCCCACACTGGACTCACCCCACACGACGAGGTCGACGTCCTGGCCGGCGAGCCGCCGGGTCAGCTGCTCCTCGCGGTCGAAGCGCTTGTCGCCGCTGTCCTGCCCGTCCACGACGCCCGGTTGGACGACGGCGATCCGCACCCGCCCGTCGACGTCCGGGTGCGGTGCCCACGCCCACGCCGCCGAGGTCGCTGCGGCCGTGGCGACCAGGGAGGCCACGGCCGGCACCCGCGACTCGCGCACGGACAGCAGGACGGCCAGGGCCACGTTGACCGCCACCACCAGGAAACTGAGCAGCCACACCCCGCCGACCGAGGCCAGTCGCAGCGCCGGGCCCACCTGCCACTGGCTGGAGCCCAGCATGCCCCACGGTCCGCCCAGCCCCTGCCAGGACCGCACCAGCTCCACCGCCAGCCAGGCCGACGGCAGTACCAGCAGCGCGGCGGCGCCCCGGCCCGGTGACGGAGCCCCGCCCAGGAAGCGGCGGATCAGCATGCCCCAGGGAGCCCAGAGCGCGCCCAGCAGGACGGCTATGAGAAAGATGAACACGTGCAGGCTCGGCAGCAGCCAGTTGTGCACCGCGACCAGGAAACCGAAGCCGCCCCACCATCCGTCGTACGCCGCCCGCCGTGCCGTCGGCGCCGAGCGGGCCAGCAGGATCCAGGGGACCAGTGCCACGTACGCGAACCACCACAGGGAGGGGGCCGGGAACGCGAGCACGGGCAGGGCACCCGCGAGGGCGGCGGCACCGGAGCGCCGCCAGGGGGAGGTGAGCCAGTGGTCGATCGTCCTCATAAGGACCCTCTTTACCCAGCACTGGCTCCAGTGTGCGCGTCGCGTCGGATCTCCGACAGTGCGTCGTCGCGGGGGAGCGGTGCGTGGCGGGGGAGCGGGGCCGGTGGGTGCGGTGCCGGGGACCCGGCACCGCACCCACCGAGTGCTCAGTCCCGCAGGTCCGCGGGGCTGCGTTCGGGCAGGCGGCGCCACTTCTCGTGGACGACGACCTCGCTGAGCCGCCAGCCCTCCCGTGTGCGCAGGAGCCCGAAGTCGTAGCGCCCGCCGCACACCAGGTCGGGCGCGGCGGGGCCGCCGTCGGACGTGAACCGCATCGGGTTGAGGTAGTCGGCGCGCACCCGGGCGGTGTCTCCGGTGTCGTGGTCCAGGAGGCCGAACCGCACCCGCCGGTTCACGATCAGGTGCTGGCGCATGTCGAAGAGGGCCAGGCTCTCGGCCAGCCATCCGGCGACCTGTGCCGCGTCGCCCTCGATGCCGCCGGCCGAGCGGTAGTCGGCCCGCCCGTCGGCGGTGAACAGCCGGCGGTACACCGTCCAGTCGCCGTCGTCCACCGCCCCCGCGTACTCGGTGATCAACTCGTCCACGGCCAGACGGTCCACTACGGTGGCGAGCTCAGCGCGCTGCGTCATCGGCACAGTTTTGGGCATGGGCGGCGCGGAGCCAAGAGGGACGCCCCAGATCGGGTGCCGCGTGGTGTGACCGGAACGCGAACCCGCCCGTGCGCACGAACACACCGTCGAGAACGAACCGCGTTTCCGACGCGTCCCTGTGCGCCATGGCCTACTCCACCTCGATGCCGTAGTCCGTGACGAGCTCCTCCAGGCCGCCGGTGACGGCGCCGACCTCTGGCGGTAGCCGTTCCGGTGGGCACGACGTGCCGGCGTCGGTGGGGCGCCTCGCCGGACGGTTACGCGGCTCAGGCCGCTTCGATGACGCGGGTGCGGATCGCTTCGGCCCATTTGACCACCAGCAGTTCGTACTCCGCGCGCTCCTGTGCCGACAGGGTGCCGCCCGCACGCAGCCACAGCGCCCGGATCTGCTCGTTCAGCTCGGCGGCGGAGCGCACGGAACCAGAGGGCATGGAATCGGGGGACATGCGGACAAGCCTAGGGGCAAGCACTGACACTGCGCTACCGCATGGCTACACAGAAGGTATGCGGTTGGTCACCGCCGACGCCCTCCCGCCGCCCTTCAGTCGACCCAGACCAGAACGCACATGCCGTGCTGGGCGGCCGTCCTGAAGAACGTGCTCGTGACGGTGAAGTACCGGCTCAGGTACGCGCGTACGTCACCCCGGAAACCGTCGAACCCGCAGGCCGCGGCCGCTGCGGAGGGGTCCGCCGGCAGGGTGGCGAGGACATCGTCCAGGGCGAACTCGTCGAGGGCGCGGGAGATGTCCGAAACGGCGGCCGGTGACAGGAGTCGGGGCGGGCCGTCGTACCCGTCGTAGACCTCCGGGTGGTCGAGGAACTCCACGTCCCCGCCGGGGTCGCCGCTGGTCACCCTGTCCAGCAGTCGGTCCGCCGCGGTGTCCCCGAGCCGGTCACGGCAGTACCACTTCAGGCCCCACAGCGCCCAGTCCGCGTCCAGGGTGTGGTGCGCCGGCGGGTCCCAACCCGGCTTCGCCTCCACCGAGTCGAGTGCCGAGGCGCGGCAGCGCTCCAGATGGGCCGGGGTGATGCGGGCGAACTGCTGGGTGAGGGCCATGCGTCCGGAGCGTAGCCCGCGGGGTCCGGCGTCAGCTCGCCGATTCCGCCGCGTGCGGGCTCAGCACATCCGCCGAGACCAGGGCGATGATGACGACGCCGAGGGCGATGCGGTACCAGACGAACGGCATGAAGCTCTTGTTGGAGATCCACTTCATGAACCACGCGATGACCGCGTACCCCGAGGCGAACGCGATCACCGTCGCGAACAGCGTCGGGCCCCAGGCCACATGACCCTCGCTCACCGAGTCCTTCACCTCGAAGGCCCCGGACGCGAGCACCGCCGGGATGGCCAGCAGGAAGGAGTAACGGGCCGCCGCCTCGCGCCGGTAGCCCATGAACAGGCCGCCGCTGATGGTCGCGCCGGAGCGGGAGACGCCCGGGACGAGGGCGCAGGCCTGGCACAGGCCGAACACCAGGCCGTCCTTGACGCTCAGGTTCTCCAGGGACTTGCGCTGCTTGGGCGCCCGGTGCCGGCCGCCCGTCTCGTCCCGGGCCGCCAGCCGGTCGGCTATGCCGATGACGACGCCGACGACGATGAGCATCGTGGCGGTGATCCGCAGATCCCGGAACGGCCCCTCGATCTGGTCCTTCAGCGTCAGACCCAGCACACCGATCGGGATCGAGCCGACGATCACCAGCCAGCCCATCTGGGCGTCGTGGTCCTGGCGCAGGGCCTTGTCGAACAGCGAGCGGAACCAGGCGGAGACGATACGGCCGATGTCCTTGCGGAAGTAGATCAGGACCGCGGTCTCCGTACCGATCTGCGTGATCGCCGTGAAGGCCGCACCGGGGTCCTCCCAGCCCGAGAACGCCGCGGTCAGCCGCAGGTGGGCGCTGGAGGAGACGGGCAGGAACTCGGTCAGCCCCTGGACGAGTCCGAGGACGAGGGATTCAAACCAAGACATGGAGGTACGGCGTCCAAGTGCTGAGGGGTGAAAGGCCGGAGCGAGACGTGCTGATCATGTGACGAAGGCAGCGTAGCGGGCCCGGGCGACGGCGGGGCAACGGGGGTTGGACGGCAGTTCGATCAGCTCGGCGTGTTCCGGCAGGGGCGTGATTCAGGCCGCGGTCGGTCCCGAGACCGTCCATCCCGGCGCCTGGGGGTGGGCCGTGAGGTCCTCGTGCCGTACCGGGTCGCCACAGGCCCGGCAGGTGACCACGGGCACCAGTTCGTTGCCGCAGGCGTGCTCGACGACCATGGGCAGGTCGGTGCCCTGGCGGAGGTGGCGGTCGCCCCACTCCTTGAGGGTCATCAGGACCGGCTCCAGCTCCAGGCCCGCCGGGGTCGGCCGGTACTCGAAGCGCTGGGGGCGCTCGCTGTAGACCCGCTTGGTCAGGATTCCGGCGTCCACGAGCCGGCGCAGCCGTGTGGCCAGGACGTCGCGGGGGGCGCCGATGTTGCGCACGAGCTGGTCGAAGCGGCCGTTGCCCAGGCACACCTCCCGCAGGACGAGCAGGGAGTACTTCTCGCCGACCAGCGCGAGGGCGTCGGCGATCGAGCAGGGGCGCGGGTCTTTCGTGGCGGCCATGAGGTCAGTCTAGGAGGTCGGCTCCTGGAGGGTTTGATTTTCCAACTCACAGCGCTATGGTGAGTTCGGATTTCCTACTCACCGGTAGCTCCCGCTCCCTGCCGACCCTCCTTCCGGGGGGTGGGTACCGGGCGGCCAAGGAGGCCCGCACCATGCGCGACGCAGTCATCGTCGAAGCCGTACGCACGCCCATCGGCAAGGGCAAGCCGAACGGCTCCCTCGCCCACGTCCACCCGGTCCAGCTCCTCGCGCACACCCTGCGCACCCTGGTCGAGCGCTCCGGCGTCGATCCCGGGCTGATCGACGACGTCATCGGCGGCACCGTCGACCAGGTCGGCGAGCAGGCCATGAACACCACCCGGTACGCCGTGCTCGCGGCCGGCTTCCCCGAGACCGTCCCCGCGACCACCGTCGACCGCCAGTGCGGCTCGTCCCAGCAGGCCGTGCACTTCGCCGCGCAGGGCGTTATGTCCGGCGCCTACGACCTCGTGGTCGCCTGCGGTGTGGAGTCGATGAGCCGGGTGCCGATGTGGTCGAACGTGCCCGCGGGCAAGGACCCGTTCGGCCCCGGAGTCGCCGAGCGCTACCCCGAGGGCCTGGTCCCGCAGGGCATCAGCGCCGAGCTGATCTCCGCCAAGTGGTCGCTCACCCGCGCGCGTATGGACGAGTTCGCCGTCGCCTCGCACCACAAGGCCGCCGCCGCGTGGGAAGCGGGGCTCTTCGACGCCGAGGTGGCACCGCTGGACGGCGTGTCCCGCGACGAGTGCGTACGACCCGGCAGCACCCCGGAGATCCTCTCCGGACTCAAGCCCGCCTACTACGACCCCGGCTTCGCCGAGCGCTTCCCGCAGATCGAGTGGAGCGTCACCGCGGGCAACGCGAGCCCCGTCAACGACGGCGCCTCCGCCGTCCTCATCACCTCGAGCGAGACCGCGGCCCGGCTCGGTCTGCGCCCGCTGGCCCGTCTGCACAGCTTCGCCGTGACCGGTTCCGATCCGCTGCTGATGCTGACGGGGGTCATCCCGGCGACGGAGAAGGTGCTGCGCCGGGCCGGGCTGAACCTCGGCGACATCGACCTCTTCGAGGTCAACGAGGCGTTCTCCAGTGTGGTTCTGGCCTGGCAGCAGGAGACCGGCGCCGACCTCGACCGGGTCAACGTGCACGGCGGCGCCATCGCCCTCGGCCACCCGCTCGGCGCCAGCGGCACCCGCCTGACCACCACCCTGGTCCACGCGATGCACGAGCGCGGGGCCCGTTACGCCCTCCAGACCATGTGCGAGGCGGGCGGCCTGGCCAACGCGATGATCCTGGAGGGCGTCTGAGCGCTCCAGGGCCGGCCACGTGACCTCTCGCCCGCGGGTCAGGCCGCCGGCCCGCCGACCGGACCTGACCCCGACGACCGACCCGAGCCGCTCGCCCGCCGGCTGCTCCGCCCTCCGCCGGTCCGCTCCGCGCCGGCGGCAGGACCGTTCACCGGCTGTGTGCTCTCCCGGCTGCGTTCCGGCCGACCGAGCCGACGGTCGGGCCCGTTGTCGGCGACCGACCCGAGCCGCTCGCCCGCCGGCTGCTCCGCCGGCCGTCGGTGCGCTCCGCGCCGGCGGCAGGACCGTTCACCGGCTGTGTGCTCTCCCGGCTGCGTTCCGGCCGACCGAGCCCGCGGTCGGGCCCGTTGCTGACAACCGACCCGAGCCGCTCGCCCGCCGGCTGCTCCGCCCTCCGCCGGTCCGCTCCGCGCCGGCGGCAGGGCTGTTCGCCGGCTCCGGCC
This sequence comes from Streptomyces sp. NPDC015139, assembly GCF_043079785.1. Taxonomy (NCBI): domain Bacteria; kingdom Bacillati; phylum Actinomycetota; class Actinomycetes; order Kitasatosporales; family Streptomycetaceae; genus Streptomyces; species Streptomyces sp. NPDC015139. The sequence goes on along the minus strand of NZ_JBIBUW010000021.1, from coordinate 49,509 downwards.
GGTCGGGCCGTGGGCGGGCCGTTGTCGGCGGCCGGCCCGAGGCGGCTCGGCCGTCGTGCCCGGCCGATCGCGGTCCGAACGGCCGCCGGACTGTTCCGCGGCCGCCGGTCGTCCCGCACCGGCGGCAGGACCTGTTGCCGCGTGATCTCCAGCTGCTTTCCGGTCGGCCGAGCCGGCGGTCGGCCGTTGTCGGCGACCGCGGCGCGGTCGGGCCGAGGCGTTCGCCGTCGGTGGCGGGCTGCCAGGGCGGGCCCGGTGGTGGTCGGGCTGCTCAGTGGCCGCGCAGTTGGTGGCGTTTGCGCCAGGCCACCGCCGTGCCCACCAGCGCGGGTACGGCGATGCACGCCATCGCGATCAGGAAGGCGGGGGAGGTCGGGGCCGAGGCGCGGGCCCCGGCGACCGCGTAGGCGGCCGTGTTCGGGATCGAGCCGAGTGCCGTGGCCAGCAGGAAGGACAGCCAGCCCATGCGGGACACGGCGGCGCAGTAGTTCGCCGCCCAGAACGGCACCCCCGGGAACAGCCGCGCCACCATCATGGAGCGGAACCCGTGCCGGCTGAGCTGCCCGTCGGCCGCCTTCAGCCAGCGGCCCCGCAGCAGCGGGCGCAGCGCGTCCTGCCCGAGGAAACGGCCCAGTCCGAAGGCCACCCCGGCCCCGAGCACCGTGCCCGCCAGCGCCGTCGTCAGTCCCACCTGTGAGCCGAACAGGGCGCCCGCCGCCAGGTTCAGCAGGGGGCGCGGCACGAACGCCACGGTGCACAGGCCGTACGCCGCCCCGAACACGACGGCCGCGGCGGCCCCGCCGAGCTGCGGCGGCCAGCCGTGGGTCAGCAGCCGCTGCGGTTCGAACAGCAGCACGCACGCGGCGGCGGCCGCGAGCAGGGCGCAGAGCAGTGAGAGCCGGGCGTAGGGGGACAGCAGCACGCGTGTGCAGCGTGCGGCCGGTCCCGCGGGACGCAGCGGCGGCGGCACCGGGACGGTGAGCTCCGTGGCGGCGACCCGGGGAGAGGCCGTGGCGGTGCCAGAGCGGTTGGCATCGAGCATCCGGTGACATTAACCGACGAACGTGTCTGATCGCCGTATGGTTCGTCTCATGACCGTCACAGGCGCGGCCCCGCCGGACGTACCGAGCAGCGCTCTCGCCGACACCGTGCTGGACCGGCTGACCACCGCCTACGCGGCCGCGGCCGATCCCGGGCGGGCGGCCGTCATGGGGGCCTACATGAAGGACGTCACACCCTTCCTGGGCATCCCCACCCCCGCCCGCCGCGCCCTGTCGCGCACCGTGCTGGCCGGCATCGCGCGCCCCGACGAGGCCGACTGCACGGCGGTCGCCCTGCGCTGCTGGGCGCTGCCCGAGCGCGAATACCACTACTTCGCCGTCGACTTCCTGCGCCGGCACGCGGCCCGCTGCTCCCCGGGCTTCCTGCCGGTGACCCGGTACCTCGTCACGACCGTCCCCTGGTGGGACACCGTCGACCTGCTCGCCGCGCACGTCGTCGGCGCGCTGGTCGCCGCCGCCCCGGAACTCACCGCCGACATGGACGTCTGGATCACCGACGACGACCTGTGGGTGGCCCGCACGGCGCTGCTCCACCAGCTCCGCTACAAGGAACGCACCGACGCCGACCGGCTGTTCGCCTACTGCCTGCGCCAGTCCGGCCACCCCGACTTCTTCATCCGCAAGGCGATCGGCTGGGCGCTGCGCGAGTACGCCAAGACCGACCCCGGGGCCGTACGGGACCTGCTGACGCGGGAGCGGGGCCGGTTCGCCCCGCTGACCGTGCGGGAGGCGCTGAAGAACATCGGCGCCTGACCCGGCCGCGGCCGGTTCCCGCGCCCCGCCCACCGGCGGCTCGCGGTCCCACGCACCGTCAAAAACCATTCGACGCCGGACAAACCGTCGGCGATGATCGACGTCATGTTCCGGTACGCCTTCCTCCTCGCAGCATCCGCCGTCGCGGATGCGCCGAAGGCTGCCGTCCCGTTCCTCACGGCCGCTGTCGACGGCGCCCGAAGCTGACCCTCTCCGGATCGACCGGCGGACCCCGCAGGGGGAGGGTCGGCCACTCACCGGGGTCCCGCGTTCCCGTACGACCGGAGAGGCTCCGAGGTACAGCCATGTCCAAAACGGCCTACGTGCGCACCAAGCCGCACCTGAACATCGGCACCATGGGTCACGTCGACCACGGCAAGACCACCCTGACCGCCGCCATCACCAAGGTCCTGGCCGACCGCGGCACCGGCACGTTCGTGCCGTTCGACCGCATCGACCGGGCCCCGGAGGAGGCCGCCCGCGGCATCACCATCAACATCGCGCACGTCGAGTACGAGACCGACACCCGGCACTACGCCCACGTCGACATGCCGGGCCACGCGGACTACGTCAAGAACATGGTCACCGGCGCCGCGCAGCTCGACGGGGCCGTCCTCGTCGTCTCGGCGCTCGACGGGATCATGCCGCAGACCGCCGAGCACGTGCTGCTCGCCCGGCAGGTGGGCGTCGACCACATCGTGGTCGCGCTGAACAAGGCCGACGGCGCGGGGGACGAGGAGCTCGTCGACCTGGTCGAGCTGGAGGTCCGCGACCTGCTCACCGCGCAGGGGTACCCGGGCGACTCCGTCCCCGTCGTCCGTGTCTCCGGGCTGAAGGCGCTGGAGGGCGACCCGCGGTGGACGGCGTCCATCGAGGCGCTGCTCGACGCGGTGGACACCTACGTGCCGATGCCGGAACGGTACGTGGACGCCCCGTTCCTGCTGCCGGTGGAGAACGTGCTCACCATCACCGGCCGGGGCACGGTCGTCACGGGCGCCGTGGAGCGCGGCAGACTGCGCGTCGGGGACCGGGTGTCGGTGCTCGGCGCGGACGTCGAGACCGTGGTCACCGGTCTGGAGACGTTCGGCAAGCCGATGGACGAGGCGCAGGCCGGGGACAACGTGGCCGTGCTGCTGCGCGGGGTGCCCCGGGACGCCGTCCGTCGCGGGCACGTGGTGGCGGCGCCGGGCAGCGTGGTGCCGGCGCGGCGGTTCTCGGCCCGGGTGTACCTGCTGTCGGGGCGCGAGGGTGGTCGCACGACGCCGGTCGCCACCGGGTACCGGCCGCAGTTCTACATCCGTACCGCGGACGTGGTGGGGGACGTGGACCTCGGCGAGGCGGCCGTCGCCCGGCCGGGGGAGACGGTGCGGATGACCGTGGAGCTGGGCCGGGAGGTCCCCCTGGAGCCCGGGCTGGGGTTCGCCGTCCGCGAGGGCGGGCGGACCGTGGGAGCGGGGACCGTGACCGCCGTGGAGTGAGGGCGGCGAGTGCGCAGGACCGCGCGGGCGCGAGGACGGCCCGCGTGGTCCTCCGCGCTCCCGCGCCGGTGCGGTCACCGACAATGAAGGGGTGAACGCATCGATACCCGTGACCCGGGTCACCGACCACGGCACCGCCAAGCTGATGCCGGACGTCGACCGTGCGCGGGCCTGGCTGCTCACGGTCGACGGGGCACCGCAGTCGTACGTGGATCTCGACGACCCCGCGTACCTGGAGTTCGAGTACACGCGGCGGCTCGGATACGTCCTGGACGCCGTGGCCGAACAGGGGCGGCCGCTGCACGTCGTCCACCTCGGGGGAGGGGCGCTGACGCTGCCGCGCTACGTGGCCGCCACCCGGCCCGGCTCCCGGCAGGACGTGGTCGAGGCCGACGGAGCGCTGCTGGAACTGGTCGCCGAGTACCTGCCCCTGCCGCCGGACTCGGGTGTCACGCCGCACGCCGGCGACGCCCGGGCCTGGCTGGAGGCGGCCCCCGACGACCACGCCGACGTGCTGATCGCCGACGTCTTCGGCGGGTCACGGGTACCGGCCCACCTCACCACGCTCGCCTACGCCCGCGAGGCCGAGCGCGTGCTGCGCCCCGACGGGGTCTACCTGGCCAACCTCGCGGACGCGGCGCCGTTCGGCTTCCTGCGGTCCCAGCTGGCCGCGTTCGCCACGGTCTTCGAGGACCTCGCGCTCATCGCCGAGCCGGGGGTGCTGCGCGGGCGACGGTTCGGCAACGCCGTGCTCGTCGCCGCGCACCGGTCCCTCGACATCGCGGGGCCGGCCCGCCGGGCCGCCGCGGACGCCTTTCCCGCACGGGTCGAACACGGTGCGGCGGTGCGGGAGTTCATCGGGTCGGCCCGGCCGGTCGACGACGCGGACGCCGTGCCGTCACCCGAGCCCCCCGACGGCGCTTTCGGTATCGGCTGACGCCTGCGGGGCGGCGGCGACCGGCACGGTGCGGCGGGTCAGCGCTCTCGGCGGCGCAGGCCGGACCGGTGTCGAGTGAAGCGATGTGACGTCGACCACAGGGCACCGCCGACAAACCGTCTCGCTTAGTAGACGCACCATGGAAGACATCTAAGGATTTGTCCGTCTTGGCCCGGATGTGGATTTCGCCGCACGTCCTGGGACTCCCTCGGACGGTCCGCATGTCCCGTTGCCCTGTGACGTAAGGCTTCTGACGCTGCGACAGCCGTTCCCGTCTGCCCGCCATGTACGGACCGGGAGACCCGTGCCTGCCCCGGCGAGGTCCGGGGACCTACGAGGCGACGTAGTGGCGAGGACCCTTTGCGCTCTTGTCGAGCCGCTCCAAGAATGGCGCCCCACAGGACGTCGCCGCAGTTCGGAACCGGTGTTCACACGCCGACCGGGCACCGGGCGCCCGGCGTCACCGAGTGAGTAGGAGCCCACACATGAAGTCGTCCCGAACGCCCACGAGGCTCCTCGCCCTCGCTCTGGGTCTGGCCTCCAGCGCGCTGGGCGCGGCGGTGCCGGCCGGCGCCGTGACGGCCGACACCGCGTCCGCTGCCACCGGTGCCTCCGTGGCGCGGTACTCCGGGTCGGCTGAGGAGGCCGCGAACAACAAGGCGTTCTTCGAGGCCGTGCTCAAGTCCGTTGCCGAGAAACGTGCCACCCAGCCGAATGCGCAGGCGGTGACCGTCTACTACGACGCCTCGCAGGCACCGAGCTTCCGTTCGCAGATAGCGAGCGCGGCCTCGATCTGGAACAGCTCCGAGTCCAACGTCAAGCTGCAGGAGGCGTCGAGCGGTGGTGCCGACTTCTCCTACCGCGAGGGCAACGACCCGCGCGGGTCCTACAGCTCCACCAACAACCACGGAAGTGGCTTTGTGTTCCTCGACTACACCCAGAACCAGCAGTACGACTCGGTCCGCGTCGTCACTCACGAGACCGGGCACGTGCTGGGTCTGCCGGACGACTACGGCGGGCCGTGCAGCGAGCTGATGTCGGGAGGCACCGCCGGCCCGTCCTGCACCAATCGCTACCCGAACGTCACCGAGCGCTCCCGTGTCGACCAGCTGTGGGCAGGCGGACGCGCGCAGGACCCGGGCACGGCACGATCACCCGAAACCGCCGGACCGAACGCAGGCGGTGTGGCCGGTGGGGGCGAGGCACCGAACGGGGGCGATGCCCAGGCTCCCGGCACGCCCGCGATCACCGCGCCGGCACCCGCACCCGTCCTGATCCGAATCGGCTGATCCACGGCAACAGCAGATCACCGGGCCCTTCCACGACCGACAACAACCGTGACGTCCGCGTCACCTGACGCCCCCTCGTGCTGGTGGGGGAGCCGTTCACGCCCAGGCCGGTCACGACGGCGGCCGTGGTTCCAAACGGTTCCCCCTGGCGAATTGCCTTCGCCAACTCGCCGTGCGCCGTGCGTCTTTGACTGCGGTGACCGGTCCTTCTAGGGTGATCAAGTCATGTTCATGACTATTTGTCATGGCGATGACTTATTTGCTCGACAAAAGAAGAAAGGACCGTCATGCGCAAGCATGCCGCAGCCCTGCTCGGCACGGCGGCGCTCCTCGGCGCGGCCGTACCCGCCCTCGCCGCAGCGCCCGCCTCCGCGACCTCGTTCAGCTGCAACCCCGTCGCGCACCGCTACGTCGTGACCAAGGGCAAGGCGCCCGTGCACAAGACGCCCGCCGCGCGCGGCAAGGTGATCGGGCACGTGTACAAGGGGGCCAAGGTCGTCTCCAGGTACGAGTGCAAGAAGAGCGACGGCACCTGGGAGTGCATCGCCAGCTGTGAGGTCTCCGACAACGGCGCCCCCAAGCTGTACGGCCACTGGGTCTACCGCGGCTACCTGAAGGGCTGAGCCCTCCCGGGTCCACGGGCCGCCGTGACCGCGGCGGCCCGCGGACCCGGAGCGGTCACTCGTTCGTGGGCATGCCGTGCAGCCGGACCGTGGCGAGGACCTTGAGGACGCTCGCCTTGGGGACCTCACCCTTGGCGCCCTTCGCGCCGTAGAAGTTGAACGACACGTAGTTGTGCGCCGCGTTCTTGAAGCCGAAGGTGAGCGCCTTGCCGTCCGTCACGCACTTGCCCTTGCGCGGGGTGTGGGTCGACTGGGCCCACGCGTAGCTGCCCTCGACGCCCGAGGTGGTGGTGAAGGGGGTGGCCTTCTTGTCCCAGGAGATGCTCTTCTTGTCCGGCATGGTGTAGCCGCCGAAGACCCACCAGGGCGGGGTGTTGATCGCGATCTCGTCGGTGTTCTTCGCGGTGTTGGCGCCCTTCGTGCCCACCACCGCCAGCGGGGTGTCGCTGGTGCGGCCGTCCTTGTCGTCGTCCGAGGTGCACCACTTGGGCTTGTACTCGGCGCTGGCCGACACGGTGATGCCCTTCTGCTTCGGGTCGTCGAACTCGAAGCCGATGGCGAGGCCGGGCTGGTTCACCTGCCAGTCGGCGGGCACGTCGAAGGCGACGCCCCACTTGGTGTTCACGACGACCTTCCAGCCGGGGATGGTCGGCTTCTCGGCCTCGCCGCCGCGCGGGTTGTCCTCCGAGGCCGAGGCGGTCGGGTCGGACGCCGGGGCGGTGGGCGCGTGGGTCTTCTTCTGCCCGCCGCCCTTGCCGCCGTCCGCCTCGTCGTCCTTCGAGCCGCCGAGCACCAGATAGCCGGTGACGGCGGCGGTGACCACGACCGCCGTGGCCGCGATGATCGCGATCAGCTTGGTGCGGCCGCCACCGCCGCCCTGCGGGGGTGCGGGGACGGGCACCGTGGGGGGCTGCCCCCACTGCTGCCGGCCGTACGGGTCGGCCTGCTGCTGTCCGTACGGGCCCGCCTGCGGATACTGCTGAGGTCCGGGCTGCTGGTACGGGTTCTGCTGCTGGTAACCCGGCTGCTGGTACGGGTTCTGCTGCGGGTTCTGCGCGCCCCCTGGCGGCTGCTGATCTGGCCACATGGCCAGTAACACTAGTGCCGTCGCGTGCGGGGCGGAGCCACCGGCCCTCGTCGAGGTGCCCGGCGGGCCCGAGGAGGTGGCGTGAGTGTCGGCACAGGATCTGGTCAGGCGCTGCTACTCGTGAGTAACATGACGTCCATGAGCGCAGACCAGATGTCGATCGGCGAGATGCTCGCCGCCACCGTGCCGATGGCCCGGACCCTGAACCTGGAGTTCCTGGAGACCACTGCGGACAAGGCCGTGGTGTCCCTGCCGGACCAGGGCGAGTACCACAACCACGTGGGCGGACCGCACGCCGGCGCGATGTTCACGCTCGGGGAGTCGGCCAGTGGGGCGATCGTGCTGGCCGCCTTCGGGGACCAGCTCTCGCGTGCCGTACCGCTCGCCGTGCGGGCCGACATCGCCTACAAGAAGCTGGCGATGGGCGCCGTCACCGCGACCGCCACGCTGGGCCGTCCGGCCGCCGAGGTGGTCGCCGAGCTGGACGCCGGGCAGCGCCCGGAGTTCCCGGTGGCGATCGAGATCCGGCGCGCGGACGGCGCGGTGACCGGCGAGATGAGCGTCCTGTGGACGCTGCGGCCCATCGACCAGGAGAAGTGAGCCGCAGGTCCGCCACGGGGTCCCTCGCGGACCCCGTGGCCCGGACCCCGTGGCCCGGGCCCCTCGTCCGGCGACGGGTGGGACCTGAGCGGATCGCGGCCCCCGGCCCGCCGCCGTCTCAGGCCGCCCGGCCCCGTCCCCGGACGCCGTTGGACCCCGCGCCGCCGGTGCCACCGGGTTCCAGTGCGGCGACGAACTCCTTGAGCCAGGCGGTGAATTCCGGCCCCAGATCCGGGCGTGCGCACGCCATGCGGACCACCGTGCGCAGGTAGTCGGCCTTGTCGCCGGTGTCGTAGCGCGGGCCCGTGAAGACGACACCGTGCACGGTGCCCTCCGCCGCCAACTCCCGCAAGGCGTCCGTCAGCTGGATCTCGCCGCCGCGGCCCGGCGGAGTGCGCTCCAGGACGCCGAACACGGCCGGGTCCAGGACATAGCGGCCGATGACCGCGTACCGGCTCCGCGCGGTCCCGGGCGCCGGTTTCTCCACGAGGCCCGTCACCCGGACGAGGTCCGCCTCGTCCGTCGGCTCCACCGCCGCGCAGCCGTAGAGATGGATCTGTGAGGGGTCGACCTCCATCAGGGCGACCACGCTGCCCGCGTACCGCTCCCGGACCTCCAGCATCCGGCTGAGCAGGGTTTCGCCGGGGCCGATCAGATCGTCACCGAGGAGGACCGCGAAGGGCTGGTCCCCGACATGGTGACGGGCGCACAGCACGGCGTGGCCGAGACCGAGTGGGTCGCCCTGCCGGATGTGGTGGATGTCGGCGAGCCGCGCCGGATCGCGTACGGCGTCCAGGCGCACGGTGTCGCCCTTGGCCGCCAGCGCCTGTTCCAGCTCGAAGGCGTGGTCGAAGTGGTCCTCGATGGCCCGCTTGTGCCGGCCGGTGACCATCAGGACGTCGTCGAGCCCGGCCGCGGCCGCCTCCTCGACCACGTACTGGATGGCCGGCTTGTCGACGACGGGCAGCATCTCCTTCGGCGTGGCCTTGGTCGCGGGCAGGAACCGGGTGCCGAGACCGGCCGCCGGTACGACCGCCTTGCGGACCGTGCGGGCGGCGGCGGAGGGCGTGGTGGAGTGGGGGGCGATCATGGGGCCCATGCTGGGACACGCCCATGAGAGCGCGCCCGGAGAATCATGGGAACCGGCTGTGGAAGACGGGCCGCGTGCGGTGCGGAATTCGGAGATGTGGTGCGCCATCCCGCTTTCGCCGCACACCAGTTGACCGGCTGGTGACCGGCCCTCGGACGACCGTTCGGACCGTACCGACGGTAACCCTTGGATGATGGACCGACGTTGGCGCCGCGTCATTCGAAAATCTTGTTTCCTGTGATGCGCGTGTGCGAAGGTGAGCCTCCCCACGGGAGGGCCGAGGCAGGCGCCCGACGCCCGGGCCGGCCCTCAGGTACACACCAATCCGGCACTGCTTTCCGACAGGACACCCCACAGCGCACTCCGTCCTGCGGCTGGAAAGGAAATGGTTCCGTGCAGTCCCCCCACCCCCCACGTCCGCCGTATTCGCCACTGCCCGGTTCGACCGGGGAGTCCGACCGCACTCTCGTCGCCCAGCTCGCCGGTCCGCATGTGGCCCGTCACCACGCCGTCGCCCTGCTGCTCGCCCGGCACTGGCGGGCCGCCCGTGACTACGCCGTCGTCTGTCTGACCTCCGCCGGACCCACCGCCCACCTGGTGGCCACCGCCTCCTTCCACGAAGTCCTCGGCCGTATGGCGGGCGGCGCGGTCGGCGGAGCGCTGCGCCCCCAACTCCTGGTCGCCGTCCGGGACAGCGTCCGCGCCTGGGCGACGGACGAGACCGCCTGCGCCACCCTGCCGGAATTGCGCAGAACCGCCGGTGGCCGCGGACTCAGTGCGACAAAGCCCGGCACACCGGAAAGGCGACAGCTCGCCGAACGCGCTTTCCAAGCTCTTCCCGGCGCCTCGCAATGCCTTCTCTGGCATACCGAGGTCGAGGCGGAGCCCATAAACATACCCGCCGGTCTGCTGGGTATCGACGAGCCCACCGCGAGGGCTGCGCTGGAGCAGGCACGCGAACAATTCCGCACCGGTTGCGTACGCGCCCACCGCGAACTCGCGCCCTCCAGGGAATGCCGTTTCTACAACCGGCTCCTCGACGTCCCCATTCGGCGTGGCGGTGCTCTGCTTCCCGAGGTGCGCCGGCATCTCGCGGATTGCGGACACTGCCGGCACGCCGCCGAGCAGTTCGCCCACTTCGACGGCCGTCTCGGGGTCCTGCTCGCCGAGACCGTGCTCGGCTGGGGTGCCCGCCGTTACCTCGACTCGCGCCCCGGGCGCGCCGGGGCCGGGGAGGTCGAGCCGCGGGCGGAGGCGGACCGTCCGGTGAGCGGCGGCCGTCATCGCACCGGACCGCACGGCCGTCACCGTACGGCGCTGGCCGTCGGCGTCGGGCTGACCGCGCTCGCGCTGCTCGCCACCGTCCTCGTGACGCGGAGCTGGTCCGATGACAACGGTGTCCCCGGGCGGGGCACCGCCCGGCACTCCCCGGTCGGCGGCACGCCTCGCTCGACCGGGCCCGGCACCGGCGCGCGTTCCGCCGGCTCGTCCTCGGCGGCGTCGGCCGGTTCCGCCACCTCCGCCACCTCGGTCGGTGAGCCGGTGGAGGTCGCCCGCGGCAGACTGCGCGGCCTCGCCTCCGGGCTCTGCCTGGACGTGCGTGGCGACAGGCCGGCCCCGGGCGCGGGCGTACGGCTCGCGCACTGCTCGACGGCGGCCTCGCAGCAGTGGTCGTACCGGGTCGGCGGACTGCTGCGCAGCGCCGTTGACCCCGCCCTCTGCCTGGCGGCCGATCCCGGCGGGAAGGGCGTCGTGGTGGACGGCTGTGGGGTGCGCACGGCGGAGACGTCCTACGACATCACCGTGCGCGGGGAGTTCCTCCTTCGTGGGCACCCGGGCCTCGTGCTGACGCCGGGTTCGGGCGGGTCGGCCACCCGGGTGGGGATCGCGGACCGGAACGGCTCGCCGGCGCAGCGATGGCTGCTGGAGACGGGCGCGCACGGGCTGCCGCACTCCGACGGCGGAGCGCCGTCGCCACCGGCGCCGCAGGGCCGGCCGTCGCAGCCGGCGGAGGGTGGGGGCGGACGGGTGCCCGCAGGGCGAAGAGACGCCGATACGCCTCGCGTGACCCCCGAGGGGGAGAGCGGCGGCCCCGGGCAGGGTGACCCGGCTCCGCGCATCGCCCAGGCGGGCGCGGAGCATCAGCGGCGGCCGTCCGCCGGCGGTGGCGTGCCGGCGCCGGTCGGTGATCTCGTCGCCTCGGTCTCCGGCCGGCTGAGATCGCCCGTCGCGGGCGGGCTGACGCCGCCGCTTACCGGCGCTTCCGTACCGGCTGTCCTGGGCCCGTCCTCCGGCTGACACCGGAGGGCCCCGGCACGTCGTGAAGGGTCACCCCGAGGGGTGGCCCTTCGGGCTTTCCGGCTGGTGTACACGTACTGACCTGCGGATTCCCACAGGGCTCCGGATTGCCGACCCACCCGCCTGACGGTTCGTCAGTTACTGAGGACTTCCACCGGCCGGGTTCGCGCCACGGGGCGGAGGTCATGCGGAATTTACAGACGTCGTCCCGGTGTAGTGACGCGTTGCGTCCGCATGAGGGCGCGGTGAACGACGCGCACGCTTTGGCGGGCTTGTGCCGGTGTGACACCCCGCACCGGACCGCCGTACGGCGAGACCGGGCCGGTCAATTGCCAGGATTTCCGGCTCCTTGCGGGGAATTCGGCGGCCTGGCCGAATCGATGCCACCACGCACGAAATGGCTGCGGCGTCATTGACCCGCCAGTAAGTACCTCGCTAGTTTCCGTGGGCCTCGCACCAGAGCGTCCCGCCGCACAGACCCCCCACCGTGCTGTCTCGCCGATTGTGTCGGAGCATCATGACCTCCCTTGTGCGCGCCCATGACCTGATCCTGTGCCTCACCCCCTTCGGCGAGCCCGACGCCGCCCTCGCCGCCGCGGCCTGCGCCGCGGGCGCGCTCGGCGTCCTCGACCTGGGCACCGGCGACCGAAGATGCCGGGACGAACTCTCCAGACTGGGACGGGCCGCGCCGGGCCGGTTCGGCGTACGGGTCACTGGTCGCTGCGCCCTGGGTCCCGCCGAACTCGCCGGCGGCCCCGACACCGTGATCCTCGCACCTGACGCGCCCTGGCCTGTGCACCGACTCGGCTCCGAGTACCGGGTGTTGGCCGAGGTGACCGACTCGGGGCGGGCGCGGGAGGCCGTACGTGACGGTGCCCACGGACTGATCGCCCGGGGGGCCGAGGCCGGCGGCCGGGTCGGTGAGCTGAGCACCTTCGTCCTGCTGCAACAACTGCTCGCCGACAAGGAGTTGGCGGGCATCCCCGTCTGGGCGTGCGGGGGCGTCGGACCGCACACGGCTGCCGCCGCCGTCGCGGGCGGAGCGGCCGGGGTCGTCCTCGACAGCCAACTGGCGCTCCTGGCCGAATCCTCGCTGCCCGAGTCCGTGAGGGCCGCGCTGTGGTCCCTCGACGGCTCGGAGACCGTGGTGCTGGGCGGGCATCGGGTACTGCGCCGCCGCGGACCGGGCACGCCCCGGCCACCGGCCGACGATCCGGAGACCATCGCGCCCCTGCTGGGCGCCCGCGACCTGCGTGCCCAACTGCTCCCGGTGGGCCAGGACGGCTTCCTGGCCGCCCGGTTCGCCGACCGGTGGACGGACGTGCGCGGTGTGGTGTGCGCCGTGTCCGCGGCGATCCGAGGACTGGTGGCCGACGCGCCTCCGGCCGACGGAGCCGACCTGGTGAACGGCTCGGCTCCGGCCGACGGACCCGGACGGGAGGGCGCCGACCGGGAAAACGGAACCGCGGGACCGAACGGTGCCGCCGGGCCGAACAGCGCTGCCCGGCCGAACGACGGTGCCGGTGGACCGAACGCTGCCGCCGGGCCGAACAACCGCGCCGACGGACCGGACGGTGCCGGCGGACCCAGCGGCGCCGCCGGACCGCACGGCCGTGCCGACGCCGTACACCCCGCGTTCGCCGGTGCCCTGCGGCCCGGGTCCGTCATGAGCCGGGCCCTCGGTACCCGACTGCCGGTGGCGCAGGGGCCGATGACCCGCGTCAGTGACCAGGCGGGCTTCGCCGCGGCCGTCGCCCGTGACGGGGCCCTGCCCTTCCTGGCGCTGGCCCTCGCCGACGGCGAGCGGACCCGGTCGATGCTGACCGAGGCGCGAGCCGTGCTGGACGGCCGGCCCTGGGGCGTGGGCGTGCTCGGCTTCGCACCGGAGGACATCAGAAACGCCCAGCTCGAAGCCGTACGGGAACTGCGACCCACGCACGCGATCATCGCGGGCGGCCGGCCCGCCCAGGCCGAGGCGCTGGAGGGCGCCGGGATCCGCACGTTCCTGCACGTGCCGTCGCCGGGGCTGCTGCGGCAGTTCCTGGACGCCGGGGCACGCCGGTTCGTCTTCGAGGGCTCGGAGTGCGGCGGACACGTCGGACCCCGGGCCTCCTTCCCGCTGTGGGAGGCCCAACTCGCCGTCATCGAGGACTTCCTGGCCGAGACCGCGGGCCCCGGCGACGACGCGGCCCACGGCCTGGAGATCTTCTTCGCGGGCGGCATCCACGACGAGCGGTCGGCGGCCATGGTCGCCGCCCTCGCCGCGCCCCTCACCGCACGGGGTGCCGCGGTCGGCGTCCTCATGGGCACCGCCTACCTGTTCACCGAGGAGGCCGTCGCCCACGGCGCCGTCCAGCCGCTGTTCCAGCACCAGGTGCTCGTCGCCACCGCGACCGCGCTGCTGGAGACCGCACCCGGGCACGCGACCCGTTGTGTGCCCAGCCCCTTCACGCACGACTACCGTGACCGGGAAGCCGCGTTACGCACTACGGGCGTGCCCGACCGGGAGGTCTGGGAGGCGCTGGAGCGCCTCAACGTGGGCCGCCTGCGCATCGCCAGCAAGGGCCTCGAGCGCACCGCCGACGGCGCCCTGCGGGCCGTGGCCGAGGAACGGCAGCTCACCGACGGGATGTTCATGGCGGGCGAGGTCGCCGTTCTGCGCACGGCCACCACCGGCATGGCGGACCTGCACCGCTCCGTGACGGACGGCGCCGCCGACTTCCTCGCCGCACGCACCGCCCCACTCGCCCGGACCGCCGAGCTCGCCCGGGCCGCGCACGCCTCGTGGCCGAACCCCGGGTCCACGGCCGAACCGCTCCCTCCCGCACCGCTGGACGTCGCGATCGTCGGCATGGCCTGCATGTTCCCGCAGGCGCCCGACCTCGCCACCTTCTGGGCCAACGTCGTCTCCGGGCACGACGCCGTCACCGAGGTCCCGCCCGACCGCTGGGACCCCGCCGTGCACCACGCCGTCGGCAGCACGGCCTCCGTCTGGGGCGGCTTCCTGCCCCGCATCCCCTTCGACCCGCTGCGCTACGGCATCCCGCCCGCCTCCCTCGGCAGCATCGAACCCGTTCAGCTGCTCTCCCTGGAAGCGGCCCGCAGAGCACTGGACGACGCCGGATACGGCCAGCGGGGGCGGGAGTTCGACCGCTCGCGGACGTCCGTCGTCTTCGGTGCCGAGGCGGGCAGCGACCTGTCCAACGCCGTCACCCTGCGGGCCGTCCTGCCGGCGTACTACGGCAGGGTGCCCGACGGCCTGGACGAGCAGCTGCCCCGGCTGACCGAGGACTCCTTCCCCGGCATGCTCGCCAACGTCATCTCCGGCAGGATCGCCAACCGTCTGGACCTCGGCGGCGCCAACTACACCGTCGACGCCGCCTGCGCCTCCTCCCTCGCCGCCCTCGACGTGGCCTGCAAGGAGCTCGTCTCCGGCACCAGCGACGTCGTCCTGTGCGGCGGCGCCGACCTGCACAACGGCATCAACGACTACGTGCTCTTCTCCTCCGTCCACGCGCTCTCCCCGACCGGCCGGTCCCGCGCCTTCGACGCCTCCGCCGACGGCATCGCCCTCGGTGAGGGAGTGGCCTGCGTGGTCCTCAAGCGGCTCGCCGACGCCGAACGCGACGGCGACCGGATCTACGGCGTGGTCAAGGGCCTGGGATCCGCCAGCGACGGCCGCTCCCTCGGCCTGACCGCGCCCCGCCCCGAGGGCCAGCGGGCCGCGCTGGAACGCGCGTACCGCAACGCCGGTGTCTCACCCGCCGACGTCGGCCTCGTCGAGGCGCACGGCACCGGCACCGTCGTCGGCGACCGTACCGAACTCGCCGTACTGGGAGAGGTGTTCACCGAGGCCGGAGCCAGGACGGCGGGCTGCGCGCTGGGGTCCGTCAAGTCGCAGATCGGGCACACCAAGTGCGCCGCCGGCCTCGCCGGGCTGATCAAGACCACCCTCGCCCTGTACACCGGGGTCACACCGCCCACCGTGCACCTGGAGCGCCCCAACCCGGCCTGGGCGGAGGACGGCAGCCCGTTCGTCTTCCACACCCGCGCCCGGCCCTGGACGGCACCGGCCGCCGAACGTCTCGCCGGGGTCAGCGCGTTCGGCTTCGGCGGCACCAACTTCCACGCGGTGCTCTCCGCCCACGAGGGCGCCCATCCACCCCGGCGGACGATGGACGCCTGGCCGGCCGAGCTGTTCCTGTTCCGGGGACGGGACACGGCGGCGGCCCACCGCGAGGTCACGGAACTGCTCCGGGCCGCCGAGGCCGAGGGCCGCCCCTGGCGCCTGCGCGACCTGGCCCTCGCCGCGGCACGCCGGGCCGACACCTCGAACGAACCGGTCCGTGCCGCGCTCGTGTCCCGGGACACCGTGGAGCTGGCCGGACAGCTGCGCCGGATCCTCGCCGGGGAACACGATCCGGCTGCCGGAGTCCACCTCGCGGACAGGACCGACGGCGACGCGGTGCCGGACGGGCCCCGGCGCACCGATCCGGCGCCGGCCGGCAAGGTGGCCTTTCTGTTCCCGGGCCAGGGCAGCCAGCGGACCGGCATGCTCGGCGACCTGCTGATCGCCCTGCCCGAACTGCGCCACTACCTGCACCTCGGCCGCGTCCACGAGGACCTGATTTATCCGCCGGCCGCCTTCGACGACACCGCCCGTGAACGCCACCGCACCGCCCTGACCGACACCCGCACCGCACAGCCCGCGCTCGGCATCACCGGCCTGGCCGCCCACGGCTTCCTCACCGCCGCGGGCGTCCGGCCGGACATGGCGGCCGGACACAGCTACGGCGAACTCGCCGCGCTCGCCGCGGCCGGTGCCCTCGATCCGGAGACGCTGCTGGAGCTGAGCGCCGAGCGGGCCGGCGCGATCCTGGCCGCGGCCGGGGACGAGCCCGGCACCATGGCGGCCGTCGGCGCCGGCGCCGAGGACGTCGTACGAGCCCTTCGGGCGGCCGGGGCGCCCGGGTCGGTCGTCGTCGCCAACCTCAACTCGCCCGAACAGACCGTGATATCGGGACCCACGGCGGACGTGGAGAGCGCCGTACGCCTGCTGCGCACCGCCGGTCTCGGCGCCCGCCGCATCCCCGTGGCCTGTGCCTTCCACAGCCCGCTGGTGTCCGCGGCGGGGGAGCGGTTCGCCGAGGTCCTCGCGGACAGGACCGTACGGCCGCCCGAGTTCCCGGTGTGGGCCAACCGCACCGCCGCGCCGTACCCGCACGACCCCGACGCGGTGCGTGCCGAACTCGCCGCGCAGATCGGGTCCCCCGTCGGATTCGCCGCGCAGATCCGGGCGATGTACGCGGCGGGCGCGCGCACCTTCGTCGAGGCGGGCCCGGGCACGGTGCTCACCCGCCTCGTCGGGCAGATACTCGGCGACCGCCCGCACCGCACGATCGCCTGCGAACCACGTGCGGACAGCGGCCTGCCCGGCTGGCTCGACGCCCTCGCCCGCCTGGCCGTCGCGGGACTCCCCGTGCAGAGCGCCTGGCTGCTGAGGGGACGCGACACCGTCGACGCACTGCACACGCCGGCACCCGAGCGGCCCGGCTGGACGGTCGACGGTCACCTCGTCCGCACCGCCGACGGAGCCCTCCTGCCCGGTGCCCTCGCACCGGCCCGACGAGTCCTGGAGACGACTGTGACGACCGACCAGCCGTACGGCGCCCCCGCCGACCGGGACGCCCTGATCTCCGAGTTCCTGCGCACCAGCCGGGAGATGATCGCCGCCCAGCGCGATGTGCTGCTCACCTACTTCGGTGCCGAACCGGCGGCGCCCGCCGCACCACCCCTCCCGCCCCGGCAACTGCCCGCGGCACCCGTCCGGCACGCCGTGGCGCCACCGGAGCCCGAGCCCGCGGCGGCCGACGGTGACGCCTGCGGGCCGGACGTCGAACGGCTCGTCCTGGAGATCATCAGCGAACGCACCGGCTATCCCGTCGACATGATCGAGCCGGACCTCGACCTGGAGGCGGACCTGAGCATCGACTCCATCAAGCGGGCCGAGATCGCCGGTGAACTCGCCAAGCGGCTGGGCATCGCGGACGGGGCACGGGTCCTGGACGATGCCGAGCTGGAGGAACTGGCCAGGGCACGTACGGCGGCGGCGGTGACGAGCTGGCTCACGGCGCGGACGGGAGCCGATCCGGACGGCGGTGGCCAGGCGGATCCACCGGTCGAGCGGCGGTCCGAGGCCCGCGACGACGGGCAGGCGCGGGCCATGGCACGAGCCGAGGAGCGGATCGAGGGGCTGGAGGTCGCGGCTCCCCGCCGTCTGGAACTGCGGCCCGTTCCGCTCCCGGCACCGGAGGTTGCCGATCCGGACCGGGTCCTGGCAGGACGCCGGTTCGTCCTCCTCGGCGGCGGTACCGGCGACGGCGAGGGGCCCGGCGCGGACGAGCCCGCTCCCGAACGCGGCACCGGAAACGTGGCCGAGGCCGTCGCGACACGACTCACCGGGCACGGCGCCGACGTCCGGCTCCTCGGCCGCGGCCACCTCCTCGATGCGGGCGACCCCACGCCCGACGGCCCGCTCGACGGCGTGGTGTACCTGGGCGCGCTCACCGGCCCGGACGCCCCGGTGCTGCCCGACGCCTTCCCGGTGCTGCGGGCGGCGCTGGCACGCGGACCGCACCGGCTGCTCGCGGTCCGCACCGCCGACCGGACCGGGTCAGCGCGGTCCGCCGGACTCGACGGCCTGTTCCGCACCGTCGCACGCGAGTACCCGGACCTCCTGGCCCGCGTCGTCGCCGTCCACGACGGCTCGGCTCCGGCCGTCGCCGACGCCGTACTCGCCGAACTGCTCGCCCCCGAACCGGCCCCCGTCGTCCTGCGCACGGCGGACGGAGCCCGACAGGGTCTGGAGCCGGTGCCCGCACCGCTCGGCCCGCTCGGCAGCACCGGCGCCGGGCCGGCCGGCGAGGGCGCGGCCGAGGCCGCGGCGCTCGGTCTCGACCGTGACTCCGTCGTGCTGCTGGTCGGCGGCGCCCGCGGCATCACCGCGAGATGCGCGGCCACGCTCGCCGCGGCCGCCCGGTGCCGCATCGAACTGCTCGGCCGCACCCCGGCACCCACCGGCCCCGAGCCCGCGTCGACCGCGACTGCCCGCACCCCCGTCGAACTGCGGGCCGCTCTCGCCGCCGCGCCCGGCGCGCCGAAGCCCGCCGAGATCAACCGGGCCGCCGGACTGGTCCTCGCCCAGCGCGAGATCACCGCGACCCTGGCCGAACTCACCCGGCTCGGCAGCTCGGCCCGCTACCGCTCGGTGGACTTCCGCGAGCGGGACGCCGTCCTCCAGGCGGTCAAGGAGATCCACGCCGAACACGGCCGGCTCGACGGTGTCGTCTTCGCCGCCGGTGTCATCGAGGACCGGCTCATCGCCGAGAAGACCCCCGAGTCCTTCCAGCGCGTGTTCGGCACGAAGACGGCGGGTGCCGCCGCACTGTTCGCCGCGCTGGACGACCTGCCCTCCGCACCCGCGTTCACCGTGCTGTTCGGCAGCATCGCCGCCGTCCTCGGCAACCGCGGCCAGGCAGACTACGCCGCCGCCAACGACGCCC
This sequence comes from Streptomyces sp. NPDC015139, assembly GCF_043079785.1. NCBI lineage: Bacteria > Bacillati > Actinomycetota > Actinomycetes > Kitasatosporales > Streptomycetaceae > Streptomyces > Streptomyces sp. NPDC015139. Next base: position 30,731 of record NZ_JBIBUW010000021.1, on the reverse strand, counting down.
TGGAGACCCTCGGCGCGCAATGGGCCGCCCGCACGGGCAACCGGGCGCTCACCGTGCACTGGGGCCCGTGGGCACCGTCCGGTACCCACACCGGCATGGTCGGCGCGGAACTCGGCCGCGAGTACGCCCGGCGCGGGGTACGGCTGATCGACCCCGACGAGGGCACCGCCGCCCTGCTGCGGGAACTCGCCTGGGGCGACCCGGCGGTCCGTGCCGTCGTCCACACCGCGTCGGGCTGGTGAGATGACGCAGACCCAGACACCCGTCGCCATCGTCGGGATGGCGGTGCTGCTGCCCGGCGCGCCCGGCCTCGACGCCTACTGGCGCAACCTGCGGGACGGCGTCGACGCGATCCGGGACGTCCCCGCCGACCGCTGGGACGCCGACTACTACGATCCCGGCTCCGTCGCCGGGCCCGCCGCCCCCGACCGCGTGTACTGCCGTCGCGGGGGCTTCGTGGACGGCCCGGCCGAGGTGGAGGTCACCCGCTACGGCATCATGCCCGCGTCCGTGCCCGGCACCGAGCCCGACCAGCTGATCGCCCTGGACGTCGCCGCCGCGGCGCTCGCCGACGCGGGCGGCGCGGAACGGCTGCCCGAGCGGCACCGGGTCGGAGTGACCCTGGGCCGCGGCGGCTACCTCACCCCCGGCCTGGCCCGGCTGGACCAGCGGGTACGGACCGCCCGCCAACTGGTCCGCACCCTGGGCGAATTGCTGCCCGAGCTGTCGGGCGCCCAACTGGACCGCGTGCGGGCGGCGTTCACCGAGCGGCTCGGTCCCGACAGCCCCGACTCGGCGATCGGACTCGTCCCCAACCTCGCGGCCTCCCGCATCGCCAACCGGCTCGACCTGCGCGGCCCCGCCTACACCGTGGACGCGGCCTGCGCCTCCTCACTGGTCGCCGTCGACCAGGCGGTCACCGAACTCGCCGTCGGACGCTGTGACGTGATGCTGGCCGGGGGAGTGCACCACTGCCACGACATCACCCTCTGGAGCGTCTTCTCCCAGCTCCGCGCCCTCTCCCCGAGCCAGCGCATCCGGCCCTTCCACCGCGACGCCGACGGCATCCTGATCGGGGAGGGCACCGGCGTCGTCGTCCTCAAACGGCTCGCGGACGCCGAACGCGACGGCGACCGCGTCTACGCCGTGATCCGCGGGACGGGCGTGGCCGGCGACGGCCGTACGGCCGGCCTCGTCAGCCCCGACCCGGGCGGGCAGGCCAGGGCCGTGCGGCAGGCCTGGCGGGCCGCCGGGCTCGACCCCGCCGCCCCCGGCTCGATCGGCCTGCTGGAGGCCCACGGCACCGCCACACCCGCCGGGGACGCGGCCGAACTCACCACGCTCACCACGGTGTTCGGCCCCAGCGAGGCCCACGGCGACGGCGAGCGCCCGGTCCTCGGCTCCGTGAAGTCGATGATCGGCCACACCATGCCGGCCGCCGGGGTGGCGGGCCTGGTCAAGGCGGCCCTCGCGCTGCACCACGGCACCTTGCTGCCCACCCTGCACTGCGACGACCCCCACCCCGCGCTCGCCGGCACCCGCTTCCGCACCCTGGAGCGTGCCGCCCCCTGGGAGACCGACGCGGGCCGGCCGGTCCGCCGGGCGGCCGTGAACGCCTTCGGCTTCGGCGGGATCAACGCCCACGTGGTGCTGGAGGAACCGCCACGGGCGCGTTCAACCCCGGCGCCCGCCGCGCAGCCGGCCCCGGCCTCCGTCAGCGTGGCCGAGCCCGAGCGCGTCCTGCTGCTCGCCGCCGGGCACCCGGACGGCCTCGCCGCCTCCCTCGCGGCCGACGACCATGCCGTCCTCGCCGCCGGACTCGACCCCGTGCGGCCCCACCCGGACGCCGGTCCCGTCCGGCTCGGTGTAGTGGACCCGACCGCCAAGCGGCTCGCCCTGGCCCGCCGCGCGCTCGCCAAGGGCCGTGCCTGGCAGGGGCGCAACGACGTCTGGTTCCGGCCCGGCCCCCTGCTCGGCCCTGCCCGCGGGGGCAAGCTGACCTTCGTCTTCCCCGGCCTGGAGGGCGACTTCACACCACGCACCGACGACATCGCCGCCCACTTCGGCCTGGCGCCGGTCTCCGACACCGGCACCGGCCCGGACGTACGGGTCGACGACGTCGGACGGCACGGCTTCGGCGTGGTGGGCGTGGGCCGGCTGCTCGACCGGGCGCTGCGCCGCATGGGCGTCGCACCGGACGCGGTCGCCGGGCACAGCGTCGGTGAGTGGACGGCGATGGTGGCCGCCGGGATGTACTCGGCCGCCGAAGTGGACGCCTTCATGGCGGAGTTCGACCCGGACACGGTGACCGTCCCCGGTCTCGCCTTCGCGGCCGTCGGCGCGTCCGCCGCACAGGTCCGCGCCGCGCTCGCCGAGTCCTGGACGGGCTCCGGGATCGTCCTCTCCCACGACAACGCACCACGCCAGTCCATGGTGTGCGGGCCGGACGCGGCGGTGGAGGACTTCGTACGGTCGTTCCGCGCGCGGGGCGTGATCTGCCAGGTGCTGCCCTTCCGCTCCGGCTTCCACACACCGATGCTCGAACCGTACCTGGCCCCCATCGAGCGGGCAGCCGAACGCTTCCGGCTCCACCCGCCGACGGTGCCGGTCTGGTCCGGGACCACCGCGGCGCCCTTCCCCGAGGCCGAGTCGGCGGTGCGGCGGCTGTTCGTGCGGCACCTGCTGGAACCCGTCCGCTTCCGCGCACTCGTCGAGGCCCTGTACGCCGACGGGCATCGCGTCTTCGTCCAGACCGGGCCGGGCAGGCTCACCTCCCTGATCGGCGACACCCTCGGCGACCGCGACCACCTGGCCGTCGCCGCCAACTCGGCCCACCACGGCGGGCTGGCCCAACTGCGGCGCGCGGCCACGGCGTTGTGGACGGCGGGCGCGGCAGTGGCCCCGGCCGTCCCCGCGCTCACACCGTCGCCCCGGCCCCCTGTCGCACACCTGCCGTACGCGGAGCAGCCGCCGCCGGGCGAGCGGCCGATGCCCGCCGAGCACGTACCGGGCCGTCCGACGGCGTCCCGGCCTCCCGCCGGACGCCCCCCGGTGCGGCTCGACCTCGGCGGCGCCCTCGTGTCGCTGGACGGACCCGGCCTCGCCGACCTGCGCGCGGACCTGCGGCCCGTCGCGCACACGGCGGGCGTGCCCGCCGCGCTGGACGGACTCGCCACGCGCTTCCCGGCCGCCGCGGAACTCACGGCCCTGCTCCAGGACACCGCGGACACGGCGGCGCGGCTGATCGCGGCGCACGACGGGCGCAACACGGCGCCCGCCGTTCCGGCGCGCCCGGAGACGGCGGCGGCCGCGAGCCGGAACCCGCCCACGGACACCACACCGGTATCACCGCCAAAACGGGCGGCCGGCTCCGCCGTCACCACCCTCCGCGTCTCCCCGCAGACCATGCCCCACCTCCTCGACCACTGCTTCTTCCCGCAGCGTCCCGGCTGGCCGGAGGTGGCGGACCGCTGGCCGGTGGTGCCCGCCACCACGATCGTGCGGCACATGACGGACGCGGCGGAGCGGGCGAGACCCGGGCTGCGGGCGGTCGCCGTGCACGGGGCCCGGTTCGACCGGTGGCTCACCGCGACACCCCCGGTCGACGTGGCGGTCGCCGTCACCCCGGTGCCCGGGCACCCCGACCGGGTGGAGGTCACGTTCGGGCCGACGGCACGCGCCGTGGTCGAACTCGCCCCGCACCACCCGGCACCGCCTCCGCCCCACCCCCTCCCGGACACCCCCGAGCGCGTCCCGGACCACACGGCCGCCCAGCTCTACCGGGACCGCTGGATGTTCCACGGCCCGGGATTCCAGGGCCTGACGGAGCTGACCGCGATCGGCGAGCGGCACATCCGGGGCGTGATCACCGCACCCGCGGCACCGGGCGCCCTGCTGGACAACGTGGGCCAGCTCCTCGGCTACTGGATCATGGCGACCCGTACCGAGCGGACCGTCGTCTTCCCCGTCCAGATCGGGCAGTTGCGCTTCCACGGACCTCACCCGGCGCCCGGCACCAAGGTCCGCTGCCTGGTGCGGATCACCTCGCTCACCGACACCCTGCTGGAGGCGGACGCCGAGCTGACCGCGGGCGGCAGGGTGTGGGCCGTGCTCGGCGGCTGGCAGGACCGCCGCTTCGACAACGACCCGACGACCAGGCCGGTCGAACGCTTCCCCGAGCGCCACACCCTGTCCGCGGCCCGGACCGGCGGCTGGGCCCTGGTGCACGAGCGGTGGCCGGACCTCGCCTCACGCGAGCTGATCATGCGCAACTCGCTGGGCGGTGCGGAGCGGGCCGAGTACGCGGGCCGGCCACCGCGCGGCCGCCGGCAGTGGCTGCTGGGCCGGATCGCGGTCAAGGACGCCGTACGGCAGTGGCTCTGGCAGCACGGCGAAGGGCCCGTCTTCCCGGCCGAGATCCAGGTCCGCAACGACGCACTCGGCCGCCCCTACGTCACCGGGGTGCACGGCCGCACCCTGCCCCCGCTGGACGTGTCCCTCGCCCACCGGGCCGAGGCGGGTGTGGCGATCGTACGGCCGCACTCTCCCCGCCCCGGCCCGGGCATCGACGTCGAGGAGGTCACCGACCGTGACCCGGCGACCCTCGGTACCGCGCTGGGCCCGGCCGAACTGCGGCTCCTGCGGGACCGGTCGGCGGACGGACCCGGAGCCGGGGCCCTGTGGTTCACCCGCTTCTGGGCCGCCAAGGAAGCGGTCGCGAAGGCCGAGGGCGTCGGATTCGGCGGCCGTCCCCGGGACTTCACCGTGCTGGAGGCCGCCCCGGACGGCGGCAGGCTGCTCGTCGCCGGCCGCCTGGAACGCGCCTACACCGTGCACTGCGCACCCGCGCACAACCCACCCGCCCTGCCGGCGCGCGGCTACGTGGTGGCCTGGACGACCGGGCCCGCGGCCGACGACGGACGAGCCGACCACGGTCGGGACCACGGTCCGGACCGAGGACAACCCCCCACCGCAGCCGAGGAGAACGCCCGATGAACCCCATCCAGCCGGCCCCGGCGCGGCACACCACGGACACCGTGCTCGCCGACGTCACCGGCATGCTCCGCACGGTGCTGGCGGAGTACGGCGACGACGACGTGGCGATCGGCATGGCCACCTCCTTCAACCGTGACCTGGAGCTGGAGAGCATCGACCTCGTCACGCTGGCGGGCCTGCTGGAGGAGCGGTACGGGGAGCGGGTCAACCTCGCCGAGTTCCTGGCCGGCATGGAGTTCGACGAGATCATCGAGCTGACCGTCGGCCGCCTCGTGGACCACGTGGTGCGGAGCCTGACGACGGCCCAGGCGGGCTGAGCCATGGCCATGGTCGACGCGGGCGGCATCCGGCTGCACGTCCAGCGCATGGGCCCCGCCGGCGGCCGCGCCCCGCACGCCACGGTCGTCCTGGTGCACGGACTGCTCACGGACAGCCTGGCCAGCCACTACTTCACCGTCGCACCCGCGCTCGCGGCGGCCGGACTCGACGTCGTCATGTACGACCTGCGCGGGCACGGCCGCAGCGACCGCCCGTCGCGGGGCTACACCCTCGACCACAACATCGACGACCTCACGTCTCTCCTGGACCGTCTGGACCTCACCGGGCCGCTGCACCTCGTCGGCAACTCCTACGGGGGCACCATCGCGTTCGGCCACACGGCCCGCCACCCCGACCGCACCGCCAGCCTCACGCTGATCGAGTCCGAGCCCGCCACCGCCGGCTGGGCGGCCAAGATGGGCCGCATCCTGCGCCGGGTGACGACGGAACTCGCCCGCGACGAGGACGCGGCGCTCGCCTGGATCGCCGCCCACCGCGGCCGCCACACCGCCCGCCTCGCCAAGGGAGCGGCCCGGCTCGTGCGCGAGACCACCCTCGGCCGGGACATCCCCGCCAGCCGGGTGCTCACCGACGCCCAGATCAGGGCCGTGCGCCGCCCGGTCCTGGGCGTGTACGGCGGCGATTCCGACCTGGTGGACCTGCTGCCCCTGAAACGCCGGCTGCTGACCGACTTCCGGGCGGTCGTGCTGCCCGGACACGAGCACTCGGTGCTGGTGGAGGCGCCCGGCACGGTCGGCGGGCACATCCTGGACCTCATCCGGCCCGGGGCGGGCGTGCGGTGAGCGCCTACCTCTTCGTCGTCCCGCCGCTCACCGGGCACATCAACCCCGCCGTCGGTGTCGCCGCCCGGCTCGCCGCGCACGGGAACCGGGTGGCCTGGGCGTGCGCCGATCCCGCACTCGTACGGCGGCTCGCGGGCGCGGACGCCGAGGTGTTCGCGTGCGCCGGCCCGGTGCCGGGCGCCGAGGGCGCCCGACGACCGCCGGAGCTGCGCGGCGCGGAGGCGCTGAAGTTCCTCTGGGAGTGGTACCTGCTGCCGCTCGCCGACGCGATGGCGCCGGGCGTCCGGGCCGCCGTCACGGAGTTCCGGCCGGACGTCGTGATCGCCGACCAGCAGGCTTTCGCCGGCGCGCTGGTGGCCGAACGCCTCGGACTGCCGTGGGCCACCTCCGCGACCACCTCGGCGGAGTTCACGGGCGCCTACGACGGTCTGCCCAAGGTCGCCGACTGGCTGCGGTTGCGGCTGGCCGCACTGCGCGCACGCGTCGGCGACCCGTCCGGCGGCGCCGACCCGCGCTTCTCGCCGCACCTCCTGCTGGTGTTCAGCACACCCGAACTCATCGGCCCGCTGGCTCCGTTGGCCCCGCACATCCACTACGTCGGACCCTCCGTCGCCGGCCGTCCGGCCGCGACCGGCTTCCCGTGGGAATGGCTGGACCACGGCCGGGCCAAGGTCCTGGTGACCCTGGGCACGGCCAACACCGACACGGGGGGCCGCTTCCTCGCCGCGTGCGCCGCCGCACTGCGGGACCGTGCCGACCACGTCCAGACGGTGATCGCCGATCCGGGCCGCGCGCTCCCCGCGACGGCCGCCGACAAGGACATGCTGATCCTGCCGTCCGTGCCCCAACTCCCGCTCCTGGCACGGATGGACGCCGTGGTCTGCCACGCGGGCCACAACACCGTGTGCGAGGCCCTGTGGCACGGCGTCCCGCTGGTCGTGGCGCCGATCCGCGACGACCAGCCCGTGGTGGCCGGACAGGTCGTGGACTCGGGCGCGGGCGTCCGGGTCCGGTTCGGCCGGGTGACCGCCGACCGGCTCGGCGAGGCCGTCGACGCCGTCCTGCACGATCCCGCCCACCGGTCCGCCGCCGCCCGGGTCCGCACCGCGTTCCGCGCGGCCGGCGGCGCCCCGGCCGCGGCGGCCCACCTCGAACGACTCGCAGCGGAGACCCGATGAGCGACCACCGAGCGAAGTCCGACCGCATCGCCGGCCTGCGTCCCCTCTACCGGAAGGACCTGGCCGGCGGCACCGACCGCTTCTTCGCCCCCCGGCGCACCACCTGCCCCTGGTGCGGGTCGGGGCGGCTCGCGGTTCGGCTGCACACCACCGACCTGCTGCAGCACAAGCCGGGCCGCTTCACCCTCGACCGCTGCGCCGGCTGCGGCCATGTGTTCCAGAACCCCCGGCTCACCGAGGAGGGACTGGAGTTCTACTACCGGGACTTCTACGACGGCCTCGGCGAACAGCGCATGAGCGGCACCTTCGGCGGCCGTACCGCGATGTACCGGAGCCGCGCCGAGGCCATGCTGCCGCACGACCCCGCACCGAAGACCTGGCTCGACGTCGGCACCGGCCACGGCCACTTCTGCGCCGCCGCCCGCACCGTCCTGCCCGCCACCTCGTTCGACGGGCTCGACTTCACCGACGGTGTCGAACTCGCCGCCCGCGAGGGCCGCGTGGACCACGCCTGGCGCGGCGCCTTCCCGGACCTCGCCCCCGAACTGGCCGCCCGCTACGACGTGGTGAGCATGTTCCACTACCTGGAGCACAGCACCGACCCCGACCGGGAACTCCGCGCCGCCCACGAGGCCGTGCGCCCCGGCGGTCACCTCGTCATCGAGGTTCCGGATCCGCGCAGCCGGTACGCCCGCCTCCTCGGCCGCTGGTGGCTGCCCTGGCTCCAGCCCCAGCACCTGCACTTCGTGCCCGCCGCCAACCTGCGGCGCCGGCTGACCGAGCGGGGCTTCACGGTGGTCGCCGAGCAGCACGCCGAGGCGCACGACCCGGTCGACCTGCTCGCCGCCGTCTGGCTCGTCCTCGACCGCGCCGCGCCGCGCGAGGACGCCCCGTGGCTGCCCGAGCCGCCCGGTGCGCTCCGGCGCGCTCTGCGCGCCGCGCTCCTCCTCGCGGGTGTCCCGGCCCTGGCCGCGGCGACCCTGCTCGACCGGTTCGCGGTACGTCCCCTGTCCCACCGCCTCGGCCTGTCCAACGCCTACCGCCTGGTGGCCCGCCGCGAGTAACGGGGGCCGGCCGGGAGCGCCCGGTGCTCACAGGGTCCTGCTGCGGATCAGTGCGGAGAGCGTCAGGGCGCCGGGCAGGAGCGGGAGCCAGTCGGTCAGGACGCGGAAGCCGATCACCGTCGCGGTGGCCATCGGCGGAGCGGCGCCGAACACGATCAGCGTCCACACGAGCGCCGCGTCCACGGCCAGCCCGCCCGGCGCCGGCACCGCCCCGCCCGCCGTACCCGCCGCGAGGTGGGCGAGCGCCACCTGCTCCCACGGCAGCCCCAGCCCCAGCGAGGCCCCGACGCAGGCCAGGGTGCTCGCCTGCACCAGCGGCATCGCGACCGCCCCGCCCCACAGGGCGGCCACCCGGCAGGGCCGCGAGTGCACCGCCCGTGCGTCGGCGAGCGCGGATCGCAGCAGTCCCGTCACCGGGCGCCGCAGCGGCCGTACGACCGTCAGCAGCACGCCGGCGATCGTGAGGACCCCGCCCGTCACGGCAGCTGCCGGAACCAGCAGCCGGCCGTCCGGGACCAGGTCGCCGAGGCGCCGCCAGGCCGGCGACACCGCCAGGAACACCAGCAGCACCAGCGTCTTCGCGGACGATTTCGCCAGGGAGTACAGCCCGATCGACGCGGTGGCCCGGTCCAGCGGCACCCCTCGCGCACGCAGGAAACGCAGGGTGACGGCATGGGCGCCCAACCCGCCGGGCAGCACGTGGTTCGCGGCACCGGCGGCGAACTGCGAGGCGAGCAGCCGGCCCGGAGGCAGCCGGTCCGGCAGCGCCCCCTGCCGCACGCACGCGGCCGCCACCCAGTTCAGGCAGGTGAGGCCGGCACCGGCCAGCAGCCACCACGGATCGGCGGCGAACAGCCGCCGGACGCCCTCGTACAGGACGGGCCGGTTGGTCACGGCCCAGCCCCCGGCGAGCAGCACGGGAGCCAGGCACAGGGCCAGCCGCGCGGGCCGGCCGGACAGCGGCGAGGCGGGCCGGGCGGGGGCGCCGGTGCCGGAACCGGGCGCCCCGGGCCCGGCGGCGGTCCCCGGCCCGGGGCACGGGGGAGCGGCGGCCGGGCCGAGCGGGGGGAGCGGGGACACTGAGGACACGGGGACGTCGTCCTTCCGCAGCGGGCCCCGCGACGGGGGCCTGGGGGAGGCGGGGCGGGCGAACCGCGAGGAGCCTTCCCCTCCCGCGTGACACGCGGATGTCCGCAATCCCAATGCGCGAGGGCGGTCCGGTGCCGCCGGGCAGGTGCGTGCGAACCGCCGTTCACCGCCGACCAGGTAGCCTTCCCATGGGGTGCGCTTCGCATGCGGGACCCCGGCCCGTACAGCGAACAGGGGAGGAACCGGCGTGCACGTCACGGAATGGCTGGACTCGGTGCCCGCGGCCGCGGTGTACGCCGTGGTGGCCCTGGTGATCGGGCTGGAGAGCCTGGGCATCCCCCTGCCGGGCGAGATCGTCCTCGTCTCGGCGGCGCTGATGTCCTCGCAGCACTCCGGCGTCAACCCCGTCGTACTGGGTGTGTGTGCCACCGCCGGCGCGGTGATCGGCGACTCCATCGGCTACGCGATCGGCCGCAAGGGCGGACGCCCCCTGCTGGCCTGGCTCGGCGCGAAGTTCCCGAGGCACTTCAGCGCGGGGCATGTGGCGACCGCCGAGCGCTCCTTCGAGAAGTGGGGCATGTGGGCCGTCTTCTTCGGCCGCTTCGTCGCCCTGCTGCGCATCTTCGCCGGCCCGCTCGCGGGCGTGCTGCACATGCCGTACTGGAAGTTCCTGATCGCCAACGTCCTCGGCGGCATCTGCTGGGCGGGCGGTACGACGGCCGTCATCTACTACGTGGGCGTCGTCGCCGAGGACTGGCTGAAGAGGTTCTCCTACCTCGGCCTGGTGGCGGCACTGCTGATCGGACTGGCCTCCATGCTGATCATCAAGCGCAAGGCGAAGAAGGCCCAGAAGGACCGGACCGTGGCACCGGAGGCGGAGCCGGTGAACGCCGGGGACTGAGCCCTCCCCCAGGCCCCTACTGGTGCACGTCCCGGTGCGTCTTCGCCAGCTCGGCGTAGAGCGTGCCGTTGAGGGTCACACCCTGCCGCTCCTCCTCGCTCAGCTCCCGCCGGACCTTCGCCGGCACCCCCGCCACCAGCGACCCGGGCGGCACCACCATCCCCTGCGGCACCAGCGCCTGGGCGGCGACGAGCGACCCCGCCCCGATCACGGCACCGTTGAGCACGGTCGCCCCCATGCCGATCAGGCAGTCGTCCTCCACGGTCGCCCCGTGCACCACCGCGTTGTGCCCGATGGACACGCGCTCCCCGACGTTCACCGGGAACCCGGGGTCGGCGTGCAGCGTCACGTTGTCCTGGACGTTCGCGCTCGCCCCCACGGTGATCCGCTCCACGTCGCCCCGCACCACCGCGCCGTACCAGACACTGGCCCCCGCGTGCAGCGTGACGTCACCGATCACGGAGGCCGTGGGCGCCACGAACGCCTCCGGATCGACCTGCGGCTCCTTGCCGCCGATACCCACGATCAGCGCCTGCTGCGTCATCACCGTCTCCTCGCGTCCGTCGGTTCCCCGCACGGTACGGCACCGGGTGGGGTGAAGATCACAGCAGCCCGCCCTCTCGCCCGGGGCGACCGGTGAGTAACGTGACCCCGTGCCGAAGCGCAAGAACACGTTCTCCTCCTGGCGACGCAGGCTGCTTCAGCGCGCCGTGCACACGGGCTGGGCCTGGGTGCAGCGCACGGGTGCGGTGTCGGCGGAGAACCCCGGCCGCTTCCGTTTCGGCTCCATCGGCGAGGCCACCCGGCTGGCCTTCCCGCTCGGCACGGTCTTCGGCGAACCCTGGATCAACCTCGGCTCCCACTGCATCATCGCCGAGCAGGTCACCCTCACCGCAGGGCTCATGCCCGACCTCGATCTCGGTCCGGACCCCATCCTGCGGATCGGCGACGGGGTGGTCCTCGGCCGCGGCAGCCACGTCATCGCGGACACCACGGTCACCATCGGCAGGGACTGCTACTTCGGCCCGTACGTCTACGTCACCTCCACCAACCACTCCTACGACGACCCCCACCAGCCCATCGGCAGGCAGTGGCCGCGTATGGAGCCGGTCGAGATCGGCCCGGGCTGCTGGATCGGCACCGGCGCGGTGATCCTGCCGGGTGCCCGGATCGGCCGGAACGTGGTCGTGGCGGCCGGCGCGGTCGTGCGCGGCACGGTGCCCGACCACGCCGTGGTGGCCGGGGCCCCGGCGCGGGTCGTACGGCGCTGGACGCAGGAGGACGGCTGGCAGCCGCCGCTGCGGACGCCGGCCCCGGTGCCGATCCCGGACGGCACCACCCCGGCGGAGCTGCGGGCGCTGGCGGACCTCGACGAGGACGCGGTGGCCCGGCTCGCCGCCCTGGAGTCCGAAGGCTGACGCGCGCGCCGTGTCAGCCGGTCGCCAGCAGGAGTGTGCCCACCAGCGCGAGCCCCGCGCCCGCCGCCTGCACCACGCGCAGCCGCTCGCTGAGGAAGCCGCGCGCCGCCAGCGCGGTCACCACCGGGTACAGCGACGCGAGGACGGCCGCCACGGTGACCGGACCGTGCTGGGCGGCGACCGCGTACGTGCCGTTCGCCGCCACGTCGGCGAGCCCCACGAAGGCCAGCGCGGGCATCGAGGCCCAGGGGAAGCCGTCCTCCGGCACGGCGGCGCCACCCCGCCGGACCGACGCGGCGAGCGCGACCCCGCCGACCGCGACGTTCGTCAGCCGCTGCACGAACAGGGCCAGGAACAGACCGGTGACACTCGTCGACGCCTCCGTGATCAGCGCGAACACCGTGCCGAAGCCGAGCGCCGCGACCAGGGTCAGCAGCACCGTCCGGCGCTGCACGGCCGCACCCCGCAGCTGCGGACCGCCCGCGAGCACGACACCGGTGACGGCCACCGCGATGCCGGCGGCCTGGAGCAGCCCGGGGCGTTCGCCGAGGAACAGACCCACGCCGACCGGGACGGCCACACTGAGGGTGGCGATGGGCGAGACCACTCCCATCGGGCCGAGCGCGAGGGCCTTGTAGAAGGAGAGCAGCGCCACCGGCCCGACCAGACCCGCCGCGACCGCGAACCACAGCCGGGGACCGGCCTCGCCCCAGCCGCCGGTGCCGACCACGACCGCGCCCAGCACGGCCGCCGCGACGGCCTGCGACACCACCACGACCGTCAGCGCGGGCGTACGGCGGGTCAGCAGCCCGCCGCCGAAGTCGGCCAGCCCCCACAACAGGCTGGTGGTCAGGGCGAAGAAGGCGGTCACGATGCCTCGCAGTACAGTTTGTTGAACGAGCGGGTGCGTCCCACCGTAGTTCACTCTGATGAACTGCGTCATTCAAAATATTTGCCCATCTCGGATATTGGACGGATAGTGTCGGACCTCGAACTCCTGACCCAGTCCCTGGCGCGCAACGTGAAGCACTGGCGAACGGTGCGGGGCTTCACCCTGGACGTGCTCGCCGCCCGGGCCGGCGTCAGCCGCGGGATGCTCATCCAGATCGAGCAGGCCCGCACCAACCCGAGCATCGGCACGGTCGTCAAGATCGGTGACGCGCTCGGCGTCAGCGTGACCACGCTTCTCGACTACGAGCGGGGTCCCAAGGTCCGCATCGTCCCGGCCGACCGGGCCGTACGCCTGTGGCACACCGAGGCCGGCAGCTACAACCGCCTCCTCGCGGGCACGGAGGCCCCCGGCCCGCTGGAGATGTGGGACTGGCGGCTGATGCCGGGCGAGAACAGCCCCTCCGAGCCGCACCCGGCCGGCACCGTCGAGCTGGTCCACGTCACCGCGGGCGTGCTGACCCTCACCGTGGACGGCGAGGACCACGTGGTACCGGCCGGCGCGAGCGCCTCCTTCGAGGCGCACCTGCCGCACACCTACGGCAACCGGGGCGAGGCCCCGATGGAGATGGTGATGGCCGTCTCCGTGCCGCCCGTGCCGTGAGACACCCGTACGGCGGACGGGCGGGTCTTGTTAGCGTGCGGCCATGCGCGCACCCATCGGAGACTTCGACACCGCCACCCCGGCCCCGGACTGCCTGGACGAACTGACCGCGCCGGTCGCCGACGCCGTACGCAGCTGGCAGGGCGCCGTCCCCGCCGACCGGATCCTCTTCGTCGACACCGACCCGCGCTGGGCCGACACCGCCGTCTTCGTCGAGCACTACGGCCGCGACCTGCTGGAGCGGTCGGCGAACTGCGTCGTGGTCGCGGGCAAGCGGGGCGGCGAGACCACCCTCGCGGCGTGTCTGGTCCTCTCCACCGCCCGGGTCGACGTCAACGGCGTCGTCCGCCGCCAACTCGGCGCCCGCAAGGCCTCCTTCGCCTCCATGGAGACGGCGACCGGTGAGACCGGCATGGAGTACGGCGGCATCACCCCGCTCGGCCTGCCCACCGGCTGGCCCGTGCTGGTCGACTCGGCCGTCGTCGACCTGCCCTACGTCCTGGTGGGCAGCGGCCGCCGCCGCGGCAAGCTCCTGATCCCCGGCAAGGCCCTCGCCGAACTTCCGGGCGCGCTGGTCCTGGAGGGGCTCGGGACCACCTGAGTCACCGGCGTGCCGGGCTGTGCCGAGCCCGGCGAAGGCGTTCCGCTCGTTCCCGGCGGGCCGGCCGCGGGTCCGTTCGTCAGGCCGGCAGATGATGGGCGAGGACCAGGTGCGGGTCCGTCTCGCCGGGGGCCGGCGCCGGGTCGGCGTGGACCAGGGCGGCGGTCAGGCGCGGCACGGCGTGCAGCAGCGCGTGTTCCGCCGCCACGGCGATCGCGTGCGCCTGCCGTAGCGTCGCCTCCCCGTCCACCACGACCGCGAGTTCGGCCCGCAGCCGGTGCCCGATCCAGCGCAGCCGCAGCTCGCCCACCTCCCGCACGCCCGGTACCTCCCGCACCGCCCGTTCGGCGCGGTCCACCAGCGTCGGATCGACCGCGTCCAGTACCCGCCGGAACACCTCCCGCGCCGCGTCCCGCAGCACCAGCACGATCGCCGCCGTGATCGCCAGCCCCACCAGCGGGTCGGCCGCCCGCCACCCCAGGGCGGAGCCCGCCGCGCCCAACAGCACGGCCAGTGAGGTGAATCCGTCGGTACGGGCGTGCAACCCGTCGGCGACGAGTGCGGCCGAGCCGATCTCCCGGCCCACCCGGATCCGGTACCGGGCCACCCACTCGTTCCCGGCGAAGCCGACCAGCGCGGCGATCGCGACCACCGGCAGATGCGTGACCGGCCGCGGGTCGAGCAGCCGCCCGACCGCCGCCCAGCCGGCGAAGGCCGCCGAGGCGGCGATGGTCAGGACGATGACGAGCCCCGCGAGGTCCTCGGCCCGCCCGTACCCGTAGGTGAACCGCCGGTTCGCCGCCCGCCGCCCCAGTACGAAGGCGATGCCGAGGGGAACGGCGGTCAGCGCGTCGGCCGCGTTGTGCACCGTGTCCCCGAGCAACGCCACCGACCCGGACACGGCCACGACGCCGGCCTGCGCCAGTGCGGTCGCCCCGAGCACCGCCAACGACACCCACAGCGCACGCATACCGCGTGCCGAGGACTCCAGCGCCGGGTCCACCTTCTCGGCCGTGTCGTGGGAGTGCGGGGCGAGCAGGTGGGCGAGGCGACGGCGCGGGCCGGGGGAGGAGCCGTGCGGGTGCGGGTGCGGGTGTGCCCCGTGCTGATGAGGGTGCCGTTCACTCACGTCGAGCCCCTTTGCGGTGTGCGGGAGTGGACGCGCGGCGCCCACGGATCCATTATGTGCGTATGAGCGCACGCATGCACCTATCACCTGCGCACCATGCGCACCCGCGCAACCCGGGCGAGGAGCGGTTCGCGCTCGCCGCCGAACTCCTCTCCCTGCTGGGCGACCGCACCCGCCTCGCCCTGCTGCACGCCCTGGCGGAGGGCGAGGCCGACGTCGGCACGCTCACCGAGGCGTGCGGCGCCGCCCGCCCGGCCGTCAGTCAGCACCTGGCCCGACTGCGGCTCGCCGGCCTGGTGGACACGCGCAAGGAGGGCCGCCGGGTGATCTACTCACTCCGCCACGGCCATCTGCGCCGGCTGGTCGAGGAGGCGCTGCGGACGGCGGACCACCGGCTCACCGAGCGCGGTGGGGAAGCGGGGACGGCCGGCGACGAGGGGCCGGTCACCGAAGCAGGGCGCTGAGCCGTTCCAGCAGGGTCAGGGCCTCTTCCGGATCCGCCGTCGCAGTCGACAGTGCGGGGCGGAGCGGCGCGTCGCGCACCGCCTTCAGCCGAGGTGAGGGCTCGGCGGTGGCGCTGAGCAGGGTACGGCGCCCGTCTCGGGGATCGGGTTCGGCGAGCAGGGCGTCGGCGGTGCGCAACCGTGCGACGCAGTTGGAGACCTGACTCTGCGCCAGACCCGTCCGCCTGGCGATCTCGGTGACGGTTGTGCGGGGATGGTCGCGGACGTCGGCGGCCACGAGCAGCACGGTGCCGGTGCCCGTGGAGTGCTCGCCGATGCCGTCGGCGGGGACGGCCGACTCCGCGATCCGCTGGAGGCGCTGGCCGAGCAGGAACAGGTCGCTCACATTCACGCCGCCACAGTACATCTCGGAGAGATGCATCGGGCTACAGATGCATCATCCAAAGATGCATCTCCTCTTGATGCATCTACATCTGATGGATATGGTTCTTGGCATGCCGAACACGACGAAGCTCCGCGGCAACCCCTGGGCCGTCCTCGTGACCCTGTCCCTCGGGTTCTTCATGACCCTTCTCGACATGACGATCGTCAACATCGCCGTCCCGGATGTGATGCGCTCCCTGCACACCGGGCTCGACCAGGTGATGTGGACGATCAGTGGCTACACCCTGGTGCTGGCCGCGCTCCTGGTGACCGCGTCCCGGCTCGGCGACATGCGGGGGCAGCGGACGCTCTTCGCGGTCGGCGTCGCGGTGTTCACCGCCGCCAGCGCGCTCTGCGGACTGGCCCCGGACGCGGGCTTCCTGGTCGCCGCGCGGCTCGTGCAGGGGCTGGGAGCGGCTCTGCTCACGCCACAGACGATGGCGCTGATCATGGCCGTCTTCCCGGCCGGGCGGCGTGGCACCGCCCTCGGGATCTGGGGCTCGGTCGCCGGTGTCGCCACCCTGTCCGGGCCGACCCTGGGCGGCCTGCTCGTCAGCGCCCTCGGCTGGCGCTGGGTGTTCTTCGTCAACATCCCCGTCGGCCTGCTGGTGCTGGCACTGACCTTCCTGCTGGTACCGGATCTGCGCACCGGCCGCGCCCACCGGCTCGACCTGCCCGGCGTCCTGCTCTCCACGGCCGCCCTGACCTGCGTGACCTTCGCCCTGATGGAGGGCGACCGCTACGGGTGGAACGGCGCGATCGCCGGTCTCGGTGTCACCGGGGCGCTCCTCGCCGCCCTGTTCCTGCGCGGCCAGCGACGCCGGCAGGGGGCCGAACCACTCGTCCCCTTCGCCCTGTTCGCGACCCGTGGCTTCACCGTGATGACCCTCCTCGTGGGTGCCATCGGCGCCGCGCTGATCACCGCGGTACTCCCGCTCGGCCTCTACTTCCAGCAGGTGCTCGGCTTCTCCGCCGTCCACGCCGGACTGGCGCTCGCGCCGTCCCCGCTGGTGTCCCTCGTGGTCTCCCCGCTCGCCGGGCGGCTGAGCGACCGTGTCGGCGGCCGGCGGGTGCTGCTCGTGGGGCTGGCGTCCTTCTGCGCGGGGCTCGTCGCGGTGATAGCGCTCGCGCAGACCTCCGCCTCGGCCCTGGTCTTCACCGTGCCGCTGATGTGCATGGGCCTCGGCACCGGCTGCATGATCGCCCCGCTGTCCACCGAGGCGATGCGGCACGTTCCCGGCCACCTCGCCGGCGCGGCCGCCGGTGTAAACAGCACGGTCCGGCAGTTGGGTTCGGTTCTCGGGAGCGCCGCCGCCACCGCGCTCATGGCGGCGGGCGCCACCCCGCTGGCCGGGCTCCATCTGGCCATGGCGCTCGGAGTCGTCCTGCTCGCCCTCGCGGGAGCGGCCCTGTGCCTCGGCGGCCGCACGAGCGCGGTGGCGGCCGCCGGCTGATCCGGCCGGCACCGGGATCAGAACGCGGTGGCCGTCCCGAGGTAGCGCTCGGCGAAGGCCGCCGCCGCGGCCGGCGAGGTGAACAGCCGGCGCAGCCGGGCCAGCGTGGTCCCGGTGCGGTACGGGTCGCCGGAGGAGGCGCCGTGGTAGATCTCGGAGAGCCACTCGGAGAACTCGTGGTAGTCCCACACGCGCCGCAGGCAGGTCTCCGAGTAGCCGTCCAGGCCCGCGGAGTCGCCCTTGGTCAGCTGGGCCACGAGGCCGTCGCCGAGCAGGAACGCGTCGTGCAGCGCGAGGTTCATGCCCTTCGCGGCGATCGGCGCGACGAGATGGGCGGCGTCGCCGGCCAGCAGGAGGCGGCCGAACACCATGGGTTCGACGACGTAGTTGTGCATGTCCAGCACGCGCTTCTCCAGCAGTCGCCCCTCCGCGAGCGGCGGGCGGTCCGCCGCGTGCAGGCGCCGCTGGAGTTCGTCCCAGACGCGGGTGTGCGACCAGCTGTCCGGGTCGTCGCCGGGCGGGCACTGGAGGTAGTAGCGGGTCACCTCGGCGCTGCGGGGCATGTGCCCGGCGAACCCGTCGGCGTGTATGCCGAACAGCACGCGGTCGGCGGACGGCGGCGCCTCGGCCAGCAGCGCCAGCCAGCCGATGCCGTAGTCGTACCGGGACGTCCGCGCCCGCGCGGGCAACGCGGCCCGGCTCGCCCCGCGGGCCCCGTCGCAACCGGCGACGAAATCGCAGGTCACCTGCCGGCGTTCGCCGCTGTCCGGGTCGGTGTACGACACGGAGGGCCGGTCGGAGTCCAGGTCGTGCAGGCGTACGTCGCGCACGCCGAAGCGGATCTCGCCGCCGCGCACGTCGGCGTACTCACGCACGAGGTCGGTCACGAGCAGCGGCTGCGGGTACACCCAGTGATGACGTCCCGTCAGTTCCTGGTACGGGAAGCGGTGGCCCCGGCCTTCGAAGCGGAACTCGAACTCGGTCTGCCGTTCCGCGCGGCGAAGCAGGCCGCCGGCCAGCCCGCGCCGTTCGAGACCGCGTACGGCCCACTCCTCGATGACGCCGGCGCGGGGCCGCTGCTCGATGAACGCACGGGTCTCGGTCTCCAGGACCAGACAGTCGACACCGGCGGCGCGCAGGACGTTGCCGACGGTCAGACCGGCCGGTCCGGCGCCCAGGACGACGACCGGAAAGCGGGCAGCGGAAGGGGAGTCGGTGTGGGGGGAGGGAGACATCACGCCAGCATAACGACGGTGTCCCGCCGGACGAGCCGACGGGACACCGTGGGTGACGCGGGAGCGGGTCAGTGCGCGGGCATGTCCGTGACCACGACTTCCTCGATGCTGCGCTCGATCGCCTCCGCCTTCGAGGCGGTGGCCCTGGCCCAGTAGTAGATGGCCACGGAGAAGGCCGCCACGACCAGGATGTCCCAGTACATCGGGATGGTGCCACGGCCGCCGAAGCCGCCCAGCCAGGAGATCAGGCCCAGGCCGAACAGGTAACCGGGCAGCCACTG
Organism: Streptomyces sp. NPDC015139; assembly: GCF_043079785.1. Taxonomy (NCBI): domain Bacteria; kingdom Bacillati; phylum Actinomycetota; class Actinomycetes; order Kitasatosporales; family Streptomycetaceae; genus Streptomyces; species Streptomyces sp. NPDC015139. Next base: position 11,826 of record NZ_JBIBUW010000021.1, on the reverse strand, counting down.
CGCCGCCTTGAAGTCCATCCGGGGCGCGTCCGGCCGGCGCCTCGCGGTGGCGTACCAGGCGTACGAACCGAGCAGCACGTAGCCGAGCAGGATCGCGAAGCCCAGCCGCCACAGGGTGTCCCAGCCGGCCCAGTAGATGATCAGGTTGGCGACCACGAACGACGCCGGCGAGATGAACTTGCCGAAGGGCAGCCGGTAGGGGCGCTCGTGGTGCGGCAGCCGGTCGGAGAAGACGCCGTACGCCAGCGGGGCGCCCGCGTACATCAGCACGCTCGCCGAGGTGATGAAGCCGACCAGCTCCTGCCAGCTCGGGAAGGGCAGGAAGCAGACCACACCGGTGACGAACGACATCAGCAGGCCGAACCACGGCACGCCGCGCTTGTCGGTCTTGGCGAACGCCTTCGGCGCGTAGCCGTTCTTGGCCAGGCCGAACGAGACGCGGGAGGTGGCGGTGGTGTAGATCAGGCCGGTGCCACCGGGAGAGATGATGGCGTCGACGTAGAGCACCCAGCCCAGCCAGCCGAGGCCCACCAGGGTCGCCAGGCCCGCCCACGGGCCGCTGATGCCGGCGAAGTCCAGCTTGGCCCAGCCGTGCGCGAACGAGGCGTGCGGCAGCGCGGCGATGAACACGACCTGCAGCAGGATGTAGATCACGGCGCCGATCGCCACCGAGCCGAGGGTCGCCCGCGGCAGGTCACGCTTCGGGTTGCGGCTCTCGCCCGCCAGCTGGATCGCCTGCTCGAAGCCGAGCAGCGCGAAGATGATGCCGCTGGAGCTGATGGCGCCCAGGACGCCCTTCATGCCGAACGGCGCGAAGCCCTCCGAGGTGAAGTTGCTGCCGTGGAAGTTGCCCACCGCGATGATGAAGATCGCCGCGAGCGGGACGGCGATCTTCCACCAGGTGGCCGCGCTGTTGGTGTGCGCGAGGGCGCGGACACCGAAGAAGTTGACACCGACGAAGATCGCCATCAGCACGACGGCCGAGAGGAATCCGCTGGTCGTCAGGGTGCCGTCGGCGTGCTGCAGACCCTGGGCCCACTTCCAGTGACCGGCGTAGCCGATCATCGCCTCGACCTCGATCGGCGCCACGGTGGCCGCCTGGAGCCAGGCGAACCAGCCGAAGGACATGCCGGCCAGGCCGCCGAAGGCGTAGTGCGGGTAGCGGGCCGTGCCGCCGGCGACCGGGAACATGCCGCCGAGTTCGGCGTGCACCAGCGCCAGCAGCACGATGGCCACCGTGCCGATCACCCACGAGATGATCGCCGCGGGGCCGGCCACGACGACCGCCTTCTCGGCGCCGTACAGCCAGCCGGATCCGATGATGGAGCCCACGGAGGCCCACATCAGACCGATCAGTCCGACGTCCCGGCGCAGACCGCCGGACTCCGTCGTGGCCTGTGGCAAGGCGTCGACTTTCGCCATGTCAAGTGGCCTCTCAGTTCATGAACGCAGAATTAACGAACGACGCCACAGGCTAGGAAGGCATTCCGCGTCACGAAAAGACTGTTTAGAAAAACTTGACCCAGGATCTTGCCTGTCTTGGGAACGGCCACGCTGACGGTCTTCGTACAGGTCAGACATCGACTCGGAATGTCAATATTCAGCGGTGAATTGTGAGAAGAAGGTGAGACAGGTCACCGCAACAGGGGAATTTCGATCGCCGGGCAGCGGTCCATCACCATCTCCAGACCCGCCTCCCGGGTCCGCGCGTAGGCCGCGTCGTCGACCACACCCAGCTGGAACCACACCGCCCGCGCGTTCTTCGCCACGGCCTCGTCGGCCACCGCGCCCGCCAGCTCGCTGTGCACGAAGACGTCCACCACGTCCACGTCGAAGGGGATGTCCGCGAGGGTGGCGTACCCCTGCTCGCCGTGCACCGTCTCGGCCTTCGGGTGCACCGGCACGATCCGCTTCCCGTACCGCTGGAGCACCTGCGCCACCCCGTACGCGGCGCGGCTCCGGTTGGTGGACAGGCCGACCACGGCCCAGGTGTCGCCCACCTCGGTCAGAATCCTGCGGATCGTCGCTTCGTCGCCGTACACCGGCTGCCTCCAGGGGATGTCGGGTCGTCGGTCCGCCGGCCGGCCCGGTCCTCCCCGTCCGGCCGCGTCCCGTCTGCTTCGTCCGGGCAACAGCACCCTCCGGACGCTGATTCCCGCCCCGTACCCCGGCACGGTGACCGGAATCGGGGCAAGGTGCCTGCGCGGCGCCGTCCGCCCGCCTACGCTCGGCCCGTGCTGCGCATCCTCGACGCCCGTACCGGTGAGCCCGTCCCCGCCGCGCCCGCCCGGCGCGGCCTGACCCGTATCGAGGCCCACGCCTCCGGCCTGGACCCCACCGACCTGCGGGTGCTGCTCACCGCCGACCTCCTCGTCCGGGCCCTGGAACTCGGCGGCACCCCCGTCTGGACGATCCTCACCGCGCCCCTCCGGCTGGCCGAGCTCCGCACGGCCGCCACGGCCCTGGCGATCCGCCCCTTCGAGGACGGCCGCGACCTGGCTTCCGGGCTGGGAGAGGCACAGGCGATCCATGTCGTGGCCGGGGACAACGGCCCCGTACCGGGCCCCGGGCCGGTCGCGAGCGTGGCGCCGGTGGTGTGGACCGGGGCACCGGGGCCGCACGCCGGTGCGGAGGGGACCCGGCCCGGCGCCGGGTCCGCGGACTCCGACGCGGGCCGGGACGCCGTCCCCGGTGTGCCGCCGGGCGCTTCCCCGGCGCCCCCGCGCCTCCCGCTGCCCGACCTCCTCGCCGACCCCGCCGCCCTGCGCCTGGCCCTGCTCTCGGTGCCGCGCGGCGACACCGTGCACCTGGACCGCGCCGGGCTCGACCGGGCCGCAGGGCAGCTCACCCACTGGCGGCGCGCCGTGGCCGCGTGGGCGCGCAGACCCTCGCGGCCGGTGCCCGAGGACGTGCGGGTACGGCTGCGGGCAGCCTGGGAGGACGATCTGGACCTGCCCGCGGTGCTGGAGGTGCTGCGGGACGTGGAGAGCGCACCCGGCGTGCCCGACGGCGCCCGCTTCGAGACGTACGTCTACGCCGACCGGCTGCTCGCCCTCGACCTGCCCCGCGACCTGGGGACCCTCGCGTGATCGAGCGGGCGGGCGCCGGCCCGATGCGCCGTCTGATGGTGCTGCGGCACGCCAAGTCCGCCTGGCCCGAGGGGGTCGAGGACCACCGCAGACCCCTTGCACCGCGCGGACTGCGGGACGCCGCGGCCGCGGGCCGCGCCCTCGCGGAGGCCGGCGGCCTGCCCGACCTCGCCCTCTGCTCCACCGCCGTACGCGCCCGCCGCACCTGGGAGCTGGCCGCCGCCGAATGGGGCACCCCGCCCCCGGTCCGCTACGACCGCCGGCTGTACGCGGCCGGCGTGGCGGATCTGCTCGACGTCGTGCGCGAGGTCCCGCGGGAGGTGGAGACGCTGCTGCTGGTCGGACACAACCCCGGCCTCGAGGAACTGGTGACGGAACTGGCCGGCGACGGACTCGACGACTCGCTGGAGCGGCTGCGGGCCAAGTTCCCGACGTCCGCGATCGCGGTCCTGACCTGGCGCGGCACCGGCTGGCCCGCCCTCGGCCCGGGCACCGCCCTGCTCACGTCCTTCATGGTGCCGCGCGGGAAGAAGTAGCCGGGGGAAGAAGCAGCCGGGGGAAGAAGGGCGTGGAGGCCGCCCCGGCCCCGGGCGGGGGCGCCGGCACCGCGATCATGGCCGGCGGCCGCCTCGCATAGGCTGACGGGATGCAGGACGAGTACCGCACAGTGGCCCGCGCGGGCGTGCACGAGACCGAGGTCAACCGCTCCCGCTTCCTGTGCGCCCTCGCCCCGGCCGCCACCGAGCAGGAGGCGCAGGAGTTCGTCGCCGCCGTCCGCAAGGAGCACGCCGACGCCTCCCACAACTGCTGGGCGTACGTCGTCGGCGCGAACGCCCAGGTGCAGAAGGCGAGCGACGACGGCGAACCCGGCGGCACCGCGGGCGTCCCCATGCTCCAGATGCTCCTGCGCCGCGACATGCGCTACGTCGTCGCGGTCGTCACCCGGTACTACGGCGGCGTCAAGCTCGGCGCCGGCGGACTCATCCGCGCCTACGGCGGATCCGTCGGCGAGGCCCTGGACACGCTCGGCACGATCACCCGGCGCCGCTTCCGGCTGGCCACGGTGACCGTCGACCACCAGCGCGCGGGCAAGGTCCAGAACGACCTCCGCGCCACCGGACGCGAGGTGCGCGACGTCCGCTACGGCGAGGCGGTCACCCTGGAGATCGGCCTGCCGGACGCCGACGTGGACGCCTTCCGGGCCTGGCTCGCCGACACGACGGCGGGCACGGCGACCCTCGAACTGGGCGGAGAGGCGTACGGCGACGCGTGAGCCGGGGCGGTCGGGCTCCGGGGACCCGCCCGCGCCGAGTGCTTCCGCTCACACGGGACGCAGGGGGCGAAAGACGTGAACCGTCCGCATCGATGGGCGAGAACGCGGCTTCTTTCTGTTTTGTCCGCTCGTGAAGGCGGCCTGCACGCCCTTCGTCCGAGACTCCAACGGCCGTTCGCGGGCGGCCCGTCGGGCCCGTGCGACCGCCACCGCGGGGCGGCGGGGACGCCAGGTGCGGAAAGAGCCGGGCGAAGGGGGGAAGACGGGAGTTACCGCCCGTGATGTCGGACCCGGCCGTTAGTCTCGGGGATCATGAGACTCCTGCACACCTCCGACTGGCATCTCGGCCGGGCCTTCCACCGGGTGAACATGCTCGGGGCCCAGGCCGATTTCATCGGTCACCTCGTCGCCACCGTGCGCGAGCGCGAGGTGGACGCGGTGGTCGTCGCCGGGGACGTGTACGACCGCGCGGTGCCGCCGCTCGCCGCGGTCGAGCTGTTCGACCGGGCCCTGCACCGCCTCGCCGGTCTCGGCGTGCCCACGGTGATGATCTCCGGCAACCACGACTCGGCCCGTCGCCTCGGCGTCGGCGCGGGACTCATCGACCGCGCGGGCATCCACCTGCGCACCGAACCGTCCGCCGTCGGCACTCCCGTCGTGCTGTCCGACGCCCACGGCGACGTCGCCTTCTACGGCCTGCCGTACCTCGAACCCACCCTGGTGAAGGACGAGTTCGCGGTCGACCGGGCCGGTCACGAGGCCGTGCTCGGCGCCGCCATGGACCGCGTCCGCGCCGACCTCGCCACGCGCGCGCCGGGCACCCGCTCCGTCGTCCTCGCCCACGCCTTCGTCACCGGCGGCCAGGGGAGCGACAGCGAACGGGACATCACCGTCGGCGGAGTGGCCGCCGTACCCGCGGGGATCTTCGACGGCGTCGACTACGCGGCGCTCGGGCATCTGCACGGCTGCCAGACGATCACCGAGCGCGTGCGCTACTCGGGCTCCCCGCTGGCCTACTCCTTCTCCGAGACCGGCCACCGCAAGAGCATGTGGCTGGTCGACCTCGCCGCCGACGGCTCCGTCGCCGCCGAGCGCCTCGACTGCCCCCTCCCGCGCCCGCTCGCCCGGATCCGCGGCACCCTGGAGGACCTCCTCGCCGACCCGGAACTGACGCACCACGAGGAGGCGTGGGTCGAGGCCACCCTCACCGACGCGGTCCGCCCGGCCGACCCCATGGCCCGGCTCACCGAGCGCTTCCCGCACACCCTCAGCCTCGTCTTCGCCCCCGAGCGGGGCCCGGACGACCCCCAGGTGTCGTACGCCCGGCGGCTCGCGGGCCGCAGCGACCAGCAGATCGCCCAGGACTTCGTCGCCCACGTCCGCGGCGCCGGCCCCGACGAGCGGGAGACGGCCGTGCTGCGGGACGCCTTCGACACGGTCCGCGCCGACCACGCCGTACGGGAGGTGGCCCGGTGAGGCTGCACCGGCTCGACATCACCGCCTTCGGGCCCTTCGGCGGCTCGCAGCGCGTCGACTTCGACGCCCTGTCCGCCGCCGGGCTCTTCCTGCTGCACGGCCCGACCGGCGCGGGCAAGACCTCCGTCCTCGACGCCGTCTGCTACGCCCTCTACGGTTCCGTGCCCGGCGCCCGCCAGAGCGGCCAGGGCATGAACCTGCGCAGCGACCACGCCGAGACCGGCACCCGTACCGAGATCCGCCTCGAACTGACCGTCGCCGGACGCCGGCTGGAGATCACCCGGCAGCCGCCGTGGGAGCGGCCCAAGCTGCGCGGCAAGGGAAGCACCGTCGACAAGGCGCAGACCTGGCTGCGCGAGTACGACTCCACCGCCCGCGCCTGGAAGGACCGCAGCCGCTCCCACCAGGAGATCGGCGAGGAGGTCACCCAGCTGCTCGGTATGAGCCGCGAGCAGTTCTGCCAGGTCGTCCTGCTGCCCCAGGGCGACTTCGCCCGTTTCCTGCGCGCCGACGCCGAGGCCCGCGGCAGGCTGCTCGGCCGCCTCTTCGACACCCAGCGGTTCGCCGACGTCGAGAAGCGCCTCGCCGAACGCCGGCGCACCACCGAGGCACGCGTGCGGGAGGGTGACGCGACGCTGCTCGCCGACGCCCACCGCATGCAGCAGGCGGCCGGGGACGCGATGGAGCTGCCCGAGCTGGCACCCGGCGAGCCCGGCCTGGCCGAGGCCGTCCTCCAGGCGGCCGCCGTCGCCCGGGCGACCGCCCGCGAACGCCTCACCGTCGCCCACTGCCGCCTCGGCGCCGCCGAGTCCGCCCACACCGAGGCCCGGCGCGTCCTCGGTGACGCCCGCGAACTCGCCCGGCTGCAGGACCGGTTCGCCGAGGCACGCCGGCGCGCCGAGGGCCTCCAGGAGCGGGCCGGTGCGCACCGCGAGGCCCAGCAGCGCATGGAGCGCTCCCGCAAGGCGGAGTCGGTCGCACCCGCGCTGGAGCTGCGGGACGTCACCGAGGAGGAGCACCACCGGGCCGACCGGGCCGAGGCGCACGCGCGCGGCCTGCTGCCCGACTCCTACGCCGACGCCGACGCCGGATCGCTCGCCGGTGCCGCCCGCCGGGCCGCCGAGGAACTGGGCGGTCTGGACGCCGCCCGGCGCGCCGAGCAGCGGCTCGCCGCCCTGATCGAGGAGCGGGCCGGGCTCGACCGGCAGGAGCGCGCCGACGACGACGTGCTGCGCGAGGCCGAGTCCTGGCTCACGGACTGGGACACCACGCGCGCGGCCCTGCAGACGCGCATCGACTCCGCCCAGGAGGCCGCCACCCGCGCCGAACAGCTCGCCGTACGGCAGGAGCCGATGGCGGCCCGGCTCGCCGCCGCCCGCACCCGGGACGAGCTGGCCGCCGACCTGGAAGCGGCCGGGCGGCGCGCCCGCGCCTCCGAGCAGAGCGCCCTCGACGCCCGCGCCCACTGGCTGGACCTCAAGGAACAGCGCCTGAACGGCATCGCCGCCGAACTCGCCGCCCACCTCACCGACGGCGAGCCCTGCGCGGTGTGCGGCGCCACCGAGCACCCCGCACCGGCCCGCAAGGTTGCCGGACACGTCGACCGGGAGGCCGAGGAACGGGCCCACGCGGACTCGCGGCAGGCGGACCGGCAGCACGCCGACGACGAACGGCGCCTCGGCGTCGTCCGCGAGGCCCTGGCCGCCGCCACCGCCGAGGCCGGCGACACACCCACCGACCGGCTCGAGGCGCAGACGGCGGAGCTGGAGCGGGAGCACGCCCGCGCCCGCCGAGACGCCTCCGCGCTGCACGCCGCCCACGAGGAGCTGCGGCGCGCCGAACAGGAGCGCGAGCGGCGCCTCGCCGACCGCCAGCAGGCCGCCGTCCGCACCGCCTCCCGCCTCACCCGGCGCGAGACCCTGGAGCGGGAACAGACGCTGCTGGAGGAGGAGCTGACGCAGGCGCGCGGCACCGCGGACAGCGTGGCCACCCGTGCCGCCCAGCTGGAACGGCAGGCGGCGCTGCTCACCCGGGCCGCCGACGCCGCGCGCGCCGCCGAGGACACCGCCCAGCGGCTGAAGGACGCCGACGCCCGCCTCGCCGACGCCGCCTACCGGGCCGGTTTCGACACCCCACGGGCAGCCGCCGCGGCGCTCCTGGACGACGCCGCGCACCGGGAGCTGCAGCACCGCCTGGACGCCTGGCAGACGGAGGAGGCCGCCGTGCGCGCGGTGCTGGCCGAGGCCGACACCGCGGCCGCCGCCCAGCGCCCGGCCGCCGACGTGCCCGCGGCGGAGCGGACCGCGGCCACGGCGGAACGCCGCCTGCGCGAGGCGGCCTCCGCGCGCGACGCCGCCGCCCGCTGCTGCACCGAGCTGGACCGCCTGTCCGCCCGGGCCGCCGAGGCCGTACGACGCCTCGGGCCGCTGCGCGACGAGTACGACCGGGTCGCCCGGCTCGCCGCCCTCACCGCCGGCACCTCCGCCGACAACGAACGCCGGATGCGTCTGGAGTCCTACGTGCTGGCGGCCCGGCTGGAGCAGGTCGCCGCCGCCGCGACCGTCCGCCTCCAGCGCATGTCCTCGGGCCGCTACACCCTCGTCCACTCCGACGACCGCACCGGACGCGGCCGCAGCGGGCTCGGACTGCACGTGGTCGACGCCTGGACCGGGCGGGAGCGGGACACCGCCACCCTGTCCGGCGGCGAGACCTTCTTCGCCTCCCTCGCGCTCGCCCTCGGCCTGGCCGACGTCGTCACCGACGAGGCGGGCGGCGTCCGCCTGGACACCCTCTTCATCGACGAGGGCTTCGGCAGCCTCGACGACCAGACCCTCGACGAGGTCCTGGACGTCCTCGACTCCCTGCGCGAACGCGACCGCAGCGTCGGCATCGTCAGCCACGTCGCCGACCTCCGCCGCCGCATCCACGGCCAACTGGAGGTCGTCAAGGGCAGAACGGGATCGGTGCTGCGGCAGCGGGGGGCGGTCTAGGGCCTGTCGGTTGCCCCGCGACGCGGGCATGATCCAAACGACAGGCCCTAGCGGCCCAGGGGGCGGCGGGGCAGCGGGGAGGAGTAGACGACGCTCGTCGTCACCGAGCCCAGGGCGCCGATCTTTCCCGAGATCTCCTCCAGGTGGGACATGGACCGCGCGGTGACCTTGATGACGAAGCAGTCGTCGCCGGTGACGTGGTGGGCCTCCAGGATCTCGGGCGTCGCCGCGACCAGGTCGTGGAACGGCCTGTAGTTGCCGTTCGGGTACCTGAGCCGCACGAACGCCAGTATCGGCAGGCCGAGCCGCTCGGGGTCGACGACCGCCGCGTACCCCTGGATGACGCCCGCCTCCTCCAGCCGCCGGACCCGTTCGGTGACGGCACTCGGCGACATGGAGACCGCCCGGGCCAGTTCGGCGTAGCTGGCCCGTCCCTCGCGCTGGAGGACTTCGAGGATGCGCCAGTCGGTGGCGTCCGGGGAATACACGGTCATCCCGGATGGATAGCAGGGGAATCCCCGGCCGGGCAAGGGCAGGCCCGTGGATCGTCCCTTCAGGGCGCGGGCGCCGGACCGTAGATTTCCCTGCATGATCACTCACGCCTCCGAGAACCCCGTCCTCCGTGTCGCCCCCGCGGCTCCCGCCGAGGCCGCCGCCCACTTCCGGGCGAGCCTCGCCTTCCACGCCGACGTCTCCGACGTGGCCGCCGCCCTCACGGCCGGCACCGACCCCGGCTTCGCCGTCGTCGACACCCGCTCCACCGCGTCCTGGGACCAGGGCCACGTCCCCGGCGCCGTGCACCTGCCGACCGCGCTCGTCCCCGAGCAGGCCGAGCGGCTCCTCGACCGGTCCGTGCCCGTCGTGACGTACTGCTGGGGACCCGGCTGCAACGGCGCCACCCGCGCCGCCCTCGCCCTCGCCGAACTCGGCTTCCGCGTCAAGGAGATGCTCGGCGGCTTCGAGTACTGGGTCCGTGAGGGCTTCCCCTACGAGACCTGGCAGGGGCCGGCCCGCCGGGACGCCGACCCGCTGACGGCACCCGTGGAAGGCGAGTGCGGCTGCTGACGGCCCGCCGTGTAGGTTCTTGCGCCATGGCTCGATACGCGGATCCAGGCGTGCTGGAGTGGGTGGAGTCGGGCGGCGGTCCGCTGATAGCCGTACCGGAGACGGTCCTGCCGTTCTGGGCGGGTGCCGACACCGAGGAACTCGACACGGACTACGACCGGGCGTGCGAGGTCGCCGGACACATCGGCCTGCTGCCGGTCGGCGACAGCGCGGCCCTCGTCCTCGGCGACGAGCCGGCCTCCACCTCCTACCTGCCCGAGCACCACACCCTCGTGCGCTGGTCGGCCGCGGACTCCGAGGACGAACTGCTCGCCGCCGTCCCGGCCGCGCTCGCCGAGGCCGAGTGGGGCGACGAGGTCCGCTGGACCGTTCCCGGCCCCGTCGTCCTCTTCGACTCGGCCCGGCAGGGCGGCGACACCCCGCGCATCGAACACCTCCGCATCCCGCTGGATGCGGGCCCCTACGCGGTGCGAGCCGCCTGGGCCACCCCGCGACCCGAGACCTGGGTCGGCCTGGTGCAGCTCAGACGGCTCGCCGGCTGACGGGCCGCTCGGCCCGGCACAACCTCAACGCAGGTCGTCGAAGGCGATGTTCAGGTGCCGCGGGCCGCGCAGCACCGCGTTCGGCCGGTACGGCGGGGGATCCTCGACCAGCCGCGGGTTCTCCAGCCGGCGGGCCAGCTCGGTCAGGGCGATCTGCGTCTCCAGCCGGGCCAGCGGAGCGCCGAAGCAGCTGTGGATGCCGCTGCCGAAGCCGAGGTGCTGGATGTCCTCCCGGTCCGGGTCGAACCGCTCGGGGTTCTTGAACCGCTCCGGGTCCCGGTTGCCGGCCGCGATCATCAGCCAGATGCGCGACCCCTTGGGGATGGTGACCCCGCGCACCTCGATGTCGGCGATGCAGGTGCGCTGCGGCACGATCTGTACCGGCGGCTCGTACCGCAGCAGCTCCTCCACGATGTTGACCGCCAGCGTCGGCTCCTCCCGCAGCCGGCGCAGGACGTCCGGATGGCGCAGCAGGGTGAGCATGCCGTTGGTGATGAGGTTGACCGTCGTCTCGTGGCCGGCGATCAGCAGCAGCACGGCGGTGCTGAGCACCTCCATCATCGTCATGGAGCCGTTCGGGCCGTCGCTGCGCACCAGGTCGGAGAGCAGGTCGTCCTGCGGTTCCTTGGTGCGCTGCTCGGCCAGGCCGGCCAGATACATGCCGAGCGCCATCCGCGACTCCTGCAGGGAGTTCAGGAACTCCTCGTCCGCGCCCTGCCGGGTGTCGGGGTCGAGGCTCGCGACCAGCGGGTCGACCCAGGCGCGGAACTTCGGCTCGTCCTCCCGGGGCACCCCGAGCAGCCGGCAGATCACCGTCACCGGGAACGGATAGGCGAACTGGTCGACCAGGTCGACCTGCCGGGCGTCGCCGAAGCCGTCGATCAGGTGGGTGACCGTCGCCGCCATGTCGCCCCGCAGGTTGTCGACCCGGCGGGGCCGGTGGGGCGGCCCGAAGCCGCTGTTGGCGATGCGCCGCAGCCGGTCGTGCTCGGGCGGGTCCAGGCGCAGGAAGGACGGCGGCAGCCCGCCCGTCTCCTGCAGGTCGTTCAGCGCGTCGCGCCCCGAGGCGGCCACGTTGGCGGCGTCGGAGCTGATCCGCGGATCGTGGAACAGGGCCTTGATGTCGTAGTACGAGCTGAGGACGTAGGGGCCGCCCTCCTCCTCGTGCAGCACCGGGGTGGCGCGGAGCTCCTCGTACAGCGGGTACGGGTCGGCGCGGTTCGCGAAGTCGGTGATCCGGTTGACCAGCGAGGCTTCTGTCATGACAGGTCCTTGGGCGTCGGGCCGGGCGGCCGTCTAGGGCCTGTGTGGTGTCGTGATCAGTTCCTGGGTTCTGGCCTCTTCGTGGGGTGGAACCCGGTAGGACTGTGGTCGTGACACGCAGGCAACTC